>DVIW01000027.1 GCA_018710945.1 Candidatus Aphodovivens avistercoris | reverse complement strand
TGCCTCGTCAGCTGGGTGAGCACGTCTTCCATTGCAACCTCCATCTCTCCTGATGATGGAATTGTCGCAACCGGGGCCCCGTCGCGTGTACTGCGTGCAGGACACTTATCCAAAGTGGTCTAACACAACGGGTTTTATGGACATGGACGTATTTCGGCCTCGCTATACTTTGACGGAGGGCCAGGCTTTTCGGGGAAGGAGGGGCTCATGAGTCTGGGATACGGGGGCTTTGCCCGCCTTGTTCTGAAAGATGAGAAAAGCGCCCTTTACGTATACAAGTGCGAGAATCTGAACAGGTTGGACAATGATCCGAAAGAAGATGGGCAGATTTACATCGAACTGGAGCCAATCGCGTCGGCGCACGTTCCGAAGAAAACGAAGCGCTATCCAGAAGGGATTCCTCTCTTGTTCGTCGAGAACGTTGACTTTGGAAAAATGCTCGCCGACGGATCGTTGGGCGTGGAGAACTGCACAAACTGCTCGCTTGCGGGCGATGATGGAGTAGACGTGCAGGCGTGGGATCTTATTTTCAAGATCGCTTTGGAGATCCAGCGGAACGGGACTTTTCCGGAAACCGTTGGCTATTTCAAGTAGGGGCCGCCTTTCTTGACCGGCTTGCGAACGGTTGCGTTTGGTAGTCATGGAACACGGAAAGGTGCAGTGTCGCAAGCGAGGCGCCCCTCTTCCGCTCCTCAGCCGATCTGCGCAATTCCGCCAAGCTATAATCCATGTGCATATCGTTTCGCCCTCCCTTGGCTGGCGGTTCGGCGGGGCATCGTTTCGAAGGAGGCTTTTGCCATGAGCGACGACAAGGCGAAATGCCCGGCATGCGGCTCTGCAGACGTTGCGAGCATCCTGTACGGGTATCCCGCCCTCACCGACGAGCTCAAGCGCCAGATCGACGCGGGCGAAGTGGTCTTGGGCGGATGCTGCATCACGCCGGGCAAGGAGATGCCCAGCTTCGAATGCCGGGAATGCGGCGCGAAATTCACGCGCGCGGAGGCGGGCAAGCCTTCGCCGCGCGCCTACTTTTCCGAAGGAGACCTCGCCTGGCTGCATCGTTTGGCGGACTGCGGCACCTCCGACGGCAAGCCTTTCATTGACGACGTAGAGGAGGCGGGGGCGTGCGCAGACGTCGCCCGCGCTGTTCTCTTTCGGAACTTCGGCTCCCTTGCCGCCGGCGTGCAGAAGCACGGGCGACTGCTTGGGTGCTCCCGCGCGTTCGCGAAAGCCCTCACGATGGGGCTGGAATACGGTGCCGTCTGCGGAAATGGTCCCTGCGCCACGGAGCTTGGCGCGCTTTACTACAACGGCGAGGGCGTGGGGCAAGACTACGCCGCCGCGCAGAAATGGTACGAGCGGGGCGAAGAGCTTGGCGAGATCCAGTCGATCATCAACTTGGGCTACATCTACGAATACGGGCGCAATGGCGAGCGCGACCAGCGCAAAGCCTACCTGCAATACGCCAAGGCCGCCGCGCTGGACAACGCGCCCGAGGCCATCTACAAGATGGGCGACATCCACAGCCGGGGTAGGCTGGGCGGTTCCGACAAGGCGCTGGCCTACCGCCTCTACGAGCGCAGCCTCTCCGTCGCTCAGCAGCGGGGCGACCTCGCCAACGCCTCGCAGGCGGCGCTTCGCGTGGCAGGGTTCATCGGCGACGAGGAGAATACGCGCTACGGCGCGCCTTACGATCCCTTCCGCGCGCTTGAACTCTACCAGCTTGCAGAGCGCGGCTTGCGACTGGACATCGCCAACGGCCTGACCTACTACCGCAAGCGCCTCGCCGAGGTGCTGAAGGGCCAGGAAAGCATGCGCGGCAAACTCACGTTCTTCCTTCGCTAAGCGCCAGGCAGGCTGGATTCGGCGCCAGGCAGATCTTGGCGTTGCCAGCGCCATTGGCAGCCTCCGTGCGGAAGCTTGCAGGAAAGCCGTCCGGGACGCTTTGCGGAAAACGGGCGCGGAGCATCCGGTTTTGAAAGCGCGGACGGACACGCGTTGCCGCTCCCGTTTCTGCGCTTTATCCTGTTGCGCGGGGGCTTGGGGGCTGCGACAATCGTGGTGTGCGCATCGTCGTTGGAGGAGAGGGGCGGTTGTCATGGGCGAATCCATCTTCGAGGTTGCCGATCACGGGGCGTATGGGGGCGCGGAGTCGCCGGAGGGCGCGGGCGTTGCCGTCGTCAACGTCGACGGGTCCGTCACCGTGCCGTCGGTGTGCGGGGGCTGCCACAACATGTGCCCGATGTTCGTGGAGGTGAAGGGCGGCCAGATCGTGCGCACGCACGGCGCGCCGGGGCACCGCAAGACGCAGGGGGCGCTCTGCTCGAAGGGCCTTGCCGGCCCGCAGATTGCGCACGACCCGCGCCGCGTGCTGCATCCGCTGCGCCGCGTTGGCGATCGCCACTCCGGCCGCTTCGAGCGCATCAGCTGGGACGAGGCGCTCTCCGCGCTCGCCGACCGCATCAAGGCGGCCGTCGCCGAGCGCGGGGCATGGTCGGTCTCGTTCATCCGCGGCCAGGCGTGCGGCTGGGGCTTCTCCTACGACATGACGCAGCGGCTCGCGCACTGCGTGGGCGTCGAGGTAGGCATGGGTGCGTCCGAGTGCTTCGTGCCGCGCGCCGTCACCGAGGGCATGACCTACGGCGGCATGCCCTCGTTCTGCGACTTCGCCAACGTCGACCTCATGATCTACTGGGGCAAGCAGCCGGCGTTCTCGTGTGCGCCCTCGCTGCGCACCATCTACGACGCGCAGGAGCGCGGGGCGAAGCTCGTGGTCGTCGACCCGCTGCACTTCCACCTTGCCGCACATGCCGACCAGTTCGTGCAGGTGGAGCCCGGCACCGACCTGGCGCTCGCCCTCGCGCTGCTCTACGTCGTGGCGGACGAAGGCCTGTGGGACCGTGCGTTCGTGGACGCCTACACCAACGACCCCGGGCTCAAGCGGCTCGCCGCGCACCTCGCCGGCGACAACAGGCTCGGCCAGGCCTACACGCCCGAATGGGCGGCGCCCATCTGCGGCGTTCCGGCCGACGTCATCCGCGCGCTCGCCCGCGAGTACGCCACCACGCCGCGCGCGTCCATCACCACGGGGCACGGGCTCGAGGGACGCGTGAACGTGGTGCAGACCACGCGCGCCATCTGCATCCTGCGCATCATCACGGGACACCTCGACCGCGAGGGCTGCGACCTGTTCACGCCGAAAAGCCCGCCGCGCAACCCCAACTTCACGCTGATCGACCACGTGCTGCCCGACTTCGCACCCGAGCATCCCACCATGATGTTCCACGTTCCGCCCTACAACCCGCCCGAGTCGCGCTACCCGCTGCTGTTTGGCGGCCAGGGCCTGCTGTCCACGCCCGACGCGCTGCGCATGATGCACGAGGGGAAGATCGCCGTCTGCATCGTGCAGGGCGCGAACCCCGTCGTCACGCAGCCGCAGCCGAAGGTGACCACGGCGGCGTTCGAGAAGGCGGGCTACCTGTGCGTCATCGACCCGTACCTGAGCGAGACGGCCCAGCTGGCCGACCTCGTGCTGCCCGCCGCCACCTACCTTGAGCGCACCGAGCCCGAGTGGTTCAACTGCGGCTACCCCGAGGTGACGCTGCGGCAGAAGACGGCCACGGTGGGCGAGGCGCTGCCCGACTCGCAGATCATGATCGAGCTCGGCTGCGCGCTCGGCTTCACCGACGAGTTCCCCACGCACGACATCGCGTGGTACATCGACGAGGACCTGAAGCCCGCGGGCATCACCTACGCGCAGCTGCGCGAGCGCCCGCACGGCATCGACTTTGCGCGCATCACGCTGCGCGATTACGAGAAGACGGGCTTCCGCGCGCCGGGCGGGGTGGCGAACATCTACTCCGAGGTGCTGGCGGAAAACGGGTTCGACCCACTTCCCAACTGGGAGGACAGCTCGGAGTCGCCGCGCAGCAAGCCGGAAGTGGCCCGCGAGTTTCCCTACGTGCTGTTCACGGGGCGTTCCGGCCCCATGTACGTGCACGAGCAGCGCCGCACTATCCCGTGGCTGCGCGAGATGCAGCCCGAGGGGCGCGCGATGGTGAACACGCGCCGTGCCGCCGAGCTGGGCATCGCCGACGGCGACTGGCTGCGCATCAGCTCGCCGCGCGGTTCCATCGAGATGCGCGCCGAGGTGACGCCCATCCTGCGCGAGGACTGGGTGTACGTGCCCGGCGGCTGGGCGGACGCCAACTACAACGAGCTTGGAATCGACGACGACCTCGACCCCATCTCGAGCCAGGCGAACTACACGGCGTGCCTGGGGAAGATCGAGAAGATCGACGGGCCGACGGGCCGCGCGCCCGCAGCGGGCGGCGTTGCGGCGGGCAAACCCGGTGGGCTGCTCGCGCGGCTGTTCGGTCGCGGGACGGGTGCGGGCGCCGGTGCTGAGGCTGGCGCCGGCACCGGCGCAAGCGCGTTCGTCGAGGGGAAGGAGGCCTAGCATGCAGTACGCGATCCACTTCAACGCCGACCGCTGCGCGCAGTGCTTCGCCTGCGAAGTTGCCTGCAAGTCCGTTCACGACCTGCGCCCGCACGCGCAGGAAGCGCCGGGCGAGAAGGGTCCGCGCTACCGCTCGGTGGTAATGCTGCTCGACCCCGACAGCCCCGTCGACCCCGTTCGCGGCGGCAGCCCCATCCAGTACGTCTCGATGGCGTGCATGCACTGCGGCTCGCCCGACTGCCTGGCGGTGTGCCCCGCGAAGGCCATCTATCGCGAACCGGAGTTCGGTGCGGTGCTCGTCGACCGCGACAAGTGCATCGGCTGCCGCTACTGCTCGTGGGCGTGCGAGTTCGGCGCGCCGCAGTTCGACCGCGACGGCCTCATGCAAAAGTGCGATCTGTGCATCGAACGTTTGCGCGCGGGGCTGCAGCCTGCCTGCGTGGAGAACTGCTGCGGCGGCGCGCTCACGTTTGGGCCGGTGGACGAGATCGAAGGCGACCGCCGCGCGAAGGCCGCGCGTCAGGTGCAGAAGCGGGGCCTGCCTGCGAAGGCGCTGCACGGCTAGGACATGCGGAAGCGAATGATGACGGACGGGGAAGCGTGCGCGGAGGCGCGAACGCGGGCGGTCGCGCAGGGAATGCGGGCTGCGGCAGATGAGGGACGCAGCGAGATCCCCCTCATCTGCTTCACGCTGTTCGCGCCTGCGGCGGTGGGCGTGAGCGTGTTCGCGCTTGCGCTCGCGTGGGCGGCGCGGGCAGGCCTTGTGCCAACCGGCGTGCAGACGGCGCTTGCGGCGGCTGCGTTCGCGCTCGTGAGCGCCGGCATGCTCGCGTCTGTTGCGCACTTGGCGCGCCCCTTGCGGGCGCCGCGATCGCTTGCGAACTGGCGTCGCTCGTGGCTCTCGCGCGAGATCCTCGCCGTGTCGGCGTTCTGGGTGCTCGTGCTTTTGTGGCTCGGCGCGAGCACGGCGGGAGGTGGCGCGGTCGCTGCTGCGGTGCTCAACGGTTGCGCGGCGCTTGCGGGCGCGCTGCTGCTTGCAGTGATCGCGCGGGCGTACTGCGTGCACGGGCAGCCCGCGTGGAATGGGCCGGATACGCTCATCGAGCTCGTGGGCGGCGCGCTGGGAGCGGGCGCCGCCGTGGCTGCGGCGGTGGCCGCGTGCGGCGGCGCGGGCGCGTCGGCGATGCTTCTCGCATGGTGCGCCGTCGGTGCGGCGGGCGGCGCGGTGCTGTCCGCTGTCGTGCTGAAGGTTGCGTGGGCTCATCGCATCCGCCGCGTCGCCGACCTCGCGGTGCGGGAGGATGCCCCACGCGTGCGAGCTGCGTGCGAGAAGGTGGCCGAGTTCGGCGGCTTTCCGCGCGCCTATCGGGCGCTTGCCGCCGCAGCGGTACTCTGCGCGTTCGTCGCGCTTGCGGTAGCGCTGTTCGGCGGCGATGCGACGATGGCGGCGTCGGCGCCACCCGCAGCGACGGCCGTCGCTCGCGTTGCGCTCGCCATCGGCGCCCTTTGCGAGCTCGCCGCGCTCGCATCCATTCGCAACCGCTTCTACGCCCTCGCCGCCCACGGCCGCTACGCCGTCCGCCTGCGCCGCTGAATCAGCGCAGGCGAAACGCGGGGCGCCAGCCCAGCGGCGCATCAGTTCAGGTTCAAATACTCGTCAAGGCAGGCGGCAAGGTGGAGGGGCGCGGGAAGGTTGGCGATGCGGTCGCTCGCCGTCAACTGCACCATGCGCTCGCGCAGCGCCCCAAGCCCGTCTGCTATCCCTCGCAGCCCTGGCCGCACCAGGCGCAGGCAGCCGGGGCGGCGGCGATGCCGCCCAGGGCGGTCTCGCGTAGGGAGGCGGGCAGCGTGCGTCCCACGGCGTCCATCGCAGCCAGCGTCTCGTCGAAGGGCACGAGGTTCGGCACGCCCGCCAGCGCCACCTGGGCACAGGTGAGCGCCACGGCCGCCGCAGAGCCGTTGCGCTTCTGGCAGGGCACCTCCACCAAGCCGCCCACCGGGTCGCACACGAGTCCCATCAGGGCGCACAGCGCGTTCGATGCGGCATCGAGCGCCGTTTCGGGCGCGCCGCCGGCCATCTCCACCGCCGCGGCTGCGGCCATGGCGGCCGCCGTTCCCACCTCGGCTTGGCAGCCGCCTTCCGCCCCCGACACGGTGGCGTTGCGCGCCGCCAGGTAGCCCACGGCCGCCGCCGTCAGCACGCCCTTCCGCAGTGTTTCGTCGCCATAGCCCTTCGCGTTCTGCAGGGCGAACAGCACGCCGGGCAGCACGCCCGATGATCCCGCCGTGGGCGTGGCAACGATGCGCCCCATGCAGGCGTTCGTCTCCAGCACGGCCATCGCGCGCACCATCGCGTCCGCGGCGATGCCGTCCACCACCGCGTCGGGGCGCGCGCAGGCGAAGGCGGTGTCGTGCGCCTCGCCGCCGATCAGCCCGCCGATGGACTGCTCGGGGTGGGAGAGCGGCCCTTCGGTAGAGGCGCGCATCACGTCGAGCGCCCGCGCAAGGTACTCATCGGTTCCTGCCCCCGCGCCGTCCAGGCCGGAAAGCGCCTCTTCGCGCTCCGCCATGGCTTGGGCGATGGTGCAGCTGCGCCGACGGCACAGCGCCAGCAGCTCTTCTCCAGTGGTGAAGTCGCTGTCGGCGAACCGCGCCTCGGCGGCTTCCACCTGCGCGTCGGTCAGGGCTTCCGCTGTTGCGGCCCCCTCCGGCGCGTCGGCGGGGATGATGCGCACCGCCGTCACGCCGGGGTTGGCCGCGATGGCCTCCTTCGCGCTGGCGGGCACCGCGCCGTCGACTTCCATCACGGTGAAGGCGTCGGAGCCGCGGCGCGTGCGGTACAGCCGCACGGTGGCGATGTTCACCTGCGCGTCGGCCAGGCAGCGCGCGATGTGGGCCAGCACGCCGCGCTCGTCCCGCTGGCTCACCACCACGCTCGTGCGCTTGCCCGAGATGTCCACGTCCACGCCATCGATGCGCCGGATGGCCGCCGCCCCGCCGCCCACGCTCACGCCGCGTACCTCCAGCACGGCGCCGTCCGCGTCGGTGATGCGCATGTCCACCGTGTTGGGGTGGTCGGTCCCCGCCGCCTCGGCTTCGGCGTCGCTTGCGTGCTCGAACGAGAACTCCAGCCCGGACGCCTTCGCCAAAAAGAACGAGTCGCGGATGCGCAGGTCGTCGGCTTCCATGCCCAAAAGGCCCGCAACCAGCGCCTTGTCGGTGCCGTGCCCGCAGCCGGTGTGCGAAAACGACCCGTACAGCGTGATGTCGGCGCGCACGGGCGACGCGGACAGCAGCCGCCGCGCCATGCGCGCGATCCGCAGCGCGCCTGCGGTGTGCGAGCTGGAGGGCCCCACCATGATCGGTCCGATGATGTCGCGCAGGCCCAAAGGCTCCATGGGCGTCCTCCTTGCGTTTCCGCCTCCGCCGCGCGGGGCCGGGGCGATCTTCCAAAGCGCATCCATGGTAGCGTACCGGAGGGGTTTTCGGTAGCGGCTGCCGCTTCGCCGCGCTGCGCGGAGGTGCGTTGCGAAAGCGCTTCCAAGCCGGAATTTGCGCATGCGGGGACCCGGTTGGTCGGCCGCAGCAGGCGGTCTCTTTGCGTGGCAGGCCGCCTTTCGCCCCGAGGTTGGGCGGGTTCGTCGGAGGACGGGGTCGTTCGCCCTTGCGCTTCGCCGCGCAGGGCTATACTTGCAGCGCGTGCGCGTCCTGGCGCTGCCGGGTCCTCTTCGGACGGGGGCGGCGGACGGGGCGCTTTCGGACGATAGGCTATGGAAAGGACCGGACATGGCGGAAACCATCATCGTCGTGGGGCACAAGAACCCCGACAACGATGCCATCTGCGCGGCTGTCGGCTACGCGTACCTGAAGAACCAGCTCGCCCGCAAAGCGGCGGGCGCCGGCGAGCCCGAGGCCGTGTACAAGCCGGTCCGCCTGGGGCCGCTGCCTCCCGAGACGGCCTGGGTGCTGCAGTCCCAAGGTGTCGAGGAGCCCGAGCTCATCGAGCGCGTGGAGCCTGGCCAGAAGGTCGTCCTGGTCGACCACAACGAGCTGCTGCAGGCCGTCGACGGCATCGAAGAGGCCGACATCGTGGAAGTGGTGGACCACCACCGCATCGGCGGCCTTTCCACCGCCAACCCCATCCAGTTCATCAACCTGCCTATCGGCTCGTCGTCCACGGTGGCGTCGCTTCTGTACCGCTACGGCGGCTACGAGCTGCCGGCAAACATCGCCGCGGTCATGCTGTCGTCGCTGATGACCGACACCGTGCTGCTGAAGTCGCCCACCACCACGCAGATCGACCGCGACCAGGCCGAGTGGCTTGCCGGCATCGCCGGCGTGGAGGCGCTTGAGTTCGGCCGCCAGGTCATCAAGAGCCGCGGCAGCGGGGCTGATCTGCCGGTGGAGAAGCTGGTGGCGGCCGACGCGAAGGAGTTCCAGGTGGGCGACGACGTGGTGTTCATCGCCCAGCGCGAAACGGTGGACAGCGCCGCCGTCATGGAGCGCGAGGACGAGATGCGCGCCTACATGAAGCAGGTCGTGGCCGACAACGGCTACCGCAGCTTCCTGCTGCTGGTCACCGACATCATCGAGGAAGGCAGCCGCTTCATCTGCGAGGGCGACTGCTCGCTGATCGACAAGGCGTTCGGCATCGAGGTGGACGTGCCCGGCGGCGTGTGGATGCCCGGCGTCCTGAGCCGCAAGAAGCAGGCCGCCCCGCCGATCCTGGCGCTGGCGTAAGGCGCGTCTCGGGCGGAAGCGCCCGTGCGGCTGACAAGATGACGAAGAACGGGGCGCTTGCGGGCGCCCCGTTTTCGTTTCGGGAAGAGGCGGGGCGCGGGTGATGGCGGCATCTTGCCGCTAGGGCCGAACACGGCTGCCGCCTCGATTCGGTGGCGAGGTCGCTTCCGACGCTCTCCGGAAAGAAACATCCGGTAAACAATAGTTGATCACCCTCTGTTTGCACGTTACAATGGCAGGGCCGATGGAAGCGGAGGGGAGCAAAAGAAGAGGGTCCCGAAGAGCTCTCGGCGAGTCGTCAAATCGCCGCCTCCGTGGCGCCCTGACCGGCAATCAAGCGAAGCGCCAGCGCCCTTTCGCATCCCGAAAAGGGGAAGATCCAATGGAAGATATAAACAACAAGGAATTTGAGGCCTTTAGGCGGCTGCTCATCCTGCATCTCGAAGAAGTGGAGGATATCGATGACGAGAAAGCGAAAGCCAAAAAGATCGAGAAAGTGATCAAAGCGCTCAAAGGCGAGAAGAATTAGAGCCGGAGGGCTAAGGCAAGTCTTTCAGTCCTGTGCCGCTTGGGGATGGCTGTCTTGGCAGGCCGTCGCACAAGGGACGGCATCATGGGCGGGCAGAGGCGAAGGCATGTCGACTGGCGGTCGAACGCACTTGGCGAGAGGATGGGTGAGGAATGGCAACCTACATCTACGAAGGCAAGCTTGAACAGGTCGAAGGCGACTGGCTCGTGTTCTTTCCGCAGTTCGAGGGAACGTTTGGTGGCGGGGGAAGCATCCGCGAAGCGTCCGAGAACGCGGCCGAAGCCCTGCGCCTGCGCATCGCGAGCATAGTTGACGAGGGCGGGCCGATTCCCCGTGCTCGTTTTTCAAATCCGCTGCAGGTCGTGTTCGCTGTCGAAGTGGACGAGCGGTACATCCGATCAACCAGGGTAGCAAGCGCCTAGGAAACAGCCGAGTTGCTTGGCGGGCGGGGCTGAACCGAAGGGAGGCACGATGAAGTTCAGGGACATGATGACGATCACGCGGTACAGCGTCGAGGGAAGGAAGGCTGACGGCACCGAGCCTCCGCTGATTCTGCAGACCTCGAACGAGGGCATGGTGCTGTTCGAGTTCACGCCGGGGCGCAAGGTGCTCCACTCCTTCATCGACCCCGTGACGACGGTCGAGAAGAGGCCGGGCTGCGACAGGTACCTCTTCAAGGCGGGCACGAAGCCCCTCTGGACCCTCGTCGTTTACGACGGAGGCGACGGCAAGACGTATCGGATCGGATGCCGCAGCGAGGGCCATGCCCGCACGATAGACCGCTGGTGCAAGAGGTGGCGCGAAAAGCGCGGCCTGCCCGCATCGTAAGCGCCAAGGCGAATCTGCGCTGCGCAGGGCCGTGCGGGCAAGACGGAAGGGGGCGGGGCTGCGCGAAGATAGAGCATGCGGTTTTCCGAGTGCGCTGCAGCGTGGGGGTGTGATAGCGCTAAGCGGGTAGCGCGAAGCCGATTGGCGATCATGTGGTTGGGATCGATTCGAAAGTGGTATCATGGCTTCGAAACAGCGATAAACTGTCGTTAACCAACAGCGAGGACAAATCCATGCGCAAGGAGGAAGCCATGGCTGCAAATTGCTGCATATGCGGAAAGAAGCTCGGGGCGTTCTCGCATGCGACGCAGCTCGTTGATGGACGGGATGATCTGCCGATCTGCGACGCATGTTCGGAGAAAAAGGGATACGCCCAAGCGGTGGAAGCCGCAAAGAAGAGCAAGCTAGCCGCTAAATACCGAAACGACGCCATAGAGTTTTTCAGTGCGAAGCTCGCGGATGGTACGGTTGATGCTGCAGCGGTAGAGGCTCTTGAGCAAATCGCTGGCATAACGCAGGAAGACAAGGATCGTGCAGCGGCCGAAGCGGCAGCGCAGGTCGAACGCGACCGAAGGTACCGGGAAGAGCGCTTGTCGTTGATCATGACGACGGGGTACGAGGTCTCCGGGCGTGAGATCGAGAGCTACTGTGGTGTGGTGACGGGAACGGGGACGGTGGGAACCGGCCTTGTCGCAGACACTTTGAGCAGCCTGTCCGACCTGGCTGGGACAACATCCGACACCATGTCGTCGAAGGCGAACTACGCAAAAGACATAGCCATCGAGGACGTGAGGAAGAAAGCGATCTACGCCGACGCTGATGCCGTCATCGGCCTTTCGGTCGATGTGTTCGCGTTGGCGAGCAACATGCTGGGCGCATCGGCTACGGGAACGGCCGTCAAGCTCAAGTAAGCATGCGCGGAAACGGCCGCCCTGCACGATTTTGAAGCGATGGAGCGCATCGGTCGTTTCGGGCGGCTTTTGGCCGAAGGCGAGAAAGGTGCAAGTCGAAAAAGGCAGGCAAGCTCGCACGGTGAAGGCGTTTCCTCATTCTGCCGAGGCCGTTCGAGATGCACTCCGAGATTGGACAAGGAAGCAAAGGACCGAGTTCAGGAGGTGCAGTTCAAGAGGCTGAAGACGCTTTCCGCCGTTTCGTTTCAGGAGGTGCGAATTGAAAACGTTTGCCATGGCGTTCATCGTGTCGTTCATCGCGTTCCGCATGTGGCGACGCAGCCGCAGCAAGAGGGTCTAGCCTGGGCGGAGGCGTTCAGTCGAGCAACTTCGTTGGCGGCTTTGTTTCGACGGGGCGAGGAGCGATCTGGTTCAGGTCGGCGGTGGGCTTGGGTGATGGTAAACTGGCTGGCGGTTGCTCTGGCCGATGCAGCGAGGGCGCCGTGCCCGGCTCAGGGGACCGTGCCGCTGACGAACGCGATATCGCCTATGGGCGATCGTATATGTTTTGGAGCGGTGACGCGATGACTGGCAATCAAGCCCCTGCGCATGAAGGACGAAGGCGCCCTCGTCTCTTCTGGGAAGATCTTGCGAGAAGGTCCGCTTTTCATATGCGTCATGAGCGCATGCGGCAGCCGCCCGTGCGGCGGGAACGCAAGCTAGGAGGTTCGTCATGCCCACTCCCGATTTCATTTTGAGCCTGCGCGAGAAGATCGGGCACGATCCGCTGTGGCTTGTCGGCGTGACCGCGTGCGTGGAGGACGGTGCGGGGCGCGTGCTGCTGGGGAAGCGCGCCGACACGGGCCGGTGGGCGCTCGTGTCGGGCATCAACGAGCCAGGGGAAGAACCGGCTGACACGGCGGTGCGCGAGGTGCTGGAGGAAACGGGCGTGGCGGCAGTGCCGATGGCTCTTGTGGGCGTGAAGGCCGACGCGCGTCTCATCACGTACGCCAACGGCGACCAGACGCGCTACCTCGACGTGCTGTTTCTCTGCCATGCGGCCGATGACGAGGCGGCGGCGCAGGCGCATGTGGGCGACGACGAGAGCACGGCGGTCGGCTGGTTCGCGCTCGACGCGCTGCCCGAGCCGCTGCAGCCTTCGACGGTCGAGCGCCTTGAGCGCGTGCGCGCCTGGCGCGAGCGCGCGGATGCTGGCGACGCGAGCGCGCTGTTCGGCTGGGAGGGCGCCCGCTAGCGACGCAGCGGCTGCGCCTCGGCGCACGGCGACTGCGGGCCGCGGTGGGATACGGGGCAGCTGCGCGCTGATTCAGCATGCGGGGCATGGGGAGGTTGCGCGCCGTCGGCAACGGCCCACTGCGGCTTTTGCGCCATCCCGCCCTGCGCCCCTTCCGCTTCTACCCCTTCACCTTGAGCGACTGGAAATACGCCTTCTGCTCGGGGGAGATGCGGCGGCTCTCGCGGGCCTTCTGCAGCGACTTGTTGTGCGTCCACGCGTCGAGCGCAATGGGGCGCTGCTCGAACAGCGGCAGCGTCGCGGCGGGCTGCTTGATGAGCGCGAACGAGTAGTACCACGCGCGCGCCATGTTGATGTAGTACTCGGGGCGCTGTATGGCGGCCACCCAGCGCAGGTGCTCGGGCGCGAACCGATCATCGAGGAACAGCGTCATGAGCTGCACCACGCCGAAGCGCACCATGTACTCGGGCTCCGCCGCCATCCAGCCGCGCAGCCGCTCGAGCACGGCAGGAAGGTCGCGCTCGAACGCAGGCACGCGGATGAGGTCGCACGTCGCCCAGTTGTCCACGTGCGGAAGGAACGCGTCGAGCAGGGCAAACGCCTCGTCGGGTGTTTTCGCGAGGCGACCGATGAGTTCGCCGTGCAGGTTGTTCTCCTCGTAGAGCGCGTGGGGGAGCTGCTCCATGAACGCGCGCGCCTCGTCCGTGCGGGTGCGCGCGAGATCGCGGGCGTAGCTGCGCAGCGCGGGCGTGCGCACGCCGAGCACGCGGCTTGGGTCGATGTTCGGCACGAGCTTCGCCTGGAACGCCTGGTAGGCGGGGTCGGCCAGGGCGGCAAGCTCCTCGGCGATGGTCGTCATGGGGTCCTCGTTTCTGCGTCGTCTTCGAGCTTTGCGAGGCCGCGCTCGAACGCGTCGGTGTAGACGTTCGCCACGCGCACGGCTGCTTCCATCTCCTCGCGCGAGTTCGCCTGCAGCGCCGTGCGTTCAAGTTCGGAAAGCTCCGAGAGCACATGGTCGCTGAACGCCGCGCCTTCCTCGGTGAGCACGAGCGTCTTGGCGCGGCCGTCGCTTGGCGAGGGCTTCTCGGCGACGTAGCCCTGCTTCTTGAAAGACGCGATGATCGAGCCGATGGTCTGCTTGGGGATCAGAAGCAGCTTGCTGATCAGGCGCTGGGTGCAGGGGACGTCGGCGAAGCGGATGACCGTGAGGGTCAGCAGGCCGTTGGTGGTCAGGCCGTGGCGCTTGGCGAACTGCTCGTAGTTCGCCATGATGCGCAGCATTGCCTGGGTGAGCGTGAGCGAAGGGGCGCTGTACTCGGGAGGGATGGTGTCGCGGTACGCGTCGAGCAGGGAGCCCTCGATAGTGGCGATGGTCTCCTGGTCGCGCAGGGTGTCGGTGGTGTCGGTTGTCATCGGCGCCTCTCTCGGTCGGCTTGGTCGGGCCGGGCGCGCTGTGCGCGGCGCGCCCGGCCCAGGGCGATTGTAGCAAGAGCGCGCCCGGTTGGGGCGGCGGTCGGCGCGAACGAGGCGCTAGGCCAGATCGATGCTGCCCACCACGTCGCCGATGGCCGCATCGGCGTCGGCGGGCGTCTCGTCTCCCGCCGTCTCGTAGCGCACCACGATGGCGTTGTAGGGATCGTCTTCGTCGTCGGTCGCCTTCTCGAACGCGACGGTTCCCTGCGCGTCGGTGTTGCCCTCGGCGACCTCCTGCGCCCAGTTCGACGGAACGCTGAGCGTCATGCCCTGCACGTCTACGTCGCGGTCGAGGCTTGCGCCGCAGCCGCTGAGGGCGAGCATGACAGTGAGGGCCGCGCCGGCAAGCGCCACGGGGATGATCTGCTTTTTCATGGCGTGTCCACGTCCTCGGTGATCTTCAGCCCCTTCGGCACGAGCGCCCACACGGCCACGGCCACCACGAGGATGATGATGCCGCCGATGAGGCACGTGTCCACCACGGAGTTGTTGAACGCCTCGACGCCGAGTTGGTACAGGTCGGGCATCTGCAGCTGGTTCGCCACCTCGGCCGTCACGGAGAACGACTGCTCGCAGGCGTCGATCAGCTGGCCGCCGAGTCCCATCGCGCGCATCTGGCCGGTGCTGAGGCCGTCGCGGTAGATGATTGACGCCACGCTTCCGAGGATGGCCACGCCGAGCACGTTGCCCATGTCGTAGGAGATCTCCTGGGTGCTGCCTGCGCCCGATGCCTTCTCGACGGGCGTGGCTCCCATGATGAGCGACGCACCCACCGCGAGCGCGCCCGTGCCCAGGCCGACGAGGGTCATGGATACCATGATGGGCTCGATGGTCAGGTCGTCGCGGAAGAGCACGAGCATGATCATGGCGGCTGCGGCGATGATCATGCCGCCCGCGATGACGTTGCGCGCCTGGAAGCGCATGGCCAGGGCGGATGCCGCCGTGCTGGCGACGAGGCTGGCAATGGCCATGGGAACGAGCTTCAGGCCCGCTTCGAGCGAGCCGTCGCCGTTGACAAGCTGCAGCCACTGCGACAGCAGGTACAGAAGCACCGCCATGGCGAACGTGGAGCCGGCGGTCGCCACCACGCCGGCGGCGAACGTGCGGTTGCGGAACAGCGACAGCTCAAGCATCGGCGTTTTCGACTTCACGCACTTGACGCCGAAGAGCACGAGCAGGACGAGGCCCGCGACGATGGTGACGATGCCGGCGGTGTCGAACTCAAGCTCGGCCGAGACGTGCTTGATGCCCCACAGGAGCGACACCATGCCGGCAAGGAACATGACGGCGCCCAGCGCGTCGAATTTCCCGGGTTCGGCCACCTTGACTTCGGGCAGCTTGAAGATGCCGACGAGCGCGGCGACTGCCATGAACGGCACGTTCACGAGGAAAGCTGCGTGCCAGCTGAAGTGGTCGAGCAGGAACCCGCCGATGAGCGGGCCGGTTGCCATGCCGAGCGCCGAGACGGCCGACCACAGCGCAACGGCCAGCGCGCGCTCTTTCGGATCGGTGAAGATGCTGCGCACCATGGATATGGTGACGGACATGATCATGGCGCCGCCGACGCCGAGGAACGCGCGGATGGCGATGACGTGCTCGGGTGCGTCGGCGATCATGATGAGCGCCGATCCGATGCCGAACAGGGCGAAACCGCCGAGCAGCATCCGCTTCCTGCCGAACTGGTCGGACAGCGAGCTGGTGGCCACGATGAGGCCGGCCAGCACGAGCGAGTACACGTCGACGATCCACAGCAGCTGGTCGGACGTGGGGTTGAGTTCCTGCGTGAGGTCGGGCAGGGCGATGTTCAAGACCGTGAGGTCGATCGACACCACGAACTGCCCGAACAGGATCACCGCAAGCGACGCCCACAGCCGTCCCTTCGACAGCGTGGGAGGGCTCATGAGGACCTTTCCTGGTGATGATACGAGGCTCCATTCCTAAATAGACCGATATCGGTCTATAAAGTAGAGAAGCAGCGAGATGGTGTCAAGAGAAAATAGGCTGAAATCAGACTAATTTTGAAGAAAAAAAGGGGGGGGAGGTGAGCGTGTGCGGGAACAGATGCGGATGCTCGGGAAGCGGGAGCGGGTGCGCGCCCGCCCCGTTACCCGACGGGCAGGATGCGGTCGATGCGCAGGATCATGACGGCGGGGTTCATGCGGGGGAAGGCGTCGGCTACGCGCTGCCACTCGGCGGCGTCGGCGCCCTCGTTGCGCACGAGCGCAAGGTCGAGGCGCGCGCCGGCATGGCGAGCGGCCTTGTCCTTCGCGGCGGGGTTCGGCACGTCGTAGACGAGGTGCGCGGTGCCTGTGCGCTCGATGTTCGCGCGCGTGCAATTGTCGGCCAGGATGAGGATGACGTGCTCCTCATCAGGCATGGCGGGCATGAAGATGGCAGCGTCGGGTGTGCTGTCGGGGTTCACGGTGGCCACCACGGCCACGCCTTCGAAACGTGCCATCGAGGCTTTGAGGGCAGCGGCGTCGAGGTCGGTGAACTTGCGGGTGGAGGTGTCGGGGTGCATGGGCGGCTTCCTTTGGGTCGGCGGGCGGATGTGCGGGGCGCGCCGCGTTCAACTTTTCGTTCAGGGTGCGTTCCGTTTGCCTGCCTGATCGGGTGTTCTTCTAGAATGGCAAAGCTATTGTAACGGTTGGCGGGCGCGTCTGCACGGTGCCGCCCGTCTGCGAAAGGAAGCTTCATGACCGGTTCCCAGAAAGCCATCAAAGTTCTCTCGATCATCGTGATCGTCGTCGCGATTCTCTCCATCGTCGCCGGCCTCGTCACCTGTGCGGGCGGCGCGGCGGGCGTCATGGCGGGTGCGGACGCCTCGGCTGCCGAGCAGCAGCAGCTCGCGCTCGGCGCGGGCGTGCTGTTCGTGCTTGCGGGCGGCGCGCTCGTGAGCGGCATCATCGACCTCATCGTGGGCCTGCTCGGCTTGCGCGGTGCGAAGGACCCCAACAAGATCATGCCGTTCTTCGTGATCGCCATCATCGGCGCGGTGTTCGCGGCGCTGAACCTGATCGGCTGCTTCACGTCCGGCCAGCTCGACGGGACGAGCATTGCGAGCGCCGTGGTGCAGCTGGCCCTCATGGTGGTGTGCGTGATTCTGGCGAACAACGTGCGCAAGCTGCGCTACTAGGCGCTGGCGAAGAGGCGCAGCGGGGCGTCCGCGCGCTTGCGGAAAGACGAGGCCCGCTCCGGAGAGCGGGCCTCGTTGCGTTTCGGGATGATGCGCGTCGGCCGGCGTCGGCTAGCGGCAGGTTGCGAGAACGCGCTCCGACCAGGTGAGAAGCAGGTCGACGAGCTCCTGGCGTGCGGCGTCGTCGGCGGGGCGGTGCTCCTCCCAGGCGCGGCCGATCTCGAGGATGCGGTCCTCGTCGCGCGGCCCGTCGGCCGCGAGCTGCGCGGCGGGGGCCCAGGCGTCCAGCTGCGCGGGCGTGTAGTCGCCGGCACAGCTTTCGTGCACCGCCTCGAAGAACAGCCGCGCCGTGGAGGCGGCGTCGCGTGCGGTGCAGGGTCGGATGCGCATGGGGGCTCCTTGCAGATGCGGAGGGTCTCTTCTCCGCCCATTATAAGGGCGGCGGCATGCGGGAGCGCTTGCGTCCAGTCCAATCCCGTCGTGCCTTTCTGTGCGGGCAGCGCGAGGTAGGGCGCGCCTATCGCTCGCGCACGGCGCCGCCTTCCACTTCCCAGGTGCGGTTGGTGCATGCCTGCAGGAAGGCGCGGTCGTGGCTCACGAGCAGCAGGGCGCCGGGGTAGGCGGAAAGCGCGCGTTCGAGCGCCTCGGTGGAGTGCAGGTCGAGGTGGTTCGTCGGCTCGTCCATGATGATGAGCTCGGGGCGGTCGAGCATGCCGAGCGCGAGCATGAGCTTGCGCAGCTCGCCGGGGCTCGTGCGGCCGCCTTCGAGTAGGCGGTCGGGCCGCGAGTTCAGCTGCGCCACAACGGAGAGCACGCGCCCGCGCTCGGCGGGGGAGAGCGCCGCGGCGCGGGCGAGTGCGGTGGCGCGCCGATGCTCGGTCGGCTCCTGCGGGATGTCGAGCAGCGCGATCGCGGGGTCGAGCAGCGTGCGCACATACGCGAGCAGCGTCGTCTTCCCCGCGCCGTTGGGCCCCACGATGCCCACGTGGTCGGTGTTGCCGACGAACAGCTTCGGCACATCCAACGTGCCCTCGCCGCAGGGGATCGCGGCGGGCTCGATGCGCGCGAGCGTCTTGCGCGGGCTCGGGCGTGCGTCGAGCCAGAGGTCGCCGTCGTAGCGCTTCTCCACGTGCGCGGCGACAACGCGGTCGCGCGCTGCGGCGAGCCGCGCGTCCATCTGAGCCGACAGGCGCCCGCGCACGCCGTCTTGGCCCGACACGCGCGCGAGGTCGATCTTGCCCTTCGCGTCGTGGTCCTTCGGGTCGATCTTCCGCTTGCTGCTGCGCGCCTTCGCCCGCGCCGCCTCGTGAGCGCGTGCGTCCTTCTCGGCTGCCAGCCGCGCGAGGCTCTCCTTCGCCGCCTTCCGCTCGCGCGCGGCGGCGATGCGCTCCAGCTCGGCCTGCCTGTGCGCGGCCGTGTAGCCGCCGGGGCGCACCACGAGGCCGCCCGCCTCGAACGACACGCAGCGCTCGGCCAGCGCGTCAAGCAGCTCGCGGTCATGGCTCACGAGGACGCCGATGCCGCCGAAACGCCGCAGCGCGCACGCCAGCTGCTCGCGTGCCGCGCAGTCGATGTGGTTGGTGGGCTCGTCGAGCACGAGCACGTCGGGGCGCTGCCAGAGTGCCGTCGCCACCTGCAGCTTCTTCTGCTCGCCGCACGACAGCTCGGCGTAGCGCCACGGCATGTCATCCTCGATGCGGAAGATGCGCCGCACCTCGCGCGCCTCGCGGCCGAAGTCGAGTACGAAGTCGGCCAGCCCGTCGGGTTCGGCATCGGTCTCCTGGGCGCACATGACGGCGAACAGGCCGCGCGTGACGCTTCCCGTATCGGGCTCGATCAGCCCGCAGGCGATCTTCGCGAGGGTGGTCTTGCCGCAGCCGTTGTCGCCGAGCAGGCCGGTCCAGCCGCGCGGGAAGGTGACGGATACGTTGTTCAGAATGGGATCGGCGGCGGAGGGGTAGGCGTAGCTCACGCCGGAAAGGGCTATCTGCATGGGACATCTCTCCTGGGCGGGCTCGGCCGCGGCTGTGCCCGGCGGCGGGCCCATCAGGCGACGCGCGCGGCAGCGCAACAGTCGCGAAGCTGATACGGAAGCGGACATGTCTAGCAGATGCGCACGGTACCTCGTTCCTCCTCGTCGGTCTGATGGCGTCGCCACACGCGCTGCGGAGCCCTCCTGCCCCGCTCGGCCGACCCGCGCAGTATACGCTCGATTCGCAGGTGTGTCGAGGGCGGGCTTACGGCAGCACGCGCGGCTTGCGGGCCACCACGGCGAAGCAGAGCGGGATCAGGGGCATCCCCTTCGGCATCGTCCAAACGTCGTTCGTCCTCTCGAGGAAAGGAAGTGCGTGCCATTCGGCATAGGGCAGCTCGTGAAAGCCTTCGATCACGAGGCCGGCTTCCAGCAGGCTGCCGAGGATCTCTTGGAAGTCGTGGCGCCAGTTGTGGTTGGCCGTATGGGCTATCGCGCCTTCGGAATTCTCCGTGTAGCTGCCGTCGTCTTCGTAATCGATGCACCCTGTGCCGCTGAGGTAGTCTTCGGTCACCGTCATCCCCTCGTAAGCGAGCGCGTCGAGCAAAGGATGGTCGTCGCGCAGCAGGAACACGCCGCCGGGGACGAGCAGCCGCGCGATAGAGCGCGCCCAGTCCTCCAGGTCGGGAAGCCAGCAGATCGCGCCCGTGCCTGTAACCACCGCGTCGAACGAGCGGTCGATGAAGTCGGCGGCGTAGCGGACGTCACCTTGCACGTAGGTAATGTCCGCTCCCGCGCGTTGGGCGATGCGCCGCGCGTGGGCGAGCGAGGCTGGCGAGAAGTCGAGCCCCCACACCTCACGTGCGCCGAGCCGCGTCCACGAAAGCGTGTCGGTTCCGATGTGGCATTGCAGGTGCAGGACGGATGTGCCCGCCAGCCCGCTTTCGGGCAAATGAGGGCGCAGCACGTTGTAGTCGCGCTGCGCGGTGCCCGAAACCTTGGCAGGATCGGCGATGAGTTTCTCGACTTCGTAGAATTCGGAGGCGGCGTGCACTTCGGCACGATCGTCCCAGTTGAGTCGGTTCTCGGCGATTCTCGTCGCGTCGCTCAGCGGCTTGGGGCTCGGCTCGGAGGCGCTTTCCGTTGCCCGGCCGCCTGCGGCTGTTGTTTCCTTTTCGTACATGCGGCCCATGGCACCGTCGTTGTCGCGCACCATCTCACGGAAGCGCCAGCCCATGCGCTCGTAGAAACCGTCGTGGTCGGTCAGCAGGAACAGCCGCGAGACGCCGAGGTCCGCCATATCCCGGCAAACGAAGTCGAGCAGTTTGCGGGCGATGCCCAGCCCGCGCCACTCAGGCTCGACGTGCACGGCGCAGACGTTGGGCGCGAGATCCGGGCGCGTGTGGAAGTCGTTGTCGATGACGCCTGCGCCAGCGACGATCTTGCCGTCGTCGAGTGCGACGTACCATTGCGGAACCGTGCCGCCTTCGCCGGCGGCGCAGCATGCGTCCATGCTGGTGCGGTATTCGTCTGTCGCCACGTCCCATTTCGAGGCGAACCATGCTGACGCCTGCTCGATGATGCCAGGTTGCTCGCGTACGGGGACGATCTCGAAACCGCTTGCGCGCGCCGCTTCTTCGCGGAATGGCTTGTTTTGGGCGAGGGATCGGTCGGCGTCGTGCGCGTGCATGGGACCTCCGGTTGACGAACGGGGGAAACGCTCGGGTGAGTGTACCACGAGGAGCATCTGCCTGCAGAGTTCGATTGGCTCATTCGTTCTCCCAGTTCATGCGTCATGTAAAGACCTTTTGACGCTTCTGCCGCAGGTGTTTGCCGCAGTGGTATGGATAGTGGTGCAGCTTTCAGTGTGGGGCTGGGATGTCGCCCAGGCGGTGCCCGCGCTCGTGCTCATGCTCGTGCTGCGGGGCTGCGCGATGGTGGCCCTACCGTTTCCCCGTCTGCTGCTTTGCGAAGGGAACGAAATCCTCCCACGATCCCTGCTTGAATCCCGCCTTCCAGATGGGGAGGTCCACGCCGTTTGCCAATCGGAGGATCAGGTACATCTCGATTTCGACGATCCGGGTCACGTCGGCGAAGGGGACGGCCCTCTCGACGCCGGCGAAGCGGTAGCGGATGTCGCCGTCGATCCAAACGGTGAGCACCGCGCGATCCCCGTACTTCTCCATGGTCTGGCGAATCAGCTGCTCGCGCTTCCGGGCGGAGCGGATGCCGAAAACGGCGGCGTATATCAGCAGGGCTGCCAGCCCCGCCAGCCCGATCGCGCCCGCCAGCAGCATGAGCTCGCTCGTGCCGGTTGCGAACGAGTAGACCATGAGGCCGACCACGACGACCAGGTAGATTGCGACGGGGGCGATGTGCCGGGATGCCTTGTCCTTCCACAGGGCAAGCAGGATTTCCCGAAGTGTGTATTCGTTCATCGTGATCTCGTTCACGAAACGCGTGCCGTGCGCTTCATCCATCTTCCCACTCCTTGGGTCTCTCGCTTTTGCAGGGACCGATCACGTTCCCATTGTACCGTGCGGCGGTCCGCCGCCGGAGTCGGAACCGGCGAACCGGTGGAGCCGCGGCCCCCTCCTTTCACCCTGCCGCCTTGCGAGGGGCGAAAGGCGTTTGCGCGGCGGGACGTTTTCGCGTCATAACTTGCGAGTTGCTGAAGGGCGCATCCTGTGCGGGATGCGCCCTTTCTCATATGGTCCGGGATGGAGAACGGTCTGATCCAGCTGGCTCTGTTTTCCATCGAAGTTTCTTGCAGATTGTTGAAATGTGCTCGATACTTTAGAACAAATGTTCTAAAATATCTGATAATGAAGTTGTTGGAGATGCATCTACCTAATAGTAACGTTTGACGTTAATAACGAAGTGCGATATTATGATCGTGCCGTTCAAAGACAGAGATACGGAGCGGTTTGCCGCAGGGTTTCGCGTGCGCCGCTTCGCGGATTTCGAGCGGGTGGCGTACCGCAAGATGCGCCAGCTTGAAATCGCGGGCTCTCTGAACGACTTGCGGGTGCCGCCGGGCAACCGGCTCGAAGTGCTGGCGGGTGACAGGGCAGGCCAGCACAGCATCCGGATCAATGACCGGTATCGCATCTGTTTCACCTGGACGCCTGCCGGTCCGGCTGACGTGGAAATCGTCGATTATCACTGAGAGGCGGCGGACATGGCGAAGCGTATGGAGCCCCTTTCTCCGGGGGAGCTGCTCAAAGAAGAGTTTTTGGAGCCCATGGGGCTTTCCCAGTATCGTTTGGCGAAGGAGACGGGCATTCCCGCGCAGCGTATCGGGCAGATCGTGCTGGGGCGCCGACGCGTGACCGCCGACACCGATCTGAGGCTTTGCCGCTTTTTCGGGCTCACCGACGGCTACTGGCTTCGCGCCCAGTCTCTTTACGATCTCGAAGTGGCGCGCGGGAAGATAGGCCCCGCGCTTGACGCCATCAAACCGTGGAAGGGCGCAGCGGCCGTTCTGTAGCGCTTTCCCGATCTCGCACTCGGCGCAAAGCGGTTCCCCTATTCACCTTGCTGCGGGATATAATGATGCGCGACGTGTTTCTTCGATCGGCTATCAGCTGGCGGCCTGCGGGGCGTTTCAGCGGCCGGGACAGGGGCTTCGCGCAACGGCGCGGCCCATGCCGGAGTGCGGTGCCGAGGCGTCGCCGCGCGCTCGCGCGATGCGGGCGCTGTCGATGAGAGAGGAGCGGCCTATGCTCGTCACCACGAAGGACATGCTTGCGAAGGCGCGCGCGGGCGGCTACGCCATCCCGTCGCCCGACTTCGTCGACTCCCATTCCGCCCGCGCCTTCTGCGCGGTGGCGGAAGAGCTCCATGCGCCGCTCATCTTGAGCTTCGCCGAAGTGCACCTCGAGCACCTCGCGCTCGACGAGGCCGCCGAGCTCGGGCGCTTCTACGCCGAGCGTACCGATGCGCCCGTCGCGCTGCACCTCGACCACGGCGTCAGCTTCGCCGTCATCGAGGAGGCCGTCGCGCGCGGCTTCACCTCCGTCATGATCGACGCCTCCAAGGAGGATCTGCCCGAGAACATCCGCCGCACCCGCGAGGTGGTCGAGCTTGCGCACGCGCACGGCGTCGCGGTCGAAGCCGAGATCGGGCATGTGGGCACCGAGGAGGAGGGCAACGACCACGCGCTCTCCGAGAACGTCTACACCGAGGTGGCGGCCGCGCGCGAGCTCGTACAGGCCACGGGCGTCGACTCGCTCGCAGTGTCCATCGGCACGAAGCATGGTGCCTACAAAGGTGAGCCGCACATCAACTTCGAACGCCTCGCCGAGCTGAAGGCGGCGCTCGATGTGCCGCTCGTGCTGCACGGCGGCTCCGGCTCGGGCGATGAGAACCTGGCCCGCTGCGCCCAGGGCGGCGTGGCGAAGGTCAACCTGTACACCGACTTCATCGTGGCGGCGCGCGATGCCGTCTACGAGCAGCGCCCCGACCACTGGGTGAAGATGCTCGAGGCGGGCGACGACGCCATGCGCGACGTGCTGCGCCGCTATTACCGCGTGCTGCGCTGCGCGGGCTGACGGGGCAAGCGGCGAATCGGATGACGGAAGAGGAAGGGGAATCCCGTGATCACGAAAGACGAGCTGGCGGCGCGGCTGCGCAACGCATGCGCCGCCGTGATAGCCGCGGAGGACGAGCTCACCGAGATAGACTCGCATTTCGGCGACGCCGACCACGGCCTCACCATGGTGAAGATCGGCCGCGCCATCGACGGCGCGGTGGAGGCGGCCGACGGCGGCATCCAGGAGATGCTCGACGATGCGGCCATGGCCGTGATGGTGCTCAACGGCGGCAGCGCCGTGCCGCTGTGGAACACGTGGCTCGATGCGCTCCAGGAAGCCGCGCCAGAAGGCGATACGGCGGATGCCGCCCAGCTCAAGGTGATGTTCGCGCACGCGCTGGAAGAGCTTTCCGACATGAGCGGCGCGCAGGTGGGCGACAAGACCATGATGGACGCGTTCATTCCCGCCTGCGAGGCCATCGCCGCCTGCGAGGGCGACGAGGCGGCGCTGTTCAACGCCGCCGCGGCCGCCGCGCAAAAGGGTGCCGAGAACACGAAGAACTTCGCCTCGAAGTTCGGCCGCGCGAAGAGCTACGGCGACAAAACGATCGGCACGCCCGACGCGGGCGCCGTGTCGATGGCGCGCTTCTTTGCGGGCCTCGCGCAGGCGTAGCGCCGCAGGCCGCAGGGGCCGCAACCCCGCAACCCCGCAGCGGGCCGCGGCGCATCGGCGGGTTGACCACCCGTCACGCCCGCCGCGCCCGCAACCCACAAGGTGACCACCCCCGCGTACCCGCGCGGGGCAAAGCAAGAGGGACAAGGAGGACCTTCGCCATGATGAAGAAGTTCATCAACAGCCAGGAGACCATCACCGACGAGGAACTCGAGGGCTTCGGCCTGGCCTACGGCGACATCGTCGCCGTCGACGGGCACACCGTCGTGAGCCGCGCGCTCGAGGGCGCCGACCGCGTGACCATCGTCACCTACGGCGGCAGCGGCCACGAGCCTGCGCAGAAGGGCTTCGTCGGAGCCGGCATGCTCGACATCCAGGTGGACGGCGACATCTTCGCCGCCCCCAACGGCGCGGCCGTGTTCGAGGCCATGAAGCTCGCCGACAAGGGCCACGGCGTGCTGCTGCTCACGCTCAACTACGCGGGCGACCAGCTCGCCGGCAAGCAGGCCATGAAGCTCGCGAAGAAGGCCGGCATGAACGTGCGCCAGGTGGTCACGGGCGAGGAGATCCAGTACAACGACGAGTGCGAGGACAACCAGCGCGGCCTGGCGGGCTGCGTGCCGCTGTACCACATCGCCGCTGCGGCGGCCGCCGAGGGCAAGACGCTCGACGAGGTGGCCGACATCGCGCAGCGCTACGCCGACAGCATGGCCTCCATCACCGTGAAGTCCACCGACGCCACGCACCCGCAGAACGGCATGAGCTTCGGCGACCTCGGCGAGACCGACCAGATGGAGATCGGCGCCGGCCAGCACGGCGAGGGCGGCGGCGTGCGCGTGCCCATGGCGTCGTCGGCCGACACGGTGGCCCTCATCGCCCCGAAGCTCGTGGAGCACGTGGGCCTGGCCGCCGGCGACAAGGCGTTCGTCATGATCAACGGCTGCGGCGCCACCACCATGATGGAGATGCTCGTGCTGTACAAGGACGCCGTGCGCTATCTCGAGCGCCTCGGCATCGAGGTCGTGGCGAACATGGTGGGCGAGATCCTCACCGTGCAGGAGTCGGGCGGCTTCCAGATGAACATCGCGAAGTGGGGCGACGAGTTCGTCCGCCTGTGGAACACCCCGGCGCACACGCCCGTGTTCTTCAAGGAGTAGCGCGGCTCGGGGCGCCGGGCCGTCGCCGGCGGCTGCGGCGCCCCGCCATCGCGTACGAACGACCTGCGGAAAGGAAGGTTTCTCATGTCCGCTGATTACACGCACATCGGCATCCCCGTGCTCAACAAGAAGCCCGGCATGGTGTACAACGAGTGGGGCGGCTTCTGGGTGAACGAGAGCGTGGACGCCTACGACTACAAGATCGAGTACCTCAAGTTCGAGGAGGGCACGCGCTTCCCCGAGATCCTGTCGAAGCAGCCTCACGTGGCCTACGCCGTCGACGACATCGAGCACTACATCGCCGACGCCGACCGCGTGATCTTCGGTCCCGAGAGCCTCGGCGAGGGCGTGCGTTTGGCCTTTGTGGTGAAGGACGACGCCATCATCGAGCTGTACGAGGAGAAGTAGGGAAGCGCCGCGCGGCACGCGCTACGCGGTTGCAAGCGACATACCTCCTGCGAAGGGGCGGGCTTCGGCTCGCCCCTTTTTTATGCGCTCGGGTGCGCGTGCCTGGCGGAGCCTTCGCGTGCAAGTGCGGCGCTCGCACGGATTCTCGTCCGTTTCGCGCGTTCGGGAGGCCGTTTGACGCGCGAAACGGTCGAAGATCCGTTTTGAGGGCGCGGGTGCGGGTGAAAGCGGGAGGGAAGCGAAGGCCGAATGCGGATTGCGGCGCGGGCGCGGCAGCGTGCGGGGATGGCGCGTCGCCTGTCGCCCTGCGCCCTTCCGCGGCGTGCATCTGCCCGGAACGCGGGCGCGGCGCTATGATAGGCGCATGACGAAACTGCGACGAGGGGAGCCTCCCATGAACGATTTCACCTACTACGCTCCGACCGAGTTCGTGTTCGGCCGCGGCGCGACCGACCGCGTGGGCGCCGTGCTCGCGCAGCGCGGGTACGCGCGCGTGCTGCTGGTGTACGGGCAAGGCTCGGCGGTGCGCACCGGAACGCTCGACCGCGTGAAGGCGTCGCTCGACGCCGCGGGCATCGCGCACGAGGACCTGGCGGGCGTGCGGCCGAACCCCGAGGTGAACCAGGTGCGCGCGGGCATCGCGAGCGCTGTGGCGTTCGGCGCCGACTGCATCCTCGCGGTGGGCGGCGGCAGCGCGATCGACTGCGCGAAGGCCGTCGCGTTCGGCGTGCCCTACGAGGGCGACGTGTGGGACTTCTTTTCCAAGCGCACGTCCATTGAAGCCTGCCTGCCCGTCGCCTGCGTGCTCACCATCCCCGCGGCGGGGTCGGAGGGGTCGAACTCGTGCGTGATCAGCAACGACGAGCTCGACGCGAAAGTGGGCGTGAACTCCGATCTGTTCCGCCCCGCCGTCGCCGTGATGGATCCCGAGCTCACGTTCACGCTGCCCGCCTACCAGACGGCGGCGGGCGCAACCGACATGATCGCGCACATCTGCGAGCGCTACTTCAGCGGCGTGGGCGCGGTGCCCGTCACCGACAACATCGCCTGCGGGCTCATCCGCGCCATCATGGAAGCGGCCGAACGTGTGCACGCCGACCCGCGCGACTACGATGCGCGCGCGAACCTCATGTGGGCGGGCACGCTCGCTCACAACGACCTCGCGGGCTGCGGGCGCTCGCTCTCTCCTGCGGGGCGCGCGGGCGGCTGGGAGAGTCACGCGCTCGAGCACGCGATGTCGGCGCTCGACCCGCAGGTGACGCACGGCGCGGGGCTCGCGGTGGTGCTGCCCGCGTGGATGCGCTTCGTGTGGCGCGAGGACCCGCAGCGCTTCTTGAGTTTCGCGGCCGACGTGTTCGGCATCGAGGCGGCGGGCGCCGACGATGCGTCCGTGGCCGCTGCCGTCGAGGCAGGGATCGACGCGCTGCAGGACTTCTTCGCGCGCCAGGGCATGCCCGCCACGATGGACGAGCTCGGGTTCGCCCCCGCCGATGTGGACCGCCTCGCCGAGACGGTTGCGGCGGCGAAGGGCAGCGTGTTCGGCGCCTTCAAGAAGCTCGGGCCCGATGACGTGAAGGCGATCTACCGCTCGGCGTTCGCGCAGTAGCGCGGCAGCCGCCTTGGGCGCGCCGGCGCGAGGGGCGTCGCCTCGGCCCGAGGCGTGTGCGGGCGCAGGGGGGGGCAAGCGCGCGGATCTTCGTCCCTTTCGCGCGCTGCCGGCGCTTCGGAACGCGCGGAAAGGACGAAGATCGGCCCCCGCGCGGCCGCGATGGAGTACCATAGGGCCATCGCATCCGCAGAAGGGAAGGAGCACGCCATGCAAACCGCTACCGATGTCTGCGCCGTCGTGGACGATTCCCTGGCCGACGTTTCGTTCGAGCAGGCCCGCGAGGGCTACGCCGACCGCAAGTTCTGGGTGTCGTTCTTCGTGCGCCCCTGCTGCCCGCCGCCTGCGGGCGAGCTGGCGGCCAAGCAAGTGGAAGCCCAACGCGAGCTCGTGCGCGCCCGCGCGGACTTCACCGACGAGCAGAAGGCCGAGCTGATACGCCTCATCGACGCGGGTGAGGCGTGGTACAAGAGTACCCCGTACTGGTCGAAGGGCGCGGGGAAGTAGCGCCGTGCGGCAGAAGGGAAGCAAGGCGTCCGTCCTCGTGGTGGAGGATGACGCGGCCATCAGCGACGTGGTGTGCTCGACGCTGGCGGGTGAGGGGTATTCCTGCACGCCGGCCTACTCGGGCACCGAGGCGCGGCTGCTTGTGGAGGGCGGCACGGCGTTCGACCTGTTCATCTGCGACCTCATGCTGCCCGGCATGCCGGGCGAGGACGTGGTGGCGCTCATCCGCCAGCGCAGCGCAGCGCCCATCATCGTGGCCTCGGCGCGCTCGGCGGTGGTGGACCGCGTGGCTCTTCTGCGCCTGGGCGCCGACGACTACCTGGTGAAGCCGTTCGATCTGGACGAGCTGGTGGCGCGCGTGGAGGCGCTTTTGCGCCGCACCGCACCGGCGGCGGCGTGCCCGCCCGACCAGGCCGCCGCCGGTTCTTCCGGCCCAGCGCGCGCCGGGTCCGTGCGCTCGTTCTGCTCCTGGCGCCTTGACGAGGACGAGCGCTCGTTTTTGGCGGCGGGGACGCCCGTCCGTCTCACGCGCACCGAGTTCGACATCGTGGCGGCCCTCATGCGCCATCCGCGCAAGGTGTTCACCAAGCGCGAGCTGTACCAGGCGGTGTGGCACGAGGACGCGGCCGTGGAGGAAAAGGCCATCAATACGCACATCTCGAACATCCGCGCGAAGCTGAAGGGCACGGGCACCGAGGGCTACATCGAGACGGTGTGGGGCATCGGGTTCAAGCTGGCCGACGCGCCCGAGGCGTGAGGGGCCGATCCGCCCGTCCCTCTCGACGCAGCGTCCGCCCGGCACCGCGCCCCGTTTCCCGTTCTGCTTCTTCGCGTTCCCGCCCCGAATCTTGCAACTTTCTTTACACTTGGCGAAAGGTTCCTGAACCGGCGCCGTCCATACTCGAATCATCCGGTTGGACGTTGGTTCGAGATAGGAGTTGCGCATGGATGCGATAAGGACCGTGGGGCTGACGAAGCGCTACGGCGGGAAAAGCGCGGTGGAGTCGCTGGATCTCACCGTGAAATGCGGCGAGATCTACGGCTTCGTCGGCCGCAACGGCGCCGGCAAATCCACCGTCATGAAGATGCTGGCGGGACTCGTGCTGCCCACGTCGGGCGAGATCGAGCTTCTGGGCGAGCGGCAGGCGCCCGGTTGCACGAGCCGGCGTTTGGGCTCGCTCATCGAGAACCCGGGCATCCACCCGGGGCTTTCCGGCTTCGACAACGTGATGGTGCGGGCGCTCTCGCTCGGCGTGCCCGACGCGAAGGCTGCCAGCCGCGAGGTGCTGGACATCGTGGGCTTGTCGGGGGTGGCGAAGAAGCGCGCGAAGACGTACTCGCTTGGCATGAAGCAGCGTTTGGGCCTGGCGCTCGCGCTGGTGGGATCGCCCGACCTGCTGCTGCTCGACGAGCCGTTCAACGGGCTCGATCCTCAGGCGGTGCGCGAGGTGCGCACGACCATCATGCAGCTGGCACGCGTGCGGTCGATCACGGTGTTCATCAGCTCGCACGTGCTCGACCAGCTGGAGCGCATGGTCACCTGCTACGGCGTGATCCGCGACGGGCGCCTCGTGCGCGAAATGACCGCCGCGCAGGTGGAGGCCGAATGCGCGGACTACCTGAGCGTGCGCGCCACCGAGCCGCGACTGGCGCTTGCGCGGCTTCAGGACGCCTTTCCAACCGCGCGCTTCTCGCTCATGCCCGACGACGCGATCCGCGTCGAGGGCGGCGTGGCGGCCACGGAGGCTGGCGCGGCGCTCGCGCAGGCGGGCATCGCGGTGACGGAGCTGTTCGTCCACGAGCGCGACATAGAGGAGCTGTTCGTTGAGCTCATGGGAGCCGATCCGTCGACGGCCGCTCCCGCGCCCGATGCGGCGGCGTGGTCGCAGGCGGCGGGCGCGCCCGACGCGCGCGGCGTCGGCGGAAAGGGCGGTGGTCGCCGTGCTTAGCATGATGCGCGCGGTGCTCTACCGCACGATGCATTCGACGCTGTTTCGGGTGTACACCGTCACGATGGCGGTCATCTGCCTCGTGCTGCCGCTGGCCATCTGGCTGTCGCAGCAGCCCGACCTCGGGCTCGGCAACATCATCGAGGGTGATCTGGCGAGCCTGACGCTTCTTCAGTTCTACGGTTCGGGGTACGTGAGTGGCTCGTTCCTCGCGATGTTCGCGGCCGTTTACGTGGCGAGCTTCGCAGCGGCTGACTTCAAGACGGGCTACGTGAAGAACCTCGTCCAGGCGCAGGGCGGCCGCGTGTCCTACGCGGTGTCGCTTGTGGCGGTGGCGCTTCTCGCGACGCTGTGGTTCATGGTCGTGGGCATCGCGGTGACAGCGGTGTCGCTGCCGGTTGTCGGGCAGAGCTACCTCATGCCGACGTTCGCCGACGCTCTGCTGTGGGTCGCGCAGGTGCTGCTCGTGGTGTCGGCCTACGCGGCGGTGGCCCTGCTCGTGGTGGCGATTACGAAGAGCGAAGCGGCCGGCATCGTCGCGGCGATCATGCTCAGCGGCGGCGTGGCGGAGATGGCGCTCAGCCTCGTGCTGTCGAACATTCCCGTACTGCCGATGGCGGTGCGCACCTGCCTCGACGGCTACCTGGCGGCCGATCTCGCCCAGCTGGCGGCCGGCATGGCGCCGGAGGCGAACGCGCTTGTCGAGGGCGGCCTCACCCTCGCAGTGGCCGCGGTGCTCGTCGCAGTCGTCCTGCGTCGGCGCCGGCTCGCATAGGGAGGCGGTTGCGATGCTTCGAGAGAAGAGGCTCACGCTGCGCGCCTTCCGCCGCCTGCTCTTCCTGACGTGCGTCTGGACGCTCATGCGGGCATGGGTGCGGCTTGGCGCGCGATGCGGCCGGGGGAGGGATGCGCGATGCTAGGGGCGACGCGCGCCCAGCTGTACCGGCTGTTCCACGGGCGCCTGTTCTGGGTGTTCCTGGCGGTTCTGATGATCCCCATCCTGCTGTCGGCGGTGCTTCTGGCGGTGGTCACGGGCAACGACGCGCTTGCAGCGCTGTTCGGCACCTCGGGCGACGCGCTCGCATCCGCGACGGCGCCTGGCGTGAGCGCCGGCGTGTCCACCTCGAGCGACTTCGCGCGCCTGCTCGGCGCCGTCTCCGACGAGTCCGCGCCCTTCGCGCTTTACGGCAGCTCGTTCGTGAACGGCAGCTTCATCGGCATGCTGGCGGCTGCGTTCACGGGCCTGTTCGCCGCCCAGGACCTCTCGGGCGACAAGCGGCGCGGCTTCGCGAAGAATCTTCTGCAGGCGCGCGGCGGCCGTTTCGCCTACGCGGCGTCGCACCTGGTTGCGGCGGCGGTGGCGGGCGCGTTGCTCGTGCTGGCGGGCGCTGCGTGCACGATGCTCTTCTACGGGGGCATGGGGTTCGCGGTGCTGCCGGCCTCGGCGGCGGAGTTCGCGCTGTGGACGGTGCAGGTGTGGCTTGGGATCTTCGCCTACCAGCTTCTCACGCTGCTTGCGGTGTTCGTGACGCGCAGCGAGGCGGCCGGCGTGCTCGTGGGCCTCTTCCTTGGCGGCTTTGCGGTTGAGAAGGGGCTTATGCTCGCGGTGGGCGCCGCTGCGGCGGCGGCCGGATCCGCGGGACCGCTCGCGGAGGCGGCGGACCTGCTTGAGAATGCGTCGCCCATGGCGCTCATGAGCACGCTCGGCCACGGCGCGATGGGCGATCCTGCGGCGGTGGCTGCGGCAGGCCTCGTGTGCGCGGTCGCCGCGGCGCTCGGCCTTGCGGTGATGCGCCGCCGCAGCATGGGGTAGGAGCGGTAGAATCTGAGCTGCTGAGGTTTTGGCCCGGGCGGGCCGCCGTTTGCGCGCAGCGAGCACGGCGGCACGTCCGGGCGTCATGCGGCAGGCCGATGGATTGCGGAAGGGGGGGCGGCGATGCTCGGATGGATCGTGGCGGCGGCGCTGGCGGCCGCGCTGGTTTGCGCCGTCGCGCTGTACGAGCGCGAGCTGCGGGGCATGGCGCACTTCCTGCGGCGCGAGGACCGGACCGCCAACGAGCGGGCCACGGTGTCGTTCTCGACGCCGGGGATCTCGTCGGTCGCCGCCGCCGCGAACGGCGAGATGGACGCGCTGCGCGACGAGCGCGCCGCTCTCGGCGCGCGCCAGGAGGCGTTCCAGCGCGACCTGGCCGCGCTTTCGCACGACATCCGCACGCCGCTGGCCGGCGCGCAGGGCTACCTGCAGCTTCACGAGCGCAGCGCGGATCCTGCCGAGCGGGCGCGCTGCCTGCGCGAGGCGTCGTCGCGCCTTTCCGCCATGCGCGAGCTGACCGATCGGCTGTTCGACTACGCCAAAGCGGCCGACGCCGACAGCCCCCTTTCCTGCGAGCCGGTCGAGGTGCTTCCCGCGCTGGCCGAGGTGCTGGCCGGCGCTTACCCGCAGTTCGCCGAGCGCGGATGGGAGCCCGTCCTGGACGTTCCCGACGAGGGCGCCGCGGTGCTCGCCGACCCTGAGGCGCTTTCGCGCATCTTCTCGAACCTGCTGGCCAACGCGCTGCGCCACGGCGCGGACGCGCCCCGCATCGCTGTTGGCGCCGCAGGCGCGGAAACGTCTCCGCAGCAGGCGGCGTCGTCCGCGGGGGAAGCGTCGCTGCCGGGCTTCGTCGCGGTGTCTTTCGCCAACCGCGTGGCCGACCCCGCCTCCCTCGATGCGGACAAGCTGTTCGAGCGCTTCTACCGCGCCGACGGCGCGCGCACGGGTGAGGGCTCGGGGCTGGGGCTGGCCATCGTCGCGCGCCTGGCCGAGCGCATGGGCGGGCGCGCCGCGGCCCGCCTTGAGGGCGACGTGCTGGCCATCGAGGTGCGGCTGCCCGCTGCGTAGGCTCGGCGCCGCCGTCCCAGCCCGCCCTCGTCGGCTCTGTCCGCTTCCGCCGCCCCGCCATGTCCGCCCTGCAACGTTTCCGTCGCATGAAATCGCCCGCGCGCCACCGCCGGGTGCCGCTGCGCGCTCCTACAATGAAAGCCCGTGGAGATAACCTGCACGGGAAGGGCGCGAACATGGCAAAGCACATTTTCGTCACCGGCGGCGTGGTGTCGTCGCTGGGCAAAGGCATCACGGCGGCATCGCTGGGGCATCTTCTGAAGGCGCGCGGTTACAAGGTGACCATGCAGAAGATGGACCCCTACCTCAACGTGGACCCCGGCACCATGAGCCCGTTCCAGCACGGCGAGGTGTTCGTCACCGACGACGGCCACGAAGGCGACCTCGACCTGGGGCATTACGAGCGTTTCATCGACGAGGACCTCAGCCGCGAGAGCAACTTCACCCAGGGCTCCATCTACCAGACCCTCATCGCCCGCGAGCGCCGCGGCGACTTCCTCGGCGGCACGGTGCAGGTGATCCCGCACGTCACCGAGGCCATCAAAGAGCGCGTCCGCCGCGCGGCCGAGCAGTCCGGCGCCGACGTGGTCATCTCCGAGATCGGCGGCACCATCGGCGACATCGAGAGCCAGCCCTTCATCGAGGCGGCCCGCCAGTTCAAGAAGGAGAAGGCACCGGGCGAGGTGCTGTTCGTCCACGTGACGCTGGTGCCCTACATCGCGGCGGCCCACGAGGTCAAGACCAAGCCCACCCAGCACTCCGTCAAGGAGCTGCGCTCGTGGGGCGTGCAGCCGGATTTCATCGTGTGCCGCTCCGACCACGAGATCTCCGACTCCGTGCGCGAGAAGATCGCCCTGTTCTGCGACGTGGCGCCCGGCGACGTGCTGGCCTGCGTCGACGCGCCGTCCATCTACGAGGTGCCCTTCGCCCTGCACGCGCAGGGCTTCGACGAGAAGGTGCTGGCGAAGCTGGGCCTGCCGGCGGGCGCGGCCGACTTGGAGCCGCTGCGGGCGTTTCTGGACGCTTCGGCGTCGTGCGCGGAATCGGTGGACATCGCCGTGGTGGGCAAGTACGTCAGCCTTCCGGACGCCTATCTGTCGGTCATCGAGGCGCTGCACCATGCCGGCGTCGCGCACGGCTGCCGGGCCGAGGTGCACCTGATCGACGGCGAAGAGCTCTCCGACGCCAACGCCGAGGAGGTGCTGGGCGGCATGGACGGCATCCTGGTGCCGGGCGGCTTCGGGCAGCGCGCCTTCGAGGGCAAGATCGCTGCCGCCCGCTACGCGCGCGAGAAGGGCGTGCCTTACCTGGGCATCTGCCTGGGGCTGCAGGCGGCGGTGTGCGAGTTCGCGCGGCATGTGGCCGGCCTTGAGGGCGCCACGTCCGCCGAGTTCGACCCGCAGGCGGCCCATCCGGTCATCGACCTCATGCCCGAGCAGGAGGACGTGGAGGACAAGGGCGGCACCATGCGCCTGGGCGCCTACCCCTGCCGTGTGGAGCCGGGCACGCGCGCGTTTGAGGCCTACGGCGAGGAAGTGGTCTACGAGCGGCACCGCCACCGCTTCGAGGTTAACAACGCCTACCGCGCCGCGCTGCAGGACGCGGGGCTGGTGATCTCGGGCATCTCGCCGAACGGGCGGCTGGTGGAGATGGTGGAGCTGCCCGACCATCCCTGGTTCGTGGCGAGCCAGGGGCACCCCGAGTTCAAGAGCCGTCCCACCCGGCCCCACCCGCTGTTCCGCGCGTTCGTGGGCGCCGCCATCGCGCACCGCGGTTAGCGCGCCTGCCCGCGTCCCGCTTACTGCCTCCCACTTCGTGTGGGATAATGCGGGCTGTTCGGCGGATCGAGGAGGGGAGGGGCGGTGAAGCTTGCGGAGGCGGCGCAGGACTACCTGTCCTACCTGCGCATCGAGCGCGGGCGCGCCCCGCTGACCATCCGCTCCTACGAGCGCGAGCTTGCGGCCTACTGCGCGTTTCTGGAAAGCCGCGGCGTCGACGACATCGCGTGCGTGCAGCGCGCCGACGTGGCGGCCTACGAGGCCGAGCTGGCGGGGCGGGGCCTGGCGCCCGCCACCGTGCGGCACCGCGTCTCCGTGGCGAAGGGGCTGCACCGGTTCGCGGTGCGCGAGGGTTTGAGCCCGGCCAGCCCCGCCGTGGGCATCCCCGTGCCGAAGGCTCCCCTCCGCCTTCCCGACGTGCTGTCTGTCCAGCAGGTCGAGCGGCTGTTGGACCAGCCGTTTCCCGCCACGCCCTTGGGTGCGCGCGACCGCACCCTGCTGGAGGTGCTCTACGGCTGCGGGCTGCGCGCAAGCGAGTGCTGCGGGCTGGACGTGGACGATTGCCTGGTGGACGCGGGCTACGTGCGCGTGGTGGGCAAGGGCGAAAAGGAGCGCATCGCCCCGCTCGCCGGCACGGCGCGCGCGGCGCTCGAGGACTACCTGTCAAACGCCCGCCGCCAGCTGGCCGACCCGCGCCGACCCACCTCGGCGGTGTTTTTGAACGCGCGCGGCGGCCGGCTGAGCCGTCAGAGCGTGCACGCCGTCGTGGCGCGCGCCGGGCTTGCCATCGGGCAGCGGGGCCTGCACCCCCACACCCTGCGCCACTCCTTCGCCACGCACCTGCTGGAGGGCGGGGCCGACCTGCGCGCCATCCAGGAGATGCTCGGCCACGCCGACATCTCCACCACCCAGATCTACACCCATGTGGACCGCTCGCACATCCGCGAAGAGTACCTCCACGCCCACCCCCGCGCCGCCCGCCGGCAGCCGTAGCGCCCGCCGCGTTGCCACTGGATCGGCGCCCGCGCCGCACTGCCCGGCTCCGCTCCGTCTCGCGCTGCCGCGCCTCCGCAGCGCGGCCGCCCCGCGCGCCCCACAGTGCCCCACGCTTCCCACGGCATCCCACGAAGCCCCCCACGACGCCCGAACGCCCCCCCGGAACCCCGCCGC
>DVIW01000026.1 GCA_018710945.1 Candidatus Aphodovivens avistercoris | reverse complement strand
GGTTGGTTGGTTGGTTGGTTGGAAGCCAGCTCCTCACAGCGGCCGCTTCTGGGCGAAGCCCACTTTGCGCGGCAGCTTCAAGCCCGGCTCCTTCACCTTCTCGAAGGCGAGGATGCGACGGTGCGTCTCGCCGTCGCTCAGGAGGAACGAGCGGTCCGACTTCAGCTTCATGCCCAGATACGCCTGAAGCTTCAGCGCGTGCTGCAACTCCTCGTCATCGAGCTGGGCCTTGTAGCACACCAGCACCCCGCCGCGCTTCAGCAACGGGCTTGCCAGCTCGAGCAGCACCGAGAGCTTCGCCAAGGCGCGCGCCGTGGCAACCGCGAACTCGCCGCCGCGCTCAAGCGCAAGGTCCTCGATGCGTCCGTCATAGGTGGAGACGCCTTCGATGCCGAGCTCGTCCACCACCAACTGCACGGCTGCCATCTTCTTCTTCACCGAATCGACGAGCAGCGCGCGCCGGCCCGACACCACCGCCAGCGGTACGCCAGGGAACCCCCCGCCAGAGCCAAGGTCCACGTAAGGCCCCTCAGGGGCAGCCTCCACTTCGGGAAGGCCGGAAAGGGAATCCTCGATGTGCAGCATGCGAGCTTGCGCCGTGTCCTCGATGCGCGTGAGGTTGAGGTGTCGGTTGACCTCCAGAATGGCGTCAAGGTAAGCGACGATGAGCTTGGAACGGGACGGATCCACAGAACACTCCTTGGAAAGCACCGCGACGACCCGATGCCGCAGCGGAAGATTGCATGAACGACTCCATTATAGAAAAACCCGCTCCAGGAGATAAGCTCCCGGAGCGGGTTTGCGCAGAAGCGTTGGAGTGGCGGATTAGCGGGTGGGGATAACCACGACGTGGCGCGCGGCGCCCTCGCCCTCAGAAGCCGTCTGCACGCGGTCGTCGTCACGCAGGGCGATGTGGACGATGCGGCGCTCGTACGGTGTCATCGGACGCAACTTCACGCTGCGATGCTGGCTGGCGGCCTTATTCGCCGAGGTGCGGGCGATGGATTCCAGCTTCTGGCGCTGGCGGCTCTTGTAGCCCTCCACGTCGATGACGACCGGGTAGCGGAACCCGATGGAGCGCACGGTGATGGCCGAGACCACGAACTGCAGGGCGTCGAGCGTCTTGCCGTGGCGGCCGATCAGCACCGCCAGGTCGTCGCCGGTGATGTCGAGGATCAGCTCGCCGTCGTCGCCCTCGTACTCGTCGATGGTCACCTCGCCCACGTCGAAGTGCTTCAGGATGTCCTGCAGCGCCGCGATGGCGGTGTCGGCGATGCGGTCAAGCTCCTCGTCGGTGATCTCGCGCTCATCCTCGTCCTCGACGGCGGCCGCAGCGTCGGCCTCCTCTTCCGCAACCGCCTCGTCGGCGAACGCCTTGTCCTGAACCGGCTGGTCTTCCAGGGTTTCCTCGGTCATCTTCTCATCCATGGCAGTCCCTTTCTCCGATCCTCCCCGCGAAGCAGCGGGAACCGTGGCGGGAAGGAAAGGGGAGGCGCAGCGCTTCCCCTCTATTCAACGCCGGCCGAGGAACCGGCCGGCCTTACCAACACGTTGCAGCGCATACTTTACCGCATCCCACGTGAAAGCGCCCCAAAAACAAAGCAACCTCCTTGCGGAGGTTGCTTGCGAAAGCCTAGCGCTTCTTGGATTGGCGTTTCTTCTGAACGCGCCGCGTCACGTTCACCTCGACGGGCTTCACTTCGATCTGCTCCGCCTCGCGCGCGTCCTTGCGGCGCAGGTGGCGCATCGTCAGCTGCTGCTGCGCGACGCCGATGAGCGAGGAAACGCCCCAGAACAGAAGCACGCCGGCGGGAGAGCCCCAGGAGATCCACAGCATGAAGATGCTCATGATGATGGACATGAAGATCATCTGGCGCGCCTGCTGCGGGTTGGACTTGTTCGTCAGCTGCTGCAGGACCATCGGCAGGAACGTGGCGCCCGCGAAGATGATCATCAGCACCAGGTAGGGGATGAACTGGATGAAGCCCTGCGACAGCGCGTCACCGGGGCTCGCAACCAGGTTGGGAACCAGCCCATAGAACTGGTAGCTGCCTTCCACGCGCGTGCCCATGTCGCGCAGGGTCTGGAACATCGCCATGAAGATGGGCATCTGCAGCAGGATGGGCAGGCAGCCGATCACCGGGTTGAACTTGATCTCGGCGTACATCTTCTGCATCTCCTGCTGAAGGCGCACGGGATCGTCGGAGAAGCGGGTCTGCAGCTCCTGCATGAGCGGCTGGATCTTCTGCATCTGGAACGACGACTTCGCCGACATGTGCATCAGCGGGGCGACGATGAGGCGGAATATGACCGTGACGAGGATAATCGCCATGCCCCAGTCGCCGCAGAACGTATAGAAGAAGTGGATAACGTCGTATATCCAATCCTTAAATATATCCCACATGGACTAAATCCTTCCTATACCCAACCAGGCGCCCGTCCGACGATCAGGGCACGGGGTCGTACCCGCGCGGGCCTCCTGGACGACAACGCAGAATCCGCTTCGCCGTCAGCACGAACCCCTTGCGGAACCCGTAGCGCTCGAACGCGATGCGCCCGTATTCCGAGCAAGTGGGAACAAACCGGCAGCAAGAGGGAAACAGCGGAGAGATGACGGCTTGGTAGAACCTGATGAGGAACAGTGCCAGAACGCAGGGGACCCGCTTCAAGCGGGACAACGCTTTCCTGCCTTCCGGAGGCTCGCTCACAGCAATCCGCCCTTCTTCGCCGCTTCGGCACATGCAGAAAACACTTTACTATAAGACGTTTTCAGAATGCCCGACTTCGCGAGGAAAATCACATCGCAGCCTGCCCAGCCGCCGCCGAGGGCGCGGCAGACCTCCCTCATCCGCCGCTTCGCCGCGTTCCGCCACACCGCGTTGCCCAGTTTTTTGCCCGCAATAAAAGCAACACGACCGCGAGGGTCGTGCTGCTTCTCGTTGCGTAACACTATGAGCGTGAGGTGCGGCGTGTGGAAACGCTTGCCCCGTGCGAACAATGCCGAGATTTCCGCGCTGGATTTGATGGTATCCAACACGACCCTCGACTAGACGCAGAGGCGCTTGCGCCCCTTGGCACGACGAGCGGACAGCACCGCGCGGCCGCCCTTGGTAGCCATACGGGCACGGAAGCCGTGCACCTTAGCACGCTTGCGAGTGTTAGGCTGGTACGTGCGTTTCATGTAACAATCCTCTCATACGATTCAGAGCAACTCCCAAAGTATATACCACCGATTCCGCGCGTCAAGAAAAAGAAGCGTGGCCATCATAGGTTCTGCACGAAAGCCATTCGAGGCGAACTGGGACGATAGGATCCTGGAAGGCGGCGGAAAACCTTGCAGAGCCTTTTTCCGATCCGCTGGAAAACCCGCCGCGCACGCCTTCGAAACCCCCTCCCCGACACCTCTTTCCAACGTTTTCCTCCAAAGCCTGAAAGTTTTCCACATTGGAAATTGTGGAAAAGGTGGAAAAGCGGACCTTCACTCATGGAAAGCGGTGGAAATCCCTTCACGGCCGATTTGTCAAGCGCATATTTTCCCGAAGAAAAGCGCCTCTCATCTGCCTGTTTGCATGACACCGCCTTTACACACACCGTCTGAACTGGGGTTTTGTCTGTGAAAAAATATCCAATCGCCGCAAAGCCTGATGAGAGGCCGATTGCCCGACGTCGGAGGAAAGAAGGCGGCGAAGAGCCTGCAGCGGCGGGCGAACAAGCGTGCGACCCGCTCCACGTGAAAAGATTTCAACACGGGCGGCCCCGTTTTCAAGAGTTTTCAGCAATCGCTTTTCCATCTTTTTCCCTGTTTTCCACATTTCCTGAACGAATTGTGGATAACTTCGAAAAGACCTGTTTGTAAGCAGTATGAATTTCAATGAACGGTGAATTCCGTTTTTCAGCGTGCAGAATTCCCCAGGTGGATGGAAGCGCGGAAGGAAAACGGCTACAATGTGCGCTGAATAGTTGTGAAAAACAGTGAAACTTCTATCTGAAAAACGGAACATAATTGGAAAACCAGATCGAACATTCACGCCAAAACGAGGAATCCGCAGGTGGGTCGGGGGAGCCCTTCGATTTCACCTACGTGAAAACCACTGCGCGCATCGCGGTGTACAGCGACCTGCGCAGCGCGCCGCGCATCATCGAGATCCCACCCGGGCCCACCAACGAGTACATCGAGGCGCTGGCGTCCAACACCTTCGACCACGCGCAGCGGGCGGGCGGCTCCATCCCCTACACGGTCATCCGCGAGGTGTCGGAGAACTTCATCCACGCGCGGTTCCAAGAGATCGTCGTGTCGGTGCTCGACCAAGGCAACACCATCCGCTTCGCCGACCAAGGCCCCGGCATCGCCCACAAGGACCAGGCGCAGAAACCCGGCTTCACCTCGGCCATCGAGCCCATGAAGAAGTACATCCGCGGCGTGGGATCGGGTTTGCCCATCGTGAAGGAGTACCTGGACTTCTCCCACGGCACCATCACTATCGAGGACAACCTGAACTCCGGCGCGGTGGTCACCATCAGCCTGCGCAGCAAGCCCGAGGCCGCACCCGAACCCGCGCGCCCGGCGCGCGAGCGGCGCAGCATCCCCATGCCGCCGCTCACCGAGCGCGAGAAGGACTTCCTGGCCTTGTTCTCCGAGGAAGGGGCGCTCGGCGTCACCGACCTGGTGCACCTCACCGGAGCGCCGGCGTCCAGCACGCATGCCACCCTGAAGAAACTCGAAGAGGCGGGGCTGGTGGAGCAGGCGGCGGGACGCAAGCGCATCCTCACCGACCTCGGATACGAAATCGCAAGTTCGCTATAATCGAAGCGCTGGCCCCCCGTTCGGCGACGCGCCCAAGGAAGACGCCATGGAAAGCAAACAACTCGAACAAGCCTGGCACGAGGTGTGCGAGAAGGTCAAAAGCTACCCGCAGATCGACCCTTCCCAGGTCAACGCCTTCTTCTCGCGCCTGCAGCCGCAGGCGATGAGCGAGGGCTTCCTCATGCTCACCGCCGACGTGCAGTTCATCAAGACCTGGGTCGAGCAGCACTACCTCGACACCATCAAGCAGGCCCTGCTCGACCTGCACGGCGTGCCTTTCACCGTCGCGCTGGAGATCGACCCCGCCGCCCAGGCTGCACCGTCCCAGCCCGCGACCGCCCCCGCCCAGGCGGAGCAAGCCGAAAACCCCGCCCCGAGCGCGGAAACGACGACGCCCCAGCCGACCGCGCGCCGCGAGGCGCCCGAGCCGCGCCCCGACCAGCGCCGCCCCGCGCACGGCAACGATCCCGCCGCCCGCGCCGCCCTCCTGCGCGCCCGCGCGGAAGATCCCGCCGAACCCGAGGACCGCTACCTGCCCGCCGACGAGCGCATCCAGCTGGATGCCAGCCCCACCTCGTCGCTGACCTTCGAGAACTTCGTCATCGGCGACTCGAACCGCATGGCGTACTCCATGGCCGTGGCCGTGGCCGAGGCGCCCGGCAAGGCGCACCTGAACCCGCTGTTCATATACGGCAAGTCGGGCTTGGGCAAGACGCATCTGCTGCGCGCCATCCAGAACTACGTCCGCGAGACGATGCCGCACCTGTCCACCATCTACGTGGACTCGGCGGAGTTTCTCTCCGACTACACCGACGCGGCTGCCGGCCACGACAAGGAGAAGTCCAGCTACCGCAACTTCAAGCGTCGCTACGAGGAAGCCGACGTGCTGCTGATCGACGACGTGCAGTACCTGCAGGGCAAGAAGCAGACGCTCGACATCGTCTTCCAGATCTTCAACAACCTCACGAGCCGGGGGCACCAGATCGTGCTGTCGGCCGACCGCGCGCCGAAGAACATCGACATCGACGAGCGCTACAAGACGCGCTTCAACTCCGGCGGCACCTTCGACATCCAGCCGCCCGGCGTGGAGACGAAGCTGAGCATCATCAAGAGCTTCCTGGAAGAGTACCGCGAGAGCGAGGGCGACCCCGCCTTCACCATCCCCGAGGACATCCAGCTCTACATCGCCGACATCTCCAGCTCGAACATCCGCGAGCTGAAAAGCGCCATCACGAAGGTCATCTTCCAGATGCGCTACTTCAACCGCCCCGACCTGTCGCTGGACGACGTGCGCGGGCTGTTGGAGAACCACTTCTCAGGCGGGCCATCCAAGCGCCTGTCGGTGGCCGACATCCAGAAGGAAGTGGAGGCGTTCTACCGGGTGAGCCACGCCGACCTGGTGGGGAAGAAGCGCTCGCGCGAGATAACGCACCCGCGGCAGGTGGCTATCTACTTGTGCCGCCAGATGATCGATTTGCCCTACAACGACATCGGCAAGAAGTTCAACCGCGACCACTCCACGGTGATGCACTCGGTGGCCAGCATCGAGGAGAAGATGCAGAAGAGCCGCGAGATCCGCGAGGAGCTGGAAACGCTCACGCAGATCATCCGCGACCTGTAGGGGCGCTTCACCACCCGAGCGCGGGCAGCGGGGAAAACCTTGTTGAAAGATGACTGACAACCCCGCTTTCGCTGTTGAAAAGAGAAGCGGTGCCGAGGGGCTGTGGATGGCGGGCGCGTTTCCTCCACAGCCGAAACAGGAGAAAAAGCAGTGCTTGACCAGGTGCGACGGAGGTTTTCCCACAATCCACCGCGGTTATTACCACTAATATAGAAGAACAGATATATAAAAAGCGAGCCGCTTTTAATCACGTCCCGCAAGCGGGACGCTATAAAATGGTCGTCTGGCACCGCTTCCGCCTGGCGACGCGCAGACGCATGACGATAGAAAGGACAACCGTGAAGCTCTCCATCAACAAGACGGAACTGCAGAACGCCCTCTCGGTGGTCTTGAAGGGCGCCTCGTCGCGCTCGACGCTGTCCATCCTCTCCGGCGTGCTGCTGGAGGCAGCCGACGACACCCTCACGCTGCAGACGACCGACCTGGAGCTGTCCATCCAGTACGCCGTCCCGGCGCTCGTGGAGGAAGAGGGTCGCGCGGTTTTGCCGGCCAAGCTGTTCTCCGACATGGTGAAGAACCTCTCCGACGCCGCCGTGCACCTGTCGGCCGACGAGGAGACGGCCGACATCGCCTGCGACGGCGCCTCCATCAACATCAAGGCGCTCAATCCCGACGACTTCCCCGGCTTCCCGCACGTGGACGTGACGCAGCGCATCGAGGTGCCCTTCGCCCAGTTCTCCACCATGGTGCGCCGCGTGGCGCGCTTCGTCTCGCGCGACGCCAGCCGCGCCATCCTGACCGGCGTGCTGGTGACGCTGGAGGGCGGCGTGCTGAAGATGGTGGCGACCGACTCCTACCGCCTGGCCATCACCGAGGCGAACGTGCCCGGCAGCACCGCCGAGGACTTCCAGGCCGTCATCTCGGGATCGTTTTTGCAGGAGATCGCCGCGCTGCCCAAGTCGGACGAGCCCGTCTCGCTGGCGCTGGCCGAGAACCAAATCGTGGTCACCTACCGCCAGACGGTGTTCGTGAACCGCCGCATCGAGGGCAACTTCCCCAACTACAAGCAGCTGCTGCCCAACGGTCATGCGCTGCGCGCGACGGTGGACGTGGACCGTCTGACCGCCGCCGTCAAACGCGTGTCCATCATCGGCCAGACGCCCTCGTCGGGCGCCTCGCCCGTGCAGCTGGACGTGAACGTGGCCTCGCAGACCCTGCAGCTGTCCGCCGCCGCGCAGGACGTGGGCAGCGCGCAGGAGACCATCCCCTGCACCGCCGAGGGCGAGGACGCGCGCATCGCGTTCAACTACTCCTACGTGCTGGAGGGGCTGTCCGCCGTCGAGACCGACCAGGTGAACTTCGACGTGCAGTCCTCGATGAACCCCGGCATCTTCACCGCCGTGGGCGACGAGAACTACCTGTACCTGGTCATGCCCGTGCGCATCCCGTCCTAGGAACGCCGCTGGGTGCCGCGATGGGGCTTGCGCTGACGAAGCTGGAGTTCTCGGACTTCAGGAACTACCGCCACCTCCGCCTGGACGGGCTGGGACCGCTCACCGTGTTCGTGGGCCCCAACGCGGCCGGCAAGACCAACATCGTGGAGGGCATCCAGCTGCTCACGGCGCAGTCGTCTTTTCGGAATCCAACGGTGTCCCAGATGGTGCGCGAGGGCGCGCCGTGCGCGCGCCTGGACGCCTGGGCGCAGGACGGCTCGCGCGATCTGCAGCTGACGGTGCAGATGGAGGCCGGCCGCACCCGCCGCCTGCTGAACGGCAAGGCCAAGCGCGCCGCCGATCTGCGCGGTGTCGTGCCCTCCGTGGCGTTCACGCCCGACGATTTGGACCTGGCGCGCTCGGCGTCGTCGGTGAAGCGCGACGCCGTGGACGCGCTGGGCTCCCAGCTGTCCGCGTCGCACCATCGCCTGCGCGCCGACTACGAGAAGGCGCTGCGCGGGAAGAACCGCCTGCTGAAGGACGAGGCGCCCGACGCGCTGCTGGACAGCGCCGACGAGGTGCTGGTGATGGTGGGCGCCCAGCTGACGTGCTACCGCGCCGCGCTGTTCGCGCGCTTGGCCGAGGCCATGGCGGAAAGCTACGGCCGCATCGCCGGCGGCTGCGAGCGGCTTTCGGCCTCCTACGCCCCTTCGTGGGTCCCTCACGATCCCGCCCGCTTCGCCCCCTGCCCGCCGCCTTCGCGCGACGAGGCGCGCGAGCGGATGCGGGACGCCCTGGCGGCCCGCCGTGCAGAAGAGCGCGCCCGGCATCGCGCGGTGGTGGGGCCGCATGCCGACCACCTGGACTTCTTCATCGACGGCCGCAACGCGGCGGTCTTCGGCAGCCAGGGGCAGAAGCGCTCGCTGGTGCTGGCCTTCAAGCTGGCCGAGACGGCGCTGATCGAGGACATGCTGGACCAGAAGCCCGTGCTGCTCCTGGATGACGTGATGGGCGAGCTGGACGCCCGCCGCCGGGCCGCCCTGATGCAGGCCGTCGCAGGCGATTTGCAGACGTTCATCACCGCCACGAATCTGGACTACTTCGACGCTGGGCTGCTTTCCGCAGCCCGCGTTCTGCAGGTTCCCTTCGCCGAGGAAAACGCGGAAACGCGCCCGCAAACCGCCGTCGATGAAGAAATTGTCAAGAAGGCCGATGATCGACGCTCGTAGGGCCTCAGAACGCCTTCAATGGCCCTTTTAACGTTTGGTATGAACCCCTGCTTATGCTAGAATTGCAGGGTTATATTCCGACCCTCCTTCCCCGACGTTCGCGCCCTGGCCGCCTGGCCCGTCTGCGCCCCGCCGCCGGAAAAGGCAGGGCCGAAGGCGATCAGTTAGGAGCGGTTCTGTGGCGAAGAATCCAGAGCATTACGGAGCGGAAGACATCCAGGTCCTCGAGGGCTTGGAGCCGGTTCGCAAACGCCCCGGCATGTACATCGGCTCCACCGGCCCGCGCGGTCTGCACCACCTGGTCTACGAGGTGGTGGACAACTCGGTGGACGAGGCGCTGGCTGGCTTCTGCACCCACATCGAGGTGTGGATCCATCCCGACAACTCCATCACCGTCGCCGACAACGGCCGCGGCATTCCCGTGGAGAAGCATCCCAAGGAAAAGATCCCCACGGTCGAGGTGGTTCTGACCATCCTGCACGCCGGCGGCAAGTTCGGCGGCGAGGGCTACAAGGTGTCCGGCGGCCTGCACGGCGTGGGCGTGTCGGTGGTCAACGCCCTGTCGTCGCGCGTCGAGGTGAATGTGCGCCGCGACGGCAAGGAGTACTCCATCGACTTCGAGCGCGGCAAGACCAAGACCAAGCTGCACGAGATCGGCCCGGCGAAGGGCACCGGCACCAAGACCACGTTCTGGCCCGACCCGGAGATCTTCACTGAGACCACCATCTACGACTACGACACGCTGGCCGCGCGCTTCCGCGAGATGGCCTTCCTGAACAAGGGGCTCAAGATCATCCTGCACGACGAGCGCGCCAACCCCGGCTCGGTGATCAGCGAGATGGCGCCCGAGCCGCGCACGGAGGTGTTCCAGTACGCCGGCGGCATCGTGGACTTCGTGAAGTATTTGGCCGAGGGCAAGGAGACGCTGAACAAGCCCATCTACTTTGAGGCCGAGGGCGCCGACGGCACGGTGGAGGTGGCCATGCAGTGGACCTCCTCCTTCTCCACGAGCATGGTGATGGCGTTCGCGAACAACATCAACACGCACGAGGGCGGCACGCACCTGGACGGTTTCAAACAGGCCGTCACGCGCAGCATCAACGAGTACGCGCGCAGCAAGGGCATGCTGAAGGAGAAGGACTCCAACCTCACCGGCGACGACACGCGTGAGGGCTTGGCGGCGGTCATCTCCGTGAAGCTGCACGAGCCGCAGTTCGAGGGCCAAACCAAGACGAAGCTGGGCAATTCCGAGATCCGCCCGCTGGTGCAAAGCGCCGTCATGCAGGGTCTCGGCGAGTTTCTGGAAGAGAACCCCACGCCGGCCAAGCGCATCGTGGGCAAGGCCACCCAGGCGCTGAAGGCGCGTGAAGCCGCCCGCAAGGCGCGCGAGATGACGCGCCGCAAGAACGTGCTCGACTCGTTCTCGCTGCCGGGCAAGCTGGCCGACTGCTCGTCGAAGAAGCCCGAGGAATCCGAGATCTTCATCGTAGAGGGCGACTCCGCAGGCGGCTCGGCCAAGCAGGCGCGCGACCGCAAGACGCAGGCCATCCTGCCCTTGCGCGGCAAAATCCTCAACGTCGAGCGCGCCGGGCTCCACCGTTCGCTGTCCAGCGACACCATCAGCTCGCTGATCACGGCCATCGGCACGAACATCGGCGAGGATTTCGACGCCGACCAGGCGCGCTACCACCGCATCATCATCATGACCGATGCCGACGTGGACGGCGCGCACATCCGCATCCTGCTGCTGACGTTCTTCTACCGCTACATGCCCGAGCTCATCAACCGCGGCTACATCTACATCGCCTGCCCGCCGATCTTCGGCGTGAAGAAGAAGAACACCCGCTCCACCAAGATCGAGCGCTACATCTACGACGAGAGCTCGCTTTCGTCGGTGCTGGCGGAGATGGGCGGTTCAGAGAAGTTCGACGTGCAGCGCTACAAGGGCCTCGGCGAGATGGACCCCGACCAGCTGTGGGAGACGACGATGGAGCCGCAGAGCCGCACGCTTCTGCAGGTGAGCATCGACGACGCGGCTGAGGCGGAGCGCACGGTGTCGGAGCTGATGGGGGACGCAGTGGAGCCGCGCAAGGAGTTCATCCAGAAGCACGCCAAGGACGTGAGGTTCCTCGACATCTAGCGGAAGGGTCTGGGGCTGGTTCCTTGGTTTTCTTGGAATCAGGCTTCGGACTTTCCTGGGAGCGTCGGGGGCTTTGCCGCCGACGGCTCGGGACGGGTGCAGGGCAGACGCTCGTGCTCAAACAGTCCTGGGCTCGCGCGAAACGCCCGCTGGGCGTTTCGGCTCGTGCGGAACTGCGCGCGAGCGCCCGGCGCCGCACCCGCCCCGAGCTGAACGGGACAGGTGGGCGGTTGCCTCTCCTGACCATTCGGCTCCATCGTTACGAAGCGAAGTGTTCAGCCAGAAAGGACGAGTATGGCAGACAACACCGAAGATAAGAGCATTCCCGAAGGCGCCGACGATTCGCTCGATCGTCTGCTGGAGCGCGCCGAGGACGACGCCGCCCGCGGGGAGGATGAACTCCCTGCTGAAGAGGAAGAGGGCGGGGAAGACGGCGCTGACAGTTCTTCGGCTCCCAAGGTGGGGGTATCGGAGGAGGCTCGGGCGCAGGCCATGATGGTGGACATGCCGAACCCGCATGGGGCCATCGTGGAGGATGCGAACGGCGGCGACGGGACCATCGTGCGCACGGCGTATCTGGGCAAGGAGATGCAGACCTCCTTCCTGGAGTACTCCATGAGCGTCATCGTCGCGCGCGCCCTGCCGGACGTGCGCGACGGCCTGAAGCCGGTGCACCGCCGCATCCTGTACGCCATGAACGAGAGCGGCTACACGCCCAACCGCCCGCACATGAAGTCGGCGCGTACCGTCGGCGACGTGATCGGCAAGTACCATCCGCACGGCGACTTGGCGGTCTACGACACCATGGTGCGCCTGGCCCAGCCGTTCAGCATGCGCGTTCCGCTGATCGACGGCCACGGCAACTTCGGCTCCATCGACGGCGACTCCGCCGCCGCCATGCGCTACACCGAGGCGCGCCTGGACAAGGCGGCCATGGAGCTGCTGCGCGATTTGGACAAGGAGACCGTCGACTTCCAGCCCAACTACGACGAGAGCCTGGAAGAGCCCACGGTCCTGCCCGCGCGCTTCCCCAACCTGCTGGTGAACGGCTCCAACGGCATCGCCGTGGGCATGGCCACCAACATCCCGCCGCACAACCTGGGCGAGACCATCGACGCCACGTGCCTGATGCTGGACAATCCCGACGTCACCACCGAAGAGCTGATGGCCGCCCTGCCCGGCCCCGACTTCCCCACCGGCGGCATCATCATGGGCAAGAAAGGCATCCTCGACGCCTACGAGACGGGCCGCGGCTCGCTGACCATCCGCGCGAAGTGCCGCGTGGAAGAGGGCAAGAACGGCAAAAGCACCATTGTTGTCAGCGAGATCCCCTACCAGGTGAACCGCAACCGCTTGCTGGAGAAGCTGGGCGACCTCGTGCGCGAGAAGAAGCTGCCCGAGATCAGCAACATCCACGACGGCGCCGACCGCCACGGCATCGACATCCTCATCGAGCTGAAGCGCGACGCCATCCCCCAGGTGGTGCTGAACAAGCTCTACAAGCACACCCAGCTGCAGGTGGGCTTCGGCGTCATCATGCTGGCGCTGGTGGACGGCGTGCCGCGCGTGCTGTCGCTCAAGGAGATGCTGCACTACTACATCGCCCACCAGGAGGAGGTCATCGTCCGCCGCACGCGCTTCGAGCTGGCGAAGGCCGAGGAGCGCGCCCACATCCTGCAGGGCTACATCGTCGCGCTGGACAACATCGACGAGGTAATCAGCATCATTCGCTCGTCGCAGACCGACAAGGAGGCCGCCGCGCGCCTGACCGAGCGCTTCGGCCTGACGAAGAAGCAGACCGACGCCATCCTGGAGATGCGCCTGCGCCGCCTGACCGGCCTGGAGCGCGAGAAGATCGAGGCCGAGCTGGCCGAGCTGCTTGAGAAGATCGCCTACTACAAGCGCGTCCTGGAGGATCCCGCGCTTGTGCGCCAGATCATCAAGGAGGAGCTGCAGGAGATCAAGAAGAAGTTCGGCACCCCGCGCAAGACGCTTCTGTCCGAGGCGGCGAAGGACCTCGACGTGGAGGACCTCATCGCCGAGGAGAACATGGTGGTGACGGTGACGAAGGCCGGCTACGTGAAGCGCCTGCCGGTTGCCACCTACCGCCAGCAGAAGCGCGGCGGCAAGGGCATGCAGGGCGTGAACCTGAAGGACGACGACTACGTGGAGCACCTGTTTGTGGCGTCAACGCACGCCTACATGCTGTTCTTCAGCACACGCGGCAAGGTGTACCGCCTGAAGGTGTACGAGCTGCCCGAGGCCGGCCGCCATGCGCGCGGCACCGCCATCGTGAACCTGCTGCCGCTGGAAAAGGGCGAGACGATCTCCGCCGTCATCGCGACCAAGGAGTTCCCCGCCGACGAGTACCTGATGTTCGCCACCGCGCACGGCATGGTGAAGAAGACGGCCATGAGCCTGTACGACCGCACCCGCCGCGACGGCCTGATCGCCATCAACCTGAAGGACGGCGACGAGCTGATCAGCGTGCGCCGCGTGGCGCCGGGCGAGCGCGTCATCATGGTGTCGTCGGCCGGCAAGGCCATCATGTGGGACGAGGCCGAGGTGCGCGCGATGGGCCGCGACACCATGGGCGTGCGCGGCATGAACGTGCCGCTCATCGCGAAGGTGCTGGGCATGGAGATCGCCACGCCGGGCACCGACCTGTTCGTCATCACCGAAAAGGGCTACGGCAAGCGCACGCCAGTACGCGACTACCCGCTGCACCACCGCGGCGGCCAGGGCGTGTTCACCATCACGATGACGGAGAAGAAGGGCCTGCTGGCGGCTATGAAGATCGTCGCCGAGGACGACGAGATCATGATCATCTCCGAGGACGGCGTGGTGGTGCGCACCGCCGTGTCGGGCATCTCGGCGCTCGGCCGCTCCACGCAGGGCGTGCGCGTTATGAACGTGGCCGATAAGGACCGCGTGACGGCGGTCGCCATCTCCAACCGCGCGAAGCGCAAGCGCCCCGCAGCGGACGGCGAGGGCTCCGCGTCCGATGACGGCACGATGACCGAAGCCGACATCGACGAGATGGAGTAACCGACAGCGCGGGCCGGTCGTTGAGGCCGGCTGCGCTGGTTCTGGCGCCTGGGGGCGCTGCCAATGGGAAAGCCCGCCTCGATGGGACTGCGGTCCGTCGGGGCGGGCTTTCTCGTTTGTTGCAGTTGGGCGATGCCTGCTCGTGAGTCGATGTTCGGATTGGAGGGCGGGCGAAGCGCCCGCTGTCACCGCCCGTAATCCCGCCGTTTCACGTGAAACGGCGGGCGCCTACTCGTCCTTGAAGTCGTCGGGAGCGATGTTCTCCAGGAAGGCGTGGAACTCCTCCATCTGCTCCTCGTCGTCGGGCGTTTTGCGGAACACGTAGGGGAACGAGGCCTTCTCCAGCACGCTCTCGTCGATGAACACGGGCGCCTCCTGCCGCAGCGCCAGCGAGAGCGCGTCGGTGGGGCGTGCGTCCAGGTCGATGAGGCGGCCGTGCTGGCGCAGGGTCAGCCGCGCGTAGAAAGTGGCGCCCTTCACGTCGTTTATCAGCACGTGGTCCACGCAGGCGTCCAGGTTGGTGAGCGCATCCAGGAACAGGTCGTGCGTGAGCGGCCGGGTGAAGCGCGCCTTCTCCAGCGCGATACCCATCTGAGCCGCCTCCGCCGAGCCGATCCAGATGGGAACCACCCGGTGCGTCTCCTGGCGTTCGACGTCGGCTTCCGGCTCCAGCACGATGATGGAGGGCGCCGGCGCCGCTGTCATGATAAGCGTTTTGACGATGACGGGAATCATCGCGTCTCCTTTTTGTTCGATCGCTTTTGACCGAGTGTTGCAGCGTACTTATTGTAACGTCCGTCTGCCATGTGTCGAATGGAGGGAGTAGTTTGAAATTCGCCGAAAAAAGTTCTTGCACCGCCTGGGAATGTGCGTTATATTATTCAGGCACTTTTCACGGGCCCGTAGCTCAGTTGGTTAGAGCGCACGCCTGATAAGCGTGAGGTCGCTGGTTCAAATCCATTCGGGCCCACCATTTTAGCGATAAACGCTCCACCGTGAGCCGAGTTTGCCGGTGGAGCGTTTATTTGTATCTAGATCCGGAAAAGTGCGGCCGACGAGGCCGAACCCATATGGGGCATTAGCTCAGCTGGGAGAGCGCGGGCTTTGCAAGCCTGAGGTCAGGGGTTCGATCCCCCTATGCTCCACCACGAATGATGCGGCCGTCAACCCAGGTTGGCGGCCGTTTTGCGTTTCCGTTGCAGGGGATCGAACCCGCGAGGGGCGAACAGCCCGGTGGGCTGTTCGCGGCGGAGGGCCGCAAGGCCCGACGCCTCCAAGACGCGACCGTAGGGAGCAGCTTGCGATCCCCTTATGCTCCACCATGAATGGTACGCCCGCCAACTTAGGTTGGCGGGCGTTTCCGTTCACTCCGAGCCGGGTTCGGAATCGTCCAGCTGGGTGAGGGCGTTGGCTGCGCAGGCGCGCAGGGTGCGCAATTCGGTCACGGTGATGCGCTGCGCCAGCACGTCGGAGTCCAGGACCACGCATCCCAGCGGATCAACGAACCGCCATTCCAGCACGTCGTCGATGGCCTGCAGCGCGCCCTCCAGCGTCTTTCGGTCGGCGAGGGGGTCTTGCCGCCGCGCGCTGTGCTTCTCCCGCTCAAGCCTCTTGGCCTGCGCGGCGCACGCCCGCGCCGTCCGCTTCAGCACGCGGATGCGCCATTTCGTCTCTTCCTCGATGCCGTGTTTCTCTTCGAAATGCTTTTCCATGTTCGGCACCTCCCTTCGGCAGGTCTCCCGATGCCGAAGGCATCCTCCCGAACGTGCGTGCGCTCCCGGGAGGTTGGGACGGGGTTGGCACCAGCAGGCGGCGGTTTCAACCGTCAGGCGTGCGGGCCGGGAAACGCGCCGTCCACGTTGAGCGTGGCGGAGATCAGCTCGGCCAGGCGCGCGGCGGGCACTGTTTGACCGGAGTCGTACCAGGCGTCCCACGCGGCCAGCACGCCTGCCGACACCATGCTCGCCACGATGCGGCTCTCGGCGTCGATGGGCTCGTCCAACCCCATGAGCGGGGCCAGATGCTCCAGCCCCACCGCGCGGATGCGGTCGTGGAGGAAGCGGTAGCCCGGCAGGCGGAACAGCCGCTGGTGCAGCGCGGGATCCTGCTCGGTCATGAGGGAGAACGCCTCGGTCAGGCGGCGGAAGTCGATTCCGCCGCCTGCGCGGTTGCCGGTGCGGGCGCCCCTGTCGTGGTTGCGCTCGCGGGCGCCCCCTTCGCCATCCGCCGCCTCCCTGTCGCGGTAGATGCGCGCAAGCTTTTGCAGGATGCTCAGGGCGAAGTCGTCGTAGAGCGCCTCGATGGAGGCGTAGTGCAGGTAGAACGTCTTTCGGTGGATGCCCGCGCGCCGCGCGATTTCCGCGACGGTTATCTGGCTGGCGCTGTCCTTTTCGGCGATGGCCTGCGCCAGCGCGTCCCGCAGCGCCGCTTTCGTCCAGATGGTGCGCGCGTCGGCGCGGGTTCGCTTCGCCATGGCGTTCCTCCTTGGGCTGGCGCCGACCCGCCTGCAGTTCCGCCTCAAACCGGGGGTGGTTGGCCATTGATCGGCTTCCTTCTCGCGATTATCGTGGGAGGAAGGGAGATCCGCAACAGGTGGACATGAATTCGGACCCAGGGGAATGCGGAAGGGGCGCGCTCGTCGCTCCGCCGTGCGGATTCGGAAAAGACCGGAGACTGGGGGAGGTGTCGTCATGGCGACAGTGGAAACGACGCATGGCAAGGTGGAAGGGCTCGAGCAAGACGGCCTGAACACATGGCTCGGCATCCCGTTCGGCGCGCCGCCGGTGGGCGATCTGCGGTTCCGCCGCGCGCAGCCCGTTGAGAACTGGGACGGCGTGCGGGAGTGCGCGGCCTTCGCGCCCGGCCCGCTGCAGTTCGGCGACATGATGGGCAAGGACCCTGACGTCATCGGCCCGCACAGCGAGGACTGCCTGTACCTGAACGTGTGGGCGCCGCAGAATGCGGAGCGCTGCCCCGTGTTCGTGTACCTCTACGGCGGCGCGAACCACCTCGGCGAGACGGCCGATCCGTCGTACCGGCTCGATTCGTTCGCGCGCAAGGGCATCGTGGCGGTCAGCCCCGCCTACCGCGTGGGGCCGCTCGGCTTCTACGACTTCTCGCCGTTCAGCGACCGCTTCGACTCGAACTGCGCGCTGTCCGACGTGGCGCTGGCGCTGCAGTGGGTGCGCGACAACATCGAGCGCTTCGGCGGCGACCCCGCCAACGTCACCCTGTGCGGCGAGTCGGCGGGCGGGTCGCTCGTGTACTGCGCACTCGCGTCGCCCGCGTGCAAGGGGCTGTTCCAGAAGGCCATCGCCATGAGCGGCCTGCCGGGCAACGCGGTGTCGCGGCGCGGCCAGCTGTACAACCACCAGCTGTTCTTCGAGAAGCTCGGCATCGACGAGTCGCGCGTGGAAGAGCTTGTGGACATGGGCTACGAACAGCTGCTTGAAGGCGCGCTGGAGGTGTACAAGAATTCCGACGCGCGGTATCCGGGCATCTTCCAGACCGGCGCCGTGGTGGGCGACGACCTGCTGCCCGACTACGTGTGGGACTCCCTCGCGAAGGGCTCGGCCGACGGCGTTGCGTGCCTGCTCGGCACCTGCGCGAACGAGGCCGCGCTGTTCCGCATGATGAAGATGATCCCGCTTGACTGGGCCGGCATCGGGCGCATGTTCGAGCTTAACGGCATGCCCGAGGCCCTTGACCAGGTGCGCAGCCTGTACGGCGGGATGAAGGAGAAGGATGCCGTCACCGCGCTCGTGCGCGACCGCATGTTCTGGGCCGACGCGGTGAAGTGCGCGCTCGCGCTTTCCGAGCGCGGCAACCGCGTGCACATGTACCGCTACGACTTCGCCACCACGCCGCAGAAGCTGCTCGGCCTCGGCGCGGCGCACGCCTCCGACATCGGGCCGGGGCTCGATACCTGGGAGGGCGCGTTGTCCATCTTCAACAAGCTCACGTCGAAGAAGAAGCTGCAGCGCATGCACGACGTGCTGCACGGCGCGTTCGTTTCGTTCGTCCGCACGGGCGAGCCGCAGGTGACGGGCGGCCCGGCATGGGACGCCTTCGAGCCCGACCGGCGCGCGGTGATGGCCCTCGACCAGCGCTGCCGCATGGTGGACGACCCCGACCGCGCCCGCTTCGAGTTCTGGAAGGACATCGAGCTGTACCAGTAGCGCAGCTCCTACCACACGCCCAGCAGCACCCCGCGCGCGACGCCCAGCACGGCGATGTGCGCGGGGTAGTAGGCGTAGAAGAACCACTTCAACGGGCGGCCGCGCCGTCCGTCGTAGAGCAGCAGCAAGCCGCCGGCCGCCAGGTTGCCGGCGGCGTACAGCAGCGCGGGCAGGGCCGTGGCGTCGCCGGCGGCAAGCCCCGCCAGCGCGGGGATGCCGATAGCGGCGGCCGGCAGGGCCGCCATGCCAAGCGAACGTTGAAGGCGCGCCGGCGCCAGCCCGGCCACCAGCACCATCGCCACGCCGATGAGTCCCCAGTCGGCGCCGAGGGTGAAGACGGCCAGCGCCACCGCTGCCAGCCACCACAGCGCGCGGCTGCGCAGGGCGTCGCGCAGATGCAGCAGCGCCAGCCCGGCCAGCAGCGTGAACATGACGTTGCCCTCCCAGCCGAGGAACAGCGCGTAGGGAACCTGCGACACCAGCGCGAACAGCGCGAGCCGCAGGCCGTAGCGCCACACGTTCGACGTGTGCCGCCAGCCCTCCGCCAGAAGGAACGCCATGACGGGGAAGGTGAGCCCGCCCAGCCCCTCCAAAAGGCAGTACGCGGGATAGGGCAGCCAGGCGGCGAACAGGTAGGCGGCGTGGTTGCACGTCATGCCGGCGATGGCGATCAGCTTCAGCGCGAACGAGGTCACGGCCGCCTCCTTCCCCTTCTCCTTGAGGCCGCGCCCGCCGCGCGCGGGCTGCGTTCCGCCGCATTATACTGCCCCTGTCGCCTGCGCCCGGCGCTGCGGGCCATCCGTGGTATGATCGAGCGGATCGGCGATGCGCGGCGGATGCCCGTTCGCCCGTCTGCTCCGCGTTCCCGCCGCGCCCGCCGCGTGGTCTGGGAAAACCGCCCGATTCGTCTTGGGCGGAACGTTCTACTGAAAGGCATGGCCGATGATCCGCTTCCGCAAACCTGTTTCGAGCACCGACGCCGCAGCTGGCGTTCGCTCGGTGCGTGTGGAACTCGGCGAAGGAGCGCTTGCCCGTGCCTAGCCTGCGCGTCCACATCTTCCGCATCCGCGACGCCGCGCGCCGCCATCCGGCGCTCGTGCTGGTGGCCGCTTGCGCCGCCGTGTCCGCCGCGCTGACGGCTGGGCAGCTGGCCGGCTCGTCGCTTGCGACCTCCACCGCATCCGCGTTGGCCTGCGCCGCCATCGTCGCTGCCGCGCTGTCGTGCTTCCCGCGCGCCGTCTCTTTGGCGTGCGGCGAGCCGGCGTCGTCGGAAGGCCACCGGGCGCTTCCCTCCTGGGCCGCCTCGCCGTTTCTGGCCGTGGCATGTCTGGCGTGCTCGGCGGCGGCGTTCCTGGTGGTGTTCTCGCTGCTGGGCGGCGACGCCTCGCAGCCGCCCGCCGAGGTGGCGGGTACGCAGGCGGGCGCGCCCGCCCCTGCTGCTCCCGCCTCGCTTCCGCTCGTGCTGCTGTCGTTCGGCGCGTACCTACTCGTGTGCGCCTGCACCGGCTTCTACGAAGAGGGCCTGTTCCGCGTGCTGGCTCAGGGCGTGTTTGAGCGCGCCTTCCGCTCCCGCGGCTCCGCGCCCGAGAGCTGCCCGCTTCTGGCCGCCCTGCTGGTCAGCGCCCTGTTCGCGCTGCTGCACCTTTCCGCCCCGGCGCCGGGCGCGTCTTTCACGGCGCCCCTCGCCGCCCAGATGGCGCTCAAGTGCGCCCAAGGGTTCCTGTTCGGCCTCATCATGACCGGCTTCGTCCGCCGCACGGGTAGCTTGGCGTTGGCGGCCACGCTGCACGCGTGCTACGACGCGGCGCTGTTCCTGCCTTGGATGCTGGCCACCGGCGCCTTCCCGAGCACCTACCTCACCGGTGCCCCGGCCGAAGCGGCCGCCCTGGCCGCGGCGGCGCTTCTGCTGGCGCCCGCCGCCTTCGCCGCCGCGCGCCTTCTGGCTTGTGGGGGAGCGGTGCAGCAGCCCGCCCGCCCGACGCGCGCGTGATAGAATCGGGTGCTGCAACCGCCACCGACACGGCAGGAGATCATGAACCGAACCGAAGCGCTGCGCATCTTGGGCCTGGACGGGGACGTCTCCCTCGACGACATCAAGGCCGCGTACCGCGAGACGGCGCAGATACTCCATCCCGACCGGTTCGCCGGGAACAAGAAGCTGCAGGACCGCGCCACCGAGCAGTTCAAGAACCTCCAGGACGCCTACGACACGCTGATGGGGAAGGGCAGCCGCGCCCGCGCATCCGCCGGGGACGGCAGCGCCGCCTCGCACCGCGCGTCGGGGCTTTCCGAGGAACGCGAGATCGAGGCGCGCCTGGCCGGCATCGCCGCCGCGCGCGTGCAGCTGGCCGCGCAGCGCGACGCCCTGTCCGACGAGCGCCGCAATGGTGTGTCGTTCCTGGTCATAGGCGGCATAGCGGCGCTTCTGTGCGGTCGCAGCGCGAAGGGGCTGCTGCTGGCTGTGGCGGCGCTGGCAACGGCGGCGGCCGTGTGGGGCGCCGTCCAGGCGGTCTCGGCCCAGCGCGGCATCGGCATGCTGGATGCGCGCTTGTCCGAGCTCGCCGACGAGAAAGGCAAACTGCTCGCCCGGCTGGACGAGCTGAAGTAAGGAAGAAGGAGCGAAGTGAAGCAAGAGAATCTGCGCAACGTGGCCATCATCGCGCACGTCGACCACGGCAAGACCACGCTGGTGGACCGCCTGCTGTACGCGGCGGGCGTGTTCCGCGCCAACCAGCAGGTGGAAGAGCGCGTGCTCGACAGCAACGACCAAGAGCGCGAGCGCGGCATCACCATCCTGTCGAAGAACATCTCCATCACGTACAAGGACGTGAAGATCAACGTCATCGACACGCCCGGCCACGCCGACTTCGGTGGCGAGGTGGAGCGCGTGCTGAACATGGCCGACGGCGCGCTGCTGATCGTGGACGCCTACGAGGGCCCCAAGCCCCAGACCCGCTTCGTGCTGTCGCATGCGCTGGCCTCCAACCTGCGCATCGTCGTGGTGGTGAACAAGATCGACCGCCCCAACGCCGACCCCTCGGCGGCGGTGGACAAGGTGTTCGACCTGATGGTGGAGCTGGGCGCCACCGACGAGCAACTGGACTTCCCCGTAGTGTACACCTCTGCGGTGAACGGCTACGCGCGCTTCGAGCCCGATGACGGCAACATGGACATGATTCCTTTGCTCGACACCATCCTGGAAGAGATCCCTGCGCCCGACGTTGACCCCGACGGCCCGGTGGCGCTGCAGGTGTGCACCGTCGACCACAGCAGCTACGAGGGCCGCATCGGCGTGGGGCGCCTGCACAGCGGCACGATGCACGAGAAGGAGCAGGTGCTGGTCATCCGCCCCGACGGTACCCAGCGCACCGGCATAGTGCGCAAGGTGTACACCTTCGACAAGCTGGGCAAGGTGGAGGAGAGGGAAGCCCATGCCGGCGACATCATCGCGGTCATCGGCATCGAGGATGCCGACATCGGCGACGTGATCACCGACCCGGAGAACCCGGTGGAGATGCCGCCCATCGCTGTGGAAGAGCCCACGATGTCGGTGGTGTTCGAGGCGTCCACCAGCCCGCTGGTGGGTCGCGACGGCGAGATCGTGGGCGCGCGCCAGCTGAAGGAGCGCCTGATGCGCGAGAAGGAGAGCAACATCTCCATGCGTATCGACGAGACGGAGGACAAGTCCGGCGTGAAGGTGGCCGGCCGCGGCGTGCTGCACCTGTCGGTGCTGATGGAGACGATGCGCCGCGAGGGCTTCGAGTTCCAGGTGGGCCGCCCGCAGGTGGTGTACAAGACCGCCGAGGACGGCAGCAAGCTGGAGCCGGTCGAGGAAGCCACGGTGGACGTGCCCAACGACTACGCGGGCAAGGCCATCGAGGTGATGGGCAACGCCGGCGGCATCATGCAGGACATGGCCTCCGACGAGAGCATGACGCACCTCACCTTTACCATCCCCTCGCGCGGCACGATGGGCTTGAAGACGCGCATCCTGAACGCCACCCACGGCGAGGCCGTCCTGTTCCACCGCTTCCGCGAGTACGGGCCGTACTCCGGCGAGATGGCCGGGCGCAAGAACGGCAGCATGATAGCCATGTCCACCGGCAAGGCCGTGGCCTACGCGCTGGACACCCTGCAGGAGCGCGGCCGGCTGTTCGTCGGCCCGGGCGACGAGTGCTACGAGGGCATGATCGTGGGCGAGTCGGCCAAGGAAGGCGACATGGTGGTGAACGTGGAGCGCTCGAAGAACCTGGGCAACCAGCGTTCCTCCACGGCTGACAAGGCCATCCAGCTGACGCCGCCCATCACCTTCACGCTGGAAGAGGCGCTGGAGTACATCGAGGACGACGAGCTGGTGGAGGTCACGCCGAAGAACATCCGCCTGCGCAAGCGCATGCTGTCGGCCGTCGAGCGCAAGAAGGCCGCGAAGAAGTAGTCGATCCCGCTTCTTCGCCGTAGCTTGCTCCGGTTGCGCCCGGCGCCTTCGCCCTTCCGCTTCGCTGCGGGAAAGCGAAAGGCGCCGGGCGCTTCTTTTTCCCGTCGTTTCCCCAGGCGAAACCCGTTTGCCGTCAGTTTTCCGCCGCCTGCCTGCGCCATTGTGGGGGCGTCTATGAAACGAACGTGGTCATCTTGTGCAGCGGTCAGGGCGCAATTTCCCGTGTGCGACAATAGCCGCGATACGGAACCATGCCGGGACCCGGGGGTTCGCCGGCATGCTGCATAGGGAAGGGCCATATGATCACTCCGAAACTCATGAAGGTCGCCTGCGCGGCAGGGTTGACGGCGGTGTGTCTGTGCACCGCGACGGCGTGCGCTTCCGACGGCTCGGCCGAGGGCCTCACCGGCGGCGTGGCCGCCACGGTCAACGGCGTGGAGATCCCCGAGGACGACATCACCGTCCTCATTCAGGACTACCGCGAGGCCAACGGGCTTGACGACGAGGCGATGTGGGGCCTCACCCTGGCCAGCAGCGACTACACCCCCGAGCAGCTGCGCGAGGACTATATCAACGCCTTCGTTGAAAAGGACCTCATCGAGCAGGGTGCCGAGGAGCGCGGCGTGACCGTTGAGGATTCGGAGATCGAGGAAACCCTCGACAAGATGAAGGCGAACTATTCTTCCGACGAGAAGTGGCAGGCGGCGCTTGAGGGCGCCGGCTTCGAGGACGAGGACGCTTACCGCGACAACATCCGCACGAACCTGCTGCAGCAGAAGCTCTACGATTCCTTTGCTCCGGAAGATCCTTCCGACCAGGAGATCCTCGACTACGCTTCCGGCGTCATTGCCGATTACGACGGAGCCAAGCGCTCCAGCCACATCCTGTTCAACTCCACCGACAAGGAGACGGCGCAGGAGGTGCTCGACAAGATCAACGCCGGCGAGCTTGACTTCGCCGACGCCGCCGCGCAGTACTCCATCGACACGGGCAGCGCCCAAGAGGGCGGCGACGTGGGTTGGGACAAGCTGACCACGTTCGTGGATGAGTACCAGCAGGCGCTCGACGGCCTTTCGGTAGGCCAGATGAGCGGGCTGGTGGAAAGCTCCTATGGCTACCACATCATCCTGTGCACCGACCAGTTCACGGCGCCCGCGCAGCTCACCTCGCTCGACCAGCTTCCCGAGGAGTTCGTCGAGTCCTTCAAGAGCAGCCTTACCGACGACGCCCAGCTTGAGGCGTACCAGGAATGGTACGACCAGTTCAAGGCTGATTCCGAGATCGTGGTGAACGACATGCCCGAGGGGCTTCCCTACGACGTTGACCTGTCGCAGTACCAGACCGACGACGGCACCGATGCGGCTGCCGACGAGGGCTCGGACGGCTCTGCGGAGGGCGAGGGCTCCGAGGTTTCCGCCGATGCGGGTGCGGAAGCGGCTGACGGCTCGACCGAGGACGCCGCCGAGAGCGGGTCCGAGGGCGGGGATGAAGCGACGCAGGACGCTGCGTAGGGTTGCTGCCTGAAACCCGTTCGTTCGCGTTCTTGTTGGAGGCGCTTTCGTCTCCGACGCGTCGGCGTTCGCAAAGCGCGAAGTCGCTCGTGTGTTGAGCTTGTGAGCGACGCGCGGCTGTTGTATACTACGTAGCTGCTGCGCTCGGATGAGCGCGTACGGTTGAAGCGGAGAGATGTCCGAGCTGGCCGAAGGAGCACGATTGGAAATCGTGTATGCGCCAAAAGCGTATCCGGGGTTCGAATCCCCGTCTCTCCGCCAGAAAAATCACGTTGCAGAGGAATAGGAACCACCGTCCCGCAACGTTTCAGAGCGCCTGCCGCCGGTCGAGGCGGCACGGCGGCATCCCACGCGGAGGGGTGGCAGAGTGGTTGAATGCGGCGGTCTCGAAAACCGTTTTACCCGTGACCCGGGTAACGAGGGTTCGAATCCCTCCTCCTCCGCCAGTTTGTTCTTGCAGGTCCGGCACCGTGTCGGGCCTGTTTTGCTTTTCAGGTCAAAGGGGTTTTTCGTTCCGCGGGCTTGCCAGCCCGCGGAACTGCTTCTCCGTTGAGAGGGCCTGATGCACCCCATCTTCGCGCGATCCCAAGGACTCGCGTACCGAAGTACGCTTCGCCCTTGCGATCCCATGAATCTGGGCACCTCAGACCCTCTCAGCTGCTTTTTCTCAATCTGAATGGTTCAGAAAATCAATTCGCGAGGTCGAAACGCGTGAAGAAAACGCGCCGTTGGGCTGGCGGGGGTGCGTGCGGGCGCTTGTCTGGAAAAGGGCGCGGGCCTGATCGTGTACACTGCAGCAATGCGAACAATTCCGCTTCCTACGAAGACGAAAGGAACCGATCATGGCAGAACGCGTGGTGGAAAGCTCGGTGGACGAGGTTCCCGAGATTCCGGAGATTCTGGAGAAGGTCATCCTGTACTCGCTCGACCGCGCCAAGGCGAAGGTGGTGGCGGGCGAGACGCTCGTGCCGTTCACGTCGCTGGCGGTGAAGGAGACCCTGTTCATGGAAAGCCATCCCGCCGATGACGAGGAAGCCTGCTTCAACCTGGCGCGCCACACTGTCGAGCACGCGCGCGGCGCGCAGGCGTACGCGTTCACCTACGACGGCTACGTGGAGATGGACGACGGTGCGCACGACGTGATCATTGCCGAGGGCGGCCAGCCGGGCGAGGACAAGGCGTTCGCGGTGGGCCTGCTGTACACGCAGGGCGAGGACGGCGCGCCCGTGTTCGAGGACGAGCCGGTCTACATCGGCCCCGCACCGAACTTCATGGTGGCGCTGCGCGCTCCCGGCGAGTACGACGAGGACGAGATCGACGAGAAGTACCGCGAGGACAACGAGGACTTCGAGCGCGAGGACGTTTCCGAGCCCGCCGCCGAGGACGCAGAGGAATAGCGCGCGCAAGCTTGGCGCAAGAACGGCGCTGAAACGGCGCACGGAACGGAAGGCGGGGAAGCGGATTCCCCGCCTTCTTTCATGCAAGGTCCGCGCAAGGGTTCGGCGGCGGTTGCGCAACCGCCGTGCAAGCTGGCGGCGCTATGCTTGCCGCAGCAGCGATGCGGCGGCCTCGGCGCAAGCCGACGTGGTGAAAGCGTGGACGAAGGAAAACCCGGGATGCGGGACGGGCGTGACCCTGCTAGAATAGGCAGGCTGTTCCTGCCCCGGGTTATACGCCTTCACCAGCCCCGGGGCCGTAGAGTCCAAAGGAGGTGAGCTGATGAAGGCTTACGAACTGCTGTATTTTGTCGCTCCGACCACCGATGAGGAGACCCGCGCCGCCGTCACGAAGCGTATCGAGACCGCCGTGGCACAGGGCAACGGCACGATCGACAACGTCGATGCGTGGGGCAAGCGCAAACTCGCTTACGAGATCAACGGTCTGAACGACGGCGACTACACGCTCGTCGACTTCCATGCCGATCCCGCCAGCGTCGCTGAACTCGACCGCGTGCTTCGCATCACCGACGCCGTGGTGCGCCACATGATCGTGAAGCGCGAGGACCGCGACTAAAGGCACGGCAAGGGCGGCGCAGCGGCGCCGTCGTATGGAAGAGGTGGAGATCATGAGCATCAATCGGGTTGTCATCAGCGGAAACCTTACGCGCGACCCTGAGCTGCGCAGCACGTCGGGCGGGACGAGCGTCCTGTCGTTCGGCGTGGCGGTGAACGACCGCCGCCGCAACCAGCAGACCGGCGAGTGGGAGGACTATCCCAATTTCATCGACTGCACGATGTTCGGCGCGCGCGCGGAGGCCCTCTCCCGTTACCTGTCCAAGGGACAGAAGGTGGCCATCGAGGGCAAGCTTCGCTACAGCTCGTGGGAGCGCGACGGCCAGAAGCGCAGCAAGATCGAGGTGATCGTGGACGAGCTGGAGTTCATGTCCGGCCGCAACGAGTCCGCCCCGCAGCAGCGCCAGTACAGCCCCGCCCCGACGGCCCAGTACGCGCCCGCGGCTTCGCAGGCCCCGGCGCCGTCCGCTTCGATCGACGCCTCGTCTTCGTTCTACGACGAGGACATTCCGTTCTAAGCGAAACGAAAGAGGTTTAATTCATGGCTGAATATGTCAAGCAGCCTCGGCGTAAGTACTGCCAGTTCTGCAAGGACGACACGCAGTACATCGACTACAAGGACACGCAGATGCTGCGCAAGTACGTTACCGATCGCGGCAAGATCAAGCCGCGCCGCGTGACGGGTGCCTGCACCCAGCACCAGCGCGACATCGCCAACGCGGTGAAGCGCGCGCGCGAGATGGCTCTGATGCCGTACACCGTTCCCGCCGTCAGCGGCCGTGGCGACCGCCGCAACCGCTAGGCGCTAGGAGGTACCATGAAAGTCATCCTGCTTCAAGAACTGAGGGGCAAGGGCGGCGAGGGCGACGTCGTGGACGTGGCTCCCGGCTTTGCCAACAACTACCTGTTCACGCACCGCATCGCCATCCCGGCGACCAAGGGCAACCTCAAGCAGCTCGAGGAGCGCAAGCACAACATCGCCAAGCGCGAGGAGAAGCGCATCGCCGACGCCGAGGCCCTGAAGGCCGCGCTGGAGGGCGTGAAGGTGAAGGTGGACGCCCAGGTGGGCGAGGAGGGCCAGCTGTTCGGCTCCGTCACCACCACGATGATCGCCGACGCCATCAAGGCGACCACGGGCACCGAGGTGGACAAGCGCCGCATCGAGCTGAACCGCCCCATCAAGGTGGCCGGCGAGCACGAGGTCTCCATCTCCCTGTACCGCGAGATCAAGACCACCGTGAAGCTGCAGGTGGGCGACGTTGTCGCCGAGGCCGAGGAAGCCGTGGAGGAGGAGCCCGCCGGGGCTGCCGCCGAAGAGGCTGCCGAGGCTCCTGCCGAGGCTGAGGCTGACGCCGAGTAGCCTCGCCGATCTTCCTTTAAGCAATCGGAAGCCCCTTCGCCACCGGCGGACGGGCTTCCTTGCTTTTGGGCGCATGCCTGAGGGGCATCCGCCCAAAAGCAACGCTTCGCATGCACGCAGACGACGATGAAGGAGGGCGCCATGCCGGCCAACGGGTCCGCCGCGGGTCGTTCGGAGGAATTCAACGGGCAAGCCTCTTTCGCCAGAAACAAGCAAATGCCCCAGAACATCGAGGCCGAGCAGTCGGTTTTGGCCGCGTGCATGCTGAACCAGGACGCGGTGGAAGAGCTGGTTCTGAAGCTGAAGCCCGAGAACTTCTACCGCGCCGCCCACCGCGTCATCTTCGAGGCCGTGTGCGACCTGAACGTGCGCCGCATCCCCGTTGACCAGATCTCGCTGGCCGACACGCTCAACGCCAACGGCCAGCTGGAGGCCGTCGGCGGCAAGCCCTACCTGCTGGAGCTGGCCGACAACACCTTCGCCCTGACCAACTGGCAGACCCATGCGGAAATCGTGAAGCGCACCGCCATCCTGCGCGACCTCATCTACGCGTCCGCCTCCATCAACGCGCTGGCCTACAACGCGCCCGACAACCTGGACGAGGTGGTGGAGGAAGCCGAGAAGACGCTGTTCAACGTCACCGAGAAGCGCGTGTCGTCCACGTTCCGCAAGATGGACGCGCTGCTGAACGACGCGTTCGAGGAGATAACCGCCCTGGCCGAGCAGAAGAGCCACATGGCCGGCGTGCCCACCGGCTTCAAGGATGTGGACGACCTGTTCCACGGCTTCCGCGGCGGCGACCTGATCATCCTGGCGGCGCGCCCCGGCGTGGGCAAGACCTCCTTCGCGCTGAACCTGGCGGTGAACGCGGCGAAGGCGGGCACCACCGTCACCTTCTTCTCGCTGGAAATGAGCGCCGGCCAGCTGGTGCAGCGCATCCTGTGCGCCGAGGCGCACGTGAGCCTGTCGAAGGTGCGCTCGGGCTACATCTCCGAGGGCGACTGGGGCGCCATCGCCGATGCGATGAACACGCTGTCGCAGCTGGACCTCTACATCGACGACTCGCCGGGCCTGTCCATTCTGGAAGCCCGCGCGAAGGCGCGTCGCGAGCTGCGCAAGGCCCAGGGCAAGGGCCTCATCGTGGTGGACTACCTCCAGCTCATGCAGCCCCCGCAGACCCGCCGCGACGGCAACCGCGCCGTGGAGGTGGGCGAGATCTCGCGCGGCCTGAAGGTGCTGGGGAAAGAGATGGACATGCCGGTGCTGGCGCTCTCGCAGCTCTCACGCGCGGTGGAGATGCGCGGCAAGAAGCGCCCGATGCTCTCCGACCTGCGCGAATCGGGTTCCATCGAGCAGGACGCCGACATCGTCATGTTCATCGACCGTTCCATGGACGAGGCCGAGGCCGAAAGCGAGGACCGCCCCAACATGGGCGAGGCGGAGCTGATCGTGGCGAAGCACCGCAACGGCCCCACGCGCGACATCACGCTGGCGTTCAACGCGGAGTACACCCGCTTCATGGACCACTTCGACGACTCGCGTGTCGGCGGCGGATACGCCTAGCGCGCCCGCCGCGCGATTGCGCTAAACTGGGACGATGGGACAGAAGCTGACATTCCTCCACGCGGCCGACCTCCATCTGGGGGCGCCCTTCCGCGGCCTGCGCGCGCTGTCGGAGGCGTGGTCGGCGCGCCTGATGGATGCCATCCCGGAAGCCTACGAGCGTGTGATCGACGCCGCGCTGGCGCGCAAGGTGGACTTCGCGGTGTTCGCGGGGGACATCTTCGACAGCTCGCATGTGTCCTACGGCGACTACCGTCGCTTCTTCACCGGGTTGGAGCGCCTTTCCGCTGCCGGCATCCCCTCGTTTCTGTGCACGGGCAACCACGATCCCTACACGTCCTGGCAAAGCGACTTGTTCGCCCTGCCTGACGGCGCGGTGATGCTGCCCGCCGCCAAGCCGGGGTTCCACCTGGTGCGGCGCGACGGAGAGCCGCTGTGCCTCGTCGGCGGGCGCGGGTTCTACAGCCAGGCGTGGCCCATCGATGAGAACATCGCCGAAGGCGTCACGCGCGCCGCGGCGCTGGAGGCGCTTGCTTCCGCCGAGCCCGACGCCGTGCAGGCGCCCTTCGCCGTGGGCGTGCTGCACACCGGCTTCGATCTGGATCTGCAGAAAGCGCCGGTGGACCCCGAGCAGCTGCTGCGCGCGGGGATGGACTACTGGGCGCTGGGGCACATCCACAAGAAGATGCTGTACCCTTCGATCAACGACCCGCGCATCGGGTTCTCCGGCTGCATCCAGGGCCGCGACATACGGGAGACCGGCGAGCGCGGCTGCTTCGCCGTAACGCTTTCCGAAGGCGCCCTTCCTGCCGTCGAGTTCATTCCCACGGCCAGCGTGGTGTGGGAGCGGCTGGACGTGGATGTTTCCGAATGCGCTGCGGTGGCCGAGATTCCCGAGCAGGTGACGCGCGCCCTGTTCCGCGCGAACGGCAAGGCGCGCTGCGAGGAGATGTGCGCGCGCGTGCGGCTGGTGGGCACGACGCCCCTGCACGACCTGCTGCTGCGCCCCGGCGTGGTGGACGACCTGCGCGAGCAGATCAACGACCGCTATCCCGAGTTTTTCTGCGATGCGCTGCTGAACGCCACGCGCGCGCCGCTGGACAAGGCCGCTCTGGTGAAGGAGGGGATGTTCCCCTCGGTGCTGCTGCGGGCCGCCCGTGCGCAGCGCGCCAACGTGGCCGACGAGGTGGCGTATCTGCAGGACGAGTTCCTCAACCGCGGGGTGGCGCTGCCTTCGTCGTGCTTGAAGTCGGTGAACGAGCTGGCGGCGGGCGCTGAGAACCTGGTTCTGGACCTCTTGCGCGGAGGGGAGGGGCGACTGTGAGCAAGAAGACGCAGAAGCTTCCCCCTGCGCCGGAGCGCGAGCTGCTGGACGCGCCGCGCCGTTCGGCGCCGTACTTGAAGATCGTGAAGATGGCCCGTTTCGGCGCGTTCTCGCAGAAGACGGTGGGGCCGCTGTCGCCGCATCTGAACGTGGTGTTCGGTCGCAACGAGGCGGGCAAGTCCACGGTCGCCGCGTTCGTGAAGGGCGTCCTGTTCGGCTGGGAGGAAGCGCGCGGGTCGCGCAACACCTACCGCCCCGCCGCTGCCGAGCGCGAAGGGTCGCTGATCTTCGCCGAGACCGCCGCGGCCGACGGCGGCGCGGTCGAGCCGCGGGAGTGGGAGCTTTCGCGGGCGCGCAACGCCGACGGCCTGAAGGGCGACGCCTCGCTGGTGGCCGACATCGACAAGGACACCTACCTGACCATGTTCTCGCTGTCCGCCGACGAGCTGCGCAGCCTGCGCGGCACCGCGCACGTGACGGCGAAGCTACTGACCGCCGGGTCGGGCACGGGCATCAGCCCGGCGGAGGCGCTGGGCGAGGTGGAGCGCCGCTTGTCCGAGTGCACCTCGCGCGCGTCGGCCCATCCGAACTCGCTCGTGCAGCTTGCCGAACGTCTGGCCGAGCTGAAGGGGCGCATCGCAGCGGCAACGGAAGAGGCCGACCGCTTCCGCCACCTGCATCGCGAGTTCGAGGAGCTGGAACCGGAGCGCCGCGCGATGCTCGAGCGCATCGACGAAGCGAACGCCGAGGTCGAGCGGCTCACCGCCGCGCGGGCCGAGGCGGAGCGCCTGGATGCGCAGCTGGAGGATTTGGAGCGCCAGCGCGACGAGCTGCGCGAGGACGCCAAGGCGCTGGCGGCCGAGCGTGCCGCGCGTCTGGCGACGTTCGACCCCTCGCTTGAGGGCATCACGGCGACGAAAGAGCGTGCGCTGCGCGACCAGATAGAGGCCATGGCCGAAGAGCGGGCGAAGTACGACCGCAGCGTGGAGCTGGCCAGCCAGGACAACGCGGCGTCCACCGCGGCCTACGAGGCGCTGCAGGAGGCCGATTCCCAACCCGACGTGCTGCGCCACAAGTTCCAGCGCAGCGTGCAGGCCGCGCTGTCGGTGCTGTTGCCCGCCCTGTTCGTGGCGGCGGGCGTGCTGGTGTTTCTGCACGGGCGGCAGATCGCCAGCCTGTCGTTCACCGCGCTGGGCATCGGCTTGGTTGTGTTCGCCCTGTTCCTGGCGCTGGCGGCGTTGGTGATGATGTTCCGTCCCAGCAAGAAGGACGAACGGCGCGCCGCCCAGGAGCGCGACGCGCACTGGGTGATGCTGCAGGACCGCAAGAAGCTGGAGGCCTGCGAGGCGGCCCGCGACGCCTGCGCGGAGAGCATACGGAAGCGCCTTGACGAGGCGGGCCTGGCGGCCGCCGAGGGATCGCTGCGCCGCGCGCGCTCGCTTCTGGACGAGGCGCGCGAAGAGCGGACGGAGCGCGCGCTTCTGGACCAGCGCCGCCGCGCGCTTTCGTCGCGGCTCGGCTCGGTGAACGAGGACTTTGAGGAAGCGCGCACGCGCCGACAGGCCGCATTCGAGCGGTCGAAGCTTTCCCCGGATGCCCCGCTGTCCGCGTTCGACGAAGCCATCGCCCGCGCGACCCGCCGCCGCGCCGCGCTGATGGAGACGAGCGAGGGGATGAACCGCCGCTACGGCGAGCTGAAGCAGACGCTTTCCCAAGCCACGAAGGCGCGCAGCCTCGATGCGCTGAAGCTGCAGCAACAGCAGCTGCTCACGCGCCAGGAAGAGGCCGCGCGGGAGTTCGCCCGCCTGCTTTTGGCGCGCCGGATGCTGCAGGCGGCCATCGCCACGTGGGAGGGGAAGAGCCAGCCGGAGGTGTACCGCCAGGCCAGCCGCTATCTGAAGCTGATGACCGACGGCCGCTGGGAGAAGGTGGCCATGTCGGCGGAGGGCACGCTGGAGGTGACCGACGCCGCGCATGTCACGCTGGATCCGCAGCACCTGTCGCTTGGAACGTGCCAGCAGCTGTACCTGGCGCTGCGCATCGCGCTGCTGGAGCAAGCCGAGAACGTGGGCCGCGCCATCCCCGTGCTGGCCGACGACATCCTGGTGAACTTCGACTCCCGCCGCCGCGCCGGCGCCGCCCGCGCCCTGGCCGAGCTTTCCCGCACGCGCCAGGTGGTGCTGTTCACCTGCCACGAGGAAGTGGTGGAAGCCCTTCGCGCCGCCGACCCGGGTCTGACGGAGGTGCTGCTGTAGCTGGGATCGGACCGCCGTTGCAAAGGCGCTCAGGAGGTTTTACCCAAGAAAGCGTTTGAGAATCCGAATGCGTGGCGAGGAGTTGTCCAACACCCGATCGATCATCTTTCTTGTAGATGAAGCGACGGTTCCAACGTTTGGAGCTTCGAAAGTGTTGATGACGTCTCTCACCGTGTTGTCGAAGAAGTTCAAGCCAACGTCCAGATCAGCAGCAAGGATGACGATATCGCGCTCATCGATTTCGTCCAAGGTTCGATGCTCTCCGATGTCGAAAGGCATTTCGGTCGAATAGCCCGTAAGGGGAATGCAGGTAACGTCGTAGAGGGGCGCGAGGCGGCGGGCAGTCCACTTTCTGTTGTAAAGAAGCGAGAAGTTCTTGAAGTGAGCGTCGGAATTGCCTGCTGCGTAGCAAAGCACCAGCCGCTTTGCGAACTCCCGCTTGCCTTCCCGGTCCCTGTGAACGAGAATGCCCATGCTACGCCCCTCTCGCCTTTGCGAACAGATCTATTCCGAGCATCTTGCAGACATGTATGACCTGCTTGATGTTCCCTCCTGCGATTCCCCGCTCCAGCTCACCGATGAACCGCGGCGAACATCCGCATGATTGTGCGAGCTGCACCTGCGTCAAGCCGAGCTCATTGCGTCGGCTGCGGATGATGGCGCCCAGATCCTCGGCATCGCGAAGCCTTCCGTCGACGTTTCGGGGTTTTCGAGGCGTGAAACGATCCATGGGAAACTCCTCGTCCAAAAAACTTACCATTTGGGATGATAGCAGAACGAAAGCGAATTATCTTCCCAAATGGGAATATTGTTCGGAGGGAAACCGGCCTGATGCATGCCACCAAAAAAGTCTGCACAAGCCGAAAAAGATCCGATGGGGTTGAAGGAACGGACAAAGACTCTTTGCGATGCGCTGTCGTTGCGCAGTCAGCGCCGAATGGGCTGAGCCGGTCAATGAGCCGGTGTGTTCAGAACCTCGATAGCGTTGCCCTCTGTCATGCGGCCGTTCTTTCCATTCCGTCGCGCCTGTGGGCGGACGCTCATGTTCTGGGGTTTGCCGCCCGCCGTGCGCGGCGGCTTCCGTTGATTCGTCGGGTTCGCGGGCGCCGTCGGTTTCCGCGCCCTTTGCCTGGGCTATACTGTGAGGTTGCGGAACCGAGCGTTTCGCAGCCGCGCATCCCGCATTTTGGCGAAAGGAACACTCATGCCCAGGACGGTACTCGTCGGCGCCCAGTGGGGCGACGAAGGCAAGGGGAAGATAACCGACCTCATCGCGAGCGACTACGATTACGTGGTGCGCTACCAGGGAGGCAACAACGCAGGCCACACGGTCATCCACGGCGACAAGAAGCTCGCTTTGCACCTGATGCCGTCGGGCGTGATGTACGAGAACGCGGTGCCCGTCATCGGCAACGGCGTGGTCATCGACCCCGGCGTGCTGATCAAGGAGATGGCGATGCTGGAGGCCGAGGGCATCTCCTGCAAGAACCTGAAGATCAGCTGCGACGCGCACATCATCATGCCGTACCACAAAGACCTCGACGGCGCGGACGAGAAGCGCCTGGGCGAGAACCAGATCGGCACCACCAAGCGCGGCATCGGCCCGTGCTACCAGGACAAGGCGGCCCGCAAGGGCATCCGCGTCCAGGACCTGCTGGACGAGAAGATCTTCCGCCTGAAGGTGGAGACGGCGCTGGCGCAGAAGAATCCCATCCTGGAGAAGATCTACGGCCTGCACACCTACACGGTGGAGGAGATCTGCGAAGAGTACCTGCCCTACGCGCGCATCCTGCAGCCCTACATGGCCGAGACGGCGCAGCTGCTCAACGACGCTGTGCGCGCCGGCAAGAGCATCCTGTTCGAGGGCGCGCAGGGCACGCTGCTCGACATCGACCACGGCACCTACCCGTTCGTCACGTCCTCGTCGTGCTGCGCGGGCGGCGCGGCCACGGGCTCGGGCGTGGGCCCCACCGCCATCGACCGCGTGCTGGGCATCCAGAAAGCTTACGTGACGCGCGTAGGCATGGGCCCGTTCCCCACCGAGCTGCGCTTCGCGGAGAACGGCGGCGAAGGCGAAGAGGCCGCGATGGGCGAGCGTCTGTGCAAGGCCGGCCACGAGTTCGGCGTCACCACGGGACGCAAGCGCCGCTGCGGCTGGTTCGATGCCGTCATCGCGCGCTACGCGGCCGAGGTGAACGGCCTCACCGACGTGGCGCTCACCAAGCTGGACGTGCTGTCGGAGTTCGACACCATCAAGGTGTGCACGGCTTACGAGTGCGAGGGCAAGCGCTACGACTACTTCCCCATGCAGCAGAGCGTGCTGTTCCACGCGAAGCCGGTCTACGAAGAGCTGCCCGGCTGGAAAGGCGTCGACATCACCGGCTGCCGCACCTTCGAGGAGCTGCCGGAGAACGCGCAGCGCTACGTGGAGTATCTGGAGAAGCTGGCCGGCGTGCGGATAAGCATCATCGCCGTGGGGCCGGACCGCGATCAGACGATTTTCCGCGGCTGGGATAGGTAAAGGCATTCTGCGGAAGGCTCCAGGGCCGACCGCGCCGTCGGGGCGGGGAGGGCACCCGTGCTCAAACAGTCCTCGCCCTGACGGAAGGCGTTCTGGCGAACGCCTTCAAAGCGCTGCGGAACTGCGCGCGGGAACCCTCCCCGCCCCGACGGCGCTCCGTTTTCAGGCATCCGTTGTGAACGTGAGCAAGCGACTTCATCATCTTGCTGAAAGGAAAAGGTATGAACATCTTGGTGTTGGGCAGCGGCGGGCGCGAGCATGCCATTGCCTGGGCTTTGGCGAAGTCGCCGAAGTGCGAGAAGCTGTACGCGGCGCCGGGCAACGGCGGCACGGCGGGCGTGGCAGAGAACATCCCCGGGCTCGACCCCAGCAACGGCGAGGCGGTTCTGGGCTTCGTGCGCGACAAGGCCATCGACCTGGTGGTAGTGGGGCCGGAGGCTCCGCTGGTGGCCGGCGTGGCCGACGCGCTGCGCGCGGCGGGCGTTCCCGTGTTCGGGCCGAACGCCGAAGGGGCCCAGCTTGAGGGCAGCAAGGACTACAGCAAGCGCTTCATGGGCGCCAACGGCATTCCCACGGCGGCTTACGCAACGTTCGACAACTGCGACGAGGCGCTGGCCTACGTGTGCGAGCAGGGTGCTCCCATCGTCATCAAGGCCGACGGCCTGGCCGCCGGCAAGGGCGTGGTGGTTGCCGAGACGCTGGAGGATGCGGAAGCTGCCGTGCGCAACTGCTTCGACGGCGCGTTCGGCGCGGCGGGCAGCACCGTGGTCATCGAGGAATGCATGACCGGTCCGGAGTGCTCGCTTCTGGCGTTCGTCAGCAACGGCAAGGCGCACTGCATGGCGCCGGCGCAGGACCACAAGCGCGCCTTCGATGGCGACAAGGGTCCCAACACCGGCGGCATGGGTGTGTACTCGCCGGTGCCCATCGTCACCGATGACGAGATGGCGGCCATGGTGGACATCATGGAGCGCTCCGCCGCCGCCACGGCGGGCGCGCCGTTCGCGACCGACTACCGCGGCGTGCTGTATGGCGGCTTCATGCTGACCCCGCAGGGTCCGAAGGTCGTGGAGTTCAACGTGCGCTTCGGCGATCCCGAGACGCAGGTGGTGCTGCCGCGCCTTCAGTCCGATCTGGTGGACATCATGATGGCCGTGGCCGAGGGGCGTCCGGACGACATCGAGCTTTCGTGGTCCGACCGCTGGGCGGTGTGCGTGGTGCTGGCCAGCGAGGGCTACCCCGGGTCCTACGAGAAGGGCAAGGTCATCCTGGGCATCGACGAGGCCGAGGAACTGGACGGCGTGACGGTGTTCCACGCAGGCACGGCGCTGAACGCCGATGGCGAGCTGATAACCAACGGTGGCCGCGTGCTGAACGTGGTGGCGCTGGGCGACACCTTTGAAGAGGCCCGCGAGCAGGCCTACCGCGCCTGCGACCTGATCAACTTCGAGGGCAAGCAGTTCCGTACCGACATCGGCGAGAAGGCCTCCCGCGGCCGCGAGGCGTGGGCGTAGGACCGTCGCCGTGGGCGGCCTCGGCGTGCTGCGGTGAAACGCGCCTTTCGGCGTGGGCTGCGGTTTGGAACGCTGCGGCGCTCGCCTCGATGCGCTGAGCTTGGAAACGGCAAGATGACAGACGTTTCCCTTGGTTCCGGCGGCTTCACGGCCGCCGGAACGTTTCGAAGGCGAGGGCGGAGCGTGCTCTGCGAGGCTTGCGCGCCTCTCCTTCGAAGCTTACGAACCGGCATGCGGCCTTCCGCATGTCTCTTTTTGAAAAAAAGGAGTTTGCCACCTATGCTGTCTGAACGATTGCTCACCAAGGTGGTGCGCCAGTGCACCAACCGCTATCTGAAGCTGCGCCCGACCGACGAGGCGCACGTCCCCGCGCCCGAGCCGGGCAAGCGCTACATGCTCTACGCGCACGTGCCGTTCTGCGAGCGGCTGTGCCCGTACTGCTCGTTCAACCGCTTCCCTTACGCGGAGGACCGAGCGCGCCCGTACTTCGAGAACCTGCGCCGCGAGATGCGCATGCTGAAGGATCTGGGCTACGACTTCGAGAGCCTGTACGTGGGCGGCGGCACGCCCACCATCATGATCGACGAGCTGTGCGAGACCATCGACCAGGCGCGCGACCTGTTCTCCATCAAGGAAGTGTCCAGCGAGACGAACCCCAACCATCTGATCCCCAGCTACTTGGAGAAGCTGAAGGGGCGCGTGCAGCGGCTTTCCGTGGGCGTGCAGAGCTTCGATGACGGCCTGCTGAAGCAGATGGACCGCTACGACAAGTACGGCTGCGGCGACGAGATCGTGGCGCGCATTCAGGAGGCGAGCCCCTACTTCGTGTCGATGAACGCTGACATGATCTTCAACTTCCCCGCGCAGACCGAGGACATCCTCATCCGCGACATCGAGCGCGTGGTGGAAAGCAACGCCAGCCAGACGACGTTCTATCCGCTGATGGCGTCGCCGTCGGTGGAGCGCAGCCTGGCGCGCACGGTGGGCAAGGTCGATTACGCGCGCGAGCAGCGGTTCTACCAGATCATCGATGAGCTTTTGTGCGGGGGCGACGCGCCGCTGTTCACGCACGGCTCGGCTTGGACGTTCAACCGCCTGGGGACCGAGGCTGCCGGCGAGGACGGCATGATCGACGAGTACGTGGTCGACTACGAGGAGTACCCGGCCATCGGCTCGGGCGGCATCACGTATCTGGGGTCGAACCTGTACGTGAACACGTTCTCGGTGCGCGACTACAACGCCGCCATCGAGGCCGGGCGCATGTCGATCATGGGCAAGACCACGTTCAGCAAGCGCGACCGGATGCGCTACCGCTTCATGATGCAGCTGTTCGGCGGCCGGCTGGACAAGACCGCGTGGGAGCGCGACTTCGGCTGCACCGTCGAGGCGGGGCTGCCCGTCGAGGTGGGCTTCATGAAGGCGGCCGGCGCGTTCGCCCGCGACACGCGCGACGAGTTCACCCTGACGGCGAAGGGCCGCTACCTGATGGTGGTGATGATGCGCCAGTTCTTCATCGGCGTGAACAACCTGCGCGACCAGGCCCGTGCCGCGCTGCCTGGTGAAGAGAAGGAGCTGCTGTTCGGCGAGGGCGTCTGCTGTAAGTAGCGGGTGCGGGTGCGGCGGCGTTGGGGCGCTGGGCGGCGCCGCGTTCGCCACGTTGTCGGCGTGCCTGCTGCGCCCGCCGCCGCTGCGTTTGCCGCGCCGTCGGCGCGCTCGCTGCGGCCGCCGTCGTGAAAAAACGGGAAATCGCTCCTTGACCAATGCGGGCGCTTCCTCTAGAATACTGCTTCGCATTCGAAAGAGTGCCATCCGGTCAGGTAGCTCAGTTGGTAGAGCAGGGGACTGAAAATCCCCGTGCCGGGGGTTCAAGTCCCTCTCTGACCACCATGAACTTTCGGCCAGCCTGCGGGCTGGCCGTTTTGCTTCCGGGGCGGCGTTCTGGCCGGCATCATGCCGCCCACCGCCCAACACGGCCCCCTTTCTGCCCCGTCGGCGCCATCCCACCGTAGCGGGGGAATCCGTCGATAATCTGCAGCTTGCCGTTCCCGTTGTTCCGGCGCGTTTCCAGGTGGGACAATAGCCCCGAAGGCGAAAGCGCTTCTCCGCGGCTGCGGGGAACGGGTGGAAAGGGAACGGACATGGCATGCGATTGCAAGCCGGTAATCGGCATCATCATGGGCAGCGAGTCGGACATGCCGGCGATGGAGCCGTGCATGAAGCAGCTCGACGAGTTCGGGGTGCCCTACGAGGTGAAAGTGGCGTCCGCCCATCGCAAGCCGGCGGTCGTGCACGAGTGGGCGACCACGGCGCACGAGCGCGGCATCAAGGTGATCATCGCGGCGGCGGGCAAGGCGGCGCATCTTGGCGGCGTCGTTGCGGCGTTCACGCCCTGCCCGGTCATCACCGTCCCCATGAAGACGAGCGACCTGGGCGGGTTGGACTCCCTGCTGTCGATGGTGCAGATGCCTTCCGGCGTTCCGGTGGCGTGCGTTGCCATCAACGGTGCGAAGAACGCCGCCATCTTGGCAGTGCAGATGATGGGCACCGGCTGCGACGGCGCCCGCCAGAAGATCATCGACTTCAAGAAGGCCATGGCCGAGGCGTAGGCCGGAGGTTTCGTTCCGGTTACGTTGTCCGAATAACGGGCGCTGTGGAAGGGGCTGGCGGATGAGCCGGCCCCTTCTTGGTATATGATTCCGTCATCACGACGATGAAAGCAGGCGACATGTCGCGACAGAAAATGCGACATGTCGCGTCAGGGAGGTCGACAGGTCGTTTCCGTGCATCAGGCACCGATGTTGACGCGCGGATAGCCGCTCGATGGAGGATGGAATGACGAAGAAGCTCCTGATGGGAAACGAGGTGTTCGCGCACGCGGCGCTCGAGGCGGGCGTGCGCGTGGTGGCGGGCTATCCGGGCACGCCGTCGTCCGAGCTGATCGAGACGGTGGCGAAGCTGCATGCGGAGGGCCGCGCGCACGGCGTGCACGTGGAGTGGTCCACCAACGAGAAGGCCGCGCTGGAGCTGCTCGCGGGCGCGTCGTACGCCGGCGCGCGCTGCCTGTTCACGTGCAAGCAGGTGGGCCTTAATGTGGCAAGCGACGCGCTGATGAGCCTGAACTACGTGGGCGTAAAGGGCGGGCTGGTGCTCTACGTTGCCGACGACCCCGGCCCTATCTCGTCGCAAACCGAGCAGGACACGCGCCGTTTCGGCGATTTTGCCAAGGTGCCGGTGCTCGATCCCAGCACACCCGAAGAGGGCTTCGACATGATCAAGGAGGCGTTCGACCTATCCGAGCGCCATGGCACGCCGGTTATCGTGCGTCCCACTACGCGCATCTGCCACGCATCGACGTTTTTCGACGTGGAGGACCGGACGTTCGCGCGGCCGCTGCCGGAAGAGGGCTTCGTCAAGGATTCGAAATGGGTGATCTTCCCGCGGCGCGCTTGGGAGGGCCACGGCGAGATCACCGTGCGCCTGAACAGGATGCGCGACGAGTTCTGCGACGGCGCGCTCTCGCGGTTCAACACGGTGGCGGAGGCTGCGCCCGGAGGATCGTTCGACCAGGCAGCCGTCCTTTCGGGGGTGGAGTTCATCGCGGCGAAGGATGCGGAAGAGTCGTTCGACGACGTGCTGGAATGGGAGGGACAGCGGCGCTCCGGCGAAGAAGCCGCCGACGCGCCGTGCGTGGGCATAGCCGTCGGAGGGGTTTCCGCCGCGTATGCGCGCGAGGCCCTGCGGATGCTCGAGGGGCTGCAGAGGGAGGCGGGCCGAGCATTGCCCGCCTATCGCTTCCTGCAGGTGGGGACGCCCTTCCCGTTCCCCGAGAAGCTGGCATGCGCCTTCCTGCGCGGATTGAAGACGGTCCTTGTGCTCGAGGAGCTGGACAACGTCTTGGAGGATGGGCTCATCCGCGCCGCCGGTCGCGCCCATCTGCGCTGCAACGTGTTCGGCCGCTCGTCCGGCGCGTTGCGCGACAAGGGCGAGAACACCGTCGACGACATCGCGTCCACCATTGCGAACTTCTTCTCCTCGTTCGCCAATGCCGACATCGCCCGCCCGCCCTTCGAACCTCCCGTTCCCTGCGACGTGCCCCTGCCTGCCCGCCCGCCGGTGCTGTGCGCGGGGTGCCCGCATCGCGGCAGTTTCTACGCGGTAAAGCGCGCGTTGGGCAAGCGCGAGGCGGTGCTGTGCGGCGACATCGGCTGCTACACGCTGGGGAACGCCGCACCGCTTGACGCGGTGGACACGTGCCTGTGCATGGGTGCGGGCATCACGATGGCTCAGGGTTTATCCGTGGTGGAGCCGCATAAGAAGCAGGTGGCGTTCGTGGGCGACTCGACGTTCTTCGCAAGCGGCCTCACAGGCATCGCGAACGCGGTGTACAACGGCCACGACGTGACGGTGTGCGTGCTCGACAACGCCACGACGGCCATGACCGGCTCGCAGCCGCACCCCGGCACGGGCGTGACGCTCATGGGGTCGCGCCGCAAGCCCATTGACATCGAGGGCGTGCTGCGCGCGCTCGGCGTGGAATGCATCGTGGCGGCTGATCCGCTTGACCTGGAGGCGTCCGTCGCCGCGGCACGCGAGGCCATCGACTTCGAAGGCCCCTCGGCGCTCATCTTTCGCTCGCCGTGCGTGCAGCTGGTCAAGCCTGCTGCTCCGGTGTCCGTCGATCCCGACCTGTGCACGGGCTGCAAGAAGTGCATTACCGAGATCGGCTGCCCGGGCCTCGGGTTCGCGCCCGACGCGAAGGGCCCGCGCTCGAAGGACCGCGGGCAGGCGTTCGTGGACGCCGGCCAGTGCAACGGCTGTGGGCTGTGCACGCAAATCTGCCCGTTCAACGCGATCAAGAAGGCCGCCGCTCCGTCACCGCAGGCGGCCGGCGATACCCCCGATGCCGCGAGCAACGTGAAGGAGGCCGACCGTGATTAACATCCTTCTGGTGGGCGTGGGCGGCCAGGGCACGGTGCTCGCCGCAAAGGTGCTGGCCCAGGCCGCGCAGAGCAAGGGCTGGCAGGTGCGCACGGCCGAGACCATCGGCATGGCGCAGCGCGGCGGCAGCGTGGTGTCGCACGTGCGCATGGGCTCAGCCGGCGAGCCGGTGCACGCGCCGCTCGTGGCGCCTGAAACGGCCGATGCCATCATTGCGTTCGAGCCGGGCGAGGCGCTGCGCTCGCTGCTCTCCCTCAAGAAGACGGGCACCGTGGTGACGGCGAAGGCCGTGGTGCAGCCGGTGACGGCGGCGCTGGCGGCGAAGCCCTACCGCGCCGACGACGTGACGGCTGCGCTGCAGCGCGCGCTCGACGAGAGCGGCGGCACGCTGCGCGTCGTGGATGCCGAGCCCGTTCTGGAGAAGCTCGGCAACCGCCGCGCGCTCAACACCGTGCTGCTGGCCAGCGCCGTGGCCTGCGGCGCCGTTCCGCTGACGGCCGACGAGCTGAAAGACGCCCTGCGCGCCTGCGTGAAGCCGCGCTTCGTGGACATGAACCTCGCCGCCGTGGATGCGGTGCTGGGGCGTAGCGCTTCCGCTTCGCCTTCCGCGTTACCCGAATTTAACCGAAAGGCGCTTGACGGCGGCTTCGCCGAGCCGCTATCATGCGCACCATAAACCTGTGACGTGGAAGTAAAACCCAGCCAGGCGCAGTACAGAGAGCGGGCGATGCTGAGAATCCCGCAGAGAGCAGCTGGGCAAATGGACCACCGAGGGCGAGGGGCGTTGTCGCGCAAGCGGCCAATCCGAGACGTACGCCGGCGTTAACGGCAGAGGGTGTGATGGCACCTTCACGAGAGGGCGCGCAAGCGTCAAGCAGTGGTGGCACCGCAGGAGCTTCGCTCTTGTCCCTGCAGATTGATGTAGGAGACAAGGGCGTTTTTTAATGCCTTCGTCTCCAGGCCGAAAGGAGATGAAGATGACCTGCCGACCGAGTTCCGAGTACAAGACCTACCTGACCGAGGAAGAGCTGCCGACGCACTACTACAACGTGCGCGCCGACATGCGGAACGACCACGACCCGATGCTCAACCCCGCCACCTTGAAGCCGGTGACGGTGGACGACCTCGCGCCCGTGTTCGCCACCGAGCTCGCCAAGCAAGAGCTCAACGCCACCGACCGCTTCATTCCCATCCCCGAGCCGGTGCGCGAGTTCTACCGCATGTACCGTCCCTCGCCGCTCGTGCACGCGCGCTACCTTGAAGAGGCGCTCGGCACGCCCGCGAAGATCTACTACAAGTTCGAGGGCAACAACACCTCCGGCTCCCACAAGCTCAACTCCGCCGTGGCCCAGGCGTACTACGCCAAGCTGCAGGGCCTCACCGGCGTCACCACCGAGACCGGCGCGGGCCAGTGGGGCACCGCCCTGGCCGAGGCGTGCAGCTACTTCGGCCTGACCTGCGACGTGTATATGGTCAAGTGCTCCTATGAGCAGAAGCCCTTCCGCAAGGCGGTGATGGGGGTGTTCGACGCCCGGGTGACCGCCTCCCCCTCCCCCACCACAGACATCGGCCGCAAAATTCTGGCCGAGACGCCGGACACCACCGGCAGCCTGGGCTGCGCCATCTCCGAGGCGGTGGAGGCCGCCCTGAACAGCGGCGGCACCAAGCGCTATGTGCTGGGCAGCGTGCTCAACCAGGTGCTGCTCCACCAGTCCATCATCGGCCTGGAGAGCAAAATCGCCATGGAGCAGCTGGGCGAGTACCCCGACGTGGTGGTGGGGTGCGCCGGCGGCGGCTCCAACCTGGGCGGGCTGATCGCCCCCTTCATGGCCGACAAGCTCCGGGGGGTGAAGAACCCCCGCATCGTGGCGGTGGAGCCCGCCTCCTGCCCCTCCTTCACCCGGGGCAGGTACGCCTACGACTTCTGCGACACCGGCAGGGTCACCCCCCTGGCCCGGATGTACACCCTGGGCTGCGGCTTCATCCCCTCCGCCAACCACGCCGGCGGCCTGCGCTACCACGGCATGAGCCCCATCCTCTCCAAGCTCTACCACGACGGGTATATGGAGGCCGTGGCCTACGAGCAGACCAGGGTTTTCGAGGCCGCCGTCCTCTTCGCCAAGCGGGAGACCATCCTCCCCGCCCCCGAGTCCGCCCACGCCATCCGAGGCGCCATCGACGAGGCCCTGAAATGTAAGGAGTCCGGCGAGGCCAAGACCATCCTCTTCGGCCTCACCGGCACCGGCTACTTCGACATGACCGCCTACGAGAACTATCTCAGCGGCAAGATGAGCGACTCCATCCCCACCGACGAGGATCTCCAGAAGGGCTTCGACTCCCTGCCCAAAATCCCCCAGAACGAGGGGATCTGAGAACGGCCGCGGTTCCCCGGCAGCAGGGCGCGGCATCCCTGACGCGCCGTCCGACTCCCTGCAAGGCGGAACGGGCCGCCGAGGGCGGCAGCCCCGGCGCGCGTATCAACCGCCATGCCCGTAGGGGCGGATATCATCCGCCCG
>DVIW01000025.1 GCA_018710945.1 Candidatus Aphodovivens avistercoris | reverse complement strand
CATCGTGTTCATCGCGCAGCTCATGTCGTACTCGTGGGGCGCGCTCGCGGGCGCGTTCCTCGGGCCCTTCCTGTGGGGCCTCTACAGCGGGCGCATCTCGAAGGCGGCCGTGTGGTGCTCGTTCGTCGTGGGCGTGGGCCTTACGGTGGTGAACATGGGGCTGGGCTTCGCGGGTACGCCGCTTATCGCGTCGCCCATCAACTGCGGCGCGTTGTGCATGCTGCTGTCGCTGGTCATCGTGCCGGTGGTGAGCCTGGTGACGAAGGCGGTGCCGTTCACGGTGAACCCGCCGAGCGTGCAAGGCGCCATCGACCGCGAGTTCCAGCACGAGCTTGACGTGGAGGAATCGCTGGAGAAGCCGTTCGCGCAGGCGGCGGGCACTGCGGCTGGTGGCCGTGCGGACGGCCCGTCGGCTGGCAGGTAGCGGGAGGTTGGTGGCCGGGCCCGTGGCATGAGTTGCGGGCCCGGCCGTGTTGGGCGAAGGGCGCGCTGTCGGGCAAGGGGCACCGCGCTGGGCGAGGATGTGCCCTGTTCAGCGGAAGAGTTCGGTGCTCCCGTGTTCGGCGTGTTCTGGTGCGGTAGCGCTGCGGCGTTGCATCATCGCATGTTTGGCAAGGCGGGGTGAGCGGTGGCCTGGCGGCTGAAGCCGGCCCGTCCCCTGTTGGCTGGCTCGCCCGTGCGGCCTCACTCGTTTCGTTCGTGTCAACCCCCGGCCAGATCACCCGATGCCGAGCAGCTGCATGCCCAGAAGCGCGACGGTGAGCACCGTCACGATGCCCACGGTTATCCAGATCAGCACGCGCGAGAACACGCCGTTGCGCTGCTTGCCCATGACGCGCTTGTCATCGGCGATGATGGCCATGAATACCAGCAGCACGGGCAGGATCAGGCCGTTCACGAACTGGGCGGTAAGCATAACGCCCATCAGGTCGATGCCGGGAATAAGCACGATGGCCGCCGCCAGCACGATGATGAAGGTGAAGATGCTCTTGAACAGCGGGGCCTCGCGCCACTTGAACGACACGCCGGCTTCCCAGCCGAACGCCTCGCAGATGACGAAGGAAGTGGTAAGCGGCAGCACGCACGCCGCCAGAAACGACGCGGCGATAAGCCCGATGGCGAACAGCGCCTCGGCGTAGGGGCCCGCGAACGGGGCCAGCGCCGATGCGGCGTCGGCTGCCGACGAGATCTCGATGCCCTGCGGGTACAGCACGGTGCCCGTCGTGACGATGATGAACCATGCCACCAGGCACGCGGCGATGGTGCCGGCCACCACGTCGACCTTCTGCAACGGGTAGTCCTGCATGTCCACGCCTTTCTCCACCACGTTGCTCTGGGCGTAGAACATCATCCACGGCGCGATGGTGGTGCCGATCATCGAGATGATGAGCGCTATGAAGCTCTGATCGTTCACGATGCGCGGCACGACGGTGCTGTGCATCGTCTCCCGCCAGTCGGGCTGCGCCAAAAACGCCGCCACCACGTAGGTGACGAACACGAGCGACAGGATGAGGAACACCTTCTCCACACGCTTGTAGCTGCCGCCCACCACCAGAAGCCACACAGCCACGGCGGCCACGGGCACCGCCACGTAGCGCGACACGCCGAACATCTCCATGCCCGAGGCGATGCCGGCGAACTCCGAGAACGTGGTGCACACGTTGCCGACGAGCAGCGCCAGCATGGCCAGCGCGGTGAGGCGGATGCCGAAGCGCTCGCGGATGAGCGCGGCGAACCCCTTGCCGGTGACGGCGCCCATGCGCGAGGCGGTCATCTGGACCACCAGCAGCAGCACGCACATGACGGGGATCACCCACAGGGTGGCGTAGCCGAATTCCGCGCCCACCGTCGAATACGTGGAGATGCCGCCGGCGTCGTTGCCCGCCATGGCGGTGACGATGCCCGGCCCCAGCGCCGCCAGGATCAGCAGTGCCTTGCTGCGCTGTTTCGGCGCGGGAGCCGATGCCGATGCCGACGCCCCCGCCGCCGCTCCTGTCGCGGCACCCTTCCGCTTGGCGGCATCCTGCGCGCTGCGCTCCGGCAGCTTCTCCTGCGCCTGCCGCTCCGCCAAGCTGCGCTGCTCCTGCGCGCGTTTCGCCCGCGCCGCCGCGCCGGCCTTGTGCTGGGCTATCTTGCTCGGCCGCGCCGCCGTGCTTCCCAACATGCGCGACACGGGCTTGCCGGTGCCGCCGCCCTGCGGCTGGAAGCGCTTCGGTTCCTTGCGATTCTGCGGCGCCATGATCTACTGCCCAATCACGCCGGTCACTTGCAGCAGGATGAGCGTGTACAGCGCCAAGAACAGCAGCGCCGCCAGCGTGATGCCCACGATCTTCAGCGCGGACGCCTTCATCTTGTCACCGCTCACGTCCTCTTCGATGGCGTCCCACGCGTCGTCGACGGTGACGATGCCCAAAGGCGCGCCGTGCTCGTCCACCACCGGCATGGCGGGGATGTCGTATTTGAAGATGTCGGCCGCCACGTCGTCCTCTTCTTCATCGGGCGGCACAGCGATGATCTCGTCGTACATCACGTCGCGGATGAGCGCGTTGTCGTCGGTGAGCACCAGCGTGCGCAGCGACAGCACGCCCACCAGCTTGTCGTACTCGTCCAGCGCGTACACGTAGTGGACGGTGGGGTGGTCCTCGGGAAGCTCGCGCAGCACCTCGATGGTCTGCCCCACGGTGGCGTCCTGGCGCACGGCCACGAACTGGGTGGTCATCATGCCGCCCGCCGTGCCGTCCTTGTAGCCCAGAAGCTGGCGGATTTCCGCAGCGTCCTCAACGCCCATCAGGCGCAACAGGGTTTCGGCCTTCTCGTAGGACAGGTCGCGCACGATGTCGGCGGCGTCGTCGGGGTCCATGTTGCCCAGCAGGTTGGCCGCCCGCGCCTCGTCCAGGTCCTCGATGAAGTCGGCCTGGTACTCGTCCTCCATCTCCGACACGGCCTCGGTGGCCTGCGCGTCATCCAGGTGGCGGAACACGTTGGCGCGCTGCTGCGGGTCCAGCTGCTCCAGAATGTCGGCCACGTCGGCGGGATGCAGCTCGTCCAGGCGCTTGTGCGTGACGGATAGCTGCACTTCCGACAGGTCGCGGTCGAGCAGGTCCATGTAGTTCCACGCGATTAACTTCTCGTCGAAGCGCTTGTGGAACAGCTCGGAGATCGCCAGCACGGCTTTCTCCAGCAGCGGCGAGAGACCGCGCAGGATGCCACGCATGCCCACCTCGGCGCCCAGCAGGCGCAGCTGCGTGCCGGATTCCGACAGCTTCAGGTCGTTCACGCGCACGACCTTCATGCCCTGCGTGTCCACGATCTGGCGGTCCAGCAAATCGCGCGCCAGCAGCACCTCTTCGGGCTGCAGGTAGCTGAAGCGGATGTCTTTCGCCGGCACCGACAGCACGATGCCGTCATCGTCGAACTTGTCGACGTACTTGCGCCACGAAATCATGAACGGCACCTTGCCGGGCCCCTGGAAGGCCAGGCTGGTGATGCGGGGGAACACCTCGCCGGTGGAAATGGCCAGATCGGAGATGGTGCCGATCTTCTCACCATCGGAATCCACGACGGGCTTTCCCGTCATTTGAGAGAGATAGAGCATGGTCTCCCCTTACGTTCCTTGCACCGACCGGAACCATCGTGCCCGCAGGCCGTCGCAAGGCGGAAGCGCCGCGACGGGGGCGGGTCAGGGGTTTCGCGGGGTCGATGCGCAGCAGCCGTCTTCCGACTGCCAACGCAAGGGAAGGAGTCGGAAGTTACTTACTGTGAGGTTTCGATTTTCGAACCTTCAAGCAAGTTCCTTTCCTCCAGATACAAAAAAACCGCACGTGCTGAAACCAGTCGTTGCGGATGATCTGCCGTTTAAATGGTGCGCCGTGAGGGATTCGAACCCCCGACGTACTGATTCGTAGTCAGTCCCTCTATCCAGCTGAGGTAACGGCGCACGTCGAAACAGCAAACGGTATTATGCGCGCATTGCCGGGGCGTGTCAACGGGAAATTTCGCTTGTGAAAAAGCTCCACATTTCGCCGTGGGAAGGCTTTTGCATCCTTGCGCCCTAGGGAGGATGCGCTGGTCGGTGCGAATGGCACGATGCGCGGGCCCGGCTCTGCGGGTATACTGTTGCGGTTCAAGTGTTGCACGACGAGACGGTAGGCGCCGCGCATGCGGCGGGAAGAGCAGGTGAGAAATGGGTGCGCGTCTGTTCTGCGCCCGCGCGGTGGCGGCGTTGTCCACCTGGGGCTTGAAGCACGTGTTCCATCGTCCGGCGGCGAATTTCCCGGGCAAGATCGCGCTGTACGTCGATCCCCGCGTCATCGCGCATCTGGCGGACAAGGCGGCGGAAGGGTCCATCGTGGTGGTGGGCACCAACGGCAAGACCACGGTCACCAACCTGCTGGCCGACGCGTTCGAGGCGGCGGGCAAGCGCGTGATCTGCAACCGCACGGGCGCCAATCTGGACTCCGGCGTGGCTACCGCGCTTCTGCATGCGGGCGCGGCTGACGTGGGCGTGTTCGAAAGCGACGAGCTGTGGCTGGCGAAAACCGCGCCGCAGCTGAAGCCGCGCTACATCATCCTGCTGAACCTGTTCCGCGACCAGCTGGACCGCGTGGGCGAGATCGACCGCATCCAGGACAGCATCGTGGGTGCGCTGGGGGCCACGCCCTCATCCACGCTGGTGTTCAATGCCGACGACCCGCTGTGCGCGGCCATCGCGGCGCGCGTGTCCAATCCCGCCATCGCGTTCGGCGTCGAGGGCGACATGGGGCTGACGCAGAACACCGTGGCCGACGCGCAGATGTGCCAGCGCTGCTCAACCATGATGGACTACGCGTTCCGCCAGTACGGCCAGCTGGGCGAATACCGCTGCCCGACGTGCGGGTTCGCCCGTCCGGCGCGCGACTGGTCGGCGACGGGCGTGCGCCTGGAGGCCGAGGGGCTGTCGTTTTCGGTGGAGCATGTGGAAGGGGCCGCCGAACAGGCGCAGCCCGCTGCTGCGGAAGCACCCGTATCCGCGTCCGCTGCTTCGGGCGCGTCCGACCCCGCTCCGTCCTTCCCGCTGCATGCGTCGTTCAGCGGCGCCTACATGGTGTACAACCTGCTGGCCGTGGCGGTGGGGGCGCGCCTGGGCGGCGTTGATCCGGCGGCCATCCAGCGCGCCATCGACGCGTTCGACCCGCGTAACGGCCGTCTGCAGCGCTTCTCTGTGCAGGGACGCCCCGTCCTGCTGAACCTGGCGAAGAACCCCACGGGCTTCAACCAGAACATCAAGATCATTCTCCAGGACAAGGGCCCGAAGACGGTGGCCTTCTTCATCAACGACAAGGAAGCCGACGGCCACGACGTTTCGTGGCTGTGGGACATCGACTTCGAGGAGCTGGCCGGGCAGAAGGAGCTGCGCGCGTTCGCCGGCGGCATCCGCGGCAACGACATGCAGGTGCGCCTGAAGTACGCCGGCATCCAGTCGGAGCTGGCGCAGGGCGCCGCCGACGTGCTGGCGAAGTCGGCGGTCGACGAGCGCGGCGGGCACGTGTACCTCATCGCGAACTACACCGCGCTGCCGGCGCTGCACGCCGAGCTCACGCGCCTGGCCGACGCAGAGGCCGCGGCGCCGACGGACGTCCCTGCTGCGGAAACGGCCGCGCCCGACGCCGCCCCGGCCCCGACGTCTGCCCCCGCTCCGCAGCCCGCCGCCATCTCCGACGAGCCCCCGCTGGTCATCGCGCACCTGTTCCCCGACCTGCTGAACCTCTACGGCGACGGCGGCAACGTGACGGTGCTGGCCTACCGCACCCGCATGCGCGGCATCCCCGTGGAAGTGCGCCGCGTGAAGCACGGCCAGTCCATCAATCTGGCTGACGCCGACCTGGTGTTTTTGGGCGGCGGCCCCGACCGCGAGCAGCGGCTGGCGTCCGAGGCGCTGCTGCATATGAAAGACGACCTGGCCCGGTTCGTGGAAGAGAACGGCGTGCTTCTGGCCATCTGCGGCGGCTACCAGATCCTCGGCCGCGAATGGCTGCTGGGCGACGACGTGGTGGAGGGCCTGGGCATCATCGACATGACCACGCAGCGCGCCGAGGGCGGATCGGGGAACCGCCTGATCGACAATGTCATCCTGCGCTCGCCCGTGGCCGCGCGCCCCGTGGTGGGCTACGAGAACCACGCCGGCCGCACGCACCTGGGTGCCGGCGTGAGTCCGTTCGGCACCGTGGCGTCGTCCACCGGCCACGGCAACAACGACACCGACAAAAGCGACGGCGTGCTGCATCGCAACGTGCTGGGCACCTATCTGCACGGTCCGCTGCTGGCGAAGAACCCGGAGGTCGCCGACTGGCTGCTGGCCTGCGCGCTGGAGCGCCGTGCCGCCCGCACTGGGCAGTCGGCCTGCGCGCTGACGCCGCTGGACGACGCAGCCGAGGAAGCCGCCAACGAAGCGCTTTGCCGCCGCTTCGGCGCGAAATAGCCACCGATGAGCCCCGCGGGGCCGAAAGGAAAAAAGGAAAGGGAAGAAGAGAAGCACCATGTTCGAAGAACTGCACGAAGAGCTGCCCGATACTGGTCTGTATTGGCAGAAGCTGGGGATGGAGGCCCCCAAGGAGCAGCCGAACCGAGAGCTGCTTGACCAGATGATCTACGCGCACCAATGCCGCATCCCGTTCGAGGATCTGGACATCTACGAGAACAAGCTCAACGTGTCGCTGGGCATGAACGACATGTTCGACAAGATCATCCGCGGCAAGCGCGGCGGTTTCTGCTTCGAGCTGAACGCGCTGTTCCACGAGCTGTTGGCCGAAACGGGCTTCCAGGTCAGCGCCGTGCTGGGCCGCAGCCTCAAGGACGCCGGCTACGTGTTTCCCATCACGCACCGCGCGATGATCGTGACGCTGGGCGGCGAGCGCCTGTTCTGCGACGTGGGCTACGGCGGTCCCATGCCTCCCTGCGCCATTCCGCTGGAGGACGGCTGCGAGGTGTCGTCGCACGGCCAGGCCTTCCGCATCGAGCGCGGCGAGCAGGCGCCTTGGTGGAACGTGTACTACCTGGGCAACGCGGCCGAGCTGGAGGCGGCGCGCGCCGCAGGCGAGCCCGAGCGCGAGCCGATTTCCGTGGTGGGCTTCATGGACGCGCCCATGAACCTGAACGACTTCGTGCCGCTGTCGCACTACTGCTGCACCAGCCCGCTCTCGTCGTTCACGTTCAAGCGCATGGCGAACCGCCGCACCGATAACGGCAGCGTCTCCATCACCAACGACGAGTTCACGCGCGTGACGCCGGAGGGCAAGGAGACCGTGCAGATAGAATCGCGCGATCAGCTCGACCAGATCCTGAAGGACGAGTTCGGCATCGTGATGTAGGGGAAGCGGCCGCGCCGGCGCCATGTCGGCGCAGCCTGTTCGCTTGCGGCGCTGTGCGCCGCGCGCCAGAGCTTGCCCCGTTGGAAAGAGAAAGGGCGGTGGCCCCATGCCGTTCACCGTGGTTGCCGTGGGGAAGCTGAAAGAGAAGTTCTGGAAAGCCGCGTGCGACGAGTACCTCAAGCGGCTGCAGCCCTACCTGCGCACTACGGTGAAGGAGGTCCCCGACGTCGATCCCGCGCGCGCCGGCGGCGTGGAAGCGGCGCGGAAGAAGGAGGGCGAGGCCATCCTGGCGGCCCTTCCCGCACACGCCCACGCGGTGCTGCTGGCCATCGACGGGATGGAGCGCACGAGCGAGGGGCTGGCGTGCCGGCTCGATGAACTGGTGGTTCACGGGAAAAGCGACATCGCCTTCATCATCGGGGGTTCCGATGGCGTGAGCGACGAGGTGCGCGCCCGTGCCGACGAAACGCTGTCGTTCGGGCGCATCACCCTGCCGCACAACCTGGCGCGCGTCGTGTTGCTGGAGCAGCTGTACCGCGCCCAGAAGATCTCGCGCGGCGAGCCGTACCACAAGTGAGGGATGCGCTGCGTTCGGGCTGCCAGGCGCGACAGCGTTGCGGCTGCCCGGGAGAGCGACGCGGCGGAAGCGCACGCTCGTGCTCGCGCCGCCGTTGAAGCGCGAGTGAAGCGCGGCCGCACCGCGCTCGCACCGCGCCGCCGCGGCAACCCTCATCCGACCCCGCATACAGCAAAGGGGAGGCCGCCTGCCCTGGCGGCCTCCCCTTCGTGCTTCAGACAATGACAAGTATAAGATCATATCCAGCATTTGACAACATCCGCTCGCAAGGTTTTTCCTGTTTTTGACGGAGCGTTCCGCCCGGCGGGCGGGCAGTGCCGTACCATTTTCCGTGTTCAACCCGTTTGACCTGTTGGAAAGCTGCTGCGACGGAAGGCGGCATCATGCGTTTCATCTCGTGGAATGTGAACGGCCTGCGCGCCGTCATGAAGAAGGGCTTCACGGACATCGTGGCCGATCTGGACGCCGACGTGCTGGCGCTGCAGGAGACGAAGCTGCAAGAGGGCCAGGTGGAGCTTGACCTGCCGGGCTACCGCGACTACTGGAGCTACGCAGAGAAGAAGGGCTACTCCGGCACGGCAGTGTTCAGCCGCCGCGAGCCGCTGCAAGAGCTGCACGCGCTGGGCGTTCCCGAGCTTGACACCGAGGGGCGCATCGTGGCGCTGGAATTCCCCGAGCTGTGGTTCGTGGACGTTTACACGCCCAACGCCCAGGCGGAGCTGGCGCGTATCGACCACCGCATGGCCTGGGACGACGCGTTCCGCGACTTCTGCAAGGGCCTGGAAGCGGGCAGCCTGCCCGCCGGCGCGCAGAAGGCCGCGCCCAAGCCCGTGGTGATGTGCGGCGACTTCAATGTGGCGCACCAGGAGATCGACCTGAAGAACCCCGGCCCGAACCGCGGCAAGGCGGGCTTCTCCGACGAAGAGCGCGAAAAGTTCACCAAGCTGTTGGACGCCGGCTTCACCGACACGTTCCGCAAGCTCCACCCCGATACGACGGGCGCGTACTCGTGGTGGAGCTACCGTTTCAAAGCGCGCCAGACGAACGCGGGCTGGCGCATCGACTACTTCCTGGTGAGCGACCAGCTGGCGCCGCGCATCGAGGCGGCCACCATCCACAGCGACGTGTTCGGGTCGGACCATTGCCCGGTGGGGCTTCAGCTGGCGCTGTAGGAGGAAGCGAATGGATCTGGCGAAGATAGAGCAGGGTGTGCGGATGATTCTGGAGGGCGTGGGCGAGGATCCCGACCGCGAGGGCCTGCGCGAGACGCCCGCGCGCGTGGCGCGCATGTACGAGGAAGTGTTCGCGGGGCTGCAGCAAGACCCCGCCGAGCATTTCCAAAAGACGTTCGACGAGCACCACCAGGAGATGGTGCTGGTGCGCGACATCCCGTTCTACTCGATGTGCGAGCACCACCTGGTGCCGTTCTTCGGTGTGGCGCACGTGGCCTACATCCCGGCGAAGGACGGGCGGGTGTGCGGGCTGTCGAAGCTGGCGCGCCTGGTAGACGTGTACGCGAAGCGCCCGCAGGTGCAGGAGCGCCTGACATCGCAGGTGGCCGACACGCTGGTGCGCGAGCTGAAACCGCAGGGCGCCATCGTGGTGCTGGAGGCGGAGCATCTGTGCATGAGCATGCGCGGGGTGAAGAAGCCTGGCAGCCGCACTGTCACCAGCGCGCTGCGCGGCACGTTCCAAAAGGATCAGAAAACGCGTGAGGAAGCGCTGTCGCTCATCTTCTCGGGAAGGTAGGCCGCCAAGCGCGGGCAGTTTTGGTATGGTGGAGCGACACCGTATCGCGATGAAAGGGAATGCTATGAAGTGCGTGGTTTCCGTTCTGGGCAAAGACCGCAGCGGCATCGTGGCGAAGGTGTCCACGGCGCTGGCCGACTGCGAGGCCAACATCGACGACATCAGCCAGACCGTTTTGGCGGGCAACATCTTCTCGATGACGATGATGGTGACGCTCTCGCCCGAGGCCGCGGATTTCAACACCGTGCAGGATCGCCTGAAAGCCGTCGGCGAGGATCTGGGCATGCAGGTGATCATCCAACGCGAAGACGTGTTCCAGTACATGTATAAGATTTAGCGGTTGCGTCCGCACGCGAAAAACGCCTGGTGAATGCAGGCTTATTCCGTGCAGCAGGTGAATACGGGCGGTATTTGCGGCTTCGTTTTGACCCCCTTGCCTGAGAAGCGGCAAGGGGGTCATCGCGTTTGAACGAGGAAGGCCGTATCTCGGCTGACGCCGAGGTGCGGTCTGTGAGGTGATTGGGAGGGGGTGAAAAATCGCTCGAAAAGTTCTTGCCTGCGAGCTCTAAGCGGCTTGAAGTGCGTCAATCATTGCTAGCGGGCTGTCAACTTCCTGAATGTCGGACATATTGAAATCAATGCTGTAATCGCCCCATTCAAGATGTGCGGTCGTTCCTTGTTCGAGGTCGTTGTTGCTGACCGAGAATAGGAAAATCGCACCGTAGGTGTCTCCCGAACCTCCAAGCAGCTCGCCGTTATCTGCGCCATCGTGGTAGCCCAGCTGTTCAAGCGTTTCGAAATAATCCCTGCTGTTCAGCCCATATATATCGCCATAAGTATTGATATCATCGACAGTCAATTCAGCAGCGGAAACAGTCGCGCCTCTCATATTGCCATTGACGACCCCCAGCGTTCTGTTCTCTCTATCGTCTGCGGCGACTTGTATTGCAACAAAAACCATTTTCTCGTCGTCGCTGGCCACGTTGGACTTCAGATTTTCCCTGGCTTGTTCGATCTCGGCGGCAGTGCCATTGTATTCCAAAGGCTCATTCATGCCGGTAAGAGGACGAAACGCCCCTGCTAGAGATACGGATTCGTCTTGCTGCTCTTCTACGGCAACTTCGGTTTCTTCAGTAGCGGCTTCGTTCTGCTCTTCCCCCTGCTGTTCTGCTGGTTGTGAAGAACAGCCGAACAGGCAGCACACCAGGGTTGCGCTTGCTGCAACGGCTCCGATTTTCCAGAACAAGGGTTTCATTTTCGCTCCTTCCTTCGACGGCTCTTGGCTGATTGTCACATCGGTTTTGCGAAATCTGTTGCGCAACATTTCTGATGAAGAAACGGCCCTGGCGAAAGCGCGGCGCGCCTCCATCAGGGTCGTTTTGTGTTTCGGAGTGCAGGGGGAGGGCTTTCGCGGCCGCCTCGAAACCGTTTCTGTCGAGAAAGCTTTCGAAATCTCGTACACATTTCCGGAAAAGTTTACGAAATTTCGTGCACTTTCCGCCCTCGGCTGTCGGTGCGACCCGGTGTTGCGGGCGCGACGCTGCGGCCCGGCGTGCCCGCCCGGTGTGCCCATTGCGCCCGTCGCCCGCATCCCGTTTCGCCGCCTGCTCCGTTGCTGGCGTCCGTCCGTCGCGCCCGGTGGGCCGATGGTTTAGAATTGGCACGGCTTCCGGCTGCGGCCGGCGGCTTCGCGTTCCGCAACGTCCTGCGGCGGCGCATTCCCTGGCAAGCCGCGCAGGCGGCGGAAAGGTTTCAGATGCCGAAGATCTTCTCGTACACGGTGCCGCTGGAGGCGGACATCGTCGATGCGTTCTGCGTGATGCAGAAGGGGTTCACCGACCAGTTCGTCTACTACCGCAAGGACGGCCGCGCCCGGTTCATGGGGTTGGGGCGCTGCATCGCGCTGTCCACGCTGGAGGACGTGGAATACGAGACGGAAGGCCCTGCCGCCCGACCGCCGGTGATGTTCTCGTTCAACCGATTCGACGCGGAAAACCCTGCGCCGGCCGACGAGCTGTTCGCGTCGTTCCCGCGCCTGCGCTTCATGCTGCCCGAGATCGTGCTGATGGAGGGTGCAAACGGAACGTATCTGCAGGTGAACTCGCTGGGGCCGGTGTATGGCGGACGCGTCGAGCGCTTCTTGCGCCAGGCTGCCGCGGCCCCGCGCCGGCACCGCCGCGCCATTCCGCACCGCGTGGAGCCCGACTCCCGCGAGGCGTGGCGCGAAGCGGTGGGCGGCGCGCTGCGCGCCATCGAGGACGGCCGCGTGCAGAAGGTGGTGCTGTCGCGCCGCCAGCGACTGACGGCCGACGGGCCGTTCTCTTCGAAGGACCTGCTGGTGAACCTCATCGACGGCTCGGCGCGCGGCACGGTGGTGCTGTACCGCTACGCCGACGTGTTCTTCTGCGGCTGCACGCCCGAGCTCCTGGTGCGCAAGGAGGGCGGGCGCGTGAGTAGCATGTGCCTGGCGGGCACCTGCCCTGCCGGCGCGAACGAGGCCCAGCGCCGCGCCCTGGCCGACGAGCTGATGGCCGACGAGAAGAACCGCGCCGAGCACGATTACGTGGTGCGCCACGTGCGCGAGGTGTTCCAGCGCGAATGCTACGACGTGAACGTGCCCGCCACCCCCGGCATCATGCCGCTGACCCACGTGCAGCACCTGCACACCCCCGCGTCGGCGCACGTGCTGGACGGCGTGGATTTGTGGAGCCTGATGGGCGACCTGCACCCCACGCCCGCCGTGGCCGGCACGCCGGTGGGCGAGGCGCGCATGCTCATCCGCCAGCTGGAGGCGTACAACCGCGGCTTCTTCGCCGGCGCCTGCGGCTACATTGACGCAGACGGCGATGGCGAGTTCTCCGTGGGCCTGCGCACGGGCGTGTTCGACGGCGAGATGGGCTGGCTGTACGCAGGCTGCGGCATCGTGGCCGGCAGCGATGCGGAAGCGGAATACGACGAGATCGGCCTGAAGCTCAAGACCATCTTGAGTGCGTTCGAGGCATAACCGGCGCGGGGCCAAGGGAAAGGGAGGCGCGGCGTGGCGAAGGAAGCGACGCAAGGGCAGAAGACGGCGCTGTGGACGGCGGCGTTTTTGGACGAGCTGGTGCGCTGCGGCGTGCGCGCGGTGGTGGTGAGCCCCGGGTCGCGCTCGACGCCGCTGGCGATGGCGGCGTTCGAGCTGAACCGCCGCCGTCCCGACGAGCTGCGCCTGTTCATCGACGTGGACGAGCGCGGCGCGGCCTTCTTCGGCCTGGGCATGGCGAAGGCGACGGGCCGCCCGGTGGCGCTGGTCTGCACGTCGGGCACGGCGACGGCGAACTACTATCCCGCCGTCATCGAGGCCGAGACCTCGCGCGTGCCGCTGATCGCGCTCACGTGCGACCGCCCGCCGCGCCTGCAGAGCCTCGGCGCGCCGCAGACCACTGACCAGCTGCATCTGTTCGGCACCCATGTGCGTGCGTTCCGGCAGATGCCGCTTCCCGGCGCCGAGGCACACGACGTGGCGTTCGCGCGGCAGGCGGCGCGCGAGGCGTTCCTGGCAGCCGTGGGCGGACGGCCGCGGTTCGCGCCGGGTGTGCCGTTGGCGGGATGCTTCGCCGAAGGGGCGCGCGACGACGCGCCGGTAGGCAATCCGCTTGTGGCGTCGTGCGGCAGCGATGCGCTGGCAGGCCCCGTGCAGGTGAACTTTCCCTTTGACGAACCGTTGAAGCCCGACTTCCCCGGCGGCGACGCTTGGGCGGCGGACGCGTTCGGGGCAGGTGACGCGTTCTGCGCAGGGCGCGCTGGCGCTTCGGACGACACGCCGGCGGGTGAGTCGTGGGCGCTTCCGACGTGCAGCGGAGTGGAGCCCGCTGCCCTTGAGCGCTTGTGCACGCTTTTGCGCGGCAAGCGCGTGCTGGTGCTGGCGGGCGAGGGGACGTGCTCCACGCTGGCCGAGGCGCGCGAGGTGGCGTCGTGGGCGGAGCGCCTGCAGCTGCCGCTTCTGGCCGACCCGCTGTCTGGCCTGCGTTGCGTCGATTCCCCGGCGGTGATGGACGCCTACGACAACGTGTTCGGCAGCGATGCGTGCCCGCTTCCTGGCGCGGTGATCCGCTTCGGGCGCTATCCCGTGTCGAAGCGTGCGACGACGCGCCTGGCTGCGGCCCGCCCGCTTAACGTTGTAGTGGACGCCGGCGAGACGCGCGACTTCAACACCGCCACCGACGTGTTCGTCCCGTTGGCCCCGCTCGATTTCGTGCGCTCGTTCACGGCGAAGGACTACGGCGCGGCTGCCGCGTCTCCGGCCGCTGGCGTCCGCGAGCTCTTCTTCCGCGCGTGGGCGCAGGACAACGCTGCCGCGCGCCAGCGCATCGCGCAGGCCGTTGCCGCCGCGCCGGCGGACGAGGCGCCGTTCGAGGGCGCTATCGTGGCCGCCGTGCTGGACGAGGCGCCGCCGGCATCATGCCTGTTCGTGGCGAACTCCATGGCCGTGCGCGCGCTTGATACCGTGCAATCGCGCGGCGCCGCGCCGTTGTGCGTGCTGGCGAACCGCGGGCAGAACGGCATCGACGGCACCGTGTCCACCGCGCTGGGCGCCGCCCAGCAGTTCGCGCAGACCACTTTCGTCACTGGCGACCTGACGCTGCTGCACGACCTGAACGCCCTCGCGCTGCAGAACGAGCTCATGCGCAACCAGCCGGGTACGCCGCCCACGGTGGTCATTGTCCTTCTGAACAACGACGGCGGCGCCATCTTCGACATGCTGCCGCAGGCCTCCGACGAGCCGTACTTCGAGCGCGTGTTCCTCACGCCGCAGAACGTCGATTTCGCGCATGCGGCGCAGGCGTTCCACGTGCCGTACCGCGCGGCGTCGTCGGTGGAAGAGTTCCGCGAGGCGTATCGCAAGCGCCTGTGCATGCCGGGCATCAGCCTTATCGAGGTGCGCGTGCCGCTGCGCGGCGTGAAGGAGCGCTACCGTGGCTGCTGGAGCTAGCGAGCGGCGCGGCGCAGTGGACGACGGGGAAGCTGCTGGCGCTGCTGCCGGCGTCGCCGACGCTGCCAGCTCCGCCGCCAGCGCTGCCGCTTTCGAAACGCACCGCCGCCCGCTTGTCCTGCTGCACGGGTTCGGCCAGCACGGCGACGCTTGGGAGTCGGCTGCTGGCCTGCTGCGCGCCGCTGGCTTCGACGTGCGCACGCCTGACCTGGCCGATCTTGCCCGCCGCGCTGCTGCGTCGGGCGCCGACGCGGTTTCGTTGGACGCTGTGTGCCGTGGCGTGGCGGATGAGGTGCGGCGCATCGTCGACGAGACGGGTTGCCGTCCCGTGCTGGTGGGCTACTCCCTTGGCGGCCGCATCGCGCTGGAAACGGCGCTGCGCTGCGGCGTGGCGGGTGCCGTGGACGCCGTGGGCGCGGCCGTCCCGCTCTGCGCTGCCGCCGCGCCGTCCCGCATCTTCGCCTCTTCCCGCGCCGTCGCTTCCGCAACCGCCGCCCCCTTCGCCCCGCTGCCCCTTTCCGCCCTCGTGCTGGAAAGCGCCGGCTTGGGTCCCGCTGACGACGCCGACCGCGCGCAGCTGCGCGAGCGCAACGTCGCCTGGGGCGCCCGGGCGCGCGCCGAGGGCGTCGCCGCGTTCATGAACTGGTGGGAAGGGCTGCCGCTGTTCGCTTCGCAGCGTGCGCTGCCGGAAGCCGCCCGCGCGCGCCAGCGAGTCGGCCGTCTGCGCAACACGCCCGACGGCCTAGCCGTCCAGTTGGAGGCATGGGGCCAGCACCATCAGGCCGATCGCGCCTCCGCGTCGGCGTTCCTTTCCGCCGCCGCTCAGGCGGGCTTCCCCGTGGCCTATCTGGTCGGCGCCCTCGATGCGAAGTACTGCGCCGCCGCCGAAGCGGTGCGCGCCGCCGTGCCGGATGCGCGCGTGCGCGTCGTCCCCGGGGTCGGGCACAACATCCATCTGGAGGACCCCGCCGCGTTCGCTGCCGAGCTGGCCTCGTTCTTGGAAACCACAGGCGTTTCCGCTTCTCCTGCTCTTCCTTAACGTCCTGTGAAAATACGTTGCACGCCCGTTGCGGGGGTGCGCTAACGCTGCTTTCGCGGTACCATTGCACTATTCATCCACAAGGCATGTTCGACGCGGCGCGTCCGTGTCGTTTCCCATTCCGAAACGGTCAAAAAAGGGGTGCTCATGGGCGAGATCGTCTGGAAGCTGGGCAAAACCTACCGCGAGGTCGTCTACGAGACGTTTGACGGCATCGCCAAGATCACCATCAACCGGCCCGAGCGCCGCAACGCGTTCACGCCGCTGACGGTGCAGGAGCTCTACGACGCGTTCAGCATCGCGCGCGACGACGCGTCCATCGGCGTCATCATCCTCACCGGCGCGAATCACGGCGGCCGCCACGAGGACGAGGCGTTCTGCAGCGGCGGCGACCAGAAGGTGCGCGGCAATGGCGGCTACGTGGGCGAGGACAACATCGCTCGCCTGAACGTGCTGGACCTGCAGCGGCTCATCCGCATCGTGCCCAAGCCGGTCATCGCCATGGTGAACGGCTACGCCATCGGCGGCGGGCACGTGCTCCACATCCTGTGCGACCTGTCCATTGCGGCCGACACGGCGAAGTTCGGCCAGACCGGTCCGCGCGTCGGCAGCTTCGACGGCGGCTACGGCGCGGGGTATCTGGCCGCCATCGTGGGCCAGAAGAAGGCGCGCGAGATCTGGTACCTGTGTCGCCAGTACACCGCCGCCGAGGCGCTGGAGATGGGCCTGGTGAACAAGGTGGTGCCCTTCGACCAGCTGGAGGCCGAGTGCGTCGCGTGGTCCCAGGAGATGCTGAAGCTGTCGCCCACGGCGCTGCGCCTGATGAAAGCGTCGTTCAACGCCGCCACCGACGGCTACGCCGGCCTGCAGCAGCTTGCCGGCGACGCGACGCTTCTGTTCTACACCTCCGACGAGGCGAAGGAGGGCCGCGACGCGTTCAAGGAGAAGCGCCAGCCCGACTTCACCCAGTTCCCGAAGTTTCCGTAAGATCGGCTCTTTTCCGTCCACGACCAGGAAGAAAGGCGGTGCGGTCAGACGCAGCCCGTGAAGATCCCCTCAATCATCGACGCTTTCGAGGCCGAGGCGCGCCAGTTCCCGCGCAAGACGTGTTTCACGTACATCGACGCGGACGGCGCGGAGGTCGCCTATTCCTATCGGGAGGTGCGCATGCTGGCGGCGTCGCTGGCGTGGCATCTGCGTCGGCGCGGGGCGAAGCGGGGCGCGTGCGTGGCCGTCGACCTGCCCAACTGCCCGCTGCACGTGCTGTTGGCGCTGGCTGCGGCATACGGCGGCTTCTTTCTGGTGGAGCTGAACAACCGGCTGACCGCGGCGGAGAAGCTGTCGCAGGTGATGGAGCTCGGGCGGGTGTCGGGGCTGGAGCCGGTGTGCCGCATCGACGAAGAGAACATGGGCCAGCTGCTGGAAAGCGCGGCGTTCGTGCTGGCGGGCGCCGCGGATGCCGGTGCGGGCGCGTCGTCGCGTGTGGGGGGTTCCGCAGCTCATGCGCGCGATACGTCCCATGCGCCTTATGCGCCCCACGCATCCCATGCTTCCCGGTCCGCGCACGTCCCCTTCGACGCGCGCTCCCTGGCCGCCGAGGCTGCCCCGCGCTCTACGCGCGCTCTGGGCCGCGCCAAGCCCGGCCGCGACGCGCGCCGCCGCCAGGAGCAGACGGAGCGGCAAGACGCGGTGGAGGGGGTCATCCACTTCGCCGAGCGTCAGGCGCGCCTGGCCAACCCCGACGACCGCGCGCTGGTCATGTTCACCTCCGGCTCCACGGGCGCGCCCAAGGCGGTGCCGCTTACCTGGGGAAACCTCTGCGGGTCGGCGCAGGCGTCCAACCGCGTGCTGGGCGTGGAGCGCGAGGGGATGTGGCAGGCCGTCCTGCCGCTGTTCCACGTGGGCGGCTTCCAGGTGGTGGTGCGCAGCATCCTGAACCGCACCCCGTTCGCGCTGTACCGCCGCTTCGACGCGCGGCAGCTGCTGAACGATGCGGCGAAACGCCGCGCCACCCACGTGCCGGTGGTGGACAAGATGCTGCAGGACCTGCTGGATGTGGCCGAGCAGGAGGGGCCCGCGTCGCCGGAAGCCGGGGCGCTGCGCTCCTACGCGTGCATCCTGCTGGGCGGCGGCCCGGTGAATCCCCGCACGGTCGAGCGCGCCGTGGCTCTGAAGGCGCGCGTGTTCCCCAGCTACGGCATGACCGAAACCGCCAGCCAGATAGCCAACGCTCCGGCGCGGGGGCGCTTCGACGGTGGGCTGCGGCTGCTTCCCGGTTACGCGGTGCGCGTGGTGGACCCCGATGCGGAGGGGTTCGGCCGCCTGGCCGTGCGGGGCCCGGGCGTGACGCCGGGCTACCTGAACGCGCACACCCCGCGCACGATGGACGGCTTCCTTCTGAGCGGCGACACGGCCGCGTTCGAGCGGGGTCTGCTCTACCTGCGCGAACGCACGCAGGACATGTTCGTTTCGGGCGGCGAGAACATCTATCCCGCGCGCATCCGCGCCGCGCTGCTGAAGCTGCCGGGCGTCACCGACGCGCTGGTGCTGGGCGCCGAGGACGAGACGTGGGGGCGGCGGCCCGTTGCGTTCGTGGAGTGCGCCGCCGGCGTGTTCCTTCCGCCTGACGAGGTGAAACGCCGCCTGGCGCAGACGCTTTCGAAGCTGTACGTGCCGCGCGAGGTGTACGTGACCGACGCGCTGCCGCGCACGGGCATCGGCAAGGTGGACCGCATGGCGGTGGAGCGCCGCTACGCCCAGCGCATCGACGTGAAGAGCGTGACGCTGCACCGCATCCGGCTGCCGTTCAAAAAGCCGTTCGAGACGGCGAAGGGCACGCTGCGCGACCGCGAGTCCATCATCGTGGAGGTGCGCGACGCGCAGGGCCGCGTTGGCTTGGGCGAATGCGTGGCGTTCTCCACCGACTGGTACCTTCCCGAGACGCTGGACGAGGACGAGCGCGTGCTGCGCGACGTGCTGGCGCCCGCGGTGCTGGAAGAGGTGTACCTGCATCCCAGCGAGGTGTCCGCGTCGTTCGCGTCGCGGGCGGACGCGCGCCGCTACCCCCTGGCGCGCGGGGCGCTGGAGCCGGCGCTGTGGGACCTGTACGGCAAGATAGCCGAAAAGCCGTTCTACCAACTGATCGGCGGGCGCGCGACGGGCGCGGTGCAGGTGCCAGCGGGCGCCGTGGTGGGCATCGGGTCGCCGCGCGAGACGGTGGCGGCCGTGCGCCGGTGCGTGGAGGCGGGTTGCCGCCGCGTGAAGCTGAAGGTGGCGCCCGGCCGTCCGGTGGAAGCGGCCCGAGCCGTGCGCGAGGCGTTCCCCGACCTGATGCTGACGCTCGACGCGAACCAGAGCTTCGTGGAGGACGACTCCGACCTGCTTGAGTTGGACAAGCTGGGCGCTGCCTGGCTGGAAGAGCCGCTGGATCCCAAGCGTCCGCCGGCTGACGGCCCGCGCAACGTGTTCGCGCGCCTGTCGCGCTTGCAGCGCCGGATGACGACCCCGGTGTGCCTGGACGAGTCCATCGTGAAGCCGGGGGATGCCGCCCGCGCGCTGCGCTACCCCGAGCTGCGCTGCTTCGCGCTGAAGGTGGCGAAGTGGGGCGGCGTGCTGCCCGCGCTGGAGTTCACCGCCGCCGCGCTGGAGCGCGGGTGCACGGTGTGGATGGGCGGCATGTACGAAACCGGCGTGTCGAAGCGGCTGCACGCCGCGTTCGAGACGCTGCCGGGCGCGGAGGCGCCGGGGGACGTGGGGCCCACGTCGGCGTACTTCCCCGTGGACGTGACCGACCCGCCGCACGAGGCGGCCGACGGCCTGGTGACGCTGAACGCGCCGGGCTTCGAGCATGGCATCGGCTGCGCGCTCGACCGCGAAGCGTTGGAAAAAGTGCTGGTCAGTCGGACGGTTGTCGACTAGCCCGGCGCAGCGCCAACGGCCTAAACTGATTGCGTCTTCTTCTTACGCCGCCAGCGCCGTGCGCGCTTGCGGCGGCAAGCCGTCAGGCTGCACCTCGGCCCAGCTGATGACGCCGCGCAGGGGCATCACCTTCAGTTCCAGGTAGGCACCGTCTTTCAGCAGGCGCTCGGTTCCGAACGTTACCTGATGGGAGTTGCCCGAGGCGTCGTAGGCCGGCAGCGTGTAGTCGTACTCGTCCGCGTCGCTGGGCTGCGGCTGGGCGGATTCGTTGTCTATCTGCACGTACCAGGTGTCGGCCGTGGACGTGTCGAACACGTAGCGGTAGCCCACGCCCAGCGCGATGACCACCGCCAGCACCGGTATGCCGATGAGCAGCAGCTTCTTCATGCTAACGCACCTTCTCCAAGACAGGCGCCTGCGACAGCAGGCACAAGGCGATAAGCCCCAAAGCAGCCAGCGGGGCGATGATGCGCATGGCAAGTTTCATGGTGGTTCCTTCCCTTCGTTGCGGGTAATGGAGACGTGCGGAGCGTTGCGCGCCGTGGGAGCTTTCCCGAGGGGCGCGCCAGGGGGTCCTACGGTGCGCGCTTCGCTTCCGGCTGGCTCCACGATACCCAGCGCACCTTGCGCCAACCTTGCGCCCATCTTGCGGTTCGGTTGCGTTTTCCGATGCGCCAACCCCGATTTCGATCTCTATCTCAGTCCCAACTCCAGCTCCGACTTTGACTCGAACTCCAACAAACAGCTTTTTCGCTATTTGGGATCAAAAATCACGAAAGTTGGGGTGGCACGGATCAAAAAAAAGCGAAAGTTGGGGCTCGGATGCGGCGAAGCGAAAGCGCAAGATCTTTCGCCAAGCTCTGCCAAAACGAAAGCATTTGCGAAACCCCAGTTCATATCGCTGTTAAGAGAAATTCCGCCAGCCGACTTGAAAAGCGCCTTGCGCAAGGGGCTCATCTCAGTCTTGTCGAAACCCCAAAATTCGGCAAAACCTATCCGAAATCTCAAAAAGCTGTTTGTTGGGGTGTCTTCCTCGTCTTTTGGCGGGGAAACTGCGTTCGGACGCCCTCCGTCGATCGGGCGCATTCCGGCGCGCTCGCTTTCCGTTGCCCTGCAAGCTGCCCCGCGCTCTTTCGCCATCTGTATAAAGGATGGTTTTCCCGCCTTTGGCCGGACGGAAGCGTATGCGGGCCGCGCCACCTGCGACAATAGGGGGCGAGACAGCATTTCAAACCCAACCTTTAAGGAGCTTGTTTTCCATGCCTGTTTGGCTCAGCCTTGTCCTGGTCCTGTTGTTCCTGCTCATGAACGCGTTTTTCGTCATTGCGGAGTTCGCGCTGGTGCGCGTGCGCAAGTCGCAGCTTGAGCTGGCCATCGAAGAGAAGAAACCCGGCGCGAAGAACGCCATGCGCATCGCCGAGAACGTCAACGCCTACCTGTCGGCCTGCCAGCTGGGCATCACGCTGGCGTCGCTGGCGCTGGGCTGGCTGGGCGAGCCGGCCATCTCGAAGCTGTTCGAGCCGCTGTTCGTGATGCTGGGCATGCCCGAGGCCGCCATCGTGGCCATCAGCGTCGCCATCGGCTACTTCATCATGACCACCCTGCACGTGGTGGTGGGCGAGCTCATCCCCAAGTCGTTCGCCATCTTCGCCACCGAGCGCTGGGCGTTGCGCACGGCTACGCCGCTGATCTGGTTCTACCGCATCACGTACCCCATCATGCTCATGTTCAACGGCATCACCAACGCCGTGGTGCGCCTGACCGGGCACGACCCCGCCAACGAGCACGACGTGTACACCGGCGAGGAAATCCAGCTGCTCATTGACGAGAGCACCGAAAGCGGCCTCATCGACCCGGAGCAGAACGAGTTCGTGGACAACATCTTCGACCTGGGCGACAAGGACGCCGAGGCCATCATGACGCCGCGCATGGACGTGGTGTGCGTTGACCTGGAGGATTCGCTGGAAGAGAACCTGAAGGTCATCCGCCAGTACAAGTACACGCGCTACCCGGTGTGCCGCGGGCACAAGGACCGCATCGTCGGCTTCGTGCACGTGAAGGACCTCTACACGCTGCCGCAGGGCTCCACCGTGCGCGATCTGAAGGTGCGCTCCATCGAGGCGGTGCCCGAGGGCATGCCCATCGCGAAGCTGCTGCAGGTGCTGCAGGCGAAGCACACGAAGATCGCCGTGGTGATTGACGAGCACGGCGGTACGGCCGGCATCGTTACCATGAGCGACGTGATCGAGCAGATCGTGGGCCGCATCGATGACGAGTTCGTCCACGACGACGACCAGGACGCCGTGCGCATGGAGGACGGCAGCTACCTGCTGGAAGGCACCATGCCCATCGACGACCTGGTGGAGCTGATGGGCTTCGAGCCCGAAGAGGCGGCCGAGTGTGAGACGGCGGCCGGCCTGCTGCTGGCGCTGTTCGACCGCATCCCGCAAGCGGGCGACGTGGCCGAGCTGCAGCACGCCGACGCGCACCTCGCGTTCACCGTGGTGATGATGGATCGCCTGCGCATCGACAAGATCCGCCTGGCCATCGAGAAGGCGGAGCCGCAGGAAGGCGAAGCGGAGTAGCGCCGCCGCTCAAGCTGCTGCGTTGTTGCGCGCTGCCGTTTTCGCGCGCAGGAGGGGGTGTCAGCTCACCTTCACGCCGGAGAAGCGCTCGGCGTTCTTGCAGGTGAGCTTGTCCAGCTCGTCGTCGGTGAAGCCGGCCGAGGCCAGCACGGCGTATTCGGAATTCGGGTTCCACATGGGGAAGTCCGACCCGAACATCACGCGGTCGACGCCCCACATGCGCACGAGCTCGGCGAAGCGTCGCGCGCCCACGAACGGCAGCGTGCTGGAGGCGTCCACGAACAGGCGCTCGGCATGAAGCACGTCGTAGCCGATGTCGGGGACGAAGCAGCCGGCCAGGTGCGCGCCGTCCACCACCAGGTCGGGGAAGGTGCGCAGCACGCGCTTCAGGCGGCGCGGGTGCGAGTAGTCGTGGCGGAAGTCGCCGGTGTGCACCACCAGGGGCAGGCCGCGGGCCTCCATGATCTCGTACACGCGCATGAGGCGCGGGTCGTCCATGTTCACTTCCTGGGTGTCGGGGTGCAGCTTCACGCCGTGCAGCCCCAGCTCGATCATGCGGTCGATCTCGGACTCGGGATCCTCGAAGTCCTGGTGCATGGTGCCGAAGCCGATGAATTCGGGGTGCAGCCGGCATTGCTCGGCGATGAAGTTGTTGATGGAGGGGACCGCGTGGGCCGTGGTGGCCACCGAGTGCACGATGAAATGCGTGATGGGCGTGCCCTCGCAGCAAGCCAGCAGCGCCTCGGGCGTGCCGTGCGGGTTCTCCATGGGGATGTTGTAGAACGCGCTGATGGCCGACACGGCGCGGGCGGCTATCTTGTCGGGGTAGATGTGGGCGTGCGAATCGATGACGGGCATGCGTCCCTCCGTTGCGTGGTTGCGTGCGGTTCCGGCGTGTGTCGCTGCGCATTGTACCGCTTTGCCTGGCGGGGAACGTTACACGCCGGTGAACAGGCGTGCGACGGCCGATTGTGTGCGTTGCGTGGATGCGGCTTCTGCTTCTTGCTTTGCGCGGGAGCGCGGAGTAATATTCTCTCTTGCAGCTTTCGCCGCAGCGGAAGCGACCCACATACAGTGCGGGGTGGAGCAGTCTGGTAGCTCGTCGGGCTCATAACCCAGCAACATTGACAACTTAGTTTCTAGAAATTGCGGGGTGGAGCAGTCTGGTAGCTCGTCGGGCTCATAACCCGAAGGTCGTTGGTTCGAATCCAGCCCCCGCGACCATAAAACACCAGGTCAGAGGCTAAATCCTCTGGCCTTTTTTATTGCCCAAATCAGGCTGTTTTTGGGCTAATTTGGGCTAAAATGCCCTCCTTTGGCCCTTGCCCGAGCCTCTACGTCGGCACTTTTTTCCGCCGTCGAAGCGCCCTTCGAGATGAGGTTATGGGCTAATTTTGGGCTAAAATACAATGAAACAATCTGCAACCTGGGGAAACCCCATGAAACGCCAGGGCCATTAGCCCAAAAACGGGCCGATCGGCGATCCAGCGATTCCACATTGCGAACACAAAGTTTCACGTCCTCCTTCTTTCGCGGAGAAATTCTCCCGTGCCCCTCCGATGGGGCGAATAGAACCGAATAGAACTGAAAAACGCCCCTCTCGTTTGCCGCTCACCTGCCCATTCCCAATAATCTAGCCAGGCATCGATTAGGAGATGTCTCTTTTCGGAAAGCACGAAGACAGAGAAATGAGCAGGCATGGAGACAAGAAAGACCGGCAGCACCAACGATCGGCAGGATCTGCTTGCCGAGATGCTCGGCGTCATGGCGCGACTCCGGGCCGCCGAGGAGCCGTCCCCCGCCGATGCCGAGCCGCGCCGCGAGGCGGGTTCCAAAGGGCCCGCGGGCGAGGAGTGGCTCTCTGTACAGGCGGCGTGCGACTACGTGCACGTCTCGCGCACGACCATGTACAGGCTCGTCAGGGAGGGCAAGCTACCGTCCCACCGCGTAAGGGGGCGAATCCTGATCTGCAGGGAGACGCTCGACCGGTGCATCAAGGACGGCTTGCTTGCTTAAGCGAACGTCTTAGCGTTTTACAGGATCCGCGACTGCTGCCCTCGCCCGTTCAGCCGCCTTCCGCCGTTGAATGCGCGCATGCCCATACGGTCGCGTTCGCTTCAGCAGAAGCGTGTCGGAAAGGAGTGCGTGCATGTCGGACGCTGGAGTGAAGAAGATAAAGGCCAAAGAGGAAGGCGCCGGGAGAAGGCAGGTCGCGGAGATCAAGCTCATCTGCACCGAGAAGGACATCTACACGATAGAAGAGGTCGCCGAGATGCTCCACATCAACAAGCATCTGGCGTACAAGCTGATCAAGCTGCCCGAGGACCCGCTGCCCGCCCGCCAGCTCAGGTTCAGGACGAGGGGCTACCTCGTCACGAGGCGGGAGCTGAACGAGTGGGTGGAGCGCAACGCTCCTCTGCTCGGAAGCCCCGAGAGATAAGGGCGAGGCTGGCCATGGCGGGCGGCGAGGAAGGCTTCATCGTGATCCGGAGGTTCATGATAAAGCAGTTGAAGCTGCAAGGGGTCCCCCTGCTGCTGTACGCAAGGATATACGGCTTCACGGTCGGAGGGGGCGCGGGCTGCTACGAATCCCAGAGGTCCATGGCCGAGAGCCTCGGCGTGAGCGAGAGGGCGATCGGCAAGGCCCTCAGAATCCTCAGGGAGAAGGGGCTGGTCGTCGAGGTCGGCTCGCATCGCCTGCGAAACGGGCGCTCGACCAAGGTCTTCCGCGCCGTGAACCCGCTCAAGGGCGCTGGTGGGACAATCTGTCCCACCGGAACGGACTTCGCCGAACAAAGTTCCGAGGGGCCGCGCCCCCTGCCCGAACGGCCACGACGACGCCCTCCGAACCGAGTTCCGCCAGAGAGTATAGAGATGAAAAACCCCAGGGAGAGGAAAGCCGAGGATGGCTTCGACAGATACAGCTTCTGAGCCAAGCCGCTTCACCGAAGCGCAGCTTGCCGAAATGGGGATGGAGTACCCTCCCCCTCCCGAGGTCCGATGCCTGCATTGCGGGAGGCAGAAGGCCCCTTTCGCCCTTCTGATCGCCGGAAAGGTCGTCTGGATCAGCGGAGGGTGCGGTTGCGACCAGGAGAGGGCGGCGAAGGAAGAGGAGGAGGCCAGGAGGGCCGCCGAGAAAGACCGGCGCTACGCGGAGAAGCTCCGCGCGGTCGGCATACCTCCGCGCTACCAGAACGCGGTCATCGACAGCAACGAGGCCGCCATGTTCCTCGCCGACTTCGACTCCCGTCCCGGCAGCGGGCTCTACATCCAAGGCACGTGCGGATCGGGAAAGACGTCCCTTGCCTGCGCGCTGGCGCGCAGGCTCTTCGACGCGAAGAAGCGCGTGCTCGTCACCACGGCGATAGACATGCTCGGGGAGATCCAGCGGACGTTCGACGACTCGAGCCCAACCCTCGACGTCGTGAGGAGGTACGTCGAATGCGACCTCCTCGTCATCGACGACATGGGCAAGGAGAGCGCGGGGGACTGGGCTGTCCGCACCCTGTTCCAGATCCTGAACGCGAGGTACGGGGAGATGCGCTCGACGATCGTCACGAGCGAATACGACCCCCCGAACCTCGGGAGGCGAATGAGCCGGCAGGGGTTCGGCGATCCGGCGACCGCCATCCTGTCCCGCCTGAAGGAGACCTGCACGCGCATCGAACGTCCCGACGTCGACTTCAGGAGCCTTCCCGGAGGGTATCCGGGAGGCCGAGCGACCAGCGGAACCGAATAGAACCGAGCGAACAGTCCGCCCACCTCGACCGCTCCCGCCCGATGGTTCAATGGGCGCGAACCGTCCTCCCGCCGATGCCGACGACGCCGGTCCGGGGGGCAGCGAAAGGGGGCGAGGTCGTTGGCGCACGCTGCGACGCATATCGGGGCCGATCGGGCCGACGCATCCATCCAGGAATCCTTGGCGGCGAAATGCCAGGAGAACGGCTGGCTGAGAGCCGGCGGATACGCCTGGCAAGACGACCCCTACCTCGAAGACTACCCTTACGATATCCGCGAAGCATCCTCGATGGAGGAGCTTCGCTCTTTTTTCCGGCGCGGAAACTGGGCGATACGGCAGGGCGTGGTCTACCGCGATCTGGCCTTCGTCCAGCAGGTCGACGGCGGCGACGAGTGGTGGACCCTCAAGAAGATCGGCGACGAGGGCGGGCCCGGCGATTGGCTGGCGTTCGAGAACTGCTCGTTCGGCGGCCTGAGCCGGGACCGGCACGGCTTCAGCGACCTCATCGTGGGCATGAGCGCGGCTTCCGCGAGCGAATGCGAGAGGCTCGAATACAGGCTTCCCATGCTCGACGAGCCCTGGAGCCTCATGACTGCCCGCGCCGAGAACTGGGCGGGCGATCAGGTTGAATGCAAGATCCTCGAGAGCCGTTGCGGCGACTACGCGGTGAAGGCATACGAGCGCCCGAGCTTCGACGGCGCGATGCTCGAGATATCCGACCGCGCCTCCCGCGCCCTCGTGTTCCATGACGGGGCATGCGACAGCATCGTCTCCGCTTCGGGCAGAGCCCGCGATGCATTGTCCTCCCTGATCGAGGGGTCGCGGGAAAGCGATGGAAGATCGAGGTCGGAGGCGGCGAGAAGCAGGCTCAGGAGCCTCAGAGACGCTTCGTCGGAAGCCCGCGAATCGTCGTCGGCGATCAACCCCCCTTCAACCGCAACGGGAAGAAACGGCAAAGCACGTTCCTAGCAAGGCATCCGATGCCGCTGGAGCGTGCTTTGTCGTTTTGCGAAGTGGGACAGATTGTCCCAGCGAGAAACGGAGGTAGAACCGATGGCCACTGATTTCGGGGACGAGAGCGGCGAGAAGCTGTTCGACTGGGTGCTGAGGATCGGCCAGGACGCAAGCGAGCAGGCGATGCTCGCGAGCGCCGAGAAGCTGAAGAACGCATTGCGAAACGCCCGCGGGGAGATAGGGGGAAAGGGCCCGGAGGATGCCGCGGAGCAGCCTTCCGAGTGGGCGAAGCTCAGCATGGAGCAGTTCGCATCCCTCCCCGAATACCGGAGCATCAAGGAGATCATCGACGGGAAGCTCTCGGGCGAGGGCATCGAGCACGCCTTCTTCGAGGAAAAGGGAAAGGAGCACCTTCTCTTCAAGGTGGAGGACGCCCCTAGCGTCTCCCGCACGTTCGGCGACCTGGAGAAGCAGGCGGACATCGCCCTCGACAGGGCGCTCGAGGCGCGCGGAAAGACCCGCGAGCAGATAAGGGACGCCCAGCCGCTCGAGGAGCGCGCGGCATCCGCCCGCGAGAGCGCGAAGGCGATGGAGGCGGCGCGCGGCAAGGCCCATGAGGTCGAGATCGCGGCGGTGAGGTCCAAATGAGTCCTTCCCTTATCGCGGCCCTGATGGCGACGCCGATCGCGTTCGCGGCCGGGAACCTTTATGTGTCGAACCTGACGTCGCTTCCAGGAGAGCCGATCACGAACCTGGCGACCGCCGCCGTCACGCTGCCGGGCTTCGTCGCGAAAGGCGGCGGTTTCACCGGAGAGCCGGCGGGAATCTGCGTCGGCGTCCTGCTCGTCTGCGCGGTGTGGATCGCCTGGTCGTACCGCCTGACGGCCAAGGAGACCAGGAACGGCGAGGAGCACGGCAGCGCCCGCTGGGCGACCAGGGCCGAGATGAGGGCGTTCGGGGACGCGAAAGCGCCCGACAACAACATCATCCTCACGAAAGGGGCGCGGCTGGCGCTCGACCGCGGGAGGTTCGACCTCAAGACCGACCGCAACCACAACGTCGTGGTCGTGGGCGGCTCGGGCTCCGGCAAGACGCGCTACTACGTGAAGCCCAACCTCATGCAGCTCAACTCCAGCTACTTCGTGACGGACCCCAAGGGGACCCTCATCGGCGAGACGGGGCATCTCTTCGCGGAGGCGGGATACGAGATCCGCTCCTTCAACACCATCGACTTCGCCGAATCGAACCGCTACAACCCGCTTCGCTACGTGAGGAGCGAGGCCGACGTCCTCACCTTCGTCGAATGCCTCATCAAGAACACCACAGGCGACAAGGATCATGCCGGAGACCCGTTCTGGGAGAACGCGGAGCGCCTGCTCTACACCGCGCTCGTCTCCTACCTGCTCGCGCACTGCCCCGAGGAGGACCGCAACCTCCCCGGGCTGCTCGTCCTGCTCGGGCTCGCGGAGGCGAAGGAGGAGGACGAATCGTACATGAGCCCGCTCGACATCCTCTTCGCCGAGCTCGAGACGGGAAAGAAGCTCGTGAAGACCGGCGAGGCAGCCGAGGAGGACTTCGAGAGCAGGGCGTTCTCGAGCGGTGCCGGAGGGTTTACGTGGGTGAGGACCGGCGAGCCGGTGCCGCCCGAGGACGACTTCTCGCTGTCGAACTACAAGGCGTTCAAGACCGCCGCAGGCAAGACGCTCAAGTCGATCATCATCAGCTGCAACGTGCGCCTGAAGCCCCTGTCCATCAAGGAGGTCTCGAAGCTCCTCGAGCGCGACGAGATGGGCCTCGACAAGCTCGGCGAGGAGGGCAAGAGGACGGTCGTCTTCGCGAGCATGCCGGACACCAACTCGACCTTCGACTTCCTCTTCGCGATCCTCATGTGGCAGACGCTCGACGTGCTCTGCAACGTCGCGCTGAGGCGGCATGCGGGCCATCTCCCCACGCACGTCCACTTCATCCTGGACGAGTTCGCCAACATCGGCCACGTCCCGGACTTCGAGCGGACCATCGCGGTCGTGCGCAGCCGCAACATATCCTGCTCGATCATCCTGCAGTCCCTCGCCCAGCTCAAGAGCCGCTACAAGGACGACGCGCAGACCATCCAGGACTGCTGCGACACGACGCTCTTCCTCGGCGGAAAGTCGGGCGAGACCAACAAGGAGATCTCGGAGGCAGTCGGAAAGCAGACCGTCTCCACGATCACCTTCAACGACTCCCGCGGCTCCAACTCGAGCCGGACCCGCAACTACAACAGGCAGGAGCGCGACCTCATCCAACCGTCCGAGGTCGGAAGGCTCCCCAGGGACGAGGCGATCGTGCTCATCACGGGAGCCTTCCCGTTCAAGGACAAGAAGTACCCGCTCGAGCGGCATCCCCGTTACAGGCATATCGATCCCGGCCGTCCAGGGGCAAGGCACGCCGAGCGGTTCGGCTTCGCGTCCTATCGGACCCGTCAAAAGGAGGAGGCATGAGGGAAAGAAGAGCCTAGGGGCGGCGGCGCCCGGAGACCCGGCCCATGCGCGGGCAACTGCGCATGGGGCCGCCGCCCGCATGCGCCTCTCGGGATCGATCGGGACACATCGCCGCGATCGCGGCGAGAAGAAGAAAGGAAACCATGATGCTAACCCAGATAATCACGCTCGTATCGGGCTGCGTTACGTTCCTCGGCGGGTTCCTCGTCGTGTGGGGCGCGGTCTCGCTCGGCCTCGCCATCCGCGAGCAGCAGGGAGGCTCCCAGATCGCGAGCGCCATCTCGACCATCGCGGGCGGCGCGATCATCATCGCGGCCGCCGTCTACTTCGGCATGCTCGACACATCCTGGCTCCCAGCGTAGGTGGTCGGCATGTCACTGCAGATACCGATTCAAAAGGACATCGGCGAGTACCAGGAGAAGATCGTCGGCAAGATGAGCCTGCGCACGCTCGCGTGCGTGTCCCTCGGCTTCGCGTCCGCCATCGCGGCGGCGGCGATCGTCTACTTCGGGCTCGGAATCGAGGTCGGCAACGCGACCCTGCCCGTCATGGCCGCGGCGCTGCCGTTCTGGCTTGCCGGGTTCTGGCGACCCTTCGGGATGAAGCTGGAGGAGTTCCTCCCCCTTCTCTGGGAGCACTCCATGAACAGCCAGACGATGCTCTACGACACCGGCGACGCGCTCGCCGGCTGCACATGCACGGGCCCCGTCGCAGGAAAGCCCTCCCGCAAGGCGCGCCGCAGGGCCAAGAGGAAGGGGGCCGAGGTCAATGGCCCAGAACAGCTCTAGGAAAAAGGCGCCCGCCAGGAAGTCGAGCCTCATGGGGCTCCTTCTCGGCGGCAGGAAGGCGACGGGCGCCGAGGCGAAGGCCCGCGAGGAGAAGACCAGGCGCACGTCCAAGGCCCGCAACTCCGCGAAGCGCCAGCTCGACTACATCGGATACGACGCCATGTACAAAAACGGCATCGCCCAGGTGGAGGAAGGGCTCTTCAGCCAGACGGTCGAGTTCTCCGACATCAGCTACCAATCGGCGCGAAGGGACGCCCAGGAGAACATCTTCTCCGTCCTCTCAAGCCTCTACAACTACTTCAACGCGGACGCCTCGGTGCAGCTCTCGATCGCCAACACGCCCATCCCCGCCGACGTGATCGGGTCCAAGCGCTTCTTCCGCCATGTCGCCGACGTCGACGACGGGCTCGTGGACGAGTACAACCGGATCCTCAACGACAAGCTGCGCGAGGGCGTGTCCAACCTCGAGCGCCACCGCTACCTCACCTACATGGTCGGCGCCGACGACGTCGATGCGGCGACGCCGAAGCTCGCCCGCATCCGCGCGGACGTGTGCCAGACGCTCGCGCGCATCCGGTGCGACGCGCGCCCGATCGACGGCGAGGAGCGCCTGCGCGCGATGGACGCCATCGTCCGACCTAAGAAGCGCTTCGAGTTCAGCTGGGACAAACTGTCCCAGTTCCGCGGCCTGCGCACGAAGAACCTCATCGCCCCGAACCTCATGGACTTCGCGCCCGAGGGACGGGCGGACTGCTTCGAGTCCGACGGGGTGTTCGGGAGCGTGCTCGCCATACGCGACTTCGGGAGCATGCTCGAGGACTACTACCTCGCGAACATCATCGACCTGCCCATCCCGCTCGTCGTGACGCTGCACATCCAGCCCATCGCGCAAAGCGACGCGCTCGCGATGGTGAAGCGCCAGCTCGACTGGATGGACAAGGAGATCATCGACGAGCAGATGGCGGCGGTGAAGAAGGGCTACGACTACTCGATCCTCCCGCCCGAGCTGCGCTACTCGAAGGAGGAGGCGGAGGAGCTGCTCGACTTCCTGCGCAACAAGAACGAGCGCCTCTTCGTCTACACCGGGCTCGTCTACACCTACGCCGACAGCCTGGAGGAGCTCGACCGCCAGGTGGAGCAGGTGGTCTCCGTGGCCCAGGGGAACTCCCTCGGGATCGTCGGGCTCGACTACCGCCAGAAGCACGCGCTCAACTCCATGCTCCCCTTGGGGCGCAACCACGTGAACGTCTCCAGGCACCTCACCACAGGCCAGATCGCGATGCAGATGCCCTTCGCCTCCCAGGAGCTCAACCAGGAAGGCGGCGGCTACTACGGCCAGTCCAAGCAGTCGGGCAACCTCGTCATCTGCAACCGCAAACGGCTCGCGAGCCCCATGGGGTTCGTCTGCGGCAAGCCCGGCTCGGGCAAGTCGTTCAGCGTCAAGCGCGAGATCCTGAACACGGTGCTCGCCTTCCCCGAAGACGAGGTCGTCATCTTCGACCCCGCCGGCGAGTACTCCACCCTCGTCGGAAGCTGCAATGGCCAGAACATCCGCCTCGCGCCCGACTCGGACACGTCCATGAACCCCTTCGACCTCACGGACGTCGAAGGCAAGGCGGACGCCGCCCAGATGGCCTTCAAGATCGACGCGTTCCTGGCCCTCTCCTCCGCCATGATGGCGGAGGGCGCAGAGGGGCTCCCCGAAGCGGACAAGTCCATCATCACGCGCTGCGTCGAGGCCGCCTACGCCCAGGCGGGAGACCGCATCCCGACCCTCGAGGACTTCTACCGCGTGCTCGTCGAGCAGCCCGAACGGGAGGCGCGCGACATCGCGCTTCGCTACGAGCGCTTCGTGAAGGGGGCGCTCTCGTTCTTCAACCGCCAGAGCAACGTGGCGTTCAAGAACCGCGTCACCAACGTCGATCTGCACGACCTCTCCAGCAACATGCGCGTCTTCGGCATGCTCACCGCGCTCGAGGCGGTGCGAAACCGCATGTACGAGAACTTCGAGCGGGGCGTCACCACCTGGCTCTACATCGACGAGGTGCAGAGCCTCTTCGGGCATCCCGCCATCATCGAATACTTCTCCAAGTTCTGGGCCGAGGGGCGCAAGTTCAACCTCATCTGCACCGGAATCACGCAGAACTCGACCTACATGCTCACGCACGAGTCCGCCCGCAACATGGTCCTGAACTCGGATTTCTGCCTGCTGCACAAGCAGTCCGCGCTCGACCGCAAGAGCTGGGTGGACCTGCTCACCCTCTCCGACACCGAGGCGGGCTACATAGACGATTCCATCAAGGCCGGCGAGGGCCTGCTCGTCGCGGGCGGCGTGCGCGTGCCGATCATGGACGACTTCCCGAAGGGCGCGCTCTACGACCTGTTCAACACCAAGCCCGACGAGATCGCCGAGCTCAAGCGCAAGGCCGTCTTCGAGGCGAACAGGCGGGCGAGCTCCGGATCTCGGGATGCGGATGGCGAGGAGAGCCCTGAACGATGAGCGGCCAGGGCCAGACATACCAGGATGCCGGGATTCGCGAGCTCGTGGCGGCCGAGAAGGTGACGGTCCTCAACTCGGGGACGGTCAAATCCGCCGACGACCAGGCGCTCTCGACGCTCGCGGAAAGGTCCACGGCGGCACGGAAGGCAAGCCCTCTCGCCGCCGCCAAGGCGGGACGCGTCCCGAAGGGCGCATCGTTGGGACGCGCGCGATCCCGCGGAGCCGCCGAAGGATCGGCCGTTTCGGATCAGACCGCCGCGCAACCCGGGCGCCTCGGCGGGCATCGCGTCGCGATCGGAGCGAAGGCGGCGATCGGGAACGCGGCGGTGGACGAGCTCGACGACACCGAGGAGTTCTCGGGAGCCGCCGGCGTCCGCGACAAGGCCGTTTTGGCCAAGCGCCTCTCGGCAAAGGCCCGCGGAGCGGGCAAGGCGAACGGTCCCGTCCGGCAGGCGGGATCCGGCAAGCGCCCCGGCGCGTCCTCCAAGAAGGCGTCGCGCGCCGCGGGGTCCGCCAAGGGGAAGGGCGCGGCCAAGGGCGCAAGCGCCTCGGCTGCCCGCGCCCAGGCTGCCGTCCGGGCGAAGACGGCCGAGGCTGCAGGCGGCGCCAAGGCGGCGGCAGCAGCGAAGAGCACATCGGCGAAGGCGATAGGCGGCGCCATCGCGAGCGCAGCCGCCCCCTTGGGAGGCGTCTTCGCGGGAGTGCTCGCGTTCATCCTCGCCGCGCTCGCCGCAAGCCAGCTCGCCGCGGCGCTGTTCGGCTTCTGGCAGAACGAGGCGGCGAAGCAGAGCCTCGCGGGCCTTCCCCCCTACATTACCTACGAGATGGTGGAGGAGGCAATCGAGTGCCAGGAGGACTACGGGCATCCGGCGGGCTGCACGATAGCCCAGATCATCTGCGAATCGGGCCAGGGCGACCACATGAGCCGGCTCGCGGAGCGCGACCACAACCTCTTCGGGATGAAATGGTCCTCGTCGTTCGCCGCCTGCCCAGAGGTGACCGGCAAGTCGGCCTGGGCGACCAACGAGGAGTACGGGGGCGAGGCGGTGGCGATCACGGCGTACTTCACCTCGTTCACCTCGGACGTGGACTGCATCCGCTTCAGGAGCCGCGTCTTCCTGCAGGCGGGCCACTACGCGAACAACCCGCTCATCCGCGAGGCGATCGAGAAACGCGACTCGGACAAGATGGCCGAAGGCCTCAAGGACGCGGGATGGGCGACGAGCTCGTCCTACGTCGAGAGCCTCAAGTCGGCCATGGACGCCTACGGCCTGCGCCGCTTCGACGGCATGAGCCTGGAGGAGTTCCGGAGCCTGGACCAGGCGAGGTCGACCGTGGTCGCGGCGGCGCGCAGCCAGCTCGGCGTGCCCTACGTCTGGGGCGGGACCACGCCCGGCGTCGGGCTCGACTGCTCGGGGCTCACCCAGTACTGCTACGCCCAGGCGGGGATCTCCATCCCGCGAAACTCCGAGGACCAGGCCGCGTTCGGCACCAAGGTCCCCGTCTCGCTCGCGGAGCCCGGGGACATCCTGTGGCGCCCGGGGCACGTCGCCATCTTCATCGGGGACGACAAGTACATCCACGAGCCCTACTCGGGCGAGGTCTGCAGGGAAGCGTCGGGCGTCGGCTACTTCACCGCGGCGATCAAGGTCATCGGATAGGAGGAGGAAAGAATGGATAGGAAAACGAAGATCATCGCCGTCTTGGCGGCAGGGGCGCTGGCGATCCTCGTCGGATCGAGCGTAGCGCGCTGCACGCTCGCGCAGGACGGCGGCGAGGCGGGGCCCGATCCCGTTTCGCAGGAGCAGGCGAGCCCGCAGGAGGCCGGGCGAGGCGACGAGGAAGAGGATGCCGGAGCCGCCGGCGGCGCGCCCAAGGGCTTCTCCGCGCTAGCCGGATCGTCCTGGACGAGCGAGGACGGCGGGTCCTCGCTGTCCATCACCCCGACGAACCTCGTCGTGACGTCCCCGGAGGGCACGACGGTCCTCTACTACGCGCTCGACGAGGAGTCCTCCGCGGACGGGAGCCTCTCCGCGACGCTCTCCGTCTCCCAAACCGTAAACGGCCCGCAGCAGCTCGCGGTGCTCTTCGTCACCAGCGGCCCAGACGGTTCCCAGAGGATCGTATGCGACGAGCTGGGCGGCGCCTTCGTGCGCGATGTCGCCGAGGAAGCGCACGTGTCGATCGGGAACCCGGACGAGGCGCTGTTCGACGCGTTCGGGCACACCCGTGACGAGTTCGAGGCGGTCCTCGGCGAGTTCGCGAAGGGGGCATCCCCCCATGCGACCAAGGCGACCTGGGACGGCGAGGTCTGGCTCGACTTCAACGCGGGCACCAAGCTCACGAACTTCACCCTCGACGACGCGGCGAACACCCCCGTCACCGTGGTCGACGACGGGTCCGGGGAGCTGACGCTCCGATGATCGCGCGCATCGAGGCAAAGCCGAGCGGCAGGGAGCGCTTCGCGAGGGCGTCCCTGCTCTCCTTCATCGTCTGCGCGGCGATCTTCCTGCCGGCGCGGCCCGCCTGGGCGAGCATCGCCGACGACATCAACGGGTGGCTCTGCGGCGTGCTGCGCGACTGCTGCAACTGGATCTTCTCCCAGCAGGCGAACGTCCTGGAGTCGATCGGCTACGAGGGGATCCTGGGCGCCGACTTCGGCAGCATGCTCACGACGGCGGGCGGGACCTCCATGTACGACATCGTGCACGCCGTGTGGCAGGTCGCGATCCTGCCCATCGGCTGCGGGGTGCTCTCGCTCGTGTTCACCATCAAGCTCATCCAGATCTCCCAGCGCATGGACGGCAGCCAGTCGCTGCCGGGCGTGAAGGAGGTGGTGTTCCTGCTCGTGTTCTTCGCCGTGTTCCTCTTCCTGATCCAGAACAGCTTCGAGCTCATGCAGGCGATCTACGAGGTGGTGGGGCTGGCGATAGACAGGACGATCGCGCTGTTCGGCACGGGGGGCGCGCTCGACCTAGGCGAGGTCTCCATCGTCACGGGGGACGACGACCTGCCCTCGCTCATCGCGATGCTCCTCGTCTCGCTCGTCAGCTGGCTCGTCGTGCTGGTGGCCTACATCGTGAGCCTCGTGGTCTGCTGGGCGCGGGCCCTGCAGCTCTACATCATGGCGGCCTTCAGCCCGATACCGCTGTCCCTCATGGCACTCGACGACACGCGCCAGATCGGCGTCGGCTACATCAAGAACTTCGCCGCGGTCTGCATCGCGGGGCTGATCATCCTCATCCTGCTCGTCTCGTTCCCCCTCATCCTGGGCGGGCTCGTCGCCGTCAACCCCAGCACGGGGACACCGATAGACAGCATCGCGAACGGCCTCACCTACGCGCTCCAGTACCTGGCCATGTGCGTCCTGCTCATCCTCTCGCTCGTGAAGAGCGGCACGTGGGCCCGCGACATCGTGAGCGGGTTCTGACCATGGAAGCGCGCAGGCACACCTCGTCCCTCGGGATGAGACCCTGCGGGCCTTGCCGCCGGCCCGGGCCCGGTCAACAAAGAGAAGGGCCGGCGCCATCCCGATACCAAGGAAAGGAGAAGAGACGATGGCCGAAGAGAAGAAGAACACCTACATCACCCTGCACAGGAACTTCGTCAAGGCCGATATCGAGTACACCGACCCCAAGAGCGGCGAGAAGAGGACCTTCAACTCCGTGACGCTGCCGAAGGGGACGGTGATCGAAGGGCGCGACGTGAGCTACTACCAGTTCTCGCCCATGTTCGTGAACCCCTCGAAGTACCGAGGCGAGAACTTCGTCGACATACCGCTTCTGACGAACAGGGAGGTCTGGCTGCAGCGCTCCATCCTCGACGCCGAGGGCAATCCCGTCATAGACGAGCGGACGGGGCGTGCGGCGAAGGACACGGTCAAGGTCATGCCAGCGCAGCTCAAGACCGCCCTCGACGAGGCCCGCAGGGAGTACCTCGCGCAGCGCGAATCCAGGGAGCAATCGCTCAGCTCGCGCGCCGAGCATGCCCGCGAGGGCGCTTCCGCCCTCTCCGAGGGCAAAGCCCCTTTTGAGAAACCAGCACGATAGGAGGTGCGGCATGCGCAAATCAAGCCCCATCGGCGCAGTCGACCGTTCCGCTCCGCTTAGGGCGATCCTCGCCGTCCTGCTCGCATTTTCCGGACTTCTCGCCACGCTGTCGCCGGCGTTCGCCGAGGAGGCCCATGCGGCGCAGACGGCGAAGCTGACCGTCGGGTCGAGCATCTACTACGGCGGCTACTCGACCAACTGGATGTGGGCGGACGGCGAGATCGCCTACTGCGGCAACCCCTCCGCCTCGACGCCGGCATCCGGAACCTACCCCAAATCCGCGCTCAGCGCTCCCTCCGGACGCACCGCCGAGGCCGTGGCGGACCTGTGGTTCGGCTACGGCTCCCCCGGCTTCGACGCCTCCATGTGGCCGGATAGGTGGTACGACGGGTCGGCGATGAGCGACAACCACTACGCCGCCCTCACCCACATCCTCCTGTCCGACACCTACACCTCCGACGGCAACTACGCCATGTACGGCTGCACCGAGCAGTTCAAGGACTGGGTGCAGTACAACGTGCTCGGATTCGGGGACTCGGGGGAGGTGACCAACCCGGACGCGACCGGCCGCCAGATCGCGGCGCGGACGGGCGAGGTGCCCCGGAACTTCGAGGCCTTCCAGCTGAGCACGGGAGCCGGCACGCAGATCATCCTGTCCTTCGAGTACACCCCCTTCGGCGAGATCGTGCTCCAGAAGGGCTCGGCGCTGCCCGAGGTCAGCGGGTCGAACCCCTGCTACAGCCTCGCCGGCGCGGTCTACGGGGTCTACTCGGACGGCGGGCTCGCCTCGAGGGTCGGCTCGATCGAGACCGACGACAACGGGTCGGGCAGGCTCGGCGAGCTCGTCCCCGGCACCTACTGGGTGAAGGAGACCGTCCCCGCCAAGGGCTACGCCCTCGACGAGACGGTCTACGAGGTCGAGGTCCATCCCGACATGGCGAGCGCCGTCAACGGCGCCGCGGGCGTCGCCGACTACCCCAAGTCCGACCCGGTCGGCATGCTCGTCATGAAGGTCGACGCGACGACCGGGGAGAGCTCCCCCCAGGGATCGGCGTCGCTTGCCGGCGCCGAGTTCACGGTGCGATTCTACGAGGGCCTCTACGCCAGCGCCGAGGAGGCGGAGGCGTCCGGAGATCCCGCGCGAACCTGGGTGTTCGCAACCGACGCCGACGGCTTCGCGGACTACGCCGACGCCTACAAGGTGGCGGGCCCCGACCTCTACCATATGAGCAACGGGGATCCCACCCTTCCTTTGGGCACGGTCGTCATACAGGAAACCAAAGCGCCCGCCGGCTATAACCTCGACGACGGGGCGGGCGGCGAGCCCAAGGCTTTCTGCATCCAGATAACCGACGGCGGCGCCATGGGCGAGGCCGTCTACACCTACAACGCGCCCAAGGCGCCCGACACGGTCGAGCGCGGCGACTTCCGCCTGGTCAAGGAAATCCCCATCGAGGCGGAGGACGAGTCCGGCATAGTGCAGGAGGCCGACCGCGTGCTGCTGCCCGGCGTGCAGTTCCAGCTGGTCAACGCATCCGAGAATCCGATCGTCTCTCCCGAGACCGGCGAGAAGGCCGAGCCCGGCGAGGTGGTCTGCACCATCACCACCGACGAGAACGGCCTCGCGTCGACCCGAGGCGGCCTCGCCGTCAACGGATGGGACATCCCGCAAGGCTGGTCGGGGGCCCTGGCATACGGCACCTACACGGTGCACGAGGTCATCCCGGACTCCGTGGCGGAGGACTTCAAGGCGGAGTACGGCCACGACATCATCCCGGTCCCCGACTGGAAGACGACCATCTCCGAGGAGGGGCAGTACGACCCGCCGACGCTCGTGAACAACCATATCCCGCAGACGCCGCTCAAGGTCGTCAAGACGGACGCAGAGACGGGACGCCAGATCCCGCTTCCCTGCTCCTTCCAGCTGCTCGATGACGACGGAGAGCTCGTCACCTACGAGAGCCATTACCCCGACACCCACGTCATGGACACCTGGACCACCAACGAGCGCGGCGAGGTGACGCTGCCGATGCTGCTCGAACAGGGCGACTACACGCTCGTCGAGGTGCAGGCGCCAGAGGGCTACGTCAAGGCGCTCGAGGGCAAGACCATCACGGTCGGCGCGGTCTACAACGACTGGGACGACCCCATCGAGGTCGAGTTCGCCGACATGCCCCAGAAGGGCACCATCAGCGTCGTCAAGCACGACTCCGCGACGGGCGAGCCGGTTTCCGACTCCGTCTACGTCGTGGAGGCGGCATCCGACATCGTCACCGGCGACGGCGCCGTGCGCGCCCACGCCGGCGACATCGTGGCCACGATCGAGACCGACGAGGCGGGCCGCGCCACGAGCGGCGAGCTCTACCTCGGGACCTACACCGTCTACGAGGCGAAGGCCAAAGACGGCTACGCGCTCGACGTCGCCGAGAAGACCGTGACGCTCGAATACCAAGGCCAGGACGTCGCCGTGTTCGACGAGATGCTCGAAGCCGAGGACGCCCCCACCGAGCTCAAGGTCAAGAAGGTCGACGCCCTCGACCCCGGCAAGCCCGTCGCGGGCGCGATCTTCAGGCTATGGAATGACGAGGGGACCTACGACGAGGAGCTCGTCACCGGCGAGGACGGCGTCATCAGCGTCCCGTACCTCCTGCACGGCGCCTACCATCTGCAGGAAACCTCGGCCCCCGAAGGCTACGTCGTGAGCGACGTGGACGACGAGGGCAACGCCGCCGTCCACGAGCTCTTCGTGAACGACCAGGGCATGTTCGAGCGGGAGGACGGCACCATGAGCGCGGTCTTCGAGGTCGAGATCGCCAACATGCCCAAGACCATGGGCACCACTGCCACCGACGCCGCGAGCGGCACCCACGAAGGACAGGCGCGCGAGGACCTCGCGATCGTCGATGTCGTCGAGTACACCGGCTGCATCCCCGGAGACGAGTACACGGTCGAGGGCGTCTTGATGGACGCCGAGACGGGCGAGCCCGCGCTCGACGACGACGGCAACGAGATCACCGCCCAGGCGACCTTCGTTGCGGAGGACTTCACAGGAAGCGTCGAGATGACCTTCGCCTTCAGCGGCGCCGGACTCGCGGGCAAGAGGCTCGTCGCCTTCGAGACCATGACGTGCGGGGGCGAGGAGTACATGGTCCACGCCGACATCGAAGACGGAGGCCAGACGGTGGCCGTCGTCGACATCGCCACGACGGCCGTGAACCCCGAGACCGGGGATGCCACCGGCATCGCGGACGAGGGGCTCGAGCTCGTCGACACGGTCGAGTACACGGGGCTCACGCCAGGAAACACCTATACGATGACGGGCCATATCGCGGACGCCGAGACGGGCGAGCTGCTCATGGACGGTGACGGTGACGCCTACGTCCAGGAGGTCGCGTTCTCGCCCGAGGAAGCCGATGGAACCGTCGAGGTCGCCTTCGAGATCGACGCGAGCGCGCTCTCCGGCAAGACCACCGTGTTCACGGAGACGCTCTCCGACTCCGAAGGGAACATCATCGCGGTGCATGACGACATGACAGATGCGAACCAGTCGATCTTTTTCCCCATGATCCGCACCAACGCGGTCGACGGGGCTGATGGGGACAAGAACCTCGTCGCGGGCGAGTCCGCGGTGATCGTCGACACCGTGACCTACGAGAACCTCATCCCCGGCAAGGAGTACGTCGCAACGGGCGTGCTCATGGACAAGGCCACGGGAGAACCTTTGAAGGACGCGCAGGGCAACGGCGTATCCGCCTCGGCCGCGTTCACGCCCGAATCGCCCGACGGGGAGGTCGAGGTGGCCTTCGGGTTCGACGCCACGGGCCTCGCGGGCAGGAGCGCCGTCGTGTTCGAGTCGCTCGTGAAGGACGGCATCGAGGTCGCGACGCACGCGGACATCGATGACGAGGCCCAGACGGTGGCGATCGTCGAGCCCGAAGAGGATGCGCTCGGCAAGGGCTATCCCAAGACCGGCGCAGCAGCGACCGCGGCGGCGGCGGGAGCCAGCGGCCTCGCCCTGGCTGCATACGGCCTGGCCGGTGCGGCGAACGGCCTTCTGAAGCGTCGCAAGGACGTTGCGGACGACCAGGGCGAAGATGTTTAAATCCTGCCATACGCATGCCGGCAGGGAGGGCGGGCGAAAGGCCCGCCCTCTGGGCGCTGCCCCGCGCATCGCCCTGACGCTTCTCGCGGCGGCCCTGCTCGCCTTCGCCCTGCATCAGACTATGCTGCCCGAGAGCAGCGAGGGCGCCTCCCCGTCCCTGCCCGCCCTCTTCGACGGCGTCTCGGGCGATCAAGGGGGCGCGGAGGGCCGTTCGATCGATTGGGCGGAGCTCCCCGAGGCGGTCGTCGCATGGATGGAGGTGCCCGGCACCTCCATCGACGAGCCCATCGCCCAGGCGACGGCCGACGCGCCCGATCGATACCTCCACGTCGACGCGTTGGAACGGGGGTCGTACGGAACGCCCTATCTGGACTGGGAATGCACGCCGGAGTCCGCCTTCTCAATAGTCTACGGGCATCACATGGACGACGGCAGCGTGTTCGCCGATTTCGCGCGCTTCTCCGACCGCGCCTACGCGGAAGGGCACAGGGACATCCTCGTCTGGACCCGCGCGGATGGGGAGATGCACGAGCTGCGCGTCGTCGCAGCGGACGTGGTGGATGCGAGCGGCGAGCGGGTCCAGATGACGTTCGCGAACGATGAAGAGCGGGCAGCCCGCCTCGGCGAGAGGATATCGCAAAGCGACCTGACGCTCGAAGAACCCGACCTGTCGGTTTCCAAGGTCTGGGCCTTCGCCACGTGCAGCTACCAGACCTGGAACTCGCGGACGGTGGTCTATGCGGTCGAGGATAGGAGATGGGAATGAAGGCGTTTCTTTTCGTGTTCGGGATGTTCCTCATGTGCAATGCAATCCTCGCATGGTGCTGCCTCAAGGTGGGGTCTTTGGACGAGGACGAGTAGCGGAGCACGATAATTTTGAGCTATGTTTAAGTTTGTCTTTTGCCAGGGACGATTTGCACTCATGTGGTCTTAGGGCTGTTGGAGGGACAGCGGTATAATAATCACGAGATTTGAAAACAAAGATGGCGCAGCTGCATTCGCCTCTTGAGCTTCTGCTGGTGAAGGTGAAAAGATTTCTTCTCGAGCAATCAATCGAGATTCGTTGATGTTGGGTTCGAACTCGATTCATCTTTCGTTCGAAAAGGCGCAATTGGCCTTGAGCTAGACCAGAAGCGTTTTGCGGTTTTGGGCTTTGCTTCGCAGGCCGTTGAGGAGAAGGCGCTCAGGAGCTTGGATGGAGATGATGTTGATGCCGAATGATGCGATGATCAGGCTTTCCGGTGTTGTAATCCATAACTACAAGTGCATCGATAATGACCAATCGTTTGATGTCGAGCCGGATGTGACCGTGCTCGTTGGTATGAATGAATCAGGCAAGACCACGGCGCTCGAGGCAATCGCGAAGTGTCATTATTTCGACGAGGGCGATCCCAAGTTCAAGTTCGACGCCCTGAAAGATTATCCGCGTGCAAGATACAATAAATACAAAAAGGGCGATGAGCCCGAAGAAGCGGTGACTCTTAGATATGAGATTTCCGAAAAGATGAAATCTCATATCGAAACAGAGATGGGCGTCTCCCTAGAGGGCACTGAGTTCACGGTTAAGAAGACGTACGGCGGAGAAACCCTCGTAAACATCTCGAAATTGTTCTCGGGGTCGTGGGCTTCGAAGGTCAAAGAAGTTCTTGGCAAGATAGCTGAGGGCGGTATTTCGGAGGAAGAGCTCCTTGGCGTCAAATCGCGTGCGCAGCTCGATTCCGTTTTGTCGGGGCATGATCTAGGGGAGAATACCAAGTCGGTACTTGGATTATTTAGCAAGATGCTTCCCGCTACTGGTGAATCAGGGTGGGATAACCCGATTCAGTATTCCATTTGGGAAGATTACTTGAAGCCGAGCTTGCCTGTTTTTATCTATTACGATGAGTACTACCAGCTTCCTGGGAGGGTCGACCTATCCGAATTGAAGAACGCTTCCCCAAGCGATCCGTCGCTCAAGACAGCGAAAGCGCTCATCGATCTCTCCGGGGCGGATTTGGGCATCTTGAGCGCCGCGGATGATTTCGAGGAGTTCAAATCCGAGTTGGAAGCGACCAGCATCGACATATCCGACACACTGTTCGAGTATTGGGGCTCCAATCAGAATCTTGAAATCGAGTTTGACGTCGATAAAGTCGAGGATGACGATGGCCGCAACCATCGAATAGTCAAGAGGGTCTTGGATATCCGCGTAAAAAACAAATGGAACAGGGTGTCCCTTCCCCTTGATAAGCGCAGCAAAGGATTCAATTGGTTCTTCTCCTTTTTGGTATGGTTCAAAGCCATGCAGGAGGATAAGAACAGGCAGTACATCCTCCTCCTGGACGAACCGGGGTTGAATCTGCACGCTCTGGCTCAGGGCGATCTCCTCAGGTTCATCGACGACCTCTCCGAGGACCATCAGATCATATATACAACCCATTCTCCGTTCATGGTCGATTCGGAGCACCTCGAGAAGGTTCGTACTGTGGTCGAGGTCGAGAGGCAGGGAAGTAGGATATCTGATTCCTTACAAGAGAAGGATCCGGATACGCTCTTCCCGCTGCAAGCTGCGCTTGGGTATTCGGTCGCGCAGAATCTGTTCATCAACAAAAGGAACCTGCTGGTCGAAGGAATCTCGGATTTGGTGTATTTGGAGACTATGTCCGCAGAGCTTCTGAAACGAGGCAGGACGGGGTTGTCGGAGGAGGCGACCATCGTTCCGACGGGCGGTGCGGACAAGGTTGCGACTTTCATTTCTCTTATGAGAGGCTCGAAGCTTCAGATTGTGTGTCTTCTCGACTCGTTCGTGGACAAGAAATCCAAGCAGCGTATCGACGATCTCGTACGTGAAAAGATCATCAGGGATAAGAATATCGTCTACTACTCCGATGTTTGCAATGCGAGTTACGCTGATGTCGAAGACATGTTTGAGCCGGAAGAATATCTCCTTTTGTATAACGCCGCGTTCGACAAGAATGTCAGCATAAGCGAAATTAAGAGCGATCGGCCCATAATGATCCAGTTGAAAGACATGAATGGAGGGGACTTCAATCACTACCTTCCCGCTCGTGAGTTTGCAAGAAGGTCGGCGGAAATTGATCTATCGGACAAGACCCTAGAGAAGTTCGAAAACCTATTTTCGAAACTGAACTCTTTATTGTGATTCGCCGTCGAACAAGGAAGTATCGTTTGCGAGCTTGAGCCAAGAGGCCCAAAGGCCATTTGGCTCTTCTACTGCTGCTTTGATTGGCGGGGGATGGCTACTTGTTTTCCCAGCGGCCTCCGACAACGAGGGTTTCCCAATGCCCTTCCTCGGGGTGCTCGACGGTTTCTTCCCCGACCTTTACCTGCCGGACTTCACTATGATAGCCTGATCCCTCTCCGACGAGCATGTGCTGCTTGTTATGTGCCGACGTGTTTCCTGTGATGTCGGCTCCGCAGACGTTGCAGATCGATCTTTCGACGTTCTCGTAAACGGGAATCGTTTCGGTCCATGCGGCTTTGTCAACGACCCAAACCTTTTCAGTATCCTCGACCCAAGTTTTTTGAGGGTCGCCTGGCTGCGAGGAAGTGGAGGGCTCCTTCGCGGGGCCTGATTGCCTATCGCCTGCTTCCTCGTTGCTCGAAATGCCCTTTCCGTTGTTCGGAGGGGTAGTTGCATTGGAATTGGTTGCGTTGTCTTGGGTCTCAGGCGCCGGATTGCCCATGCCTGTCGCCTTGGAACTATTGGAGCTGCTGCTGAGGTTCGCCTCTTTACTATTGGCTTCAAATACTGAGCTTCTGCTGTCGGCAATACTGGGAGCACCGTTAGCATTGCCGTCAAGGGCCGAACTCGGCTGGTTCGTGTCGGAAAGTGCGAAGCACAGCGCGACCACGAGAATGGCCGTCGCGCATCCCGTGATGACAGCGGCCTTCCTCCTATCGCTGAAAAGCATACGTATCTTGCTCTTGAACATTTTAAGCTTCATCACTATCTTGCCCCCTACATGAACCTGAACACGGCTCGGAACAGCCAGGCGAAGAATCCGATCGTCGCTTTAACCAAGAACCTCATCGTCTAATCCTTCCATCCATTCGCACCCTTCGTCCTGGGCTCCGTCTTCATTACCGGGATGCCGCTCTCCAAAGGAGCCGGGGGACGAGGCGCTTAGAGCCAGCGCCTCGTCGTACGCTCCGAGTCCGAAGCCGAACCTCGAGCAGATCTCTTCGGGTGCCGCCACCGAAGCGCCGGGCATGCGGGACAGGATGCCGAAGAGCTCGACGGCGCACTGCGCCTTGCTCTTCTGAGAGGCGTCGCCGATGCACAGGTCGACCATCTGCTTGAACTTCGCCGCGTCCACGAGCTCTCCTCCCACGCGGAACGCGAGCTCTCTTTCGTCGGCCTTTATCTGGACCACATGCGAAACCTCTTCCTTCTCCGCGAGCAGGAACTGCCATCCTCGGCTTCTTGAGGCTTTGGGCGTCCCCTCCTGGGAATCGAGTTGCGCCGCAGACGGGGAGATGTCGTAATGATGGATGCAAAGCCACAAGCCCGTCTGCCCCAGACGGTCGAACCTCAGCTCGTAGTTCGCGAGCATCGCGTTGCTTCCGAAGGGCTGCGCAGCGGTGAACCGCCCGTCGTCGAAGACGTCGACCCTCCCGTTGTCGTATGTGATGACTACCTTCATCGCTGGCGCTCCTCCCGCCTTTCGCGCGGCTGCTCGCGTTGCGGGGCGCTCCGCTCGGAGCCCGATGGCTCGCCCGCCCAGCCTCCTTTGCCGCTGGCGCGACCGTCCCTTCGGTTGACGTCGTGGAGCGGAAGCGCCCTTCTCTCCTTCAGGAAGTCCCTCGCATGCTCCAGGGCCTCGATCTCCTTCCAGATGCGGGTTTCCTGGCTGGCGGGAACTCCGTTTCGCAGCCTGCCTCGTTGCGCCGCGATCGCGCTGTCGGCAGCATCGAGGGACATGATGCGCCATTTGCCGCAGACCTCTAACGCATTGGAGAGCGAATCCAGCTCGTCGAGGTCCTTGAGTTCGACTGCCTTCCTGGCGAGGCGCAGGAACTCCCGCGAGGATGCGTCCGGCAGGTGCTCTGCCCTCGCTCCGAGGAGCCGTCTCTCCAGCGCGGCCTTGCCGAAGGATGCGCCCAGGCGCTCTCCCGATACGCGGCGGGCGGGCGCGTCGGCGAGCGAGAAGATCCAGTCTTGCCTGCGCGCGCGGGGGGAGTTGTCCTCGATCCCGACTCCCATCATCACGAGGATGCTGCGGAACTCCTGCTCGTTTCTGGCAAGGCCCTTCGCGATGCCCACCCTGTTCCTGATGTCCGCCACCCACGAGTAGCCGCCCGCCGCCTCGGCCCTTCGCTCGGCTCGGCTGCGGTAGGTCTCCTGCAGGGTGCGCGCTTTCGCTCTGGGCTCGCCCTTGTTTGCCGCGAGTCGCTGGAAGCCCGTGCTGGGCTCGGGCCTTTCGTTGCTGAGCGCCCTGAGTCCCCGCTCGGCCGCCATCTCCTGGAGCGCCCGGTTGAGATCGAGGGGGTTGTCGGTATGCATCCTCCTGCCTGTGACCACGTTCGTGTTGTTCACGACGATGTGCGCATGGGGGATGCGGTTTTCGTTGTCGTCGTGGTAGATGATTGCGATGTGGTGCTCGGGGAAGAACCGGAGCGCCCATGCGTGCGCCAGCTCCCTGAGCTCATCGAGGCTCACTTCGTCTTCCGGGGAGGGAGACAGCACGAAATGCTTGAAGGTACGGGCCCTCTTCCCGTTCCACGGGTCGTCGTTGCCGCATTCGGCTCTGAAGGCGTCCATTTCCGTCGCCCAATCGAAGGGCTTCCCGGATTCGGGCTCGCGCATGAGGTCCGCGTCCGGCGTCTCGGAGAAATTGAAGAAGTCGCGCGCGAGCGCGCGCCCGTTCTTCTCGAGGTACCTTTGGACCGGGACGCAGCTTCCGTGTCCCGATATGGGCTTCAGCACTGGCATCCTCACCACCTCGCGAACATCGCGGTCTCGAGCCGTGACATCTCCTCGCACAGCTTTTCCTGCCGGGCGTTCACGGCATCCAGCTTCTCGCGGATCTCCGGGAGGGCGATGTCCAGGTACTCGTATCGGAGCTTTCCGCGCCGTAGGTAGTAAGAGATGGAGTTGAGCGCATGCGTCGCCTGGTTCAGGTTCGTGCCGAACCGGCGCATTTCCTTGTGGATGCGCGATATCTCCTTGGCGTCGACGACGACCAGGCGGACGTTGGACCCGTGGATCTCGCTGGCGGGAAGCTGCGCCAAAAGGCGGATGAGGTCGGACCTCGTGAGGCCGCATTTCTCGGCGATCTCGTCGATGTGGGCCCGCTCTTCCGGGGTCATGCGGATGTGGAAGTCCGCGGTCTTGGGGTTCTTCTTGCTCATGGGCGAAACCTTTCGCTTAGGGGCCAGCGGGGGCTCCCCCGCGACGAGGGAGCCGGGCCTGTCGGGCTTGCCCGGCAGGCTGGGCGACCGATCCGGTTCTCCGACCCGTTCGCGATGCGAAGGGAGGAGGCCGGCGCTTCCCGTGGGGCTGTATCCACGGGAACCCATGGAAGGGATTTGTATCCCTTCCATGGGCTACTTGCTAAACCCGGGGCTCACGGCCGATGGAGGAGGCGCCCTCATCCGCCGCGAGCCCCTGCCGAACGCCTAGAGGAGCCTTCCCAGCTCCTCGGCATGCCTTGCGATGGCTTCTATCATGCCTCGGTCCGCCTGCGGAAGGGGCGTTCGGTGCCTGGAGAGGAACTTCTGGAGCTCTCTGTCCGCCCGACGCAGCCGGTCGTCCGCGTCGGCTCCCTTCGCGGTGTTCCTCCGGATGAAGTCGGTGGTGTCGCGCTTGCCGTATCCGCCTTCCTCGGCCCATTGGACGTGGAGTCTCATCTGCTCCTTTTGGGGCACTTTGGCGAGCATCTTGATCGCCTGGCTCGAAAGGGCCCCCTCGTCCGCCAGCTTCCTCCATCCGAGGGAGAGGTCGTTCTCTATCGTCGAGGCGAGCGCCTCCTGCCTCTGGATCGACTTGCCCGAGACCTTCCGCCCCGTCTGGCTGCTGATGATTTCCGCCTTGATGTCTTCGGTCCTCATGCCGGAAAGGCGCGGGTCGCCTCCTCTCATGCGCTCGACCTCGGCCCCGAGCGCCCGCGTCGCGGCGGCGCGCTCCGTGACGGAGAGCTCCCTCGTGAAGTAGTTCGCCGTGTGGAGGAGCGTGATAGCCTGCTCGTCCGTGACGCCTTCGACGATCCTGCACGGCATCCTCGCGAAGCTTTCGTCGTCCTCGGCGAGGAGCCTGTAGGCGGCCTTGCGGCGGTGCCCGGAGATCATCTGGAACCCTCCGTCGGGAAGCTTCCTGACGAGCGGTATGTCCGTGAGCCCGTCCTTGCGTATGGACTCGGCAAGCCTCCCGATGGCCTCCTCGTCCATCGAGTAGACGGCGTTTCCGGGATGGTCTTCGATGTCCGAGGCCTCTATCTCCTCTATGGGGAAGCGCTTTCTGGTGGCGGCGCTCTCGTCGAGGAGCCCTGCGATGGTGAAAGCCTTCGCGGCGTCTTTAGGAGAGCTCACGGTCCACCTCCTCGGCGAGGGCGAGGTAGTCCTGCGCGGGCCTGCTCGACGGGGCGTAGTCGACGACCGGCTTCCAGACCCAGGAGCCTTCGCCGACTTTGGTCGAGGAGTGGATGCTCGTCTCGAACTGCCTGCCGGCGAAGAACCTGTCGAGGACCTCGGTGCCCGTCGCGTTGCTCCGCGTCTGGCGCCCGGGGACGCACGTCCGCAGGATCCTGAAGTTGGGGGTAGGGAGCCGCAGCGCGTCGCTTACCCGCCTCATGGCGTTGACCGTGAGTGCGGTCCCCCTCATGACCGAGCCGTCGAGCTTGACCGGGATCACCACCATGCCCCCCGCGGAGGCGGCGATGTAGGCGTTGACCGCCAGCCTCTTCATCACCGGCGAGCAGTCGATGATGGCGATGTCGTAGTCTCCCGCCGCGTCGGCGAGCACGAACTTGAGCGTCTGCTCGTGGAGCAGAAGCTCGTTCTGGTCGACGAGGTCGATTATCGAGGGGATCACCGATAGCCCCTCGACGTCCGTCTCGAAGGCGAGGTCCGCGACGGGAGCGTGCCCGTAGAGCAGCTCGATTGTGCTGCGGCTCTCGTCTTCGGCTCGTCCGTAGAGGCCGAAGTAGTCGGTCGCCGACGCCTGGGGGTCGAGGTCGACGAGGAGCACGCGCCTGCCTTTGGATGCGAACACGGACGCCAGGTTCACCGCGGTCGTGGTCTTGCCGACGCCTCCCTTGTAGTTGCTTATGGCTATCGTCTTCATCTCTGGCCTTTCGGGTCGCTATCAATGACCGTACGAAACTGTACTGTATCCACAGTTTAGCATATGACAGTACGGAACTGTACTGTTCAATTCGAACAGTAGGGCTTGCGGCGCGACGCGCGGGCGAGGCTCGCGTTAGGTCCGCGTTAGGTTCGTGTGAGGCCGGTGTGAGATCCGTGTGAGATAGGGTCTGTACAATGGACGGGAAGGTTCTTTCGGATAGGGGGTGCGATGATCAGCGAAGAAGAATACCGTCGGATGCTGGAAGACCACGAGGTGGCCTATTTCCGGGCGGATCTCGCCCTGTCCGACCCCGAGAGCTACAGCCCGGAGGAGAAGGCCGAGATAATCGAGGGCATGCGAGAGAGCACGGAGAAGGTGGACAGGGCGCTGCGCGAGGATTTCGAGTCGATGCCTCCCGAGATGCGGCGCCGCATGTTCGAGATGCTCGCCTCCTCGGGACCGGGGGCGAAGGAGTTCTGGTCCGACCTGCTGTTCGGGTGAGGCATCCGGCCAACCGCTTCCAAGCCATCTGGATTGGAAGCGGTTAGAGTGCAGAGAGCGAGCTCTCTGCCGGGGTGCGGGACGAGCAGCCCCGTGCGGGAGGATCTCGAGACAGAAAAAGCCCCCAGGTGAAACCCTGGGGGCTGATCCGATTTCGGCCCGAAAGGGGCTTAATCGGCCGAATCGGTGAAGTCTCCGCTGCCGAAGGTGTTGATGTGATGCCTCAGCAGCGCCCGGTTCTCATCGAGCACCAGCATCGCGATCGCGTCGAATCTGACCGAGACGTTGATGAGCTCTTCGTCGTCCTGCTCGGACAGCCACCTCGCCGCCGCGATCTCCATGCGCTGGCGGGATCCCGCGAGGTCCTCGGGCGGAAGGCCCTTGTCGATGCCGATGCGGGCGCTGACGTCGATGAAGACGACCGTGTCGCCGTCTTTGGCGATGACGTCCATCGAGATTCCCTCTTCTGGAGACCATGCGGTGCCGAGAACATCGTATCCGCGGCGTTCGACGTACTTTGCCGCTGCTTCGATTGCGCGTTCCTGCAGTTTCTTAGTCATGATCGACCCCTTTCGGTTTCGGCTTGGGCCCTCTGCCCAACGCCTTGTGGCACGAAGGGCGCAGGGGTTCCGTCGACGTGCAAGGGGGAAAGCGGAATCGGCGTGGTTCAGCATTTCCCGATGCCAGTTTTCGGAAAGTCTTCCGGTCTTCGGTCTGCGAATCATGGAGAAGAGTTTCCGGAAAGTGCCGCGGCCCTTGCGTCGGCGGCGGGTTCCCTGCGTTGCTGACGTGACTGAAGGCGTGCGGAGGGGCTTCGGATGAAAGGGTCGGTTCTGGCGAAACTCGGAGCACAAGATGAATGAGGGCGGCGTATCCGGGCCACCGGTGGTGAGATGTTCGACAACATCCTATAATTCCGGTAGAGATATGAGGATGCAGCGCATTGGGCGATCGTGCCTCCTCGCATGGCTTGCCGCAGGTTTGGCGGGAGCCTTCGAGCTCCGTGGCAAGTTTCAGGTTGTGACGAGGAGGGTGTTTGTGAGCGTCGGCAAGAGGATACGTTCGGCACGCGAGGCTGCCGGGATGACGCAGGCCGAAGTAGCGAAGGAGCTCGGCGTCAGCGAGTCGTCCATCCGCTTGTACGAATTGGGCAAGCGGCAACCCAACGATGAGGTCCTCGGGCGAATCGCAGAAGCCGTCGGGGTCGACCCCCACGCTTTCATCGAGATAGAGACCGGCAGCGTCCGGGACGTCCTCGAGATCCTCTTCAGACTCGAAGACGCCTGCGGGCTCGTTCCCCTGGAAGATGGTAGACTGGACGTAAATCGTATGAGCGAACATGCTCCGAAGTTGGTTGCCGCCATCGAGAAATGGTCGGAGATGAGGCGCAGGCTCGATGAAGGGGAGATAACCGGATCGGACTACGAGGCCTGGAAGAGCCGGGTCGGGTAGCCCCGGATCCCTCGGAAGGGCTCTTCTGCCGGCGGTCCGCAAGCCTGCTCTCCCCTCCGGGCTTCAGCGGGCATGCGGCTCCTGCTCGTTCGGTCGAAAGGAGCGCTGGTGGATAAGGCTCTCAAGGACAGGGAAGCGAAAATCCGCGCTTGGTTTTCCATGTGGCTGGACAAGACGGACGGAGGCATAGAGGCCCTTTTCTCGAGCGACGCCGTATACGTCGAGAGCTGGGGCCCGGTGTACCGTGGTGCCAGATCCGTCAAGCATTGGTTCGAAGAATGGAATTCCAGGGGAACGGTTCGCCGATGGGAGATAGAGCAGTTCTTCCACAAAGGGGACCAGACGGTCGTCGAATGGTATTTCGAGGACGAGATGGCAGACGGGAGGGCTGAGTCGTTCGACGGAGTTTCCCTGGTGCGCTGGAGCCCCGATGGCAAGATCGCCTTTCTCAAGGAGTTCGGCTGTAGCACGATCAGGTACGATCCGTACGAATGCGGCGGATCCGCGCCGGGGGAGCAGGTTCCTTGGCTTAATCCCGTCGAATCCGGGGATCGCGTCGCTGCGCTGGAGACGCCATGAGCGGTGTTCTGACCGGCAGCGCGAAGTCGTATGCGTGCGTGTTCGGCGTCGGCATCCTGGTCGGGTGTGTTTGCCGGCTTGCGGACTTCTGCTCCTATGAAACGCTATGGGGATTCGCCTCCATCCAGACCATGGTCGGCTTCTGGATCATTTCCAATACGGTCATCGTTCTGCTGAGCAGCTCTAACGCCTGCGCCGGAATAAGCTCGTTTCTGTACATGTTCGGGATGACGCTGAGCTTCTACGGCCTGCAAGCCGCGCTCGGGACGTTTGTCCCCTTGTTCTCTGGCGGCTTCCGCGCATCCCTGTTCGTCATGTTTTCGGTGCTGTCCGTCTTCTGCGCGATAGTCGCCTCGGTCCTGTATTTCTGGAACAAGGACAACGCCTTCAGTTCTGTTCTCTATGCGTTGCCCGTGGGGGCTTTGGCTGCGGAGGCCGTCGCCATCATGACGACGCTCGAAATGCCCGCGTGCCTCTTCCAGCTGTCAATGGACATTGCGGGCTCCGTCGGCTTCTTCGTGCTGTTCTACGGAAGGTCGAAGAACAGGCCAGTCTTGATCCTTTCCTCAATTGCGATCGCTTTGCTCTGCTATGTTTTCTTTCCGTGGTAGCTTTGAGTCAAAGGATTTAATCTTCTTTCCTCGTCTCGAAGTCGCGCATTGGCCTTGAGCGGGCCTTTCTTTCGCGTTTCGTTCCGTTTAACAAGCGCCGGCTCGATGAGAGCGCAATAGGCGAAATGGGCTGCGAAGCCTGGAAAAGCTGGGCCAGATAGCCTTCCCTAGCAGCGAGGCGATCTTTCAGGCTTTCGGCGAGATGAACGTTGCGCGAAGAAAATGTCGTTGGGTAACTTGCCTATGCGGCGGGAAGCCTCACCGTGATGGTCAGCATGCATCCGTCTATGCGGGCCTCGGCCTCCCCGCCCATTTTCGAGCAGAGGCTGGCCACAATTGCGAGACCTAGCCCCGACCCGTTTTCGCGGCGCGCGACATCCGCTTGGTAGAACCTTTCGAAGAGGCGATCTGCATCGATGGAATCGGCGTCTTCGGTCTCGTTGGAAAACGCGATTTCGACCATGCTCTTGGCCTCTGCTCCAGAGAGAAAAACAACCCTTTGAGAGATGGCTGGGGCGGATATTCCGTGGCGGAGCGCATTGGTGATGAGATTGGAGAAAATGCGCTCCATCGAATCCTCGTCCGCCATGACGCGAACGCCTTCGTCGTCGAAGCGGATGGAAGGCTCCCATCCGCGTTCTACGAATTGCGGGTAGGCGTTGGCCAGAACCGATGCGAGAGCGGGCATTACCTCGACATCCTCAATCTCAAGAGGGGAATCTTCGTCGATCGCCTTCGAGTAGCCGAAGAGCATGTCAGTGAGCTCTCGCATGGCGGATAGGCGTGATGCCGCCTCTCTCAGATAGCGGTCCTTTTCTTCGGAGTTCGAGCTGCGGTCATGTAGCTGGATGTATCCCTGGGCCCCTGCGAGCGGGGTGCGGATGTCGTGCGAGAGGGAGGCGAGATCGCGCCGGAATGCCTCTTCGCGCCGAGCCATGGCGGCGCGCTCGTCGCGAAGATCGTCGAGCGCGCCGTTCACCGCTGCGGCGACCGAGGAGATGCCGGGGGTCGGGAACCCAACGTCGATGCGCTCGTTCTCCGTGCGGTCGCGGCGTTTTGTGAAGTGTGCGATGCGTGCGAGCTCGTGCTCGTATAGGAGCACCGTCGCAGTCAACAGGCATGCGAGCACGCATGCGATCGCGACCCCTAGCACGTTCGTCGCCTCCCTTCGTTCCGTTGGCCGATCTGGCCGAATCCCAGTTTAAGCTAGGCTCTTCCTGCGTATGACGAGGAGCCAAAGGACCACTGCCGCCGCCAGCGTCGCGACGGCCTGCGCGTAGGTCAAAGGATCGCAGACGATCCCCTGGCCGAGCTGCGCGATGTCGACCGCAAGGTAAGAGTCCAGACAGTCTCGGACCGCGGCGGGCGCGCCGGGGATGTTCGCCAAGACGAGCCTGAGGGCGGTCTCCACCATCCCGCCGCCCACGACCACGGCCGCCACGACGCCTGCGGCCTCGGACCCTGTGACGAGTACGACTAGCACGGCGACGCCCGCGTAGGCGACCGAGCATAAGGCGACCTGGGCCATCCATCCGAGCGCCTCCGTTCCCGTTGGCATGGCGAACGGGTACCCCTGGGCAGCCAGGGCCAGGGCGACTAGCGCCGCGGCGCCGACCGTCACCGCGCAGGAGACGATCACGCTGCACGCTGCCGCCGACAGCGCGTAGGAGACGCGCCCTCCGCGGGCCTGGACGAGGTTCTTCACGTACCCCGATTTGAAATCCTCGGAAAACACCAGCGCCAGCAGGACGCCGACCATCATCGGGAAGGCAGATCCGCCGACGACGGACACGCCCCAGATCCGCAGCAGGGGCAGGGGATCGTCGGGCAGCTCGACGATCCCCGTTGCGGCGAACGCCGGCCATACCTGGTACAGCCAGAGGGCGAAGGGGGTGGCGAGAACGAACAAGGCGATGATGAGGCACACCGCCCAAATCGAGCGCGATTTCGCGATGCGGTACATCTGCGCGCGGATCATGTTAAGCATTCCGACCGCCTCCCTTCCCGACGAGTCTGCGGGGCGGTTCCGCTCCCGCCGCCTGCGACCATGCCGCATCGTCGGGGGCGGGGATGGACGGGTCGGCACCCATGAGGTCCACGAACAGCTCCTCTATGTCGCGCTCGTGGACGAACAGCTCCGTGACGGGGATGCCTGCCTCGGCGAGCGCCCGCCCGGCATCCTCGGCGGAGACACCCCCCTCGGCGCGGATGGCATCGTCCGCCATGACGGAGAAACGGGCCTCGGGGAACGCGTCCTGCAGCCTCGCGAGCGCGAGCTGCGGCTCCGCCGCCCGGATGGAGAGGTAGTCGGCGCATTCGGCCTCGACCTCCTCGGCGCTCATCTCGCGCACGAGCCTCCCGTCGCGGATGACGCCGTAGCGAGTTACCATGCGCTCGAGCTGGTCGAGCACATGGGAGCTGATGAACACCGTGAGGCTTCGCATGCGCGCCAGGTTCATGATGGTCGTGCGCACCTCGCGCACGGCCTGGGGGTCGAGCCCGTTGAACGGCTCGTCGAGCAGCAGCAGGTCGGGGGACCCCACCAGCGCGAGCGCGAGCCCCAGGCGCTGCTTCATGCCGAGCGAGTAGGTCTTCGCGCGCTTCTTCGCGACGGCGGAGAGGCCCACGATGTCCAGCGCCTGCATGCTCGCGGCCTTCGCCCGCGGCACGCCGAGGGCGAGCGCCCGCACCATGACGTTGTCCAGCCCCGACAGCCCGGGATGGATGCCCGGGCTCTCGATGAGGGCGCCGAGCCTCCTGCTCGTATTTCCGGGCGTCTGCCGCTCCCCCAGCACCTCTATCTCGCCCGACGTGGGCGGCACCAGCCCCGCGAGCATCTTCATGACGGTCGACTTGCCCGCGCCGTTGCGGCCGACGAAGCCGTAGATCTCGCCGGCGCCGACGGTCAGGCTCATGTCGTCCACGGCACGCTTGGACCCGTAGGACTTCGTGAGGCCTGATGTCTTTATGGCGTCCATACTCTCTCCTTTCGAACTGTTGGCTCATTCGACGATTCGAGTATGGAAGGCAAAGGTTCACGAACCTTCTTCGAAGTTATAAGAAAATTGAAAGATTCGCCGTGTCGATTTACGGGGAAGGACGTCAGCGGAGCCATCACTCTATCTCCGCGAGCTTGAAGCCGATGCCCCAGACGGTCTCGATATAGGACTCCGTCCCCGTCCCCTTGAGCTTGGCGCGGATGTTGGAGATGTGGGTGTTGACGGCCTTCTCCTCGACGGCGGCGTCCTCGCGCCAAACCTCGCGATAGAGCTCGCGTTTGGTGAACACCTTGCGGGGATGACGCATGAGCGCGACGACGATGTCGAACTCGGTGCGGGTCAGCCTTATGGGCTTCCCCGCCGCCTCAAGTTTTCTAGAGTCTTCGTAAAGGGCCCATTTCCCGTATATCGAAGCGGGGAGGTCTTCCGAATCGCTTATTCCGTCCGCTGGACGCTTCGAACGTCTGAGGAGCGCCTCGACGCGAGCGACGAGCTCGTCGAGGTCGAAAGGTTTGACCAGGTAGTCGTCGGCGCCCATTCGAAGCAGCGCGACGCGGTCGACGACCTGCGCCTTTGCCGACGTCACCAGTATCGGCATCTCGCTTTCTTCGCGGATGAGCGAGACGATTTCTTCGCCGGGCATCCCGGGCAGCATGAGATCGCATACCGCCAGGTCGAAGGTATCGCCGCGCTCGATTAGCATGCGCGCTTCGGTCCCGGAGTAGGCGGGAGTGCACAGCATGCCTGTGCCTTCGAGGGTCGAGCAGACGACGTCGCTGATCGAGGAATCGTCTTCAACCACAAGGGCCCGGGGTTTTCTCTCTCGTTCGCTCATAGATTGTTCTCTTCCTGGTCGAATTCTCCTTTTTTTAGGCTCTTCGGTGGTTTCTGTGGGAGAGATTCCGGCATAGGCCCAGCTCAGCGGGCGAAAACAACGATCTGGAACTGAAACGGCCCCGGGAGGGGCCGTTTCCGCGTCATCCGCCTATGATTGCT
>DVIW01000003.1 GCA_018710945.1 Candidatus Aphodovivens avistercoris | reverse complement strand
GGGTTAAGTTTCAAAAAGTGTGTATACATTGACCGCATATCTCCAGTTCACGCATGGAAAACATGCCCTGGAAGTTGATTCCCCCCAACTTCCAGGTGTTTCAAAAAGTGTGTAGGGATGCCCCTTGACGCGCCTGGTCAGGCAAGCTTTTCCGAGCAAGAAGTTGTCTGGCCGGGAGGGCGGGGAGTGAATAATCCAAAATGCAGCGTGTGCGGCGCCAAGATGAGCAAGAACGGAAGGACGAAAGCCGGCACGCAGAGGTGGCGCTGCCTGTCGTGCGGCGCGTCCGGCGTGCGCAAGATAGACAGCGCCGCCAAGGCGCTCGAGGCGTTCCTGGCGTGGCTGCTCTCGAAAGACGCCGTCGCCGACCTCAAAACGAGCAGGTCGACCTTCTGGCGCAAGACGTCGTGGGCGTGGAGGATCTGGCCGATCGCGCCGGCGACCGGCGAGGCGCACGACGTCGTGTTCCTCGACGGCATCTGGCTGCGCAGGAAGGCCGTCGTGCTCATCGCCGTGGCGGGCGGCCACGTCGTCGCGTGGCACCTGGCGCGAACCGAGCGCGCCGCCGCGTGGGCCGCGCTCATGGCGCGCATGCCCGCGCCCGCGATGCTCGTGTCGGACGGATCGCCGGGGCTCGCGAAGGCCGCGGCGGCCGTCTGGCCCGGCACGAGGATACAGCGCTGCACGTTCCACGCGGCGAACCAGGTCAAGAGGTGCACGACCCTGAAGCCCAAGCTCGAGGCGGGGGTCGAGCTCCTCGGCATCGCCAACGGGCTGAAGGACGCCAAGGACGCCGAGTCGGCCACGGCGTGGCTCCTGGGGTACAACGCATGGTGCGCCAGGTGGGACGGGTTCCTCAAGGAGTTCACGGTGAAGGACGGCAGGAAGGTCTGGACCCACGAGCGGCTCCGCAAGGCCAGGCGCGGGCTCAACAGGCTCGTGCGCGAGGGGTCGCTGTTCGCCTTCGTGGAGATGCAGCTGGAGCACGGCGGCGAGTGGCCTTCGACCAACAACGCCGTCGAGAGCGTCAACGCGAGGCTGCGCGACATGCTGCGCCACCACAGGGGCATGCCGCTCGTACACCGCGTCAAGGCGATCTTCTGGTGGTGCTACCTGCACACGGAAAGCCCCCTTCCCGCAGCGGAGATCCTGCGGGTCATGCCTACCGACGACGACGTTGACGGGCTGCTCGCAGCCTCGCCAGGCGGCAGCGGCCGGGACGACGGGGCGCCCGAGGAATACGGCGCCGGGATCGTGTGGGGCGAGTTCCATATGCCAACGAAGTACAGGCAATGAACGATCGCTCGCTACACACTTTTTGAAACTTAGAGTTATGTTTCAAAAAGTGTGTCCATATTGATGCCGTAATACCAGCTCATCTATGGAAAATATGCTTTGGAAATTGCTCCGCACCAATTTCCAGATGTTTCAGAAAGTGTGTCCGTTTTCCTCTTGACAGGCCTGGTCAAGCTAGGTTTTTCGACAGAGAAATTGTCGAGGAACAGGAATCGGGAGTGAACAGACCTACGTGTGGCACGTGCGGTGCCAAGATGAAGGGCAACGGAACGACCAAAGCAGGGACGAGACGCTGGCGCTGCCCGAAGTGCGGCGCATCGAGCGTTCGCAAACACGACAACGCGGCAAAGGCGCTCGGGTCGTTTTTGCGATGGCTGCTCTCCAAGGACGCGATCGCCGACCTCAAGGTCAGCAGGACCACGTTCTGGAGGAAGACCGCTTGGATATGGAGGATATGGCCGATAGCGCCCTTCACCGGCGAGGTGCACGACGTCGTCTTCCTGGACGGGATCTGGCTTCGCAGAAAAGCCGTCGTGCTCATAGCGGTCGCAGACGGGCACGTCGTCGCCTGGCATCTCGCCCGGACGGAATGCGCCTCGGCATGGGCCGCGCTCATGCTCAGGGTCCCTGCTCCCAAGATGGCCGTCTGCGACGGGTCGCCGGGCTTTGCCAAGGCGGCGGCCGCCGTCTGGCCGGAGACGCGCATCCAGCGCTGCACCTTCCACGTCGCCGCGCAGGTGAGGAGATGCACGACGCTCAGGCCGAGGCTGGAGGCGGGAATCGAGCTTTTGGGCATCGCCAACAAGCTCGCCGATGTAAGAGACGCCGATGGCGCCACCGCATGGCTTTTGGAGTACAACGCATGGTGCGTGAAGTGGGAGTCGTTTCTCAGGGAGTTCACGTTCAAAGAAGGCAGGAGGGTCTACGCGCACGAGCGTTTGCGCAAGGCCAGGCGCATCCTGAACAAGCTCGTCAGGGACGGCACGCTGTTCGCCTTCGTGGAGATGGGACAAGAGCACGGCGGCGCATGGCCCTCCACCAACAACGCCGTCGAGAGCGTCAACGCGCGACTTCGAGACATGCTCAGGCATCACCGAGGGCTTCCCTTGCTCCACCGCGCCAAGGCGATCTTTTGGTGGTGTTATGCGCACACCGAAAGCCCGCTTCCCGCAGCAGAAATCCTACGCGTCATGCCAACAGACGACGATGTGGACGGGCTGTTCGCCGCAGTGTCGAGCGAATCGAAGCGAGAGGACGGCGCTCCGGACGAGCACGGAACGGGGATCATCTGGGAGGAGTTCCATATGCCCACGAGATACAGGCAGTGAATAATCCCGAAGGACACACTTTTTGAAACATAACCCGAAACTTAACCCAAGATATAGGTAACGCAAAAAGGCCTGCAAACGCAGGCCTTTTGATTTCGATGGTGGTCAGAGAGGGACTCGAACCCCCGGCACGGGGATTTTCAATCCCCTGCTCTACCAACTGAGCTACCTGACCGGTTGCGCTAAGCGCGGATTAGAATATTATACGTTCGTCATGCTTAGGTCAAGGACTTTTGCGAGTTTCTTTTCACATGCGCTCAGACATGCATTCGGAAATGCTTCCTCCATCCCATCCTTGAAACATCCCCGGAAAATAAAATGCGTTCACCCGATCGTGAACGCATTTTTTGCGACAGACCGCTGCGAATAAGTGGGGTGGCAGCAACGGCCTGCCGCAACGGCCCGCCGCCGACGAAAAGGTCGGCGGCGGACATAACGGGCGTTCAAGCTGGCTGTACGTTCAGGGTAAGAACGCCCTGTACAAATGTCACGCCCGTTATGGTCGAAGCTACTCTTCGCCCCCCTCGGGCCGCACGGGGTCCTTCGGGCGCCTCACGAAGAACAGGAGGACGAAGGAGACCGCGGCGAAGCCGAGGAAGACGGCGAAGGAGGAGAAGTACCCGCCCGAGCTGTCGAGCAGCGCCGAGAGGATCGTCGGGCCGATGAGCGAGGCGACGATCAGGTTGCAGGAGGCGATGCCGTAGTTCAGGCTGTAGTGCTTCGTGCCGAAGAAGCTGCCGATCATCGCCGAGCAGGAGCTCATCGAGCCGCCGTAGGCCAGGCCCAGAAGGACGAAGCCGACGACGATGAGCGGGAAGGACAGAGACATGTCGGCGAGCAGGCAGGCGGCCATCGACAGCACCATGCCGCCGGACACGAAGATCAGCGTCGCCCGGAAGCCGAACTTGTCCCAGAAGAAGCCGGCCGACAGGCGCCCCAGGCCGTTGAAGCCGGAGATGGTGCCCATCGCCGTGGTGGCCATGAGGGTGGCCGCGGCGGCGTCGGCGCCCGGCTGGGCCATGAGGACGGCCTCGGCGGCGGGGACGGCGTTGGAGATGAGCGCGAGGCCCACCGAGGTCACGAAGACGATCCAGAGCATGAACACCCAGAACGCGGGGCTCTTGAGCATCTCGGGGGTGGTGAAGTCGTGCTGGGCGACCTTGCCGCCCTGGCGCGCCTTGGCGACCATGGCCGCGCTCCACTCCGCCGAGGGGTTCTTGAGGACGAGCGCCGCCAGCACGAGCAGGGCGCCGAAGACGACGGCCAGCACGCGGAAGGTGGTGCGCCAGCCCAGCGACGAGAGCAGCATGGTCACCGGGGTGCTGAAGACCAGGCTGCCCAGGCCGAAGCCCATGAGCAGCGCGCCGGAGGCCAGGCCCTGGCGGTCGGGGAACCACTTGAGGGCGGTGGACAGCGCGCAGTTGGCGCCCAGGCCCACGGCGAAGCCGCAGAGCACGCCGTAGGAGACGTATATCCACAGAAGCGAGGTCGTGAACGAGGAGGCCGCGAAGCCGGCGGCGGCGCAGGCGGCGGCGATGAGGATCGACACGCGCGGGGAGGTCCTCGGCGTGATGGCGCCGGAGGCCAGGTTGCCCACGCAGAAGCCGATCATGGAGATGGTGAAGGTCACCGAGGTCTGGGAGCGGGCCCAGCCGAACTCGCCCTCGAGCGGGCCGATGAAGACCGACCAGGCGTAGATGAGCCCGAGGAAGAGCAGAAGGACGAAGCTGGTGACCAGGTAGGCGATGCGGTTCTTCCCTTCGGAAGCCATGGTGTCCCTCCTTTCATGGGGACGTGCGGTCGCGCCCGGCGCGGAGGGGGCGCCGGGCCGGGGGAGGGGCGGGGGCCCCTCCCCTCCAGGCCGCGCCGGGAGGGAGGCCTAGGCGGTCTCGAACTCGGTGCGGTCGATGATCTGCTGCTGGACGTCGGGGCCCAGGTCGATGAAGCGGGCGGTGAAGCCGGCCACGCGGACCATGAGGTCGGTGTAGTCCTGCGGGTTCTCGACGGCGTCGACGAGCATGTTGCGGTCGACGACGTTGTACTGGACCTGGTAGCCGCCCAGGCCGAAGTAGGCGTCGTTGAGGCCGATGAACTTGTCGGTGCCCTCCGGCCCCTCGATGGCGGCCGGGTTGAACTTCATGTTGAACAGCGTGGACTGCAGGTTCATGTCGTGGACCTTGCAGGCCGAGCGGATGAGGGCGGTCGGGCCGTTCTCGTCGGTGCCGGGGTAGGCCGACAGCGCGCCGTCGCCGACGGTGTCCTGCGCCAGGCGGCCGTCAGGCGTGGCGCCGCAGGCCTTGCCCAGGAGCACCTGGGTGGTGACGGACAGCGTGGAAGGCTGCCATTTCTCGCCAAGCCAGTTCGTTACGCGCGTGCTGGCATCAGACCACTCGTCGTACAGTTCGACCACGATCTCGTCGACGTAGTCGTCGTCGTTGCCGTACTTCGGCGCGTCGAGCAGCGCCTTGCGCATCTCCTCGCGCCCCTCGAAGTTCGCGTCCATGGCCTCCTTGAGCTCGGCGAGCGTGAACTTCTTGTCGTCGAAGACGCACTTCTTGATGGCGGCCAGGGAGTTCGCGACGTTGATGATGCCGCAGGAGATGACGTAGGCCGGGTCGTTGTAGCGGCAGCCGCCGGAGTAGGCGTCCTTGCCGTTGTCCAGGCAGTCGTCCAGCAAGGCAGAGAGGAACGGATGCACGAGGCCGAGCGAATTGTGCACGGCCATCGCGATGTTGAAGCAGCGCTCCTCGTCTTCCACGATGTCGCGGACAGCCTGATGGTAGGATTCGACGATCTGCTCGAAAGAGCTCTCGAGGAAAGGCGTGCTCACGTTAACGAGCTTGTCGCCCGTGACCGGGTTCACGCCATCGTTCATGACGAGCTCGAGGATCTTCAGGTTGTTGGTGTGCGGGACGGAGTACATCGGCATACGCTTGCCGCAGAGCTGCATGTCGACGCAGCCGCACGGCGCCCAGTCGCGCGCATCCTCGAGATTCGCTCCCGAGTCTTTCATGAAGCGCTCGGTGCCCATCTTGTCGTTGAACAGCGCCGGGTAGCCCGAGCCGGCCTTGATGCACTCGACGACGGCGTCCTTGAACTCCTTGGACATGTCGTCGCGCCAGCGCACGGACAGCGTCGGCTGCCAGGTCTTGACGTTGATGCCGGCCTTGAGGACCAGGCGGGAGAGCTCGTTGTCGGCGGGCATGCCGTAGCGGTCGGAACCGCCGAGCGTCAGGTTCTGGTAGATGGAGCCGCCCAGGTAGGACTCGGTGAACACCGGGTGCAAACGGCCGATCTCGGTGCACTTCACGCGCAAGAGCTCCATAAGCTCCAGCGCTTCCTCGTCCGTGAGGGTGCCCGCCTGCTTGGAGGCGAGGTAGGGGCGGTACATGTACTGGTCGAAGCGGCCCGGGGAGATGCCGCGGCCGTTGAGCTCGATAAAGATGCACAGGTGCGCGAACCACCATGCCTGCACGGCCTCCTGGAAGGTGTCGGAGGGCTCGGCCGGGACCTTGCGGCAGACGCGCGCGATCTCGCGCAGCTCGTTGGCGCGCTCCTCGTCGTCGCACTCCTCCGCCAGGCGCAGGGCCTCATCGGCGTAGTTGTTCGCGAAGGCGATGACGCCCTCGAGCGCCATGATCGTGCCGAGGTAATACGTGTATTTCTCGTATGCTTCGCCTGTCTCGGGCATGCCGAGCTCTTCAAGGTGAGCACGGCAGATATCGATGAGCCCGTTGCAGCCCATGTCGATGATCTTCTGGTAGTCGGCGATCACGCGGCCCTCGGGCACGTCGAACATGAAGCGCAGGAAGACGAGCTGCTCCTGCATCTTGTCGACAAGGTCGTAATCCGGCACGGTCGCGTGCAAGGCGGCTTCGGCCTGGCTGCGCCAGTCCTTGCCCTCCCAGAACGCGGCCGTCTCCTTGATGGCCTCGGCGTCCTCGGGGTAGATGCGGTAGATGCCCAGGCGGTCGCCCTCCTTCTTCTGGAGGGTGCCCTCGATGTA
>DVIW01000024.1 GCA_018710945.1 Candidatus Aphodovivens avistercoris | reverse complement strand
CCCCCCCCCCCCCGGCCGATTCGAAGTTATGAAATATCCCATACGGAACATATGGTTCGGCTGATCGGCGGCCAATTCGCCTGCAGGCAGCCGCGATAATGTGCCGGGGGACTTCAGAAAGGAGGGGGATCATGCGCAGCAGCGGGTCGGGAATCGTATCGCCGGCATACGCGGGCGTTGCGCTGCTCTTGGCATGGATCTACCTGCTGTTCTACGCAAACACCGCCGGCATCGAAGCGGCGGCGCCCATATCGCTCATGAGCTCGCCCTACATGATCAGCTCGTTGGTGATGCTGGCCGTCACCCTCGTCATCGCATTCTCGCCGCGCATCGGAATCAACCAGCTCACCGCCGTTCCCACGAAGGTCGTCGTCCCTATCGGAATGGCGGGCGGAACGCTGCTGCTCATCATCAACGGATTGGAGCCGCACGCCGACTCCAGCATGGCTCTGCTGGTGGCAGGCGGCATCCTCACCGGCATGTTCTCGGGCATCATGGCGCAGCAGTGGGCCCTCGCCTACAGCCGCGTGGGGCTTAAAACCGCCATCTGCAGCTTCCCCATGCTCGTGGCGGTGGCGCTGGGCGTGAGCACGCTGGCGATGTACCTGCCCCAATCGACAACGCTTGCCGTCATCGTCGCACTGCCCATGGCGTCGGAGATCCTGTTCCACGCCGTTCGCCACGACGTGATGCCCCGCTACACGCTGGAGACGGAATCGCGCGACCGGCCCATCAATTTCATCCTGCTGCTTCTCCCCATCTTCGTTTGCGGCTTCGCCACGGGCTTCCTCGATTACTTCTCCAGCCACAGCACTTACACGTTCGTGTTCTACGCACTGGCCACGTTCATCCCGCTGATCGCGGCAAGCGTGTTCATCGTCGTCGCCAACCGGGATTTCATCACGCCATCCCTGGTGGTTCCCTGCTGCTTCCTTTTGGCGCTGATCGTGCCCTTTTTCACGCTGTTCGACGCAACGCCCACGGCGCGGTTCATTTCCATTGGGGAGCTGGGCACCGAAGTGGTGCTGTTCATCGCGTCCATCGGGTTCGCAGAGTTCTTCTCGCTCAGCGCGCTCAAAACCTATGCGCTCAGCCGCACCGTGATAACGCTGCTCAACAGCGTGGGATGGTACGTAGGCGGATTCTGCAGCAACGCGCTGAACGGCCTTGGCAACTCCCTTGCGTCGCTGACCATCGTCCTGGTGAGCATCGAGGTGCTGAGCGTGGTGCTGATCGTCTCCATCGTGAAAGCCCAGAAGGTCGAGCCTGGCGACGACGCAGCGGATCCCGGACTCGGCAAAGCGGGCGCATCCGCTTTCGGGCGAAGCGGGCAGGAAGCGCTCAAAACCGGCTCCGAGCCTGCGCCGATCGGATGCGAGGCGGCAGGTGCCGGCAAGGCGATCCTGACCGGCGGGGCGCAAGCCAAGCAACCTTTTCCCAACAGCGGGGCAGGCGCCGACAAGAACGCAAGCCGCAGCGGCGAGGATGGCGAAGCGGGCGCAGGCGATTTCGCCAAGCGCTCCTGTCCCGCCGAATTCGCCGCTCCCACCAGCATGGCAACCTCACGCCCCGACTACCTGGAGGCCGATATGCATAACAGCCAGTCGTCACCGTCCAACCGTTTCCTTGCTCGCTGTGCAGCGGTAGGAAAGCGCTACGGGCTCTCGAATCGCGAGGTTGACGTGCTTGCATTGCTGGCACGCGGCTTCTCTTCCGCGCGCATTCAGCGAGAGCTGTTCATTGCGGCAGGGACGGTGAACTACCATACGCGCAACATCTACGCGAAGCTAGGCGTGCACTCGAAGCAGGAGGTCATCGACCTGGTTGCCAGCGACGATGCAGAGGGGTGAGACGGGGCGGCGGAATGCGGCAACTGGCAGCGCGGTCGCGCGCCGCCCCGCATCGAGCGACCGCGCGGAAGCCTTTATGTCCTGCTCCCGTGCACCGCTTCACGCGGCTTCTCGGCTTTTCCGAGAAGCCTCCGATTCAGCTTCTGAGCATTTCCGCCGCGCCATAAGCCAGAGCAGAAGCGAACCCGTAGCCGCGCCCGCCGTGTCCACCAGCCAGTCGACGGGATCGCAGGCTCGGCCCGGCACGAAAAGCTGGTGCACCTCGTCGGTTATGCCGTACAAGCTGGCGACGAGCACCGCCGCAATGAGCGCGCAACGCAAGGGCACATGATGGCGGAGTGCGTTGTTGAGCAGCGCCCCGAAAACAAGGTACTCGCAAAAGTGGGCGATGGAGGAAACCGCATCGACCCCTTCCCCCAGCAGCGCCGACTGGATGCCGTCAAGCCATGCCTTGATGCGGCCCACAAGATCGCTGCCGCCATCGAGATCGGCCCCGGTATGCGCCGACATGAAAAAGATAAAGCACGCCCACGCTGCAACGAGAACCCATGAGGCGACCATGCGCGCCCGCAACGTCACCGGGCCTCCCCGCGACTAATCCCAACCATGCAAGAACGGGGCTCTCCGCCGGAAAGCGCACGCAGCAGCCCATCGAAGCCGACGGAACGAGCGCCGAACGCTCCCCTTTCGACTGGCTGCTTCACGACGGCTCTCCTCACTTGGCCGAAACGAAAAACGGCAACGGAGGGTTTCCGTTGCCGCTGCTTTCTCTGGAGCGGGTGACGGGACTCGAACCCGCGAATACGAGCTTGGGAAGCTTTTGCCCCACAAGCCGTCCTGCGGTTCGAGAATGCCCTCTGACCTGCCCCTTTCTAAATCGGTGTTCATTAACGATACCATACACTGGAAAGTATACTGGAAAAAACTGGAAGAGTTAACCCCCTCCGAAACGCAAAACGGGCACCATCGAAAAGCGATGATGCCCGGTCAAGGCTGGAGCGGGCGACGGGAATCGAACCCGCGTTGTAAGCTTGGGAAGCTCAAGTTCTACCATTGAACCACGCCCGCAATTTAGCGAAAGAGAGTATAGCGTATCGTGCGGCTTTGTCACCGGAAATCCTCCTTAAGTCCATGCTTTTCCCCGCCGTCCACAAGCCCCGGG
>DVIW01000023.1 GCA_018710945.1 Candidatus Aphodovivens avistercoris | reverse complement strand
GGGTGCACGGCTGCGGCGGGAGGGGGCGCGGCGCGGCACGGTCGCTTCGGGAGGGGATGCGTGACGCTTGAGGGTCGCTTCGGGGCGAGGCGTGCGGTGCTGCATTGCCGCGGCTTCGGGCGTGGCGGCTGCGCCGAGGGCGCGCCATGGTAAAATGCAAATTCGTTGCAAAAACACGCGCGGCGTCCGTGCGGCAGGGCGGCGGCTTTCGGGCCGTTGCAGCGCGCCGGCGGGCCGGAAAGGGGAGGGCGCATGCTCGAGACGGTCGACTTCATGCGGGAGGCTCCCGAGAAAGCGGAGTACAAGGCGAAGCGCGACGCGCTGATGGAGCGCCTTACCGCGCTGCAGCAGCGGGCGCGCGCCGAGAACGTGGGCCTGGTGGTGCTGTTCGAGGGTTGGAACGGCGCCGGCAAGGGCAGCCGCATCTCCGATCTGATGTACCGCCTCGACGCGCGCGCCACCACCGTGCACGTCACGTCCGATCTGGACATGGCCGCCGCGCGCGCTTTCCCCGGCGCTCCCTGGGGCGTGCAGGACTTCTACCCGCCCATGCAGCAGTTCTGGAAGGCGCTCGGCGAGCGCGGCACCATCACCTTCTACGACCGCGGCTGGTACTCGTCATCGGTGCAGCGCATGCTGATGACCGAGGCGGGCGACGACTTCGACGAACACGAGCGCAGCCACGAGGCGCACGCCGAGGCGGGCGCGCCGCACCGCAAGGGGCGCAAGGGCCGCGCCGCCGAGGTGGCCGCCTTCGCGCGCGACGAGCGCCGCGCGCGCTCGCTCGACCGCGCGGTGGAGTCGGCTGCGGAGTTCGAGCGTCAGCTGGTCAACGACGGCTACGTGCTGGTGAAGTTCTTCGTCCACGTGCGCGAGAAGATGCAGCGCCGCCGTCTGGAGCGCCTCTACGACGATCCCGCCACGCGCTGGCGCGTGAGCGAGGGCAAGCTGGCCAGCGCGGCGGACTACCCGCACGCCTACCGGCTCTACGACCGCCTGCTCTCGCGCAGCGACTTCAGCTTCGCTCCGTGGACGCTCGTCAACGGCGAGGACAAGCGCTCGGCCAACCTGAAGATCGCCGAGACGCTGTGCGTGGCGCTCGAGCGCGCGCTGGACGCTCCGGAAGACCCCGCCGCCGCGGCAGCCGCCGCTGCGGCGGCCGCCAACTCCGACAAGGCGCTGGCCGAGGCGACGGGCGGCAAGGCCGCGTCGGAGCCTGTGCCCGCTGCGGAGGGCGAGGGCATTCCCGCCGGTGAGGCCTGCGCGGTGATGCCCGAGCCGGCCGACGCCGTGCGCACGCCCGATCCTGCCGACGACGCCGCTGCCGTGGCGGCCTCGGAAGAGGCGGCGCGTCGCCAGCATTCCCAAGCGCCCGCCGCGTCGCGGTTCATCCTGGTGGACGACGCGCCCGCGCTTCCCAAGAAGTACGAGCCCGTCCAGCCGATGGACGATGAGGAGTACCGCCGCCGCCTGAAGAAGGAGCAGAAGCGGCTCTACCGCCTGGAGCTGGAGATGTACCGCAAGCGCATTCCTCTGATCGCGCTGTTCGAGGGCTGGGACGCCGCCGGCAAGGGCGGCGCCATCAAGCGCGTGGCCCAGGCGCTTGACGCGCGCGCCTACACCATCTTCCCCAGTCCGGCGCCCACCCGTCCCGAGCTGCTGCACCCGCACCTGTGGCGCTACTGGACGCGGCTGCCCAAGGCGGGGCACGTGGGCATCTACGACCGCAGCTGGTACGGCCGCGTGCTGGTGGAGCGCGTGGAGGGCTTCGCCACGCCGGCGGAGTGGGGGCGCGCCTACGACGAGATCAACGACTTCGAGCGCGAGCTGGCGCGCTGGGGCGCCATCCTGCTGAAGTTCTGGATCGACGTGAGCCCCGACGAGCAGCTGCGCCGCTTCCGCGAGCGCGAGGACACGCCCGCCAAGCGCTGGAAGATCACCTCGGAGGACTGGCGCAACCGCGCGAAGCGCCCGCAGTACCGCGCCGCCGCCCAGGACATGATGCGCCTGACCTCCACGCCGTTCGCGCCGTGGATCGTGGTGCCCGGCGACGACAAGAAAAGCGCGCGCGTGGAAGTGGTGGCCGCCGTGGCCGATGCGCTGGAGGCGCGCTTGCGCTCGGGTGAGGATAGCGCTATCATGGCCGGCTGATAGGGCGAATGGACCGCGCGCCGCCCGCGCGCACGAACGAAGGGTGCCCCGATGCCTGAGTTGCCTGGTTGGACCATACCGGTCGCCGCGGCGATCGTCGTTTTGATCATCGTCGTGTTCATCGTGAAGGGTTTCATCGACGAGATGAAGAAGAAGTAGGACGGCCGTTCAGGCCGTGTGGCGAAACCGCCCGTGGATACCGGGCGGTTTCGCGTTTTTGCGCCCCCGTACTGGGGGCGTTCTGCGTATGATGGGGAAAACGGCGCGCCGCGCGGCGGCGCTGGCGAAGGGAGGCGGACGTGGCCGATCACCGAAGGCGGGACGAAGACGGACGGACGGGCGGCCTGAACAATGGGCCTGCCCGCAGCGGCGCGCATGCCCCGCGCCCCGCGCGGCCGGCCGAGGGCGGCCCGCAGCGCCCGGCGCGCCGGCAAGCGGCGGGGTCGCACGCCCGTCCCGCTGCGCCCGGCGGCGCGAACGGCCTGTGCTATGGCGACCCCGCCCCTGCGCGGCCGGCGCGCACGACCTCGCCCGCGCAGAGCGACAGCGCGGCGCGGCCCCGTCCCGCCCGGAAGGCGCCGCGCCGCGCTGCTGGCGGCGATGCGGCGGTCCCGCGCCCGGCGGCGGCCCCCGACAGCGCGCGGCGCTCGGGCAGCCGGCGGCCGAACCCGTCCCGTCCTGCTCCGCACCCCGCCTCCGCGGCAGCGGGCGCCCAGGCGTACCGCCGCAGCGACGACGGCTCGGGCTACCGCCCTGCCGCCGGGCCTGCGGGCGCGGGCGGCAAGAAGGGCGGCAAGAACAGCAAAGGCAAAGGGCCCTGGCGCGTGGTGTTCGCCGTGGCGCTGGTCATCCTCGTGCTGTCGCTGGGAGTGCTCGGCTTCCTGGCGTTTTCGTACTGGCAGGGCCAAAACGCCTACGACAAGATCGCCGATGAGGCCTTCGCCGCGCCCGAGGACATCGAAGGCGCCTCGCTTGAGGATCTGCAGGTGGATTGGGACGCCCTGCGCGCCATCAACCCCGACGTGGTGGGTTGGATCTACATCCCCGGCACCGTGGTGAACTACCCCATCGTGCACACCGACAACGACGAGCGCTACCTGACCTACGATTTCAACGGCCAGCAGGGCTTCGGCGCCACGTTCGGCACCATCTTCCTGTCGGCGGCCAACGCGGCCGATTTCTCCGACGCGAACAACATCGTCTACGGGCACCACCTGAACAACGGCTCGATGTTCGCCTGCCTGGCCGATTTCCAGGACGCGGCGCAGTTCAACGCGCACCGCACGGTGTACCTGCTCACGCCGCAGGGCAACTACCGGCTGACCACGTTCTCGCTGGTGCACTGCGCGGCGGACGACCCGCTGGCGCAGACCGCGTTCGGCAGCGCGGAGGATATGGCGGCCTACGTGCAGGACAAGATGGGCCGCAGTGTGGCGGCGCCGGAGGGCTCCCTGCCCGACGCGTCGGCCATCGACCATATCTTCGCGTTCGTCACCTGCGATAACCTTCCCAGCGACGGACGCTACGTGCTGTTCGCCTACGTGGACGAGACGACGGTGCCCGGCCAGCACGCGGCGGGCGGCGCGCAGGAGGCCGGCGGGCCGGATACGGAAAACGACGCGGCTTCGGCCGTGTCCGATGCAACGGAGGAGTTGGCGGCGGCATGAGCGGTTCGGTGTTCCCGGGGCAGCGCCCCGACCGTTTGGAGGAAGAATGCGCCGTGTTCGGCGTGTACGCGCCGGGTGAGGACGTGGCGCGCATGACCTGCTTCGGCCTGCAGGCGCTGCAGCACCGCGGGCAGGAGAGCGCCGGCATCGCGGTGGGCGACGGCGAGACGATCATGGCCACGAAGGACCTGGGCCTGGTGACCCAGGTGTTCGACGAGGCCAGCCTGGCGGCGCTTTCCGGCTTCGTGGCGGCGGGGCACGTGCGCTACTCCACCAGCGGCGCGGCGGCGTCGTGGGAGGCGGCCCAGCCGCACATCTCGGCCATCGACGACGTGCTGATCGCGCTGGCGCACAACGGCACGCTGGTGAACACCGCCGCCATCAAGGCGCGGCTGGTGGGCGCGGGCGAGAGCCTGCGGGCGGGCACCGACTCGGAGGTGGCGGCCAAGCTCATCGGCAAGATCACGCGCGAGACGCATCATCTGCGCGACGGCATCCGCGCCGTCATGCAGCAGCTGGAAGGCGCCTACGCCATGGTGCTGGCAAGCCCCAGCTCGCTGTACGCGTTCCGCGACCCCAACGGCATCCGCCCCCTGGTCATCGGTGAGCTGCCGGAGGGCCGCGGCTGGGTGGTGTCGTCGGAGACGTGCGGGCTGGACATCGTGGGCGCGCGCTACGTGCGCGACGTTGAGCCCGGTGAGCTGGTGCGCTTCAACGAGGAGGGCGTCTCCAGCGAGCAGGCCGTTCCGGCGCGCCGGCGCGCCGCGTGCATCTTCGAGTACGTCTACTTCGCCCGCCCCGACTCGGTAATGGACGGGCGCAGCGTCTACCAGGCGCGCCGCGCGATGGGGCGCATCCTGGCGCGCGAGGCGCCGGTGGAGGCCGATCTGGTGCTGGGCGTGCCCGACTCGGGCGTGCCGGGCGCGATGGGCTACGCGGAGGAAAGCGGCATCCCGTATTCGGACGGCATCGTGAAGAACCGCTACGTGGGGCGCACCTTCATCGAGCCCACCCAGGCCATGCGCCAGCTGGGCATCCGCCTGAAGCTGAACCCGCTGCCCAGCGTCATTGCGGGCAAGCGCCTGGTGGTGGTGGACGACAGCATCGTGCGCGGCAACACGTCGAAGAAGCTCGTGCAGATGCTGCGCGAGGCGGGCGCGGCCGAGGTGCACCTGCGCATCGAGTCGCCCGAGGTGAAGTGGCCCTGCTTCTACGGCATCGACACCGACACGCAAGACCAGCTGATCTCGGCGAACCTCACGCTTGAGCAGCAGCGCCGCTGGATCGGGGCGGACTCGCTGGCCTACATCTCGCTGCCGGGGCTGCACGAGGCGGTGTCGGCCGACCACGCGGGCTACTGCGACGCCTGCTTCTCGGGCGACTACGTGGTGGGCGTGCCGGAGGTCGCGCAGCGGCGCAGCTTCTTGGAGCCCGGCACGGTTTCGGCGAAGTGGCGCGCCGAGCTGGAGAAGCTGGGCTAGGCGGCGCGCGGGCAACGTATAATGGACGGCAAGGAACTCTTCGACCTTTCGGAAGGACGGCCCATGGACAAGCAGATCACCTACGCCGAAGCTGGCGTTGACATCGAGGAAGGCGCGGCGGCGGTCGACGCCATTAAGGACGCCGTGCACTCCACCTACCGCCCCGAGGTGATCGGCGACATCGGCGGATTCGGCGGCCTGTTCAGCGCCGCGGCGTTCAAGGACATGGACGATCCTGTCATGATCTCGGGCACCGACGGCGTGGGCACGAAGCTCAAGCTGGCGCAGCTTCTGGGCAAGCACGACACGGTGGGCATCGACCTGGTGGCCATGTGCGTGAACGACATTCTGGCCTGCGGCGCCGAGCCGCTGTTCTTCCTGGACTACATCGCCATCGGCAAGCTGCGCCGCGAGCACGTGGCCGAGGTGGTGGGCGGCATCGCCGAGGGCTGCCGCCAGGCGGGCTGCGCGCTCATCGGCGGCGAGATGGCCGAGCACCCCGGTGTGATGGACCCCGACGACTACGACCTGTCGGGCTTCACGGTGGGCGTGGTCGACCGCCCGAAGATGATCGGGCCCGATGGCGTGCGCGAGGGCGACGTGCTGGTGGGCCTGCGTTCGAGCGGCTTCCACTCCAACGGCTACTCGCTCGTGCGCCGCGTGCTCGTGGAGGGCAAGACGGCTGACGAGCTGGCCGCGCCCTGCGAGGCGCTTGGCGGGCGCGCGCTCGGCGAGGCGCTTTTGGCGCCCACGCGCATCTACGTGAAGCCGGTGCTGGGTGCCTTGCGCGCCCTGCCCGGCGCGGTGCACGCGCTCGCGCACATCACGGGCGGCGGCATCACCGAGAACCTCAACCGCGCGCTGCCCGATTCGCTCGACGCTCTCGTGGACACGGCGGCGTGGGAGGTTCCCGCCGTCATCAGGCTGGGTTGCGAGGCGGCGGGCCTGACCGACGAGGAAGCGCGCAAGACCTTCAACATGGGCATCGGCATGATCCTGCTGGTGGATCCCGCTCAGGTCGACGCCGTGACGGCGAACCTGCGCGAAGCCGGCGAGGACCCGGTGGTCGTGGGCAAGGTCGTCCCCGGCACCGGTGTGGTGAAGTACGCGGAATAGGGCGAGACGGCGTTCCTTTCGGCATGGGGGGCGCTGGTTGGGGAGTGCGCGCGACGATGCGGTGCGCACTCGTCGAGAAGAGAGCCGCCGCCTGAAAACGGGCTGGCGGCTTTCCGTTGAGATGACTGCGGTGGCAAGCCGCTTCCCTTGCTTGGTGCGAAAGGGCGTCGAATGATTACGGGTGCGACCAAAAACAAGGTTGACGACATCTGGCAAAAGATGTGGGAGGGCGGCATAACCAACCCTCTTGAAGTGATAAGCCAGCTAACGTACCTCATGTTCATGAGACGGCTGGATGAGAAGGAATTCGAAATCGAGCGCCTTGAAGGGCTCGGCATCCCTCAAGAGCATATTTTCCCTCAAACCATTGAGGGCAAGCGCATGCGCTGGAACGTGTTCAAGGATCTTGAGCCGGAAGCGATGCTCAAGGTGGTTCAGGACGAGGCGTTTCCTTTTCTCAAGTCTCTCAACGATGGCACCCCTTTTTCTGAGTGCATGGAAAGCGCTACGTTCGGCATTCAGAACCCGCGCACGTTGCAGAAGGCCGTCAGCGGCATAGAATCGCTCATGGCCGATTTCGACGACCATATCGGCGACCTCGGCGATCTGTACGAATACATGCTCAGCAAGCTGAACACGGCGGGCACGAACGGCCAGTTCCGCACCCCTCAGCATATCCGCGAGATGATGGTTCGCCTTGTGAAGCCGAAGCCCGGCGAGCTCATCTGCGATCCGGCTATGGGAACGGCCGGTTTCCTCATCAGCGCGGCGGAGTATCTTCGCGCCCGCAACGATGACGGCAGCCAGCCCATGGGCGATGCCGACTGGGCTGCTTTTGCGGGAGAGAAGGGCGGGAAGCAGCAATTCAGCGGTTTCGAAATGGATCAGACGATGCTGCGCATCTCGACGATGAACATGCTGCTGCATGGCGTCGACATGCCCGACATCCGCTATCTGGATTCCATCAGCAAGAACAACACCATTCGGGGAAGATACGACCTGGTGCTTGCGAATCCGCCCTTCACCGGCAACGTCGATGAAGAGGACATCGACCCCAGCTTGAAAGCGATCGTGGATTCCAAGCAGACCGAGCTTCTGTTCGTTGCGCTGTTCCTGCGCATGCTGAAGAAGGGCGGCCGCTGCGCTTGCATCGTGCCGAACGGCGTGTTGTTCCGCAGCAATGCGAAAGCGTACGCGCAGCTGCGTCGCGAGCTCGTCGAGAACCAGAAGCTCGATGCCGTCATCTACATGCCCAGTGGGGTGTTCAAGCCGTATTCGGGCGTGAGCACGGCGATCCTCGTTTTCACGAAAACCGACGCTGGCGGCACTGACGACGTGTGGCTCTACAACATGGAAGGTGACGGCTTCACGCTTGACGACAAGCGCGATGCGGACGAGAAGCACGACGACATTCCGGACATTCTTGCACGTTGGGAGAATCTGGAAGGGGAGCGGACGCGCGAGCGAAACGAGAAGAGCTTCTTGGTTCCCAAGAGCGAGATAGTGGAAAACGGCTACGATTTCAGCTTCAACAAGTACACCGCCATCGAATATGAGCGCGTGGAGTATCCGCCGACCGAGGATATACTGGCCGACCTTGAAGATCTGAACAGGCAGATGGTTGAAGGGCTGGCTGAGCTCAAGAAGATGCTCGGAGGTGATGGCGAATGAGCGAGGCCGTGTTGTACCATGGGAGCAAGGAGACGGTTGAGCTTCCCGAGATTTGCGTGGCGAAGTACAACAAGGACTTCTACTTCGGCTTCTACTGCACGCTTTATCCCGAGCAGGCAAGGAAGTGGGCGTGTCGATTCTCCGGCAAAGGGATGATGAACGAGCATCTTTATACGCCGGATGAAACCCTTCGCGTGAAGCGCTTTCCCGAGATGACCGAGGAATGGTTGGATTTCATTGCAGCGTGTCGGCGTGGGATCGCCCATGACTACGACATCGTTGAAGGGCCCATGGCGAACGACACCATCTTCAACTACGTCGAGGATTTCGCCAGCGGGAAAATTTCGCGTGAGGCGTTTTGGGCGCTTGCGAAGTTCAAGAGGCCAACCCATCAGATCAGCTTCCATACGGCAAGGGCGCTTGCGACCCTTCGTTTTCTGAAGAGCTATGAGGCGGGAAATGAGGAATGACAGCGATCTGTTCTACGCATGCGGTCTGATCGAGCATATCGGAAGGACGCGCAAGCTGCGTCGCAGCGATGTGGTGACACAACTGGGGAAGGAAAACGTGGCTCGTATCTACGAATACGCCAACGTTTTGCATAGCGATTCGATCGATCATGTTGCTGACGAATATTGCGAGATGGCGGGCATCGTGACGGGCGATTTCGATAACGTTTCCGCTTGCCAATACGAGGTTCTCGACCGTTGGGTCATCGCGGGGGTCTATGCGCGGTTGATCGAAGACGCGATGGGTGAGGACGAAAGCTGCGTCGAAACGCTGATGCAGGTTTACGGTTCTTGGATCAGCGATGCCATATCCGACTACAACACTGACTTCTTCTACCAGCCGCGCAGCTACATCGCTGCCTGCTACGAAGCCGGCGAGGTGCTGGAATGACCGGCGCGATGAACAAACCCCGGTTTGAAGGACGGCGGGTGAAGCTGGAGGAGGTTTGCGAAATTCGGTCTGGAGGTACTCCAAAACGATCTGTTTTGGAGTACTGGCAAGACGGAACGATACCATGGGTAAAAATCAGCGACATGAAGGGCAAGTACGTTTGCTCGACCGAGGAGTGCATTACCGAAAGCGGAATGAGCAATTCCTCTGCAAAGCTGTTTGAAAAAGGCACGATTCTGTATTCGATTTTCGCTTCGATTGGCGAGGTTGGAATTCTGAAGATCCCTGCGGCCACTAATCAGGCTATTGCGGGTTTCCGGGTTAAGGATGAATATAAAGGGAGTGTGGATCGAGATTATCTTTACCATTGGCTCAGGTCTCGCAAGGCATTGTCCAAGCACTCTGGCCGCGGAGCGGCGCAGAATAACATTAACCTTTCAATATTGAAGTCAATGGAACTAGAGCTGCCTGCGATTGGCGATCAGCGCTGTATTGCTGCTCAGTTTGAGAGGGTCGCCCGCCTTGAAGAAGGTGTATGCAACCAGCTAGCCGCCCTTGACGATCTGCGAAAATCCCGGTTTATTGAGATGTTTGGGGATCCTGTTGGTGGCAATGCCTGGCCCATGAGGCAGTTGAATGAGCTTTATCGCGTTGGCTCCTCGAAGCGAATCTATGCTAAAGATCTGGTAAAGGGTGGAGTGCCGTTTTATCGACTCGCGGATGTTGGTTGTCTTGCTGACGGTACTAACCCGAGCGTCGATTCGTATATCACCGAAGAACGGTATGCAGGCTTAAAAGCAGCTGGATATGTTCCTGGAGCTGACGACATACTCGTTACCTCGCGTGGCACACTTGGCAAGTGCTACATCGTTAGCGGAGAAGACAAGTTTTATTTTCAGGACGGAATGATTACCTGGCTTGCTCGAACCGGAATGAGTCCCAGGTCGAGATACCTTGTTGCGCTCTTTTCCAATAATAGTTTTGCAAAGAATCTGAGCGATTCGTGTAGCGGGACCACGGTGAGATATTTGTCGATATCCGATCTGGCAAAGATGCGAATCCCTGTCCCTCCTATGGATCTGCAGGATAAGTATCTTGCCTTCGTGCGCCAGGTCGACAAATTGGAATCTGCTGCTCGTGCGAGCATCGACAGGCTTCAAACGCTGTACGACAGTCTGGCTCAAGAGTATTTCGGCTGATTGCTTGCCGTTGGAGCGCCTCTGCAGCGATAGCGCTGCCGGTGTGACATCCTTCGATTGTCGGAAGGTTGACGATTGGAGGAATCATGCGGGAGAAGTTCTTCACCATCAGTGAGATCGAACGGCTCATGGCAGGCTCGCTTGACGGCGCCCAGATGGAGCGGCTTCATGCAGTGCTCACGCACTGTCTGCTTGGGCAGGAAGACTTTCCCGCAGCGGATAGCGGCTCGCTCAACAACACGGAGATGTTGGATGCGTTCTTCGGAGCGAAAGCCGTGGAGGGTTGTTCGCCGAGGTCAATAAAGTACTACACCATTACGCTGAAGCGATTTGCGGCTGGTATTGATAAGCCGTTCGCCTGCATCACGACAAGCGATGTACGATCTTATTTATCCGAGTATCAAGCATCGGGTACCGTGAGCAATGTGACCGTCGACAACGTGCGGCGCATCATTTCGAGCTTGTTTTCCTGGCTTGAGGCGGAAGACTACATCTACAAAAGCCCGATGCGCCGGATCAAAAAGATTCGCTCGCTTCAAACGGTCAAGCCCGTTATTTCCGACGAGTCGATGGAGGCTTTGCGCGATGACTGCGAAACCCTTCGCGATCTGGCGATAGTCGATCTGCTTTCATCTACGGGGATGCGCGTCGGCGAGCTGGTGAAGCTTAACAAAGACGATATCGACTTTGAGCGCCGGGAATGCGTCGTGCGCGGCAAGGGGAGCAAAGAGCGCAAGGTATATTTCGACGCACGCGCGAAGATTCACCTGAGCCGTTATCTTGGGCAACGGGCCGACGACAACGAGGCCCTGTTCGTTTCGCTGAATGCTCCGCATGATCGTCTTATGGTGAGCGGGGTGGAGGTGCGCTTGCGGATGCTCGGCAGACGATCGATCAACCAGCGGATCCATCCGCACAAGTTCCGTCGGACGTTGGCAACGCGGGCGATAGACAAGGGGATGCCCATAGAGCAGGTCCAAGTGCTCTTAGGGCACAGCAAGATAGATACGACGTTGTGCTACGCAATGGTCGATCAGCAAAACGTGCGCCAGTCGCACAGGAAATATATCTGCTGATCGGCCGTTTTGCCAGTCGCTGCAAGAGAGCCGAGGTTTCAAACCCCGGTTTCATGGGGAGCGGGTTCGATTGGAGGAAGTTTGCATAAAGGGTAAATCATCATTGCGTCAAAAAGACGTGATGCTGGAAGGGCCTTACCCTGTTTACGGGGCTTCTGGAATTGTTGGATACCTGCCTTCTTACCAAAACGGTGCTCCATATGTTGCGGTAGTGAAGGATGGTGCTGGCGTCGGAAGAGCATGCCGTTGCAAGGGCGAGTCGTCTGTTTTGGGCACGATGCAGGCCTTGATCCCTTCCAACGATGTTGACTGTTCTTTTTTATTCCATCTGGTCAGGTCGCTTAGATTGGGATCTGGCTTCAGCGGATCAACGATTCCTCATATTTACTTTAAGGATTACGGCAAGAGGATTGTTCATCTTCCTGATTTGAACGGCCAGAGAACAATAGCTGCCATTCTAGATGGAGTCGAGTCAATTGTAGCCATCCGAGAGAGGTATCTCGCAAAGCTCGACGATCTGCGGAAATCCCGGTTTATTGAGATGTTCGGGGATCCGTGCAATTCGCAATGCTCCACGATGTCCTGTTGCTCAATAAAGCAATTCTGTGAAGTGAGAATAGGGCCATTCGGCAGCGCGCTCCATAAAAGCGATTATGTCCTTGGTGGTCATGCTCTTGTAAATCCCTCGCATATCGTCAACGGAAAAATAAAAGTCGACAAGAAGCTCACGGTCAACGAAGAAAAGTATGCATCAATGAAGGCCTATCACCTCAAGGAGGGAGATGTGGTGTTAGGCCGGCGAGGCGAGATAGGCCGCTGTGCAGTTGTTGATCAAGAAGGACTGCTCTGTGGAACTGGAAGTATGATTTTAAGACCGGATGCAAATCTATGCCTCGGTGAGTATTTGCAACGTGTCGTTTCGTTTCCAACGTTCGCTGAGGCTCTTGAGAGGGATGCAGTTGGCGTGACAATGAAGAATCTAAACGCCAAGATAGTTGAAAAAGCTGTTGTTGTGCTGCCTTCAATGTCGCTTCAGAGAGAGTTTATTTCTTTCGTCCATCAGGTCGACAAATTGGAATTTCGCTGCGCGGGAACACCTGGCGAGGGCGATAATGCTGTACGATAGGATTTTAGAGGAACACTTCAGTTAGCTTCAGGCGATGTCGCTTGGGCAAAGAGACGCGGTGCGCAATCAAGAGGACTGCTATGAACTTCGACTTCCTCAAAGGCCAGACGAAATACGCTTTGTTCTCCGATGCTTGCATCGAGGCGGAGCGCACGTTCACCACGAGTCCCGCCATGTGCGCGGTGGGATGCCGAAAGGCGCTTGAGCTCGCGGTGAAGTGGGTGTACGCCGCTGATCCGCAGATGAAGCAACCATACAAGGACAACCTCTCATCGCTTGTCCACGAGCCTTCGTTCCGTTTTGCCGTCGATCGCACCACATGGTCGAAACTGCCGTTCGTCATCAAGCTGGGCAACCTGTCGGTTCACACCGAGCGCAAGGTGGCGCCGCAGGATGCCATGCTTTCTCTCAGGGTTCTTTTCGATTTCATCCAGTGGATAGACTACTGCTACGGTGGCAAAGAGTACGTTGAGCGCCATTTTGAGGAAAAGCGCGTACCTGCAGTTAGGCTTGCCCTTGACGTCAAGGCGATCAAAGAGCGGGAAAGCCTGATTGCGCAGAAAGATGAAGACATCCGAAGGCTTGAGGAGCAGGTTCGCGAGCTTCAAGAGCAGTTTGCACGGGCGAAGGCATCGCATGATCCTGCGGATGCGTTCAATCCTGATGAGATTCTCGAATACGAGACGCGTCGCCGCTACATCGACATGGATCTGCGCTATGCGGGGTGGGATCTGGAGAGAAACGTTGAAACCGAAGTCGAAGTGGCGGGCATGCCCAACGAGGAGGGGCGCGGCTTCGTTGACTACGTGCTCAACGGCAAGGACGGCAAGCCGCTTGCCATCATCGAAGCGAAACGCACCATGCATGGTGCCAAGAAGGGACTGAATCAAGCGCGCCTTTACGCTGAATGTTTGGAGGCGCGCTACGGTTACAAGCCGTTCATCTTCCTGTCGAACGGCTTCGAGACGTTTTTCTGCGATGACGAGAGTTCGCCCGAAAGGCCGTGCTCCGGCGTGTTCGGCCGCGATGACCTGCAGCGCATGATGAACCGTCGCAGCAGTGCGATGCCGCTTTCTTCGATGCGCGTGGACGAGAAGATCTCCGGCCGCTATTACCAGATCGAAGCGATCAAGGCGATTTGCGCGAACATGGACGAGGGGCATCGCAGAAGCTTGCTGGTCATGGCAACGGGAACGGGAAAGACGCGCACGGCGGCAGGTTTGGTTGATGTCCTGGCACGCGCCAACCACGTGACCAACGTGCTGTTTCTGGCGGATCGCGTCGCTTTGGTCAGCCAGGCGAAGCATTCCTTCCAGGAGTATCTGCCCCACATGAGCCTGTGCAATCTCTGTCTGGCGAAAGACAAGAGCGAGAACAAGGATGCGCGCATCGTCTTCTCCACCTATCCCAGCATCCTCAATGCCATCGACGAGGTGAAGGGCGACGACGGCGCTCGCTTGTACACGCCGGCTCATTTCGATTTGATCATCGTTGATGAGGCGCATCGCTCCATTTTCAAGAAATACCGGGCGATTTTCGAGTATTTCGACGCCCAAGTGGTGGGGCTTACCGCAACGCCCAAAGACGAGGTTGATCGCAACACCTACGATTTCTTCGAGGTGGAGCGCGGCGTTCCCACGTATGTGTACGAATACGATACGGCGGTCTATCGAGACCATTACCTCGTGCCCTACTACAACATCGAAGCGTCCACGACGTTTCTGGGGGAAGGCATAACCTACGACGACCTGTCCGAGGAAGACAAAGAGCGCTACGATGACGACTGGGAAGAGGCGACTGGCGTGCAGGCGCCCGATTTCACGCCATCTTCGAAGCTGAATCGCTGGGTTTTCAACGGGGATACCGTCGACACCGTGCTTCAAGATCTCATGGAGAACGGGATCAAGGTTCAAGGAGGCGAGCGAATCGGCAAGACCATCATCTTCGCCCAGAACAAGAAGCACGCCCAATTCATCGTTGACCGCTTCAACAAGCTGTATCCGAAGCTTGCGACGGGCGGGTTCATCCGGCGGGTGGTGCACGGCGACGACTACTCGGGCACCGTCATTGCCGATTTCAAAGCGAAGGAGCTGCCCGTCATCGCGGTTTCGGTTGACATGATGGATACCGGCATCGACGTGCCCGAGGTTCTCAATCTCGTGTTCTTCAAGCAGGTCAAATCGAAGACGAAGTTCTGGCAGATGATAGGGCGCGGGACGCGGCTGTGCGAGGGGCTCTTCGCCTCAGATCGCATTGATGGGGAGTACGCCGATAAGCGTCGGTTCTTCATCTTCGACTACTGCGGGAACTTCGAGTTCTTCCGCCAAGGGAAGAACATGGCGGAGGGGAAGAACCCGGAAAGCTTGTCGGAGAAGATATTCAAACGCCAGACGGAGCTTGTCCACGCCATGCAGACAAGCGCGTTCGCCGATGAGCCGCATCAGAAATGGCGCAGCGAGATCGTGTACCAGATGGTGTCGCTGGTGTCGGATCTAAAAGAAGAGCCCGTCAAAGCTGCGGTGAAGCTGCGTTTGCATGCTGTGGAGAAATTCAGCTACCACGTAGCCTATGTCAGCCTTTCAGAGGGCGATGTGGTCGAGCTTCAGCGGGACGTGGCTCCGTTGGTCAAGATGAGCGAGAAGGACCAGTATGCGCTGCGTTTTGATTCGCTCATGTATGGTTTCATGGTTGCGGTGGTTTTGGGCGAAAAGGCTGACGCCTATCGCGCGAAGGTTCTGCGCATCGCTCTTGCACTGGAGAGCAAGGTGAGCATTCCCCAGGTCAGAGAGAAACTTGCTTTCGTTCAGCGCGTGAGCGAAGAAGGGTTTTTGGAAGGTGCGGATGCGCTGGCTTTGGAAGAGGTCCGCGAGGAGCTTCGCGATTTGGTGAAGTTCATCGTGGATGAAGGCAGGCAGCTTGATGTCGTCACCGACATATCCGACGCGGTGATATCTCGGAGCGAAGGGAACCTGCTTGATCCAGGCGAGGACTACACGGATTACAAGCTGAAGGTCAACCGCTACATCAACGAGAATCTGGACAATTTCGTCATTCACAAGCTCACGCACAACAAGCCGATGACTTCGTTCGAGTTCGAGCAGCTGGAGAAGATATTCACGCATGAGCTGGGAACGGAAAAGGAGTACCGAGCGGCGTATGGGCAAACCCCGTTCGGCTTGCTCGTAAGGAGCATTGCGAAGCTCGATCACGAAGCGGCAATGGAGGCGTTCGCCGAATTCGTCAACGACGAGACGCTCAACCAGCAGCAGGTGGCTTTCGTGCACAAGGTGGTCGAGTTCGTGGAGGCGAACGGGTACATGGAACCGGCCGATTTGATGAAGCCGCCTTTCGACAGGCCCGCATCGTTCATTCGTCTGTTCGACGACAAGAGACAGAAGCGTTTGGTGGAGCTTATCGTCCAGGTGAAGAGCAATGCGGAGGTTCCAGCGGCGTAGCCTTGTCCTCCTTCGTTCCCTTTGGCGCGACGTGACCCGTTGCGTGCTTGCTCTTGTGCCACTATGCTGTATACAAGTATACAGATTGGAGGGACGCATGGCTTCGGCAGTGGTGTCTGGACGGGTTGATGAGCGGATCGTCCAAAAGGCGGAGGCTTACATCAGGATGGCGGGGCTCACTCCCGGCGCGGTCATAAAAACGGTTTGGGAGAACATAGCGAAGTCGGGGGAGGTGCCCCAGCCCGTCGAGAAAAGCGGCATGCAGGGTGATGCTTGGAGCGCGTTCATGAAGGCGCGCGAGGCGCTGCCCGAAGCAACCTGGCTGGGCAGTCAGACCGACGAGGAAATGAAGGACATGATTGCGGGTCGCTATGCGTGATTTCAGAAGGAGAAGGCTGCTTCTCGATACGAACATCCTGCTGGATGCCGTATGCAAAGAGCGCCCCCAATCACAGGAAGCCTGCGACGTTCTTGCCCGCTGCAACGGAGGCGGCGACATTGGGTTCGCCACGGCGATGTCGTTCAAAGATGCGTACTACATCTTGTCGAAGCAATACGGCGAAGCGTCCGGCCGAAAGCTTCTCGGCTTGCTTCTGGGGCTCGTTGCCGTGGCGCCTTTGGGCGGCGAGGAGTGCTTGATGTCCTTCGATTCGAATGAGCCCGACTTCGAAGACGGCCTTGTTCGCGCCTGCGCCGAGCTCAACGACATCGACTTCATTCTCACGCGCGATGCCGCCGCCTTCCGGAAATCGACGGTTCGCGCGGTGACCTGCAGGGAGTATCTGAAAATCGTCGCTTAGGCGCTTGCTTCGATGGTGCTTGGACTTCCCGTACGTTCGGGGCGGGCGTTCCGGCGTTCGCCCGCTCCGATTTCTCCTGGGCGCCCGCCTGACGCGAGCGCCCAGGGTTTCCGCTATTCCTCGACCTTCTCAACCTTGCAGGGGAGCGTCTTGATGAGGACGAAGCCCGTGTCGGGGTCCACGGCGTCCAGGCTGGCCAGGTCGTTGCAGTTGCCGTCGCGCCAGGCGGGCGGCATGTAGGAGCTGCCGCCGCCGTGGGGCAGGTGCACCGCGCCGCGCGCCAGGCCGGCGATGCGCACGGGCAGCACCAGGCTGCCGTAGACCGTGCTCACGCGCACTTTGTCGCCATCGGCTACGCCAAGCTCCGCAGCGTCCTGTGCGCACAGCTCGGCGTGCGGGTCGTCCAGCTTCGCGATGCCGGGGATGTTCGCGCCGAACGCCCCCATGCGCGCGTCGTCGCGCGCGCCGGTGGACAGCAGGAAAGGCCACTCGCGCGCGTCCTGCCCGGTGAAGTCGTAGATGTCAACGTACTTCGGCAGCGGCTCGATGCCGTGCTCGGCCAGCACGCACGAGGCGATCTCGAACTTGCCCGACGGCGTGGGGAAGCCGGGCTGGCCGTCGACGCGCAGCGTCCCCGCGGTGTATTTGCGGAACTCCGCGTCTTCGGGCACCGTGCGCGTCCACATGTCGGTGTAGGAGGTCTGCGCGCCGGCCACCATCCATTCCCGCAGCTCGCCCTCGTCGCGCGGCAGGCCCTCGCCCGTTCCCAGGCGGCGGGCGATGCCCGCCATGATCAGCACGTCGTTGCGCGCCTCGCCAGCCGGCGGCACCACCGCGTCGCGCGCGAACGCGCCGTTAGGGCCCCAGGCCAGACGCGGCGTCTCGAACAGGCTGGCCGCCGGCAGCACCACGTCGGCCCAGCGGCACTCTTCGGTGTTGAAGCGATCCACGACAATGAGGCATTCCAGCTTCGCGTAGGCGCGCTTCCACGTTGCGCTGTCGGGAAACGTCGTCGCGGGCGATCCACCGCTGATCAGCAGGCCGCGCACGGGGTAGGGGTCGTCGTCGAGCACGGCGCGGGGGAAGCGGATGAAGTCCGCCTGCCCGATGTATCGGTAGAACAGGGGGAACTCCCGTGCGCCGAAGGGCTCGTCGGCGCCTTCGGGCAGCGCGTCGAGCGAGAACGCCTTGAACGGCCCCACCCCCTTCATGCGGAAGAACACGCCGCCTTCCGCGTCCAGCTTGCCCGTGATGGCCCACAGCGTCCAGATGGCGCGCGCGTTCTGCAGGGCCGAGGCCTGGTACTCGATGCCGGTGTAGAACACCAGCGGGGCGCGCGTGGTGGAGGCCAGCAGGTCGGCAAGGGCGCGGATGTCCGCCACCGAGATGCCGCACTGCGCCGAGAGGGTTTCCAGCGAAAGCGCATCCAGGTAGGCGGCCAGCTCGTCGAAGCCCCGCGTGAAGTCGCGCACGAAGTCCTTGTCGTAGCGCCCGTCCTCCACGATGACCTTCAGCAGCGCCAGCGCCAGCGCGCCGTCGGAGCCGGGGCGCACCGGCACCCACCAGTCGGCCAGCTGCCCGATGCCGGTCTGGCGCGGATCCACCACCACCAGCTTCGCGCCGCGCTCCTTGGCGGCTTTGATGCGCTTGAGCAGAAGGCGCGGGCCCTCGTCTGAGGCGGGGTTCTTGCCCCAGCATACGATGACGTCGGCGTGCTCGATGTCGAAGAGCATCTGGCGCGTGGCCAGGCCGAAGGTCGTCTGCGGCACGATGGTGTTCGCCGACAGGTTGCAGATGGACGAGCACGACGTGTCGTTGGGCGAGCCCAAGCGCCCGGCGAAGGCCTCCTTGCCGCGCTGCAGGCGCGCCACCGGCGTGCCCAGGATGCCGCGCCCGAAGTAGGTGGCGAAGGCGCGCGCGCCGTGGCGGTCGATGACGCCGCGGATGAGCTCCGCCGCCCGGTCAAGCGCCTCGTCCCAGCTGACCGCGCGCAGCCGTCCTTCGCCGCGTTCCCCCTCGCGGACCATCGGGTGCAGGATGCGCGCCTCGCCGTAGAGCGCCTCGGGCGCGCGGGCCGCGCGCGGGCAGAGGCGTCCGCGCGGCGAGTCCTTGTCGGCGCGGACCTTCGCGATGCGCCCGTCCTCCACGTCCACCACCACGTCGCAGGCTCCCTGGCACAGCCCGCAGATGACCTTCTTCTGCATGGTCCCCCTCGATTCTCGCTCCCTGATTCCTTTGCTCCGTATGCTAGTCCTGCCGCGCGGCCTTGTCGATGGCCGGGCGGGCGAATCGCGGCTATACTGGATGCGAACAGCGTTCCTGGCGGCGCGCTCCGCCTGCCGCCGACCGAAGGAGGTTCCCATGACCGAGCCGTTGAAGATCGGCGTGCTGCTGTCCGGCAGCGGCACGAACCTGCAGGCCATCATCGACGCGATCGCGCACGACGCGCTGCCGGTGGAGATCGTGCACGTGGTGTCGTCGCGCCCCGACGCGTTCGGCATCGAGCGCGCGCGGACGGCGGGCATTCCCGTCACGGTGCTCAACCGCGCGGTGTACGCCGACCCGCAGGCGGCCGACGCGCGCATCGTGGAGGCGCTGCGCGCGGCGGGCGCGGAGTACGTGGTGATGGCGGGCTACATGCGCAAGCTCACCCCCGTGGTGCTGGACGCGTTCCCCGACCACGTGCTGAACCTCCACCCGGCGCTTTTGCCCTCGTTCAAGGGTGCGCACGCCATCCAGGACGCGTTCGATGCGGGCGTGAAGGTGACGGGCGTGACCGTGCATTTGGCCAACGAGGACTACGACAAAGGCCCCATCGTGGCGCAGGAGCCCGTGCGGGTGGAAGAGGGCTGGACGGTCGATCAGCTGGAGGAGCGCATCCACGAGGTCGAGCACGAGCTGTACCCGCGCGTGCTGCGCGTCATCGCCGAGGGCCGCATGAGCGTGGGCGCCGACCGCAAGGTCCATATCGCATAGTAGCGCGCTGCGCTTCCGGCTGGCGCGTCGCAGGCGCGTACGGCGGGCGGTTTCTCTGCGTCCAGCGGGGCGCAGAAGAAACCGCCCGCTCTTTTATTCTGAATGATGTATAGTTCGGTTTGAAGCGAATGGACGCGAGGGCGGTTTTCCGGCAGAAAGGGGCAGAAGCCCATGGACAAGGCAGTGCTTGAGAGCATCATCGACGATCTGCGCGCGGGGCGCGTGCCTGCGCTGGCGCCGGAGGACTTCCCCTGCTTCTCGGAGGCAGCGCTGGCAGGCAACGAGCACGTGGCCCCGGCGTATCTGCAGACGATCGCGGCCGCGCTGACCGAGGCCGACATCCCCGTGTTCGAGCGGGCGATCTGCGCGCTGGACGAGGGCGATCTGGCCTGGATCGGGTTCAAGGTCGTCTACGACGCCGACGAGGCGGTCCTCAACACCGACAACGAGGTGACGAAGAAGTACGGCGACGCGGGCTCAGCCGACGGCGAGCCGCTCGTGTTCTTCTGCAACGATGCGAAGGAGATCGTGGCGTCGCGTGCGTACTCCGACCGCGACAAGTTCCAGATGAAGGACGCCACGCGCGGCCCGAGCATGCACAACGAGCAGTTCGAGGGGCTCACGTGGCTTTCCGTGCCGCTGTTCGACGCGGTGCGCGTGTGGCTTTTGGGTGCTTCCGACGCGGCCAGCGAGGTGGCCGCGCTCGCCGCGCACGTGGGTTTCGCGGTGACGGTGGTGGACTACGACCCCGCCTACCTGAGCGAAGGGCGCTTCCCCGACGCGCGGCGCATCCTGCTTCCCGGCGGCAACTTCGATGGGCTGGCGGATCTGGCGTGCGCGCCCGAGGACTACGTGTGCGTGCTGACGCGCGGGCACATGTTCGACCCGGAGGGCTGCGTGTGGGCGACCAAGCACGGCGCGCACTACGTGGGCATGATGGGCTGCAAGGGCAAGAACGACACGGTGCACGACCTGGTTTTGGCCAAGGGCGGCAGCGAAGAGGACTGGGCGCGCGTGAAGCGGCCCATCGGGCTGAAGTTCGGCGCGAAAAGCCCGGCGGAGCTGGCCATCGCCATCGTGGCGGAGCTGGTGGACGTGCGCTACCGCCAGCGCTACAGCGCCGAGGCGCGCGCCAAGCACGAGGCCAGCCTGGGCCGCGCGTAGCGCGCTTTGCGGCGGCGCTTCCGCCCCGCGCGCCGTCCGCTGCGTCGATCCGTCCCGCTGCAGCTGCTCCTCTGCGCTCGGTGACGGGCTCCGCACGGGTGTTTTCGTGCGCTCGCGGTTTCCGTCGGCGAAATTCCAGCTCGGGCTGCTATCCTTTCCCCATATGGGCAGAAACCGGGGTGGAAAGGATGGGTTCAGCATGGCAGATCCCAAAGTCAAGCGCGTCCTCATGTCCGTGACGGACAAGACGGGCGTGGTGGAGTTCGCGCGCGCTCTGCACGACGAGTTCGGCGCGGAGATCATCTCGACGGGCGGCACGGCCCGTGCCATCGCCGAGGGCGGCGTGCCCGTGACCCCCATCGACGAGGTGACGAAGTTCCCCGAGATGATGGACGGCCGCGTGAAGACGCTGCACCCGATGGTCCACGGCGGGCTTTTGGCCAAGCGCGACAACGCCCAGCACATGGCCGAGGCCGCGGAGCACGGCATCGAGATGATCGACATGGTGGTGGTGAACCTCTACGCCTTCGAGAAGACGGTGGAGAGCGGCGCCGACTTCGACACCTGCATCGAGAACATCGACATCGGCGGCCCGTCCATGCTGCGCTCCGCCGCGAAGAACCACGCCTCGGTGGCCGTGGTGACCGACCCCGCGAGCTACGACGCCATCCTCGAGGAGATGCGCGCCCACGACGGCGCCACCACGCTGGAGACCCGCCGCAAGCTGGCGCTTCAGGTGTTCCAGACCACCAACGCCTACGACGGCGCCATCGCGCGCTGGCTCGAGAGCCAGCTCGGCGCGGGCGCGGAGTGGCCGACCGAGCCGCCTGCCGCGTGCGATCTGCACCTCGTGAAGCAGCAGGGCCTGCGCTACGGCGAGAACCCGCATCAGACCGCGGCGTTCTACCGCATGGACGACTTCGCCCGCCCGCACAGCCTCGTGAACGCCGAGCAGCTCAACGGCAAGGAGCTGTCGTACAACAACATCCTCGACACCGACGCGTGCTGGTCGCTCGTGCGCGAGTTCGACGAGCCCGCCGTGGTCATCCTCAAGCACCAGAACCCCTGCGGCTCGGCCGTGGCGGCCACGGTGGCCGAAGCCTACGACAAGGCCTTCGCGTGCGACCCGAAGAGCGCCTTCGGCGGCATCATCGCGGCGAACGTGACCGTCTCGCAGGAGATGGTGGAGCACATCAATGAGAACAAGCAGTTCATCGAGGTGGTCATCGCGCCTGACTTCGAGCCGGGCGCGCTCGAGCTTCTGCAGCAGAAGAAGAACGTGCGCGTGCTGCGCACGGGCGGCGTGGACGAGCCGATGGCCATCGAGTTCCGCAGCGTCGACGGCGGCATGCTGGCCCAGTGCACCGACCGCGTGAACGAGAAGCCCGAGGACTTCACCGTTCCCACCAAGCGCAAGCCCACCGACGACGAGATGCACGAGCTCTTGTTCGCGTGGCGCGTGTGCAAGGGCGTGAAGTCCAACGCCATCCTCGTGTCGAAGAACCATGCGGGCATCGGTATGGGCCCCGGCCAGCCGAACCGCGTCGACTCGGCAGAACTGGCCTGCAAGCGCGCTCACGAGGCGTGCGAGCGCATGGGCGTGGAGGCGACGGGCCTCGTGGCGGCCTCCGACGCGTTCTTCCCGTTCCGCGACAACATCGACACGCTGGCGAGCTACGGCGTGACGGCCATCATCCAGCCGGGCGGCTCCATCCGCGACGACGAGAGCATCCAGGCCTGCGACGAGCACGGCATCGCCATGGTGTTCACGGGCCATCGCCACTTCCGGCACTAAGAGACGGCGCGCCGGCTTTCATGCCGGCGCGGCCCGCGAGTGGTCGGGCGGGGCGGCACGTGCTCAAACAGGTGCTCGCCCTCTGGATGAAGCGTTCTGCGAACGCTTCCAAGGGGCTGCGCAAACTGCGCGCGAGCCGCCCCGCCCGACCCCTCGCGGGCCTCATTTGAAGAAAGACTGCGGCGTCGTCCTTCTGCGGGACGGGCGCATTCCCGAACAAGGCATGGCGATGCCTTGGAAAAGAAAAAGGAGAGGGGAAGCGATGATCGAGCTTTCTGATGACAAGATCTTCTATGCGTTCTCGAAGGGGGCGGAGCCGGCGTTGCGGGTGGCTTCGGGGGAGACGGTGCGCATCCGCACGAAGGACTGCTTCGGCAACCAGGTGCAGACGCCCGAGGACGAGCTGGACTCCATCGACTGGGACGCCATCAACCCGGCCACCGGCCCCATCTACGTGGAGGGCGCGGTTGCGGGCGGCGCGCTGAAGGTTGCCATCGAGCGCATCGAGCTGGACGCGCAGACGGCCAGCTGCACGGGCAAGGACGAGGGCGTCTACGGCGACAAGCTTGAGGCTTGGAGCACGCGCCTGTGCGCCGTCGAGGGCGACGAGTTGGTGTGGGACGACAAGGTGCGCCTGCCTTTGAAGCCCATGATCGGCGTCATCGGCGTGGCGCCGGCGGGCGAGCCGGTGAACTGCGGCACGCCCTCTTCGCACGGCGGCAACATGGACACCACCCAGATCGGTGCGGGCGCGACCTTGTACTTCCCCGTGGCGGTTGATGGCGCGCTGTTCGGCTGCGGCGACATGCACGCCGTGATGGGCGACGGCGAGGTGAGCGTGTCGGGCGCCGAGGTGGCCGGCCATGCCACCGTCACGCTGACGGCCCTGCCCGACCTGGCGCTGGACACCCCGCTTCTGGAGACCGCCGACGAGTTCGGCGTGATCTACTCCGCTCCGTCGCTGGACGAGGCGGCCGACGGCGCGGTGCACCGCCTGGTGGATCTGGTGGCTGCGCGCACGGGGCAGGATCCGGCCGACCTGGTGATGCTGTTCAGCCTGTGCGGCGACGTGCGCGTGAGCCAGATGGTGGACCCGAACAAGACGGTCCGCTTCATGGTGCCCAAGCGCGTGCTGGACGCCTACGGCTTCGCGCTGTAGGCGGCACGCCGAAGCGGGGCGCGCATGAAGGGCAACAACATACGGCTTCTGCTGGTGGGCCTGGTGGTCATCATCGTCTTGGCGGTGGTGCTCATGCGGGGCGACCAGCTGGTGGAGCTGGTGGAGACGATGAAGCGCGGCTCGGCGCTGCCGCTGGTGCTTGCGGTGCTCACGCAGCTGGGCAAGTACCTCTCGCAGAGCTTCGCCTACAAGTTCTGCTTCAAGGCGGTGCACGAGCACATGAGCCCGCGCGCCACGTTGCCCCTGGTGTTCGGCACCTTCTTCATGAACACCATCGCGCCCTCGCTGAATTTGGCCGGTACCACGCTGGTGGTGAACGACGCGCGCAAGCGCGGCATCGCGGCGGGCAAGGCCACCTCGGCCGCGCTGCTGATGCAGATCACCATCGACGGCGCCTTCGCCACCATCATGATCTTGGCGTTCGTGCTGCTGGCGCTTACCGTGGGACTCTCGCCGCTGTGGTTCCTTCTGGGACTGTTGGTGGTGGTGCTGGTCAGCGCCATGATCTGCGTGATGGTGCTGGGTCGCAAGCGCCCCTCGGCGGTGCTGCGGGTGCTGGGGCCCATCGAGCGGCTCATCAACCGCGTGCTCATGCGCTTCAAGAAGAACCCCCTCAAGCCCTGGGCCGAGCGCACGGTGGGATCGTTCTCCGACGCGGCGGGGCTCATCGGGCGCAATCCGCGCCCGACGCTGGCGGCCTTCGGGTGCTCGCTTATCGCGTCGCTGTGCGAGCTGTCGTGCTTCTGCCTGGTGGGCGTGGCGTTCGGCGTCAACCTGATCGAGCCTTTGGTGTGCGGCTACGTGGTGGCCACGCTGTTCGCGATGATCTCCATCACCCCGCAGGGCGTGGGCGTGGTGGAGGCGATGGTGGTGGTGGCCTTCACGGCGTTCGGCGAGTCGAGCGCGGCGGGCATGGCCATCGGCCTGGTGTACCGCGGCATCGTGTTCTGGATGCCCTTCGTCATCGGCGCCATCCTGATCAACGTCACCAAGACGTTCCGCGGCGAGGCGAAGGGCAAGCTGCCGCCGGAGGCCGAACCGGCGGATGCGGCGGCGCCTGGCACGGCGCAGCCCGCCGCCGAAGAAGAGCACGAGGCGCTTCCCGTCCGGCTGCTCGACACCTCCCACCATGTCCGCGTGCTTCGGCGGGAAGAGATCCCCTGCCGTGCCGATGTGCCCGAACGCGATGCTGAAAGGAAGCCCGTCTCCGATGAAGACCCTGCTTGACACCCTGGACATCTCCATCGTCCAGATAACGCCCGACCACGTGGAGCTGACCATGCCCATCAGTGAGAAGGTGCTGCAGGAGTGGGGCTTTCTGCACGGCGGCGCCACGCTGGTGGTGCTGGAGTCGGCGGCAAGCTACGGGGCGGCCGCGCGCACCGATCCCGAGACGGAGCGCCCCTTCGGCATCAACATCGACGTGACGCACCGCAAGAGCGGCAACCTCGGCGGCGTGGTGCGCGGCGTGGCCGACATCGAGCGGGAAGAGCCCTCGCGCCACGGCGGCCGCAAGCAGTTCTGGCGCATCGCGGCCTACGACGAAGAGGGCGCGGTGCTGTCGGAGGGCACCATGCTCACGATGGTCGCGCCCATCGCGCGCCTCGTGGAGAAGGGGCTGCCGGTGCCGCCCATCGTCTACACCGGCCCCTGCCAGGCCCGCCCGACGGTGAACGCGTAGGGGCCTGTCCCGTCTTCGCCGCCGGACGCGAAAGCGCCCGCGCGGAGAGAAGGGCTCCGTGCGGGCGCAGGGAGGGCGTTTCGGTCAGCGCGGCGGCGCCTGTCTGCAGCGGAATTCGCTGCTGCGCGCCGTCGCGCGCCGCCGCAGCGCAGGCGGCTACTTCACCAGGAAGCCGTAGCCGCGCAGGATGTCGCGCAGGCTTTCCACGTAGGCGGCGTCGGGCACCTCGCTCACGAAGCCCTTCTCGCGCTCCAGCTGCATGCGCTTGCCCTCGCCGAGGCTGTGGTAGGGCAAAAGATCGATCTCGCTCACGCGGATGCCCTTTTCCACCAGCCACTTCCCGATGGCGTGCATCTCTTCGGGGGAGTCGTTGCAGGGCGGGATCACCGGGCAGCGCACGATGATGGTGCAGTCGGTCTCCTTCGAGATGCGCTCCAGGTTGTCCAGGATCAGCTCGTTGCCCAGGCCGGTGTACTCCTTGTGCTTGGCGGAGTCCATCTGCTTGAGGTCGTAGAGCACCAGATCCACGTTCTCCAGGACGGGGCGCATTTGCTCCCAGGCTACCGCGCCGCAGGTTTCCACGCAGGTGGACATGCCCGATTCCTTGCACAGCGTCACCAGCGCGCGGGTGAAGTGGGGGTGCGCCAGCGCTTCGCCGCCGCCGACGGTCAGGCCGCCTTCGTCGCCGTAGAACAGCCGGTCTTCTTCCACCTGCAGATACGCCTCGCCGGCGGTCATCGTCTCGCCGGAGATGGTGCGCGCCTCAGTGGGGCAGCCCGCGACGCACGCGCCGCAGGCGACGCAGCGGTCGCGGTCGGTGCGCACCTTCTCGGGGCGGTCCGGCTGGCGTTCCACCGCGTCGTGCGGGCAGGCGGCGATGCAGGCGCCGCAGCCGGTGCACTTGTCCTCAAGGTACATCAGCTGGGGCTCGGGAAGCTGCGATTCAGGGTTGGAGCACCACAGGCAGCGCAGCGGGCAGCCCTTCACGAACACGTTCGTGCGGATGCCGGGGCCGTCGTGGATGCTGTAGTGCTGCACGTTGAACACCGTGCCGGTGACGGATTTCAGATCCTCCTGCTCCATGGGAGCCCCCTTCCGCGTGCGTGGACGCCTTGCCTGCGTTCGCGTGCGCCTGGGCGTCTTGGGCCTCCGTTCGGCCCGTCCTGCGGCAGGTGCCGGCAGGCGGGCGGCGGGGCCTCCGCGCGGTTGGCGCATCTCTCGCCCCGATTATAGGGAAGCGCACGGCCCCGGGGCGCGGGCGCAGCGCGTGACGGACGGGTTTGGCCGCTTGCGTCGATTCTCCTCCGGGGAATTGTTATGTATGCACAGAGTTTCTTGCCGGAAGCGTGCGCCGTGCCCCCCGGCGCGGGTGCTAGACTATAGTGCAGCGGTGGAACGGTGCGCGCGCCCCCATCGCCGACGGAGACGTAAGGGGAGGGTCGCCGCCGGCTTGGGCGCGTCGGTGCCGACCGCCGAACAATCATCCCTTTTCTAAGGAGGTTTTAATGGCGAAGTTCATCACTGCACAGGAAGCGGCGAAGCTCATCCCCGACGGCGCCACCGTGGGCCTTGCCGGCATGGGCTTGTCCGGCTGGCCGGAGGAGGTTTCCCTTGCGATTCGCGACAGCTTCGCGGAGACGGGCCACCCGTGCAACCTGAACCTGAAGCAGGGTTGCGCCATGGGCGACTGGAAAGAGCGCGGCGTCACGCATCTGGGCGAGGCAGGCCCGGGCCTGGTGACCCACTGGTCCGGCGCGCACATCGGCTCGGCGTTCGCGCTGTGCAAGCTGGTGCTCGAGAACAAGATCCACTGCCACTGCCTGCCGCAGGGCGTCATCGTGAACCTGTGGCGCGAGATCGCCGCGGGCCGTCCCGGCCTCATGACCAAGGTGGGCCTTGGCACGTTCGTCGACCCGCGCGTCGAAGGCGGCAAGATGAACGAGGTCACCACTGAGGACCTGGTGGAGCTCATCGAGTTCCAGGGCGAGGAGTACCTGTTCTACAAGAGCTTCCCGCTTGACGTGGCGCTGCTGCGCGGCACCATCGCCGACGAGAACGGCAACATCTCCTTCGCCAACGAGAGCGTCATGAACGAGGGCCTGGCCGTGGCCACCGCCGCGCACAACTCCGGCGGCATCGTCATCGTGCAGGTGGAGTACCTGGCGAAGAAGGGCACGCTCAACCCGAAGGACGTGCGCATCCCCGGCATCCTGGTGGACTACGTGGTGCAGGCCACCAGCCAGGACGCCTGCTGGCAGACCGAGGGCGTCTACTACGATCCGTCGTTTTCCGGCCAGATCAAAAAGCCGCTTTCCGAGCTTCCCGTGCTCGACCTGTCGCCGCGCAAGATCATCTGCCGTCGCGCCGCGATGGAGGTCCGCAAGGGCGCGGTCGGCAACGTAGGCGTGGGCATTCCCGCTGATGTGTCGGCCATCGTGTCCGAGGAAGGCTACACCGACGAGATCACCATCGTCGCCGAGGCGGGCGGCGTGGGCGGCGTGCCCGCGGCGCTTCCGAACTTCGGCAGCAACTACAACGCCGAGTGCATCATGGTGCACAACGACATGTTCGACTTCATCGACGGCGGCGGCGTGGACATCACCTTCCTGGGTCTGGCCCAGGCCGACAAGCACGGCAACCTGAACGTTTCGAAGTTCGGCAACCGCCCCACTGGCCCGGGCGGGTTCATCGACATCACCAACAGCGCCAAGAAGATCGTGTTCGCGGGCACCTTCATGGCGAAGGCCAAGGAGCACATCGAAGACGGCAAGCTGGTCATCGACCAGGAGGGCACGGCGGCCAAGTTCGTCGACGAGGTGGAGCAGATCACCTTCGCCGGCCAGTACGCGCGCCCCGACCAGACGGTCCTCTACGTCACCGAGCGTGCGGTGTTCAAGCTGATCGACGGCAAGGTGACCCTCATCGAGATCGCGCCGGGCATCGACATGGAGAAGGACGTGCTTGCCCACATGGGCTTCCGTCCCGAGATCTCGCCCGACCTGAAGCTGATGAACCCCGACATCTTCCAGGAGAAGTGGGGCAAGCTGGGCGACTTCCTGTCGTAGTTCGGATGGCGCCGGCTTAAGCGGCCGGCATGGCGAACCGCTGCTGCAACGCCCCCTGTCACCAGGGGGCGTTTTGCTGAAGGGGTGGCGAAGGGGACAGCGCGCGGACGCGCGCGGGCACGGCGGCCCGGTTCGTTCGCCCCGTCAGCTCTGACGGCGGTTCGGGATGGTTGGGAGGGTGCATGCAGGGCTTGGAGCTTTCGGAGCGGTACTGGCGCGAGGTGGGGCGTCCGGCGCTTGCCGCGGCGTGCCCGGAGGCGGCGGCGCGCTGGTGCGCGGGGCTTGCGGGCGAGGGGTCGGAGTGCTTCGGGTACGACGACGAGACGTCGCGCGACCACGACTGGGGTCCGGGGTTCTGCGTGTGGCTGGACTCGGAGGACTTCGCCCGCTTCGGCGCAGAACTGCAGCGCGCCTACGAAGCGCTGCCCCGGCGCTTCGCAGGGTTCGAGCGGCGCGAAGAGCCCGAGGGCGCGGGGCGCGTGGGCGTGCTGGATGCTGGCGCGTTCTACCGGCGCTTCATCGGGCTGGACGAGCCGCCGCGCACGGTGGGGCAGTGGTTGGCGCTTGATGACGAAGCGCTTGCCCTGTGCGTGAACGGGCGCGTGTTCGAGCAGCCGGCCGATGGCGGGCCGTGCCGGTTCATGGCGATGCGCGCCGAGTTTGAGGCCTACTACCCCGAGGACATCCGCCTGAAGAAGCTGGCGGCCCACTGCGCGCTGGCCGCCCAGGCGGGCCAGTACAACTACGCCCGCTGCCTGCGCCGCGGCGAGGCGGCGGCCGCGCTTGAGGCGCTCGGCCGGTTCGTCCACCACGTGCAGGCGGCGGCGTTTCTGCTGAACCGCCGCTACCGCCCCTACTACAAGTGGGCGAACCGGGCGCTGGCGGACCTTCCCCGGGAAGGCGTGCGCTTGGCTGCGCGCCTCGACGCGCTGGCGGCCGGCAATCCGCTGCAGCAGGAAGGGGCCGTTGAGGAGGCCAGCGGCATCGTCATCGGGCTGCTGCGCGGCGAGGGGCTGTCCGCCTCCGGCAGCGACTTTCTGCTCGACCATGCCCGGCAGGTGCAGGCGGCCGTGCGGCACGAGGCCATTCGGGAGCTGCCGCTGATGGCCTATCGCGTGTGAGGTTGCGGCGCGGGCGGGGCGCATGCGCCCATAAGCGGGCGGCGGATTCGGGCACAGTGCACAACGCTGCGACGGCGGCTTGCGGGCCTGGTCCGTCGGTGGGAAAATAATGCTACGAATTTAGTGGCAAACGAGCGGGGGTTACGCATGAACCAGGAGCTGATCGACAAGCTGGTGGCGGAGGAGTGGGACTTCTTCCAGAAGGTGCAGGGCGAAAACGGCCGCGCCTCGTGCCAGGACGACTGGAACACGTTCAGGGCGATGCGCAGCGGCCAGGCGCTGGCCTGGAACGACGAGATCGTGCAGTCGTGGCTGGACGATCTGGCCAACTATCGCGCGGAGGGGCGCAACCCCATGATGGAGAAGTACGCGCGCATGATGGAGTTCACCGAGCCGGAGGAGTACGAGAAGCTAAAGGCCCTGCTGCCGCCGGTGGAGGAGGGCGTCCGAGCCATGGCGCGCCATCTGACCGAGCGCATGGTGGCCTGGGTGGAGCAGGCGCGCGAGGAGTTCCCCTACGTGTGCGGCGCCGGCCGTCCGCTGCATTCCAACGAGGACAGCGAGCGCGACACCTCGCTGGAGACCTACGACTACTGCGAGCTGCAGACCTACAGCCCCCGCACGCTGGAGCTTCTGGCGAAGCGCTACGACGAGGCCGAGGAAGCCGGGGAGAACCTCTACCTCACCACCCAGGAGGCCACGGCCCGGCTGCAGGGTTACGGTTCGCTGGCCGAGGCGGAGCGCGTGCTGGCCTACAGCACGCGCTGCTGCTACCATGACGATCCGTTGAACCAGCGGATGTAGTCGCGCCGCCGCCGCGGGCAGGTGCTGGGGCGGCCGTGACGGAGGCTAGTGCGCGCCGCGTTCGCCCTCTTCGCGAGCGCGGCGCTTTCGGTTCATCTCGTCCTCGATCTCGCGGGCGAAGCGGTCCATCTTCTCTTCGGCGGCGCTGCGGATGCCGAACAGGGTCCGTCCGCTGGAGAAGCGCGGCTGCTCGTCGCCGTTCATCTGGATGCGCAGCTGGTCTTGGATGCGCTGCCATCTTTTCTCGAAATCATCCATGGGGCCATGGTAGCGCAGATGCGCGCGGCGCGTAGGCGGCAGGCTGACGGACGGGCGGCGTGGCCGTGTGGGATGCTGCCGCGCGCGGCGCTGCTGCGCAACCAGCCGGCCAGACGCGCTACAATGGCGTCGTTTCGTTGGGCGAGGGGAAGGGGGCGCCATGTCGCGCAACATCGCCGTGGTCATCGGAAGCCCGCGCCGGGGCGGCAACACGTGGCTGCTTGCCGAGGCGTTCATCAGGGGCGCGGAGGACGCGGGCCATCACGCGGAGGTGATCGATGCCGGCAACGCCGATATCGCCGGGTGCATCGGCTGCGAGTACTGCTTCTCGCACGCGGGCATCTGCTTCCGCAAAGACGCCATGACGCCGTTCTACGGCATCCTGCGCGCGTGCGATACCATCGTCTACGCCACGCCGGTGTACTGCTTCACGTTCTCGGCGCAAATCAAGGCGTTCATGGACCGCATGTACTGCGGGTTGGCCGACCCGTTCGGCATCACGTCGTGCTGCCTGCTGGCCGTGTTCGAGGACAAGGACCCCGCCATCGCCCAGCCGCTCATCGACACGTACCGCATCAACGCGGCTTACACGCATATGCGCGACGAGGGCGTGGTGTGCGTTCCCGGCGTGTACGAGAAGGGCGCCATCGAGGGCAACCCGAAGCTCCAAGAAGCCTACGATCTGGGCCGCGGGCTGTCGGCGGAGCCGGTGTCCCAGGTTTGATAGGGTGCTTCGCTCTCCTGTTCGATATGGTGTGCGTGGTGTTGTGGTGCCTGCTGCAGCCGCAAGCTGCCGGAAAAGGCGGTGGCGTACCGCTAGCGGGCCATGTAGTCGCACACCTTGTCGATCTGTTCAGCGAAGGAGCCGTCGAACCTGTCCTCGAAGAACGCTCCGCCGATGGTGAACGACCACGGAGCGGCGTCTTTCACCTCGTCCAAGCGCTGGTAGCCGTTTATGCTGCCAGCAAGGCACACCGGGGCGTCCACCGCCGCCACGAACGCCTTGTTCAGCGCGGCGGCGTCGCCGGTGTAGCGGTAGCCCAGCAGGTCGAAGCCGTACACGCCTTTCGCCAGCGCCTCGTTGGCTTGGGCGATCATCTCATCCAAGGAGCCTTCGAGCACCGAGGGACGGCCGGTGATGCGGCCCACGAAAGGCATGTACTTGATGCCGTTCTCGCGGCACAGGTCGTTGATGGAGTCGGCGTACATCGTGCCCATCAGCACGTCGACGCCGCATTCCGCCGCCATGCGCGCCCCTGCGAGCCCTTCTTCCTCGGTATAGCACACCACTTCCAGAAACGTGGTCTTGCCGCATTCCCGCATGCGCGCGTAGAGCCGCTTCATCTCGTCGAGGGGAAGCGGCTCCTCCTTGAAACCCCAGAAACGGGCCTTCGCATCTTTGCATGCTTCGAAAACCTCGCGGGCGTTCGGCACCGTCTGGTCGTTGTGGGTCAGCATGACTATCAGCTCGGGATGGCCGCTCATAGGGTTTCCGCCTTTCAGGATTTTGCGTAGCAGACGAAAGCCATTATAGCGCGTGATGCTAGAATACCTGCGTGCTGGGAGTGGATGCTTTGCGGAAAGGATGCGGAGTGCTCGAACGGTTCTACCCTTGGGGATATGCGCGCAGCGTGTTCGCCATCGATTATGGGAAGCTTTACGAGCGTGGTTTCCGCGGCCTTGTCTTCGATGTGGACAACACCCTGGTGCACCATGGCGATCCGTCCACTCCCGAGGTGGACGATCTGTTCCGACGCGTGCAGGCGCTCGGTTTCAAGACCGTGCTTTTGTCCGACAACGATGCAGAGCGGCTGAAGGGCTTCACCGCCAACATCGACACCCCATTCGTCGCCGATGCGGGGAAACCCGATCCGCGCGGCTATGAAGAGGCGCTGCGTTTGCTGGGGGTTCCCAAACACGAGGCCGTCGTCATAGGCGATCAGGTGTTCACCGACATCCGCGGCGCCAATGCCGCTGGCCTTGCCAGCATCCTGGTGCATTTCATCCAGGTACCCGGTGAGACGCGCATCGGCAAGAAGCGTTATGTGGAGAAGGCGCTGCTGGCAGTCTGGCGGCGCAGCAAGCGCTGGAGCCGGCGGCTGGAGGGCGTTGAGATTCGCTAGGCGAGAGAGGGCGCTGCGGTTGCGGCGTTGCTGCGACGAGGTAAGGACATGAGCGAGGAAAAGCACGTGAATTTCTGCGATATCAATCCGCTGACGTATGCCATCTCCGAGAAGAAGGAGATCCTGCGTCGCCACATCAAGAACGCGCTCTCGAAGGAGCGTTTCGCCACGCAGCTTGCGGACGAGAAGCTGCCCTGCGTGCTGTCGCATCACAGCAACATCCTCATCAAGACAGGCAAGGGTGTGGACCCGACGCTGCAGATCAACAAAGTGGTGAACCTGAAGATCGCCAGCGCCACCATGAACGGGCTGGTCGTGCATCCCGGCGAGACGTTCTCGTTCTTCAGGCTCGTGGGCAAGGTCACGCCGAAGAAGGGCTACAAAGCCGGACGCGTGATCGTGAACGACAAGCTCGTTCCCGATATCGGCGGCGGACTGTGCAACCTGGCGAACACCATCCACCTGCTGGTGCTGGATAGTCCGTTGGACGTCACCGAATTCCACACGCACTCCGACGCGCTCGCGCCCGATCACGGCAAGCGCGTTCCCCTGGGGGCGGGCACGTCGGTGAGCTACAACTACATCGACTTCCGCTTCAAGAACAACACCGACCAGGACTTCCAGCTGTTGTTCTGGTTCGACGACGAGCGCATGCACGGCGAGCTGCGCAGTGAGCGCCCCATTCCCCACGCTTACCGCATCGTTGAGGATGACCATCACTTCCACAAGGAAGGCGACAAGTTCTACCGGGTGGGCAAGATCTACCGCGAGGTGCTCGACAAGGAGTCCGGCATCCTGGTGCGCCGCGAGCTCGTCTGGGACAATCACTCCGAGGTGATGTTCGACTACTCGGAGATCCCATCCGAGCAGATCCGGTAGCTGCGTTGCGGGGGCGCGCCGCTTGTTTTGCTCGGCTGCTCTTTGCTGCCGCGCATGGTGCAGAGTCGATCCTCGTTCAGCCCGATCATGCCAGCTCCACGGTGCGGGTGGCGATGCGGGCGGCCAGGGCGTCGGAGTGCGTTACGAGCACCATGCCGATGCTGCTCTTCTGCGCGTGGGCGACAAGGAAGCGCCACAGGCGCGCCTGCGTGACCGCATCGAGCATGGTGGAGATCTCGTCGCAGACCAGGTAGCGCGGGCGCGCGATGAGGGCGCGCGCGATGCAGCAGCGCTGCAATTCGCCGCCGGAGAGCTCGGAGGGGAAACGGTCGAGCCATTGCCGCTGCACGCCCAGGCTTTCGAGCAGCTGCGGAACGGGGGACGCGCTTTCTGAGGCGGCTCCCCTCTCCCAAGCGGCCAGCGCCTGGGCGTCTTCCGCTGCGATGGCCGCTTCGGCGAGGCTGCGCCGCACGGTGATGGCGGGGTCCGTCATGCGTTCGGGATGTTGGCCGACAAGCTGCACGGGGCATGCGCCGCAGCGGGGCAGCGGTGCGCCGTCAACCAGAACTTCGCCTGCCGCAGGCTCAAGGTAGCCGGCAAGGATGCGGCAGAGCGTCGTCTTTCCCGTGCCCGACGGAGCCCGCAGCGCCACGCGCTCGCCCGGCTTCACCGTCAGATCGAAGTCCTGCAGCACAGGGCGCTTTCCGTAGCTGAAGCAGATTCCGTTTGCCTGCAGGCAGCGCTTAGCCAAAGCCGACAGCGAAGGGGTTTCGCCGTCGGTGCGCTTCGGCGTTTCGGCCGGGCCGTTCGGCGCGGCGGGGCAGGCGGTCGAGGGCAGGACGCGCGCCTGCTCTGGGTCGCCTGTCTGGGGATCCTCGGAAGGCTCCATCCCGTGCTCGGGCAGGGCGTGCCACAGCGCGCGGCTGAAGGGGTGGCGCAGCAGCTCGGGCGAGGCGAAGTTCGCCACGGCGGTTTCCTCCACCACCGTGCCGTCTTGGAACACGGCGATGCGGTCGGCCACGCGCAGGGCCAGCTCGATGTCGTGGGTGATCAGCAGCACGCCGCCTCCGTCGTCGGCGAAGGAACGGAAGTCGCCCATTGCCTGCACGGCAAGCTGCATGTCCAGGCCGGGCGTGGGCTCGTCGGCCACGATGACGCGCGGACGGTTCATCAGCGCGCCGATGAGCAGCACGCGCCGCGCCATGCCGCCCGACAGCTCGAAGGGGTAGCGCCGCGCCGCTTCCTCGTCCAGGCGGTAGCGCGCGAACAGCTCGCGCCGCCGTTCCCGCGCCGTGCGCTTCCCTCCGTCGCGCGCCAGCGATTCGATCTGGCGACCCACCCGCTGCAGCGGGTCGAGCGCGGCGACCGACTGGGGAACGAAGCCGATCTGCCGCCCGCGCAAGGGGGCCAGCGAGCGCTCGTCCATGGCGCGGCCATCGAACCAGACACGCCCGGTCACGTAGGCGTTGGGGGCGAACAGGCCCATGACCGCGTCGGCGATGAGCGTTTTGCCCGAGCCGGACGCGCCGACAAGCGCCAGGATCTCGCCCTCGTGCAGCGAAAGGCTCAAATTCTCCACCACGAAGCGCGTCTCGCGGGGCGCCAGCGCGCCGCGGCCGGTGTAGCGTTGGAAGCCCACGCTCACGTCGTCGAGCTGCAGCAGGTGGTGGCCGCCTGCATGGACGCTGCCGGCGGCATGGGTGTGATGGTGGTGCGCTTGCTGGCCGGCGTGGCTGCCGGCGGCGTGATCGGCGATGCGGTTGGGGGTTGCGGCGCTCATCCCGGCTCACCTACTCCTGGGAGCTTGCGGGGTCGAGCAGGCGGCGGATGCCCGAGCCGCACGCGTCGAACAGCATAACTACGGCCACCAGCGTCAGCCCGGGGAAGAACGCGAGCCACCACATGCCGGCGGACAGGTAGCTCATCGACTCGGACAGGATGATGCCGATGGCGGCGGATTCCGGCGAGAGACCGAACCCAAGGAAGGTGACAGACGCCTCGTGCAGGATGGCGTGAGGGAACATGAGCACGAGCCCCACGAGGAACTGCGGCAGCACGTGAGGCAGCACGTGGCGGCGCGCCGCGTCGGCGCGGCTGCGGCCGAGCTTGGCTCCGGCGGCGATGTAGGGCGCCTGCTTCACCTGCAGCACTTCGGCGCGCACGACGCGGGCGAGGCTCGGCCAGTGCGTGAGCGCGATGCCGGCCACCACGCCCCAAAAGCCCTTCCCCAGCGCGTAGGAGATCAGGATGAGCAGGATGATGTGGGGGATGCCCATCATGAGGTCGATGAGCCAGGTGATGGCCGCATCCACCTTGCGGCCGCCCAGCGCGGCAGCGCATCCCAGTCCCAGCGCGACCAGCGATGAAACCGCCACCGCTGCAAGCCCGATGAGGATGCTCGTGGACAGGCCCGCCACGGTGCGCACGAGCATGTCGTGGCCCAGGCGGTCGGTGCCGAAGGGGTGCTGCGGGCTCGGCGCGAGCGAGCGCGCGTCCAGGTTGGTGGCCGCCGCCTCGGGCGCAAGCGCCAGCCCTGCCGCCACGATGGCGATGAGCGCGACTGCGCACAGGAGGGCGACGGCGGCGGTGGCCGTGCGGTTGCCGCCGCGCAGCAGGCGGTCCATCGGGCCGCGGCGGAAGCCGGCGGCGCGCGGGGCTGCGCTTTCGGATGCGGCTGCGTTGCCGTCGTCGCAGGAGGCGGCGGGGCGCGCAGGGGCGGAGGCGAAACCGGGAGCGGGAGCGGGGCCTGCGGGCGTTCCTGTGCGCCACCCCTTCGGGAGGTGCAGGATCGGCGCGCTTTCGCGTTCCGTCTCGTGCGCCGCGTGGGCGGCGTCGCGGCTAGGCTGCAGGGGATTCGCCTCCACGGGCGGCCACCTCCCCTCGGCGGATGCGCGGGTCGATGACGCCGTAGAGCACGTTGGCGATGAAGTTGCCGCTGAACACGATGACCGACGAGACGACGGCGATGCCGGCCAGAAGCGCGGAGTCGCCGCCGAGGCCTGCGGTGACGGCGGCCTGCCCCAGCCCCGGGTACGAGAACACCTGCTCGACCAGCACCGAGCCTCCGAAGATCTCGCTTAAGGAGGCGAACTGCAGCGTGATGGCGGGCAGCGACGCGTTGCGCAGGCCGTGCTGCGCCAGGATGCGCAGGCGGCTTTTGCCCTGGGCGCGCGCGTAGCGGGCGAACGGGCCGTTCATGATGTCGATGATCTTCTCGCGCGTGTGCAGTGCGATGTTCGCCACACCGACGAAGGCCAGCACGAGCGCCGGCAGGATGGCGTGGTGGATCCTGTCGGTCCAGGTGATGGACGACGCGTCGACGCCGACGGGGATGGAGAACCCGAAGGGGAACCACCCCAGCCCCACCGCGAACACCATCAGCGCCAGAAGCGCCAGCCAGAACGTGGGGACGCTGGCCAGCACGAAGCAGTAGCCCTTCACCAAACGGTCGGCCAGGCGGTCGCGGTTCATGCCCGCCACGATGCCCAGCGCGAACCCGATGACGCCTGACAGCACCCAAGCGATGGCCATGAGGAGCAGCGATGCCCCTGCGCGCTCGGCGATGACCTGGGACACCGGGGCGTTGAAGCGCAGGCTCGTGCCCATGTCGCCCTGGAGCAGCGCTGCCAGCCAGCCGAGATAGCGGAGGGGGAGGGGCTGGTCGGTGCCCCAGTAGGCTGCCAGCTGGGCGCGCTCGGCCTCCGTCAGCGACAGGTAGGCGCTCTGCCCCAGGTTCGCCTGCATCGGGTCGATGGGCGCGGCGGACACCAGGGCGAACGCAAGGAAGCTCACCGCGAGGATGAGCAGGAGACATTTCGCCAGCTGGCGCAGGGTGAGGACGAGCAGGGGCATGCTGGGCCGCCGTCCGCTACTGCCAGGTCCACTGGTCGACGTTGTTGACGATGGACCAGCCGTGGCCGTGCGGGTGCGGCTTCTGCTCGGCCACCTGCAAGCTCTCGCGCACGAAGTAGAGGTGGTCGACGTTGGCGATCCACACCCACGGCGCGTCGGCGTCGGGGGTCACGCCGCCTTCGCTCGACTGCGCCTGGCGGTAGAAGCCGTAGGAGTCGGCGATGTCGGGCTGCGCGACGGCTTGGTCAAGGAGGGCGTCGGTCGCCTCGTTGGCACGGCAGGCGTAGTTGCCCCAGCCCTTCGAGTGGTTCAGCTCGTACACCTCGATGGGGGAGTTCGAACCCCAGCCCCACAGGATGGGCTGGGAGTACGACAGCGGCTCGAGGTCGTCCCATGAGAGGCCCCGCACGTTCGCCTGGATGCCGAGCGCCGCCATCTGCTCGGCGAAGTCGGCGGCCAGCGCCTGGCGCACGGTGTCAGGCGCCATGTACAGCAGGTCGAACTCGGCGCGCACGCCGTCTTTCACCAGGATGCCGTCGTCGCCAGCGGCCCAGCCGCCGTCGGCGAGGATCTGTTTGGCGCGTTCGACGTCGGTTTCCACCTTCATGGCGTCGCTCGCCCAGGGCATGCCGTCGGACACGCTGAACGCTGGCGTGCCGAAGCCGCCGAGCGTGTGCTGAATGGTCAGGTTGCGGTCGAGCGCGACGTTCAAGGCCTGGCGCAGCGCGCGGTCGGCGGTGACGTCGTTGCCGGCGCTGTAGGAGGCGCCGCCGCTTTCCCATGTGGATCCGGAGGGGAGCGTCGGCAGCGAGATACCGCGCGAGTCGACCGTCTCGCAGTCGAACAGGTCGTAGCCGCTCACGGCGTTCTCGGCGAAGGTGGCGGACGTATAGGCGAGGTCGACCGATCCCGCCTGCGCGGCGGCAAGCGAGGCATCCTCGTCCATGAACAGCACCACCACGCGTTCGATCTGCGGTTTCTCGCCATAGTAGGTCGGATTGGCATCGAAGATGACCTGCTGGCCCTTGTCCCATTGCGTGAGCACGTAGCGGCCCGATCCGATGGGATGGGTGCCGTAATCATCGCCGTGGGCGTGCTCGGGGCAGATGCCGACGTTGGCCAGCGTGTACAGCAGGATGTTGAACGGGCGGTTGAGGCGCAGCTCAACCGTGTAGTCGCCGGTCGCCACGGCCTCGTCGACCATGGACAGGTCGGCCTCGGCGGTCGGCGAGGCCAGGATGCCGTTGATGGTGAAGGCCACGTCGCCGGCGGTCAGCGGCTCGCCGTCGGAGAACACGGCGTCCTCGCGGATGGAGAACGTCCAGGTGAGGCCATCTTCGCTGCAGGAGTAGTCGGTGGCCAGGTCGTTGGAGAAGCTCATGTCGGCGTTGGTGACGATGAGCGTGGACTGGATGAGCGGCTCGTGCACGTGCTCGCCGCAGCCCCAGGACACCAGCGGGTCGAACCCCGCCGCCGGCTCCGAGCCGGGCGTCATGGACACGATGACCTGCTTGGCCGCGCCTCCGCCCGCCCCCGCCGCGTCGTCCGCAGCAGCGCCGTTCGAGCAGGCGGCGAGCACGCCGCCGAACGAGATGGCGGCCGCGCCCACGCCGGCCAGCTTCGCGAACTGGCGTCGAGTGATGGTGGCCATGCGGATCCTCCCTGCCCGCCGAAGCTCGCCGCCTCCCGGCGCTCCCGGGCCGTCGACGAGCTCTGGCATATCGTGTTACGTTTTTCAATCGCGTAACACAACTATAGCAGATCGTCGACGGCCTCGGTGTTACGAATTTCAAATTGGTAACCTCAAAGCGCGAATCGTCCCAGAGGTTACTTGGCAGCGGCAGCGGCCTCTCCCGCAAGCTTCCCCATCGTCGTCGCCCACCCGATGCTGATGCCCGCGATCGGCGTGCAATACTGCAGCGCAAAGCGACCTCCGCAGCTGTTGCCGGTCGCGTACAGGCCG
>DVIW01000022.1 GCA_018710945.1 Candidatus Aphodovivens avistercoris | reverse complement strand
CGCGCGCAGTTCCGCAGCGACTCGAGGCGCCCAGTGGGCGCCTCGACAAAGCGAGGACTGTTTGAGCACGAGGCCCCGCCGCCGAGGCGGCCCGGACGGCAAGAGCAGTAAGAGAGACTTCGCCCTCTACGCCCCCAACCAGATTTGGAACTTCGGCACGTACCCCATGATGAAGATGACCACCATCAGCACCGGAATGCCGTACTTGATCCAGCCGTGCGCCCACGACGCGAACCGCAAGCCGCGCCCCGCGTCGGCTTCGGCCAGGAAGTTCTTCCACCCCCAGCCGTAACGGCTCGTGCAGAAGATTACGTAGAACAGCCCGCCCAGCGGCAGCACGTTGTTCGAGACGATGAAGTCCTCCAGGCTCTGGATGTCGCCGATGCCCGGCACCTGGAAGCCGTTCCACAGGTTGAAGCCCAGAATGCACGGCACCGACAGCGCCACGATGCCGACGCCCGACAACACGACAGCGCGCGTGCGCGTGACGTTCCACTCGTCCATGGCGAACGCGATGATGTTCTCGAACACGCCGATGACGGTGGAAAGCGCCGCGAACACCATGAACACGAAGAACAGCGCGCCCCAGAGCTGTCCCAGCCACATCTGGTTGAACACGCCCGGCAGCGTGACGAACACCAGATTGGGGCCGGAATCGGGGCTGACGCCCAGGGCGAAGCACGCCGGGAAGATGACGAGGCCCGCCAGAAGCGACACCATGGTGGAAAGCCCCGCGACGCTGGCCGCCTCGCCGGTGAGGCGCCGGTCGCGCCCGATGTAGCTGCCGAAGATGGCCATGCCCGACGCGCCGATGGACAGCGTGAAGAACGCCTGGCCCATGGCCGCGTACACCGCGTCGCCGAAGCCGTTCTCGACCATCTTCCCGAAGTCGGGCATGAGGTAGAACTTCAGGCCCTCGCCCGCGCCGGGAAGCAGCACCGAGTTGACGGCCAGGATGACGATGGCCACGAACAGGCAGGCCATCATCACCTTCGTGATGCGCTCGACCCCTTTCTGCAGGCCCATGCCGCATATGCCGAAGCCTACCAGGCAGATGAGCGCCATCCACAAAAACATCTGCAGCGGGTCGGCCTGCAGAGCGGCGAACACGCCCGCCACTTCCTCGGAGCCCAGGCCGTTGAACTCGCCCGCGGCGGTCTTGAACGCGTAGGCCACCATCCAACCGGCCACCGTGGTGTAGAACATCATCAGGATGATGTTGCCCGCGAACGCGAACCACTTGTACCAGTGCCACTTGGTCCCCGCCGGCTCCAGGATGTTGAAGCTGCGCGCGCAGCTCTTCTGGCTGGCGCGGCCCACGGCGAACTCCATCACCAGGATGGGCAGCCCCAAGATGACCAGGAACAGCAGGTACAGCAGCACGAAGGCGGCCCCGCCGTACTCGCCGGTGACGTAGGGAAAGCGCCACACGTTGCCCAACCCGATGGCGCACCCCGCCGATATGAGGATGAACCCGATGCGCGAGGCGAACTTCTCGCGCGGCTGGGCCGCAGCCGCGCCCGGGGCGGTCGTTTCGATATCGTTCAAGGAACTCTCCCAAATAAATGCATATCCGTTTCGCCCGGAAACGCCAACGGCGCCCTAATGCGATGAGGAATAATTATACGCTTACGCAGGTGATATGAGGGCGTATCCCCTGCGAAAAAGGGACAATGCTTTTGCGAATTTCGGCAAAGCAGCGCGGAAAAGCGACCGCACTGTTTCCGACACGGGCTATCGGGCTTCGACGGCGTCGAACTGCGCGGCCAGGTGCGCGACGGGTTTGCGGTGCCGTTTCGGCCCCCAACGCTTCCAGCACACGAGCGCAACCAGCAGGTAGCAGCTATCCTGCGCGACAACATTGGGCCAACGGAATAAAACCTGCGGCAGGGCAGCGCCTTCTTTCACGGAAGGAGAGGCTTGCCGACGGAGCCCGAATCCCAGACCTCAAGCTTGCGCGGGATCCGAATATTTCAGATCGCACTAATGCCGCTGGCCAAATTTCTTGAATATTTTAGCGATTGCGCGCGTAGGCTCATTTTTAAAATTTAAAGTATTCACCACCTGTAAGAAACGGGAAGGAGAACGATTATGGAAATGGTTATCGGCGCATATTGGATCGAGTACGAGCGCGATGGCGAGCGATCCATCATCGGGGAGCTTCCCGGTGATGTGTGCGAGTATTCTGGCTGGAAAGGGCTGAAGCTCGAGAACGCTAAGACCCTTAGTGATCTAGAAGAAATCCTCCCCTGCGCCGATTTGGAGATCGCAATCAACGACTTGAAGGCAGATACCAACTTGGAAGAGGTGCAGCTTTGCCGCGTCTTTCACTTCTTCATCGAATACGATGACGTCGACTTCCATTCGTATAGCTTTGAAACGGGGAAGTACGACGACCCCGATGACCTCAAATTCGCGCCTTGGGTGCAGTACGGAAATGACCTGAGCTTCCTCATCGACTGGTATGACGGAGAAGATTACGCGATCATAGATTAACTCTCGACAAAAGCGATCAATCTTCAATAGCGAACCGCCGCAGGTCAACGCCCAGTTCTTCCGCCTTGCGGCACAGCTGCTCGCCGTCCATGCGTTCGATGTCCGCCACGTCCAGCAGCGCAGCGGGAAAGCCGCTGAACAGGGCCGTTCCGCAATAGTCCAGCAGGTACGCCCGCAGAGCGTCAACGTCGATCAATGTCATCGTCTGAACCCCCTCTCTGGCGCTTCAAGCCATCGTTTCCTTCCGAAAGAACCCGCTGCCCGGACGGACATCCCATCCCTGATCACGCGCGAAGTCGAGGGCTTCTTCGTATTCCCGCTCCGTCAACTCGCGCTTGGACAGCTCGAACCAGTGCTTCGCAGACATCTTGAACCCCATCTCGACCAAGGCCTTCGCCGATGCCGCGCCGCCGCCTTCCAGGGCAAGCTGCAACGCCGCGCCCTGCTCGGGCGCGCCGCCAACGGGAAAGCCGGACGCGCGCACCTTGCGCATCAAATCGATGTCGCGCGGCCATTGGGCGACGACGTTGCTGAAGGTGGCGCCGAAGAAGTACAGCTTGGGACCGTATCCGCGACGGTCCTTCAGCTTCTCGTTCATGTGGGTCAGCCGCTTTTGATCCGGCATCTTGCAGCCCAGGTCGCACAGGGTAGACAGCAGGTGACGGGCATCGTCCTTGACGCGCTCGGCGACCTCGTCCCACATGCGGGAATTCGGGTCGTAATGGAGCTTGCGCTGCTTGTCTAAGTAGGATTTGAGCGGTGCCATGACATCCGTCACGAAGCAGCCCTCGAGCTTGGCCGGATGCTTTTCCGGAAGCTCTCTCCTTCCAACCGCCGTGGGGAAATCGAATCCGCGGGAGAGCAGGTAGCCGAACGCTTCGCGATCGAGCCTCTTGGCGCAGTCCGCCCACAGCTCGATGTCCCACTTGCCGCCGGGAAATCCCGTCCCGACGGATCGCAAGGCCTCATCCGCCGCATCGAAATCGTGCTCGCGCACCATCGAAGCGAGGGCCTTCGCCGTCTTGGCGTCCCATTTTCGGATGGCGCCAACGCACGCCCGATCAGAGGATTTGGCCGGAGGGCGGCCCTTGCCTTCGTAAAAGGCATCGGAAAGCAGCGTCCCCTCGACATCCTTCGGCTTGACCGTGCGGAGCGCGTCCGGAGCATGGTCGCGCAGCCACCGATACGCGTCCGCGTTCCAGCTCGCAAGCAGCTCTTTGCGCACGGACACCTTCTCGAAGTCAAGGCCGTCGAGGCTCCACTTCCTGCTCTCAAGGAAGATGCGACGCACCTCCCCGGGCAGATGGAAAAACGCCCGGAACTTGGAATCGTCATCGTAGACGGGGCTCGGCGAGGTTGCGGAGAATTCCCAAGGGATCCTGAACGAGGCGCCGCGCTCCGCGAGCATGCCGAACACCTCGGCGTCCTCTTCGTACCACAGCCACCTGCCCTCGCCGTGCGCGTAGCACAGCGCGTCGTTGATCCCCGAGTTCAGCGGAATGCAGGGGATGCGCAGGATCATGCCGCAGCGTCCCTCTATGCGGTCGAGAACGCGCTTGAAGCAGGGCGCCCATCCTCCCTCGGGTGCCTCCCTACGCAAGACCGCCCCACGCAGCGAACGCTCGTCGAGCGGCTGCACGAGCTTCACCGCGTCTTTCAAATCGAGGCCGTCGACAGCCGCCATGCGATCGCCCCGTTTGAACAGCGGATCGAAGTCGAAATCGGCGTAGTAGGCCGCCATGCACAAGAGCAGCTTGCGGTCATCGTCGAGCTGGTCGAAGTCGGCGATGCCATAGGGCGTCCAGTCCATCGCGCGGAAATCGACGCCGCTCCACGGAGCGGCAGGGTCGAGTTCGAAGCGGCACGATGACGAGCCGCTGGCGCTGGTCGCCGTTTTGGCTGCATGATGATTTGGCATGGGTTTCGACCTCCTTGAACTTGGCTCTGTAGCGTTCGCTCATCAGACGACTGACGCCCATCACGTCTGCGGCGCTAGACGGACGCCAGCTTGTTGGACTTCTTGAACGCCAGAAGCGGGGCGATGTCGCATGCGCCGTCGGGTTCGACGCATTCCAGCTCGACTTGGAACGGATCGACATTCGCAACCTTCGCTGAAAAGCGGCTGATGTTCAACGCCACGGCGAACGTTTCCTCGCGGGCAAGCGTCAGCTGGCCGAGCGCTTTGCCTTCCAGCGTCTTCACCGCGACCTCGAAAGAAGGATCCTCTCCGTGAGACCCTCCGACGAACTCGCAGAACCCCCTGTTGAGCGCATTGGGCCCGATCTCGGAAGCGTGCGCGTCGATGTTCATGTGCAGGACGATGCGATCGCCCGCGCCCATTTGGGCGCGCAGCTTCGCCCCGCGGCCGCAGACCGAGAACGCGCCGGGCAGCCGCGACAGCAGGCTTGCGGTGAGCTCGCCAGCATAGGATGCGAACGCATCGGTGCATCCCGGAACCCTGCCCTCGCTCCATCCGATCGACCGGAATCCCGCTGGCGACCAATAGCAGCGCTTGGAAACCCCGCATGAAAGGACTTCCGTGCCAAGCCCGTCGCCGTCTTGCCCATCAACCGTCAGCGAACTGGGCGTGTCAATGCGCCCGTAGATCTCGATCTCGGGGAAACGCTCGCAGATGGCCGCAAGCACCTCGCCGACCGCATCGGCAGTGCCGGGAACGGCGAAGCGGGTCTGGAAGCCCCTCTGCCAACGGTCCCCCAACTCTTCAACGAGCCACGTCCACGCGTCGATCTGCGGATGAGAAGGCGCGTGCGCGCGGCGATACCCGTCAAGGATGGACGAGATCTCGCCGACAAGCTCCGCGTTGCGCGCGTCGATGCCCTTGAAGAACACCTTCCCTCCGCCGCAGGGGGTCCTGGTGCTGAGGATCTGACCCAGGAATGCAGTCGATGGGAGCGCCTTTCTGAACAGCACGTTTCCTTCAAGGGGTGAATCCACCGTCGACTGCCAGCTGCCCGACTTGACCACGTACGACACTTCCGGGAAGCGCTTTTCGAGCTCTTCGAGGAAGGGGAGGAACTCCGAATCCGGCCCGGCGCAGTCGTCGCAGTAGACGCTTTGCCCGGAAGGTCCGTCGACAAGCTCGCCGTTGAGAAGCCACGCCAGCCCCACAAGCCTGCCGTCGCTTGAAGGGTCGGCAGATTCCCCGGCTTGCTTTCGAACCTCCCTGCGCTTCTTCAAGAAGAACGAATGGAGCGCCTTGCTCTTCTTCTCAAGCTCCTTGCTGTCGCTTCCAATGAATTCGCACTCGACCGAAACGCGACCTTGGATGCCCATGGACTACCTCCTTATTGTTGAATCGAACGGGACGAAGGAATCTCGCTTTGGGAACCAACACCGCCTCATGGAGCAGAGGGATTGAGTTTCGGCATTTACCTCATCCTTCTGTCCCTCCCATTCACCAATTGCACCCACTTGGAGAGAGTCGTTTCACGCAACAACCATCTGGATGTGACAAGCCCCTTCGCATTCGAATCTTGAAACGCCCAAAACGGCTCTCCGTCATTGTCAACCCTTGAAAACTGACCATGCGCAAGAGAATTGCGAAAATGCCTGAACAAAGAATCCAACCTGTAGAACTCAGATTTATTTTGGCGCTTGCTGCCTGTTTTGCGCACCGCACCCTTTCTGAACTCCGGCAATTCTTTAACGCGTTTTGCGACTGCAGAATGCCCCGAAAAGACGAAATATGCGAATTCCTGGTCCTGATTAGTAAAATCGCCACCCGCGAGTCCGCCTTCCGAGAGCGCCGCGCCCAGATCATCTGGATTGGAAAACGCACGAACCCGCACCCCCAAATCGGATCCCAGTTTCTTGTAGAGGCTGCTCGCTCTCTCGGTCCTGTCGATCCTTAGGTCTGAGATGAATCCAGAAGTGCTTTTAGAGACGCCATGGGCTTCAGACAGATAAACAAATCGGATGAGCAAACTCGGCAGAATCGAAGAGTCGGTGATATTGCGTTTGAACGTAAGCCACCCGGTTGCATCAGCGGATAACAAAGCCGAACGGGAGGGGGCTCCATTTAGCTTCCGCACCGCCATAGCTACCCTCTCACCAGCTCAAATAGTGACTCGTAGCTATCCACCGCATCATAGCGAACATCCCTGCCGCTCATCTCGTTGAACAGCTTGCGGGCGCATTCGATCTTTGCCTGCTCCACCCCGCGCAGCTGAAGAGAGCTCATCGACCCCTTCGTCTCGGCAACGAAGAAAACATGCTTCACCGACCCCGCCTTGAACGCGATCGCCCAGTCCGGAGCGTAACCGCCCACCGGCGTGGGAATCTGGAACCCGCGCGGCAGCTTGGCGTAAACGCACACCTCTTCCGCCGCGTCCAGATCCTCCGCGAAACGGCGCTCCACGGAGCGCTCGGCGGAGCCGTCGGGAAACACGTAGTCCTGGACGTTCTTTTTCGCACGGTAGGCGCGCGCCATGCTCTCGGGCATTGCCTCGGTGAAGATAGCCGAATCGTAGCGCTCCTCCAGCTTGCTGTAGCTGATGTGCTCGACCACCATCGTCGCCTTCTCGTCGACGATGGCATCGCCCACCTTCGCGATGAACTCCTCCGGATTCTCTTGGAACAGGGCAAACTTCGCCGGGCTGATCCCCGACAAGATGGCCGCAGCGCTTCGACGCGTTATGCCCGCGCGCGCGGCAACCTCGCCTACCAGGTCGTATCTCACATGAACGGGCGACCCGTCCAGTTCCTTGGTGGCGGTTGAAGTGCGCGAGAAATGCGACCCCTCGTCCAAGTGGCCGACGTGCGCGGTTTCCTCCTGCTCGCCGACGACCAGCCGATACGACACCTTGGAAACCTTCAGGTTCCTGTCGATGCTGCCGATGGCCTTGCGCCGCAGCTCCTCATCGTCGAAGCGAACCGTGTACGCCTGCTTAAAATTGATGCGGTTCCATAGCTCTTGGAACTCGCGCTTGCGGAAGTTCTCGTTCAGCGCGTTCGAAGCGACCTTCGCCTCCAGCCCGTTGCCGATCATGCCTTCGAGCACCGACGGATCGTAGACGCTGGTGAGCGCGGCGCTGATCAGCGGGAGGTGCTTTCTGACAGTCTGCTGCATCGGCTCGGCGAGCTTGTCGATCTCTTCCTCGGTGATCCCCTCGTTTCGGAACTTGTCCGACACGCATCCGTCGGCGTCGATGCAACCCGACATGAGGATGAACCCGTACACTATGCGCGCTTCCCGCTCGTCCATCGAAAGCGCCGGACCGTCCCCCTGCGGCAGCACGAAGTCGCGGAGGAACTCTTCGGTCACCGCTTTCGGACGCTCGCGCAGCTCGGCGCGCATGTCCTTCTGCAAGCTGGACACGAAGCTGGAATAGCTCTCCGATGCGACAACGGTCAGCAGGTTCACCTTCTGCACCATGCCCTCACCGAGGGCCGCGACATCCTGTCGGTCGCCGTTGCGGTCCACGCACAGGCGCATGCCGCGCCCCACTTCCTGTCGCTTTCCGGTCTCTGAACCAGATTCCTTCAGGGTGCATATCTGGAAGACGTTCGGATTGTCCCACCCTTCCCGCAGCGCGGAATGGGAGAAGACGAACCGCGTCGGCTCATCGAAGGAAAGCAGGCGCTCCTTGTTGCGCAAGATCAGCTCGTAGGCGCTCTCGTCGTCGCTGTCCTCGGATCCGCGTTTCACCTTGCTGTCGACCGCATGGCCTTTCTTGTCAATGGAGAAATAGCCTTTGTGCACCTCTTCGGGCGAGAATCGGGCAAGGTAGGCAGCATAGGAGCCCGGCTCGTCGTCCCCGATGCGCGGGTTGTCCAAACGTCCCTTCACAGCCGCCGCATACTCATCCTCGAAAACCTTGCCGTAGCCCACCGTCAGCTCGTCGCCGTCATCGGAATAGGCGCGGTACTTCGCCACCTCGTCGATGAAGAACAGCGACAGGCACTTGATGCCGCGCTCGTAGAGCCGCTCTTCCTTCTCCAAGTGAGACTTGATGGTCTCGCGGATCTGTACGCGGCGGAGGTCCTCCGCCGACGAATCCCCCACAACCTCGCCGCAGCGAATCTGCTCGCCGTTGCGGAAGCGCACGAACCCCAACAGGCCGTTCTGGTCGGGGACGATCTCCGCCACCGTGAAGTCGTTGCGGTACGCCTCAAGCTCGCCCGATGCCACGTAGATGCTGTCGCCCTCGTTGAACGAGCGCGTCGCTTTCGCGACGGACCCGCCCGCCGTCAGCCGTTTGAACTCGATGCTCGCCACGGGCGGTTTGTCCTTGCTCACCTTGATGCCGCGCAGGAACAAGTATCCGTCGGTCCCGCGCAGGCCGCGCACCTCGATGCCCTTCACCTCGATGCGCTTCACCAGGCGCATGTTGTAGGCATCCAGCGCGTCCAGAGCGTACACCAGGTTATGGTGCTCGGCGTGGGTGGCCGAATAGTTCAGCGAGAACAGCGGCTTGAACTGCTTCATCGCCTTGCGCGTGGCGCCGTTCCTCTTCCCCATCTTCTGTGGCTCATCCAGGATGAGGATGGGGTTCGTCGCCGCCAGCACGTCGATGGGGCGTCGGCTGCCGAAATCGTCCCGCTCGGAGAACATGATGCGCGCCGTCTTGTCGCCCCCGCGGCCCTCCTTGCTCTTCGACTCGTCAAAGGAGTTGAACGCCTGCATGTTCACGACCATGACCGAGATGTCGCTGCGGCTGGCGAACGCGTCAAGCTCGTTCAAACGGCTGCTGTTGTAGACGAACCACCAGATGCGCTTGCCGTAGCGCTCGGCGAAATGCCGCTCGGTGGTTTGCAGCGATTTTGCCACGCCTTCGCGAATGGCGACCGACGGCACCACGATGATGAACTTCGACCAGCCATAGCGCTTGTTCAGCTCAAAGATTGTCTCGGTGTACACGTAGGTCTTGCCCGTACCGGTTTCCATTTCAACGTCGAGCTCGACTGCTCCGAGGTCGCGATGGAGCGATTCCGACCGAGCGATGCCATTCGCACGTTGGATGGAGCGCACGTTTTCGAGAAGCCGATCCCCCGGCAAGGCGAGCGCCGCGTTCTTATAGCCGCTCGCATCCTCGTATCGCATCTGCCGTGTGGCAGTTTTCGCGTTGAAGCGGTCGGCGTCCAAGTCGCGCACGAACTGGAACCCTTCAACCTTGGGCTGCCCCTCGAACACGCGCGCGACCGCTTCCGCCGCCTTAGTTTGGTAATCCTGTATGGTGAACTTGAACTCCATAACGCTAGATCACCTTCGTGATGGTGGCGGGGCTGTGGGTTTTGAACAGCTCGCTGAAGTTGGACACCGCATCGTCGCCGATGAACGAGGCATCGCGCATGACAGCGTAATCCGGCTGCATCTTCGCCATGGCGGCGATGACGTCGGTGGTGACCCCGCCGTCGAAGCAGGCGACCAAACGACCTCCGTCGACGGAGAACACGTTGAAGCCCTGGATATCCAGCTTCTCGATGGAAGCGGAAAGCGGGATCTGCAGTTGCGGCATCACCTGGAATAGCAGGTCCTCCGCCGTGCGGTCGGGCTTGAGGTTGTCCGCCAGCCCCATGAGCGTCTCCTGCGCGAACGCAGCGGGCTCGGCGGACACGTCCTTGAAGTTGGACGAGTCGATTTTCAGCACGCGGAACCCGATGTCGGGAATTTTCTTCGGCTCCTCGCCAAGCTTGAGCTGGCGGTTGGATTCCTCGACTTCGGCTACGATCTTCCTGCCCGCCCGGCGGATGCGTTCCTTGCCGATCTCGCAGATGTTCCTGTAGCCGGCTTTAGCGGCTTCCGACTTCTCGTCGCAGACTTCGGGCAACTGCACCATGATGAACTTGCGATTGCCACCGTCCTCAGCATTGAGCTGCATAACCGCATGGGCAGTAGTTGCTGAACCAGAGAAAAAATCGATGACTAATGAGCTGGCGTTTGGTCTGCTCTCGATTAACTTCTTAATCACGCTAAGGGGTTTTGGATTGTCAAAAGGAAGTCCTAGAGAATCACCATTCCCTCCAAAATATATCAATGACGAGAATGCTTCTGTCGTATTATCCGTCAAATAGTATTTTTGTCTTGGTTGCGTTGCCTCGTCTTTCCCAAAGGCAATTTTATGATCTGCTACCAACTCGTCCATCTTTTCGTCAGTAAATCTCCAGCCCTTTGCTGGAACTGGGCACTTTTTTCCTGTTAAAGGATGAATCAAAGGTCTATGAGATCTTGTTTCTGGTTTATCGGGAGCTGCCATAGATACAGCTTGATACACTCGCCCATATTCGTCGATTGTCGAATACGCAAGCTCTCCACCGCTAAAATCTGTTTTTCTGCTGGATAGCCACTGCTTGAATTTTTTTGTAGCAATGTCAGAATCACCATTACTTGCAGCGTACAATTGAGCTGCTTTATTCTGGATCTCATCTGAATGCTCTTTGCGCTTAATAAATTGACCTGCTGAAAATTTTGTCCTATTTCGTGCAAAGACAAGTATCAATTCGTGCTGGAATGACACTCCGCCAACAGAGCCTTTGGGATTTCGTTTATCCCAAATTATCTCTCCAAGATAATTTCTGAAGCCAAATACCTCTTTAGCTATATGAATCAGAGTGCTGTCCTCGTTTTCATCGATGCTAACAAAAACCACTCCGTCTTCGCTTAGCAAATCTCGTGCAAGCAGCAATCTCGGATACATCATTGAACACCAGTCAGAGTGGAAACGGCCGTTGGATTCGTTGTTTTGCCTGTAAGCAGCATCGAGCACGTTGCCCTCGACGTCGAAGGCGCCGCTTTCCTCTCGCTCCTCCTCGGCAGTACGAGCAAAGTCGTCGTTGTATACAAAGTCATGCCCAGTGTTATACGGCGGGTCGATGTAGATCATCTTCACCTTGCCGGCGTAGGTGTCGCGCAACAGCTTCAATGCGTCGAGGTTGTCGCCTTCGATGTAGAGGTTCTGGGTTGTATCCCAATCGACGCTCTCCTCCGGACACGGTCGCAGGCACTTGTCGATGGGACGGTACGCCTCCTGCTTGGCATCGCGCTTGCCCGGCCACGTGAACTGGTAGCGCTCGCGCTGACCCTCTGCAACGTCACCAACGCGAGCCTTAAGCGCTTCGACGTCAATAGCGTGGCGCAGCGTGCCATCCTCCTCGCGCACTTCTGTGACCACTTCGGGAAACAGTTCCGCGAGCTTCGCAGCGTTCTCATCCAGGATGTTTCGGGTTGACAGGTTCACGCGCTCCATCAGCGAGCCTCCAGTTCCGCTATTCGATTTTCAACCGACTTGATTTGATCCCATAAGGCATTGCGACGGGCTATCTGCCTTTCCGCCTGCCGTTTCTTCTGCAGCTTCTTCAACTGCTCGCGAAGCGATTCGAGCTCCCCTTTGCGCTGCAGGCGCCCTGCGAAATCGGAAGGATCCGCATCGCCGAACACCGCTTGCGCGCCTAGAGAATCCCAAAGCTCATCCAGGGTAGAGCCCTGCAATTGAAGACGCACTTTGTCTTGCGGCACCCACTCGGTCTTGTAGAGTTTGCCGCGCCTGACAACAAGCTTGCACTTCCCCTCGCTGAAACAGGCGAACAGCAGCTTGTTGGGGATCGACCGGGCGATAAGGTCTATCGCCGCCAACGGAACGCTTGCCGCAGCGTCGTCTTTCAGGTGGATCCCCAGCACATCGACCTCGGCGACCGTCTCGCCGGCGGGAACATGGATGCTCGATTCCTTGAGCACGGCCACAAGCTCGATGCGTTCAATGGAATGCACGAACTCATCCTTGACGGCAGCGGATACCTCCAGATGCTCGTAAAACGCCTTCTTCGGCATCGTCCTGCCCACCAGCGCGGTGCTGGGAAGCCCTAACGTCGCACCAGCGCTAGCCACGCGGCCTCACCACCAGAAAGCAGATCAGCTCGAAATCGTCGAGCCCCGCCACGTCGTTCTCCAGGAACCCGGTCGTGCCGCCCGTGAAGAAGCTGTCGATATCCGCCTCCGCCTTCTGCTCCACAACCGATTCGATGGCGCAGCGCAGCAGGCGCGAAGCGGCACGCATGTCGCGGCCGTTCTTCGTAGCCCGGTTGTATTCACGGCAGAGCGCCGCATCCGGCTCGGCCTTGCCCCGGCACAGGCGCCGCATGGCGTCCAGCGTCTCTTTGGGCTCCAAGTAGCCATGGACCACTCCGCCGTCCTCGGCGATGTAGATCAGGTAGAACGGGTGTATTTGGTTACGGGTTTTCGCATCGAGCTGCTGGTTGACGTTTTTCAGGACGAAGATGATCCCGGGATCGTCGCCCTCCACCACCGCATCGATGCCGGTGGGCACACGGTCGATGTCGGGGTTTTCCTGGTGGTAGGCAACCAGGTCCATGCGGAAATCGTTGAGGCCCAGATCGGTGATGGACACTCCGCCCGACACCTCTTCCAGGTCAACCACCTGGTTCTGCATCTGCTCGAGTTGCTGGCGGCGGTATTCGAGATCGCCCCGTTCGTTCTCGTTGAGAAGGTCGTCATCGCCGGTGGAGGTCATCACCACCGCGTGCATGCGGCTTTCGACCCGGCCTTTCAAATTGATATAGTCGTCGAGCTCGACGTCAGGCCAGAAATTGACCAACTGGATGACGCGGTTGCGGGATCCGATGCGGTCGATACGACCGAATCGCTGGACGATACGAACGGGGTTCCAGTGGATGTCGTAGTTGACCAGGCAGTCGCAGTCCTGCAAGTTCTGACCCTCCGAGATGCAGTCGGTGGCGATGAGGATGTCAATGTCCTTGCCCGCCAGGTGAGGGATCACCGCATCGCGGTTCTTCGATACGGGAGAGAAGCAGGAGAGGATCTCGTTGAAATCGGCGTGGACGCCAGGCACGGTGACCTTTCCGCCGCCCGTGCCCGTCACCTCGGCAAACTCAAGCCCCAGCTCTCGCTTCAGTTCGTCGGCGAGCTCTTGGTAAAGGTAGTCGGCGGTGTCGGCGAACGCGGTGAACACGATGAGCTTGCGGTTTCCCGGGTTAAACGGAGCGGACGCTTTCTTGCGGATGAGACGCTTCAGCTCCTGCAGCTTCGCATCATGGGCAGCATCGATGTGCCGAACCATGTAGAGAAGCCCGCGTATCGTGTCCGCATCTTCGGAGATGTCGTGCTCCCACGATTTCCAATCCAGATCGCGCAAATCGAACGCAGTCTTGCCGCCGGTGAGGAACTCCGCCGATTCCGCATCGTCGGCGTCGAGATCCTCCACGTCCATGCTGACGGAGCAGCTTGCCGCAACCCCGTCTTCGGCATCGGCGAGATGGGCTTTGAACTCCTCGATCTCGCCCAAGCGCTCGTCCATGACGAAGAGGACGCGCTCGAGCGTCCTCCGAAACGAGCTGACCGAGCTTTCGAGGCGCTTCAATAGATTCGTCGCCATCAAGCGGCGGACACCTGTCTCGCGCCCGCCCATGGTGAGGTTGCCATTCTCGTCGGAATACTTCCCGGCGCGGCTCGGCAGCACGTAGTGCGACGGCATGTACACCGCGAGCTTCAGCAGGTCGAGCGAGCCTGCGATCTCGCTGTACGTCGGAGCGTTTTCAAGATCGGATAGCTTCGGACGGATGGAGAGGGGCTTGTTGCGCTCAGGGAACGGCCCTATGGCGTCCACGTCGTAGTAGCGCTGGATATGGGCGCGCGAGCGCGCCACGGTCACCTGGTCCAACACGCGGAAGAAGTCCATGTCCAGCGCGTCGGTGAGGGCGCGCGTGGTGCGTGCCTCCGATGGCAGCTTCGACCAGGTAGTGTAGGCAGCCTGCGCGCGGCTGAACACGTCCTCCACGCTCATCGACAAGCCCAGGCGTTCCGACCAGTCGAGCGGCTTTCCCTGGTAGGCCAGCGCGAGCTGGTTGCGCAGGTCGCGGAACCGGTTGTTCACCGGCGTCGCCGACAGCATCAGCACTTTGGTGGGAATGCCCTCGGCGATGACGTGGTTCAGTAGCCGCTGGTAGCGGTTCTCCACCCCTCCCGTCTCGTCGTTGGCGGCCCGCGCCGAGTCGGCGCCGTTGCGGAAGTTGTGGGATTCGTCTATGACGACGAGCCCGAACGCACCCCAGTTGATCTTCGACAGGTCGAGGCCGTCGACGTTCGAGCCGCGCGACCGGTTGAGGTCGGTGTGGCACGCAACGCGGTAATGCAGGCCGTCCTCCCATATCGGGTTGTCGTTCTGGGGGTTCTTGTAGGTGAGCCAGTTGTCCGCCAGCTTCTTCGGGCACAGGACCAGCACGTCCTTGTTGAGCGATTCGTAATACTTGATGACAGCGAGCGCCGTGAACGTCTTGCCCAGGCCGACGCTGTCGGCCAAGATGCAGCCGTTGTAGGTCTGCAGCTTATTGATGATGGCGAGCGCCGCGTCGCGCTGGAAGTCGTAGAGCATCCCCCATATCTTCGAGTCGCGGAACTTGAGCCCCTCCTGCGCCAGATTGTCGGGAGACGTGTCGCTGAGGAACTCGTGGAAGATCCGGTAGAGCGCCGCGTAGTACACCAGCTCCGGCGGATTCTCGCGGTACATCTGCGAGATGTTCTCGATGACGGCATCCGTAACGTCTTCCAGCTGGTCGCTTTCCCATGCATTGTCGAACATCTGCAGGAACCCTTGCGACGTTGCCGTATCCAAGCGGGTGATGCCCGTGGTGGTGGGACAGCTCCCGCAACCAAGCTCCCCAACTGTGAAGCCCGAGAAGGGCATGTAGGTGACAGCGTCGTTTCCTGCGACAGTAAGCGCTGAGGCCACTTCGGCGCTGCCCTTGCTCGCCGATTTGAAGCGGGCCTTCTCCTTGATCCAACGAGCGCACTCAGATGCTACCGCCTTCTGCGTCAGCTCGTTTCGGAGCCTGATCTCGAATTCCGTGCCATACAGCCCCTGCTCGCGCGACTGACGCGGGATGTAGAATTCGCGCTGCTCCTTCTTCGCGCGCTCCTTGGCGAAGGTGGGCTGGGTGTAGATGAAGCGGAATTCGTCAAGCGATTCAAGCTGGTCGCGCAGCTCGTCGAAGGCGTACATCGAGAAAACCGACGCCGCCACGGAAATGCGGTCACCCGATTTGACGACCTGCACCAGATCGTCTTTCAGGATACGCGCCCGATTGTCGAAGAGGGCGTTTTCCATGCTACGCCGCCCCAGCAGCAGAGGCGGCGCGCTCGATCAGCGAACTAGAAGCCCCCCCCCCCGCGATTATTTTCCTGTAGACGAAGCATTGTCCGCCTCCTCAAACGCCTTCCCAAAACCGATCGATCCTGACGATTATACCAACGATCGCAATTTCTCAACCTCCTCGTTCCGCTGTTCAGTCGGCTTCGCCCCCCCCCCCCGCAACCGCAAGCTGCGAACCCGCACCATCGTGCTGCCAGCCTTGCCCGCTTCGCCCCGCCAGCCCCTCCGCTATAATCGTCCTGCAAGATCAAACGAAACCGAAGCGAGGACCCATGACCGCCGACAACCCCGACGATTTCCCCTACGTGCCGGTGCATGAGCCCGCCGACCCTGCCGTGCGGGCGGGGTACTGGCGCACGGCAATGGGACTTCAGGAGGTCGACGGGCTGCACCCCTCCACCTACGCGAAGCAACTTGCCCGAGAACACGTGGAAGGCGCACGCGGCATCGAGGAGACGGGCGAATTGCTGCGGCTCTACTACCGGGAACGCCGCGCGGAGGAAACGTCCCGCTCCGGTGCGGCCGCCCCGTCGTCCCCTGCCGCCGAGCGCGAGGCCGACCTGGTGAGCCAGCGCATCGTGGAGGTGCTGTCCCGCAACGCGTTCGCGTTCTCGCCGTTCATGCTCTCCGACCTGCACCGGCAGCTGTTCGGCGACCTCCATGCCGCCGCCTACCATCCTGGCGAGTACAAGCGCGAGCCCCTCGTGAAAAGCGAGCTGGTCCTCAACGGCGACAGCGTGCTGTATGCCGACCCGTCCATGATCGCGCGTGCCCTCGCGTTCGCCTTCGATGACGAGCAGGACTACGCCTACGCGCCCGATTTCGACACTGCGCAGACCGACCATCTGGCCCGCTTCATCGCGCGCTTGTGGCAGGTGCACCCCTTCTGCGAGGGCAACACGCGCACCGTGGCCGTGTTCGCCATCCTCTACCTGCGCCACCTGGGGTTCGACGCCGACAACGAGCCGTTCGAGCGACACGCCCGCTACTTCCGCCACGCGCTCGTGCGCGCGAACTACCGCAACGCGAAGGCCGGCGCCATGCCGGAGCGGCGCTACCTGGTCGCGTTCCTGGAGAACCTGCTGTGCGGCGCGCACCATGAGCTGCGCAGCCGCGACCTCATGGTGCGCGCGCTCTTCGACGACCCCTCGCTTCTGCGCAACGTCGATCCTTCGCAGGCGCTCACGCGCAACGGGCTCGACGTAGCCGCTGCCCTCGACTGAGCCGGCAGCCCCGCGCCGCTTCCCCGCCCCCTCCGGAACTTTCATCCCCTCTGCTCAGCGGCCCGAAGCCAACGGCGCTGCCGTGGTACACTTCTTCCTTGTACGCAATCGCGGCAGCACGCCGCGCCGACGACGGAAGGACACCACGCGCATGCAAACCAACGCCCAGCTCACGCGCGAGTATTTTGAGATCATGGACGCGCTTGGCGGCGACATCGAGGGCCGCCGCGCCGCACGCGCCTACATGGACCGCTCGACGGCCATCGTCCACCACCAGGTGGTGGACTCCAGCTTCGTGCCGCGCCTGTTCAACCAGCGCACCTACGACGCCATGAAGCGCACGGCCGAGACCGCCCACCGCATCCTGTGCAAGGTCATCCAGCGCTACCTGGACGACCCCTCCTACCGCGACGTGTTCGAGCTCGACCCGCGCCTGGTGGAGCTCATCCTGCTACCGCGCGGCTACGACGCGGTGCTGCCCTTCGCGCGCGTGGACACCTTCCTTGACGAGGAGAACTTCTCCGTGAAGTTCTGCGAGTTCAACGGCGACGGCTCCTCCGGCATGAACGAGAACCGCGAGATCACCGTCTCCATCGCGCGCTCCGAGACGTTCCGCCGCTTCGTCGCCAACCACCGCATCGAGTCGTGCGAGCTGTTCGCCAGCTGGGTGGAGGAGTTCCTGCGCATCTATAACACCTACGAGCACAAGGCGAAGAAGCCCCACGTCGCCATCGTGGACTACCTGGAGAACGGCGTGGTGGACGAGTTCAAGATGTACGCGCGCGTGTTCAGCACGCACAACGCCTACTGCACCGTGTGCGACGTGCGCGACCTCTCCTTCGACGGAGCGGCCCTGCGCGACTCCGACGGCAAGAAGATCGACGCCGTGTGGCGCCGCTGCGTCACCAACGACGTGATGGACCACTGGGACGGCTCGCAGGCCCTCATCGAGGCCGTGCGCGCGCAGAAGGTGGCGCTCATCGGCAGCTTCGCGGGGCATCTCGTCCACGACAAGCAGATCTTCCGCGTGCTGCACGACCCGCGCACCCTCGCGTTCCTCACGCCCGACGAGCAGGCCTTCGTCAAGGACACGGTGCCCGAGACGCGCTTCCTTGATGCCCAGCACGCCGATCTGGCCGCCATCCGCGCGAACAAGGACGCCTGGATCATCAAGCCCGCCGACCACTACGGCGCCGACGAGGTGCACGCAGGCTGCGCCTGCACGCAAGAGGAGTGGGAAGCCTACCTGGACCGCTTCGCCGAGGGCCGCTCCGGCGTCCGCTTCATCGCGCAGACCTACGTGACGCCGTTCAAGACCGAGACGCTGCCGCCCGACACCGGCATCGAGGCGCTTTCCGACGACGAGGTGCGCCGCGACCCGGCGCTCTACAACAACATCAACGGACTCTACCTGTTTAACGGCCGCTTCGCCGGCGTGTTCAGCCGCCTGGGGCCGCTGCCCACCATCTCCAAGGACATGCAGGGCATGACTTCTGCCACCATCTGGGTTGACTGCGACCTCGACGACGAGGATCCAAAGGATGCGGAAGGCGCTGGAGCGGAAGCGGCAAACGCCGCCGTCGCGCAGCCCGCCGCCACCGAGGGGGTGCGCGCATGACGCGCTCGTTCCAGCGCAACCTCATCGGCACCATCGCCGCGGTGGCCTTAGCCGCCACGTTCATCCTATGCGGCGTAGCGGTGTGCGCCGGCGTGCCGCAGGTGACCGAGACCCTGAGCCGCGCCACCTCCAACACCGAGCTTTCCCCCTTCAACCAGGACCAGCTCGTGCGCGCCGCGCTTGCGACCCGCGACTACACCGTGGTGGAGCCCGACGAGGCGAAGCTGATGGAGGTCATCGCCGAAATCAACGACGAGGCGAACACCCCCTACGCCGGCGCCTCGGCCGAAGAGCTTGCCGCGGCCGACGACGCCTACACCCTCGCCCCCGAAGAGCTCTCCCACCTCCAGGACGTCAACGCCGTCATCGCGCGGCTTATGCCCGTCGTGCTGAGCTGCGCGCTCCTGGCGGCGTTCTGCCTGATGGGTTCCCTGCAGATGTGGGGGCCGCGCTCGATGGGCCGGCCTCTGGCCTGGGCCGGCGGCGCCGTCGTCGCGCTGTTCGCCGTGCTGGGCGTCTGGGCGCTCGTCGGCTTCGACAGCCTGTTCGCCGCCTTCCACGGGCTCTTTTTCGCCGACGGAACCTGGACCTTCCCCGTCGACAGCCTGCTGATCTGCCTGTACCCGGAAGCTTTTTGGGTGGGGATGGCCGGCGTGTGGCTTGCCGTCACCCTGTTAGTGTCTATACTTTCCCTCGTATGCGGCATCGCGCTCATCCGCCGTGAGCGCCGCTCCCGCGCCGACCGCGCGCAGAGCGCCGCCATCGAGGAAACCAAGAAGAACGAGGAACCCATGACCGACACCAAGTCATCCGTGCGCGTGCGCTTCGCACCCTCCCCCACCGGCCGCCTGCACGTGGGCGGCGCCCGCACCGCCATCTACAACTGGGCGTTCGCCCGCGCGATGGGCGGCACGTTCATCCTGCGCATCGAGGACACCGACCCCGAGCGCTCCACCGAAGAGAACGTGCAGGTCATCCTGAACGCCATGAAGTGGCTCGGCCTTAAGTGGGATGAGGGCCCCGAGGTGGGCGGCGCGGTGGGCCCCTACTTCCAGACCCAGCGCACGGACACCTACGACGCGGCGCTGGAGCGCCTGAAGGAGCGCGGCGCGGTGTACCCCTGCTTCTGCACGAAGGAAGAGCTCGACGCCAAGCGCGAGCGCGCCGAGAAGGAGGAAGGCGGCTACGCCGGCTACGACCGCACCTGCCGCGACCTCGACCCCGCTGAGGCACAGCGCCGCATCGAGGCGGGCGAGCCGCACGTGTGGCGCCTGAAGGTGCCGCTCGACCACGGCCCCATCGAGTTCGACGACGCCGTGTACGGGCACGTGAGCTTCCCCGCCGACGTGATGGACGACATGATCGTCGTGCGCAGCGACGGCAGCCCCACCTACAACTTCGCCGTAGTGTGCGACGACGCGAACATGGGCATCACCCACGTCATCCGCGGCGACGACCACCTGTCCAACACCCCGCGCCAGATCCTCATCTACGAGGCGCTCGGCTTCGACGTGCCCACCTTCGCCCACCTGTCGATGATCCTGGGCCCGGACGGCAAGAAGCTCTCCAAGCGCCACGGCGCCGCCAGCGTGGAGGAATTCCGCGACTGCGGCTACCTGCCCGACGCCATGGTGAACTTCCTGGCGCTGCTCGGCTGGTCGCTCGACGGCGAGACCACCCTCATCGACCGCGAGACCCTCTGCCGCGAGTTCAGCCTGGAGCGCGTGACGAAGAAGGACGCTGTGTTCGACGAGACGAAGCTGGCCTGGATGAACGGCCAGTACATCAAGGACATGGGCGCTGAGGCCTGGGTGGCCGCCGCCAAGCCGTGGCTGGCGCAGGCCATCGCCCAGGGCGGCATGGTGGCCAACGAGGAGGGCCCGGCGCGCATCGTGCCCACGGCCAACCCCGCCGACCCCAACGCGCCGCAGCCCGAACCGCTGGTGCCCAGCGCCGACGCCGTGGAAAGCGCGCTTGAGCTGCTGGACGAAGAGCCGCGCTGGTTCGAGCAGCTCTACCCGCTGGTGTCCGAGCGCCTGACGCGCCTGGACGAGATCCCCGAGAAGCTGTCGTATCTGTTCTGGGGCGACCGCGTGCGCCTGGACGAGAAGAGCGTGAAGAAGGTGCTGTTGAAGGAGAGCGCGCGTCCCCTGGAGGCGCTGGCCGCCTGCCGCAGCGTCCTGGCGAACGAGAGCGTGGCCTGGGACGCCGCCGCGCTGGAGGGTGCCTGCCGCGTCGAGGGCGACAAGCTGGAGATGAAGGTGAAGAACCTGCTGCAGCCTTTGCGCGTGGCCGTGTGCGGCAACATGGTGTCGCCGCCGCTGTTCGAGAGCATCGAGCTGCTGCCGCGCGCCGACGTGCTGGCCCGCATCGACGCGACCATGGAGGCCGCATCGGCCTCCGTTTCGGCCTAGACTGGCATCAGGCGTGGCACCGAGGAGCTGCCGCGCCCCTACTGCGAAGGAGACGCCATGAGCGAGCTCGACAAGCCCCAAAACGCCGCTGATGCAAACGCGCCGCAGCCGGACGCTTCCGCTGCGCCCCAAGCTGCAGAGGAGGGCGCAGCCGCCGGCAACGCCGCTCAGCCGGCAGGGGGAGCGGGTGCGGGCGCGCTGCGGATGGAGGAAAGCGGCCCGTCGGATGCCCCGGCGGCCGAAGCCGAAGCCGCAGCGCAGGCAGCCGCACCGGTCGCAAACGCGCCGGCCGCAAACGCATCGGCGCCCGACCCGTTTGCCCAGGCTGCTCCTGCAGCTGACGCGGCCCAACCGGCTGCAGCCGCCGGACAGCCCGCCGTCGACCCCTTCGCCCAACCAGGCGCGACCGCCGCGCAACCCGCTTCGCCCTACGGCGCGCCGAGCTACGGGCAGCCTGCTCCCGCCGACCCCTTCGCCGCCAATGCCGGCGGCTCCTACTGGCAAGGCAGCATCCCGTCCGGCACCGTCTTCCCGCAGCAGCCCGCCTCCCCCTACGGCGCCGCCCCGAACGGCTGGCAGCAGCCGGCTGACTCGCAGTCCTACCAGGCCGGTTGGCAGGGGCAGCCGGGCATGCAGCCTCCTGCGTCCCCTTACGGCCAGCCCGCCTACGGCACGGCTCCCGGCGGCCCGCAGCCGCCCAAGAAGAAGGTGTGGCCGTGGGTCCTCGGCGGCTGCCTCGTCGCGCTCGCGCTGTTCGTGCTGGGCACCGTAGGCTGCGTGTCGTGCGCCGTGCTGGCCAGCATCGAGGACGAGCCGAGCCGCTCTTACGACGGCTACGACTACGATTACGACTACGATTACGACGACAGCTACGACCACGGCTACGACTACGGTTACGGCGGAAGCTCGTACTACCTGACCATCGACGAGCTGCAAAGCGCCTATGCGCTGGACCGCGGCAGCTTCGCTGACGGACGCGGCGGAGAGGGCGTCTACGAGGTGGGCGTCGGGAAGGACATCGAGCCCGGCCTGTACTTCCTGCAAGGCTCATCCGACGGCGAGTCGAACTACTACCTCTACGACGAGGAGGGTAAGGGCCTCTACGAGCTTGACGACGCGGTGGTCTACTTCGGCAACTACTTCGTGCAGCTGGACGAGGGGGATGCGTTCGTGTTCGACGCCTACGGGCAGGACCTCGCCATCCTCTCGCTCGACGCGGCCGGCTTCGCGCCTGCCGCCCCCTACAGCAGCGGGCTGTACCGCGTGGGCACCGACATCCCCGCCGGCACCTACACCGTCACCGTTGACGAGGCGGCGGCCGGCAACGCCTCCCAGGAATCGGCCGCGTTCGTCATGAAGGACCTGGAGTTTGACGACGACTCCATCACCGAGACCAAGTACGTGGCCCTTGGCGGCAGCCAAACCGTCACGGTGTCCGACGGCGACTGGCTGGAGCTGTTCGCCGCCAGCGCCGAGCCCGCCCAGCCGTAGCGCGCCGCCGCATCCGCCGTTTCGATAAACCGACCAGGAAAGGACCGCCATGGTTCCCGAGCATCCCACCCTCCAGCAGCTGGAGGAAGAGTTCAACAACGACCGCTTCGCCACCCGCGCCGCGAAGTGCCGCATCGTCGAGGGCGACCGCGGCTACGCGAAATGCGAGATGGTGCTGGAAGAGAACCACCGCAACGCCATGGGCAACCCCATGGGCGGCGCCATCTTCACGCTGGCCGACTTCGCGCTGGCCATCGCCAGCAACGTGGGACAGCCTCCCACCGTGTCAGTGAGCCACTCCATCGACTTCTTCCGCGCCAGCAAGGGCGACAAGCTCATCGCCACCTGCCGCTGCGACAAGGAGGGCGGCCGCCTGGCGTTCTTCACCGTGGACGTGGTGGATGACCGGGGCAAGGACATCGCGAAGATGACCGCCGTCAGCGCCCGGGTGGGCTAGTAAGGGTGTTGCCACACGGAAGGCACCGGACAGCAAGCTGAAACGAGAAGGTGGACGGGCCGATGAGCGCATCGGCCCGTCCACCTTCTCGTTTCAGCAGACGTCGGCCGCCGCGCAGCCGGCCAAGCGGACCGGCTAGAGCCCGAAGAGGAAGCGCGCCGCGTTGCCGAAGAAGATGCGGTCGGCTGTCGCGCGCCCGAACGCGCCGGCGAACCGCTCGTGGAGCGTGACCACCGCATCGCACGGGGTCAGCCAGGAGGGCACGTCGGAGCCGTCGTAGTCGCTGCCGAGGGCCAGCGCGCCCTCGCCCGCCACGTTCAGGATGCGGTCCGCATGGCGCAGCAGGTCGTCCGGCGTCGCGTCCGCCCCGTCGTCGCGCAGGAAGCCGCGGTGGAAGTTCAGCCCCACCACGCCGCCGCGCGCGGCGATCTCGCGCAGCTGCCAGTCCTCCAGGTTGCGCGGATGCCCGCACACCGCCCGCGCGTTGGAGTGCGAGCACGCGAAGGGCAGCTCGGCGGCGTCCAGCAGATCGCGGAAGCCCGCGTCGTTGAGGTGCGAGGCGTCCACGGCGATCCCGCGCGCTTCCAGCCCGCGCACCATGCGCCGCCCGAACGCGGTCAGTCCCGCGTCGGTGTCGTGCCCGCTGCCCAGCGCGTTCGGCGCGTTCCAGGTGAGCGTCGCCATGCGCACGCCGGCGGCGGCCAGCGCGTCCAGGCGCACCTCGGCCGCCGCGTCGTCTTCCAGAAACGAACAGCCTTCCACCGTCAGCACGCCGGCGGTCTTGCCCGCAGCGAACGCCGCGCGCACCTCCTCGCCGTCGCGCACCGCCGCAAGCTTGTCCGCGCAACGGGCGCGCTCGGCCTCCCAGAAGCCGCGCACGCGCTCGAACAGCGCCCAGGCGGCGTCGCCGCGCAGCTGGTCAGGCACGAACACAGCGAAGCACTGGCACCACCGAAACGCCGCCGTGCGCGCAAGCGACACGTCGCCGTCGTTGTCGTCAAGCCGGCTCATCCGCGCGCGGGGCACGCCCGCATTGTGCTCGTAGAACCCGCCGGGCACCGTCGGATCGCCCGACAGCACCAGTCTATCCAGCGTGTCGCAGTGCAGGTCCAGCACGCGCAAGGCCTCCGCGCCATCCGTTTCCACCCCTGCTGCGCCCGGCGCGGCCGCCGCGCCTGCGCGTTCCGTCTGCACATCAGCAGCGTTCGCATTCGCAGCCGCATCCGCCGCCGCCAACGCCAGCGCCTCTTCCACCGAAGAGGCCGTCAGAAACCCGCTCATCGCTGCTCCCTCTTCGCATCGGACAACGTTACCAGGAAGATCATCGCC
>DVIW01000021.1 GCA_018710945.1 Candidatus Aphodovivens avistercoris | reverse complement strand
GCCGCGTGGTGGAGTTCGGCACCCACGACGACCTGCTGGCGCGCGGCGGCACCTACGCCCGCTACTACCGGATGCAGTTCGGGGAATAGGGAAGGCGCCGCCCCCACGCGTGCGGGGATTGTGGATTTGAGATTCCTTCTTGCACACCAGTGGGGATGTGGTTATACTACTTTTTCGCGTGTTTATTGAATCAGGGCGGGCGAGCAGGCCTCGCCCGGCTTTAACGAAGGAGTAGTGTCATGGCAGTACCCAAGTATAAAAAGGGCCGTTCCCGCACCCATACGCGTCGCAGCGTGCACGACCGCATCGACGCGCCGTCCCGTTCCGTGTGCCCCAACTGCGGCGAGGCCAAGCTGCCGCACCGCGTGTGCCCCAGCTGCGGCTTCTACCGCAAGCGCGAGGTCATCGAAACCGAATAGCCCGACGCCTCCCAGCGTCGTGCCCGGCCCTCTTCGCTCTGCGTCAGCGCGGGTGCGAAGGGGGCTTTTTCGTCATTGAGCCGCCGCCCGCGCCTGCGGCGGGGCCTTCCGAAGCGAACGGAGGCCCCGCGCGGGGCAGGCGGCGCGGCGCATTCCCGGAAAGGAGCGCGATCATGCCCGAAAAAGCCATCATCGCTGTTGACGCCTTGGGCGGCGACAACGCGCCCGACGTCGTGCTGGACGGCGTGGCCCAGGCGCTGGCCGCCGACGCGGACCTGACGGTCATCCTGTGCGGCCCCGACGAGGTGGTGACGCCCTTCGCCGCCGCGCACGAGCGCTGCGTGGCTCAGCCTTGCACCGAGGCCATCTCGATGGGCGAGCACCCCGCCCAGGCCGTGCGCAAGAAGAAGGACTCTTCCATCGTGGTGGGCTGCCGCCTGGTGAAGGAGGGCGCCGCCCAGGGCTTCTTCTCCGCCGGATCCACGGGGGCCTGCCTGGCCGCCGCCACGCTGGTGATGGGCCGCGCGAAGGGCGTGGCGCGCCCGGCGCTGGCCACGGTCATCCCCTCGCCGGTGCGCCCCGTGGTGATGTGCGACGTGGGCGCCAACGCCGACTGCAAGCCGGAGTACCTCGTGCAGTTCGCCCGCATGGGATCGGTGTACGCCCAGAAGATGCTCGGCATCGAGAGCCCGCGCGTCGCGCTGCTCAACATCGGCGAAGAGGAGGAGAAGGGCTCGCAGTTCGCGCAGGAGGCCCACAAGCTCATGCGCGAGAAGGTGCCCAACTTCGCCGGCAACGCCGAGGGCGGCGACGTGCTGGCCGCCACGTTCGATGTGTTCGTCACCGACGGGTTCACCGGCAACGTGTGCCTGAAGACCATCGAGGGCACCTCCAAGGTGCTGTTCAAGACGCTCAAGGGCATCATGATGGGCTCGCTTTCCGCGAAGCTGGGCGCCCTGGCGCTCAAGGGCGGTCTGACCGAGCTGAAGACCCAGGTGAGCGCCGACACTTACGGCGGCGCGCCGCTTCTGGGCGTGAAGGGCGCCTGCATCGTGGGGCACGGCTCGTCCAGCGCGCTGGCGGTGAGAAACGGCGTGCTGGTGTCGGCGCGCCAGGTGCGCGAGGGCGTTTCTGAATTAATAGCGCAGACGGCTTCGGCCTCGTAGCGCTCCGATAGAATGGAACGCCGAAAAGGTTCGAGGCGCGCGGGAGCCTTCCGGCGCGCCGCTTGAGGCAGGGAAGAAGTTTAGGTTAGCGCGTTATGGAATTCACCGACGAGCAACGTAGCAAGCTGGACAAGGCGCAGGAGATCATCGGCTACCGCTTCGATGACGAGCACCTGCTGCTGGCCGCCGTCACGCACCCCTCCGCTGTGGAAGGGCGCGCGGTCAAGTATTCCTACGAGCGCCTGGAGTTCCTCGGCGACAGCATCCTGGGCGCCATCGTGGCCACCACGGCCTTCGAGCGCTTCCATGACCTGGACGAGGGCGGGCTGACGCGCATCAAGGTGGCGCTGGTGGCCGGCTCCACCCTGGCCGACGTGGCGGGGGATCTGGGCTTCGCCGACATCATCGTGTTCGGCTCGTCGGAGGCGGGCACGGGCAAGCGCGGGCTGCACTCCGCGCTGGAGAACGTCTACGAGGCCGTGGTGGGCGCGCTGTTTCTGGACGGCGGCGTGGCTGCGGCGGAGGCGTTCGTGTCGCGCACCGTCATCCCGCTGATGACGCCGGAGTTGGCCTTCGAGCCCGAGAACCCCAAGAGCGCGCTGCAGGAGAAGCTGCAGGAGGACGGCATCACGCCCACCTACAAGCTGGTGGAGACGCAGGGCCCGCCGCACGACCGCACCTTCGTGGCGCAGGTGTTCGCCGGCTCGCAGGGCTTGGCGCTGGGCACCGGTCGCACGAAGAAGGAGGCCGAAAGCCAGGCTGCCAAAAGCACGCTGGCCCGTTTGGGCGAGTTCTTCGGGCTGGGCATGGACAGCGAGGCCCGCGCGGAGAAAGCCGCCGCCGCCCAGCAGGCCAAGGCCGAGAAGGCCGAGGCCGCCGCGAAGGCCAAGGCCGCCAAGGCGGAGGAGAAGGCGCGCCGCAAGTCCGAGCGCGAGGCCGCCAAGCAGCGCAAGATGGGCTAGTAGGGCGCGCGCATGTACCTCAAGTCGCTCATCCTGAAGGGCTTCAAGTCGTTCGCCGACCGCAGCGTGCTGTCGCTGGAGCCCGGCATCACCGCGGTGGTGGGGCCCAACGGCTCCGGCAAGTCGAACATCTCCGACGCCGTTTTGTGGGTGCTCGGCGAGCGCAACGCGAAGAACCTGCGCGGCCAAGCGATGGAGGACGTCATCTTCGCCGGCTCGTCGGCGCGCAAGAGCGTGGGGCTGGCCGAGGTCGACCTGGTTTTGGACAACTCCGACGGCACGCTGCCGGTGGAGTTCTCGGAAGTGGCCATCACGCGCCGGATGTACCGCTCCGGCGAGAGCGAGTACCTGATCAACGGCACGCCGGCCCGCCGCATGGACGTGCTGGACATCCTGCACGACTCCGGTCTGGGCACGGGCACGCACTCCATCATCAGCCAGGGCAACCTGGACTCCATCCTGCAGTCGAAGCCGGAGGACCGCCGCGCGCTCATCGAGGAAGCCGCCGGCGTGCTGAAGCACAAGCAGCGCAAGGCGAAGAGCGCTCGCAAGCTGGAGCGCATGGACCAGCACCTCGCGCGCGTGAAGGACGTGGCGGCCGAGGTGGAGCGGCAGCTGGGGCCGCTGGCGCGCAAGGCCAAGCGGGCGCGCGCCTACCAGGAGCTTTCCGCTCAGCTGTCCGATCTGACCATCTCGCTTGCCGTGGACGAGCTGCGCGGGCTGCAGCGCAGCTGGGACGCGTCGGCGGAGAAGGAGCGCGCGCTTGCCGCCGAGCTGGAGCAGCGCAAGGAGGCTATCCAAGAGGCCGAGCAGGCCGTCGAGCAGCTGCAGGAGCGCATCCGCCGCCAGTCGGTGGACGCCGGCGAGCTGTCGCGGCTGCACCGCCGCGCGTCGGCGGCGGTGGAGCGGTTCGACGCGGCCACGCTGCTTCTGCACGAGAAGCGCCGCGCGGCCCAGGGCTACGCGGCCGACCTGCAGGTGTCCATGGAGTCTGACAAGGCCCGCCGCGCGCAGGCGGCTGTCGACCGCGCCGAGGCAGCATCGCAGCTGTCCCGGGTGAAGGAGCAGAAGGCAGTGGCCGACGCGAAGGTGGCGCAGCTTACGGAAGAGCACGCCGCGCTGACGCGGCGCCATCGCGAGGCTGACGGCGAGATCGCCGCGCTGGAGAAGGGGCGCCGCGGCGACGAGGCGGCCCGTGCGCAGGCGTCGCGCGATTTGGAGCGCACGCGCGAGGAGCTGGCCAGCGGCATGGCGCATGCGAAGCTGGTGGAGGCGCGCCGCGCCGAGCTGGACGCGCAGCTTTCGCGCGCGGCGACGGAGGCTGAGCAGAAGGCGGCTGCGGCGTCCGAGGCGGCCGAGGGGCTCTCGCGCCTGGAAGCCGCCGAGAAGGAGGCGCGCGCGGCGGCCGGCGCGGCCTTCCAGGAGCGCGAGGCCGCCCGCGGCGCGCTCGATGCGGCGCGCGACGCGGCGTCGTCGCTGGCGTCGCAGATCAAGGGCCTGGAAGAGGCGGCGCGCTCTGCCGTGGCGGCGGGGCCGGCGCGCTCGTGGCTTTTGGACAACGCCGAGGACGTGCCGGGCGCCCTGGCGCCGCTGTCTGCGGTGCTGCGCGCCGAGGAGGGCATGGAGGCGCTGGTGGAGCGCCTGCTGTCCGATGATGTGTCGGCGCTGCTGTCCGACGGCGCGTCCTGCGCCGCGGGCGTGGCCGGCTCGCTTGAGGCTGCCCAGGTGGACGGCGAAGTGGTGCTGGTGCCCCGCGCGGCGCGCACGGCGGGCGCTTTGGGGCGCGACGCCGCGCAGGCGTGCGGGGGGCGCGCGCTGGTGGACGCGCTGACCTATCCCGATGAGGCCGCTCGCGCCGTCGAGGCGCTTCTGGGCGACGTGGTGGTGTGCGGCTCGCTGGAGGCCGCGTTGCGCGCGTGGGAAGCCGACGCGTATGGCGCGCGGTTCGCGACGCCGGACGGCGCGCTCGTGTGGCCTTCGGGCAAAGTGGCGCTGGGGGGCGCTGCGGAGGCCGACGCGGGCGCGGGCGTGCTGGCGCGCGAGCGGCACTTGGACGAGCTGCGGGCGCGCCTGGGGGAGGCCGAGCGCGAGCGCGCGGCGGCCGAGGAGGCGTCGCGCGCGGCCGAAGCGACCCTCAACGAGGTGCAGGCGGCCAGCCTGCGCATCTCGCAGGATTTGGCGCGCGCCCGCGGTATGGCCGAGGCGGCGCGCAAGGAGGCCGACGAGGCGCAGCGCAGGCTGGCGTCGCTGCGCGCCGAGTGCGAGGAAGTGGAGCGCCAGCGCGCCGAGGCGGCGCGTGCGGTGGATGCGGCGCGGCCTTCCGTCGAGGCGCTGGAGCAGCGCATCGAAGAGCTGGCGCGCCGCGTGCAGGAGGCCGAGGCGCGCCTTTCCGAGCTGCGCGAGGGCCTGGCGCCGCTGCGCAAGCAGGCCGCCCAGGCGCGCGACGCGCTGGCCGAGGCGAAGCTTGCGGCCGCCACGCTGCTGGAGCGGCTGACCTACACCGAGCGCATCGTGGACGCGCGTGACCGCGAGCTGTCCCAGCTGGACGCCGCCGCGGCCGAGGCGCGCGAGACGCTGGCGCGCAAGACGGCGGCCCAGCGGCGCGCCGTGCCGCTGCTCGCGCTGATGGAGGAGCTCTCCGACAGCGCCCGCCGCCGCGCCCGCGCCCTGGAAGAGCGCGCCAACGAGGCGCAGGACTCTTCCTCGGGCCTGCACGCCCAGGCCAACGAGGCCCGCGCCCGCGCTCGTGCCGCCCACGACGCGTTCGACGAGGCCAATGCGCGCATGGGCCAGGTGAAGGTGGACAAGGGGCGCCTGGAGGTGCAGGTTGAGGCCGCCGTGAACGCCATCGTCCACGACTGCGGCGTGCCGCTGGAGCGCGCGCTTGAGCTGCCCGAGCTGGAGGACCGCGCCGCGGTGGAGGGCGAGGCGTTCAAGCTGCGCCGCCGCATCGCGAACATGGGCACCATCAACCCCGACGCCGCGCAGGAGTACGAGCAGCTGAAAGGCCGCTACGACTACCTGGCCGCCCAGCTGGACGACCTTGACGGCGCGCGCCGCGCGCTGGCGAAGATCGTGCGCGTCATCGACGCGCGCATGAAGGACGACTTCATCCGCACGTTCCAGACGGTCAACGAGAACTTCCGCGAGATCTTCTCCACGCTGTTCCCGGGCGGCTCGGCCGAGCTTTCGCTGGTGGATCCGGACGATCTGGAGAACAGCGGCGTGGAGGTGCACGCGCAGCCGCGCGGCAAGCGCATCACGAAGATGATGCTGATGTCGGGCGGCGAGAAGTCGCTTACCGCGCTGGCGCTGCTGTTCGCGGTGTACCGCACGCGCGCCACGCCGTTCTACATCCTGGACGAGGTGGAAGCGGCGCTGGACGACTCCAACCTGCGGCGGCTGACGGCGTACCTGAACTCGCTGCGCGACACCACGCAGCTGATCATGATCACGCACCAGCGGCGCACGATGGAGATGGCCGACGTGCTGTTCGGCGTTTCGATGCAGGCGGACGGCGTGACGAAGGTGGTGAGCCAGCGCTTGGAGAACGCGCTGCAGCACGCGGAATAGACGGGCTTTTGGGCTGCAGCGTTTCGGGTGCTGGGTTTGGGCTGGCGGCTCCTCCTGGGGGCTGCGGGGCGGGGTCCCGTGCTCAAACAGTCCTGGGCTCGCGCGAAACGCCCGCTGGGCGTTTCGGCTCGTGCGGAACTGCGCGCGGGGCCCCGCCCCGCAGCCCTGAGGCTGGGTTCGGGTCGGCTCCATCTCCGCCTTCGGCGGAAAACGGTCGTCTGGGGCAGATCGGCTCCGTCCTCCGCCTTCGGCGGGAGGACGATCGCCTGGGCGGGGGTGTTGTTGCTGGTGGGGCGCGTTTTCGGCGCTTTGATGGAGGGGGAGGAAGGAGGCTCCTGATGGGGCTGTTCGACAGGATCAGCGAGGGGCTTGCCCGGTCGCGGGATCGGTTCAAGGAGCAGATGAACGTTCTTTTGGACCGCGGGCCAGCGCTTGACGAGGACTTCTGGGACACGTTGGAAGAGACGCTCATCTTGGCCGATGTGGGCGGGATGGCGGCGTCGGACATCGTGGAGCGGCTGCGCGACACGGCGCGGCGCCAGGCGCTGCCGGACGCGTACGCGGTGCTGGACCTGCTGCGCGAGCACATCGCCGACACCTTCACCCCCGGCGGCGAGGACATCCTGGGCGGGCAGCCGTCGCTCGTGCTGTTCGTGGGCATCAACGGCACGGGCAAGACCACCACGGTGGGCAAGATCGCCAAGGAAGCCACCGATGCAGGCCGTTCGGTCATCCTGGGCTCGGCCGACACGTTCCGCGCCGCCGCCATCGAGCAGCTGGAGGTGTGGGCGCGTCGCGCGAACGTGGAGATGGTCACGCGCGAGCGCGGAGCCGATCCCGCCAGCGTCTGCTACGACACCATCGAGCGGGCCGAGGCCGCCGGCGCTGACCTAGTGCTCATCGACACCGCCGGGCGCCTGCACACCTCCGCCGACCTCATGCGCGAGCTTGAGAAGGTCGTGGGCGTGGTGCGCAAGCGCTCCAAGCTGCCCGTGCACACTGTCTTGGTGATCGACGCCACCACCGGCCAGAACGGGCTGCAGCAGGCGCGCGAGTTCAACCGCGCGCTGCACCTGGACGCGCTCATCGTCACGAAGCTGGACGGCACGGCGAAGGGCGGCATCGCGCTGGCGGTGTCGCACGAGCTGGAGCTGCCCATCATCAAGATCGGCGTGGGCGAGGGCATCGACGATCTGCGCGACTTCGACGCCGACGACTTCGCGGCGGCGCTCATCGGCGACTTCGACGACCGCTACGAGGAAGGGTCCGACGGGCTTTCCGGGCAGAACGCCAAGGAGGCGGCCGTGTCCGCAGGCGAGCGGCGGCGCGACGTGATCGAGGGCGCGCCGGCCCAGCCGGGTGCGGCGGTGCAGCTGGCGGGTGACGGCCAGGACGCGGACGGCGAGGGTGTTGCGCTAGAGGCGGCGGACGCGGATGCCGAGGCTGCCGCGGTTGCGGTGGGCGCGTTTGGGGCCGATGAGGCTGTCGAAGCTGCGGCGGGTGCGGACGAGGACGCGCCGGCTCCTTCCGCTTCCGACGCGGCGGACGGCGATGCGGACGACGACGCTCCCTTCACCGACGAAGAGCTGGCCGAGCTCGCCCTGGCTGACGCCGGCGTGGAAACGGGCGACGCGCCCGCTGCCGCCGAATCCGAAACCGCCGAGGCCGAACCCAAGCGCAAGAAGCACTTCTGGGAGAAGTGGTGGTAGCCGTGGCCGGCGCAGCCGAAAGCCGCACGGTCGGTGCGACGGGCGTGGAGGTGCGCGTCTACGCGCCGGCCGACGTGGCGCGCATGCGCGCCATCTGGAACGAGGTCGTGGCTGCTGGCGCCGCCTTTCCGCAGATCGAAGGGCTGGGAAGCGACGACGAGGCGGCGGCGTTCTTCGCCGAGCAGACGCGCTGCGCGGTGGCGGCCTGCGAAGGCGAGGTCGTCGGCCTCTACATCCTGCATCCGAACAACCTGGGGCGTTGCGCGCACGTGGCCAACGCCAGCTACGCGGTCGACGCCGCGCGCCGCGGCGCGGGCATCGGGCGGGCGCTCGTGCTCGACTCGCTGGCGAGCTTGCGCGCCTGCGGCTTCCGCGGCCTGCAGTTCAACGCAGTGGTGGCCAGCAATGTCGGCGCGCAGCACCTCTACGAGAGCATCGGGTTCCGCAAAGTGGGCATGATCCCCGGCGGCTTCCTGAACGGGCAGGGCGTCTACGAGGACATGTACATTTACTACCACGAGGCGGAGGGGCGGTAGCGCATGGCTATCGAGAAGGTTCGCGCGTACTTCCGCGCGCTGGGCATGGACGGGCGCATCAACGAGTACGCCGAGTCGAGCGCGACGGTGGAGCTGGCGGCGCATGCGGCGGGCTGCGAGCCGTGCCGCATCGCCAAGACGCTGTCGTTTCTGGTGGACGGCGCGGCGGTGCTGGTGGTGGCCGCGGGCGATGCGCGCATCGCGAACGCCAAGTTCAAAGAGGCGCTCCATGCCAAGGCGACGATGATCCCCGCCGACCAGGTGGAGGATCTGGTAGGCCATGCTGTGGGCGGCGTGTGCCCGTTCGCGGTGAACGAGGGCGTGCGCGTGTTTCTGGACGAGTCGCTGCGCCGGTTCGACACGGTGTTTCCCGCGGCGGGCAGCTCGAACTCGTCCATCGAGCTTTCCATCCCTGAGCTGGAGCGCGCCTCGCGCGCCGAGGGCTGGGTGGACGTGTGCAAGGGGTGGGAATGATCTCAGCCGACGAGGCGCTTTCGCGCCTGCGCCGTGGCAACTGCGATTTCGTGACGGTGCGCGCGCATGAGCGCGACCTGTCGCCGGAGCGCGTCGAGCAGCTCTACGCCTACGGGCAGAACCCCTTCGCCGTGGTGGTGGCCTGCGCCGATTCGCGCACGGTTCCCGAGCACATGTTCATGATGGGTTTGGGCGATCTGTTCGTCGTGCGCGTGGCGGGCAACGTGGTGGGGCCGGCGGAGCTGGCCAGCGTCGTGTACGCCTGCGAGCATCTGGGCGTGAAGCTGGCGCTGGTGCTGGGGCATACGGGTTGCGGTGCCATCGAGGCGTCGGCTGCGGCGGCGGAGGAGGGCGAAGCCGGGCGCGGCGTGATGGGCGCGCTGACGGCTCCCATCCTTGCGGCCATCGGCAACGAGCGCGACCCCTACCGGGCCAGCGAGCTGAACGTCCGCGCCGGCATGGCCGCGTTGGCAGCTTGCCCCGAGCTCGCGCGGCTTGCGCGCGAGGACGGCCTGCGCATCGCCGGCGCCGTCTACCACACCCATTCCGGCGTCGTCGATTTCCTGGCGTAGCGCTCGCGTCCGCGTTGCGCGGTGCGCTTGCGGTTGCGGAGGGGACGCGGCGCGCGGTGGTGCGGTGGGCGAACCACCGGCGGCGGCATGCGCATCGCAGCGGTTAGTCCGAGAAATCGAGCAGCTCGCTGACGCTTATGTCCAAGCCGTCGGCGATGCGGCACAGCATCGAGAAGCCGACGTTCGAGCGCCCCGCCTCCACGACCCAGAGGTAGGTGGGGCTCACGCCGACCATCAGCGCGAACCTGCGCTGCGACAGCCCTTGGGCCTCGCGGAGTCGCTTGATCTTGCCTCCGAGCTTTCGCTTGCGCTCATCGATGCCAAGAGGGATGGCATGCATGCCGCTCCGTTCTCGCGGTGGTTTCCGTGTTGATAGAAGCATAGTGAATCACTAGGAAATATCAATCCCCAACTCGCAACGGTTACCTTCCCGATGGAGAAAGCGCGCCGCGCTTGCTCAACAGCTGGATGGCGGCAGCGCAGCGACGAATTCCCCGCCGTCGGCTACAATAGCGGAAGGAAACCATCGAGAAGGAGGCAATCGTGTTTTGCGTGAAGTGCGGGAACCAGATCGCCGACAACGCGCGGTTCTGCCCCAAATGCGGAAACCAGGTGACGCAGCGCGCTGCCAGCCCGGCCAGCGCTCCGGTCGCAGGGCAGCAGGCCTCGTCCGGCGCGCCAAACGGAGCGCCTGGCGTTGCTGCCGGCCCTTCAGCGAACTCAGGCGCGACTCCCGGTCGCAGCGCCGCGTTCGCCAAGGGCGGCTCGGGGTGGATCGCCCTGGCCGTCGTCCAGGCGGTGACGGCGCTGATGGGGCTGCTGCCGCAGTTCACCCTGCGCGTGCCGTGGGTGGGCGGCGACTACTCGCTGTTCGACCTCATGGGCACGCTTCAAACGCTGGGCAGCTACGCTTCGCTGGCCGGCAGCGGCAGCGAGGTTCCCGGCGGTCTGGGCATGCTGATGGTGTGGGTGGTCGTGCTCATCGCCGTGTGGCTGGTGGGGCTGGGCCTCTCCATCGCCAGCATCGTGCGCACCTTGAAGGGGTCGGCCATCATGACGAGCGGCTCCATCCTCATCTGCTCGCTGGGGATTTGCTGCTTGGTGACGACGGTGGTGGCGGGCGGCGCGCTGTCCTCCATGATGGGAACCAACGTCAGCGGCGTGGTGTCGGCGTCGGCGTGGACCTGGGTCATGATCGTGCTGTCCGCCGCCGTCGCCGTGGCCTGCGGGTATCTGAAGTCCGTCAACAACCTGAAGTAGCCGTCCCGCGGCCTGGCCGACCTTGGCTTTCACTCCGGCGTGATCAGACGGGTTTGTCGTCGTGCAAAAGCGGCGAGCCGAACGACGGTGCTCGGTCTTTTGGTGGGGCTTTGAGGCGCAACTTCGCGCTGCGCCGTCGTTTGCGGTGCCGCTCGCTTTCGCTGTCGATTCCTTGAGCAAGCGAGCAGGACGGCGGCCTTGCGCGAAGATTGGCTATAATGACGGGATGCTGCCGTTCGACGAGGACGGCTTGAAGGCTCATGTGAGAACGAACCTGCGGGCGCGGCCACCCGGCGCCGCCCGCCGCCCTATCCGCCGACAAGGAGCATCCATGCTTGAGAACCTCTCCAACCGCTTGCAGGGCATCTTCTCGGGGCTGCGCGGCAAGGGCCGCCTGACCGAGGACGACATCAACGCCGCCATGCGCGAGATCCGCCTGGCGCTTCTGGAAGCCGACGTGAACTTCAAGGTGGTGAAGGGCTTCATCGCCCGCACGAAGGAGCGCTGCCTCACCGCCGACGTGATGGACTCGCTCACCCCTGCGCAAAACGTCGTGAAGATCGTGCTGGACGAGCTCACCGGCCTTCTGGGCCGCGACGGCGCGACGCTTTCGCTGGCGCAGGGGCGCATTCCCAACGTCATCATGCTGGTGGGCCTGCAGGGCTCGGGCAAGACGACGGCTGCGGCGAAGCTGGCCTATCGCTTGAAGCAGCAGAAGCACAGCCCGCTTCTGGTGGCCTGCGACGTGTACCGCCCCGCCGCCGCCGACCAGCTGGAAACGCTCGGCGCCGAGATCGGCGTGCGGGTGTACCGCGGCGACGGCCAGGATCCGGTGAAGATCGCGCGCGAGGGCGTGCGCGACGCCATCGACAACCTGCGCGACATCGTGATCGTGGACACGGCGGGCCGCCTGCACGTGGACGACCAGATGATGGAGGAGGCCCAGGCCATCAAGGAGGCCGTCGAGCCCGACCAGGTGCTGATGGTGGTGGACGCCATGACCGGCCAGGACGTGGTGAACGTGGCCGCCGCCTTCGCCGAGCGCGTGGATTTCGACGGCGTGATCATGTCGAAGATGGACGGCGACGCCCGCGGCGGCGGCGCGCTGTCCATCCGCGAGGTCACCGGCAAGCCCATCATGTTCACGAGCGCCGGCGAGAAGCCCGACTCGCTGGAGGAGTTCCACCCCGACCGCATGGCCAAACGCATCCTCGGCATGGGCGACGTGGTGAGCCTCATCGAGAGCGCCCTGCGCGTCCAGCAGGAGGAAGAGGAGGCCCAGGCCGCCGAGCGCTTGGCGAAAAGCCAGATCACCCTTGACGACTTCATCGACATGAACCGCCAGATCCGCAAGATGGGCGGCATCGCCAAGCTGCTGTCGGCCCTGCCCGGCGGCGACAAGGCGCTGGCGTCCGGCCAAGTGGACGAGAAGGCGCTCGACCACATGGAGGTGATCATCCACTCCATGACGAAGGCCGAGCGCGCCAAGCCCGACATCCTCAACGGCAGCCGCCGCGCCCGCATCGCGCGCGGCGCCGGCGTGTCGGTGTCCGACGTGAACCAGCTCATCAAGCGCTTCAACGAAATGAAGAAGATGATGAAGAAGATGATGCCCGCCGCCGAGGAGATGATGGCCGGCCGCGGCCGCAAGGGGAAGAAGGGCAAGAAGGGCCGTCGCCGCGGCCTGCCCGGACTGCCCGCCGGCATGCGCCCTTCCGATCTGAAGAAGCTCCAGGATATGATGAAGGAGTAGGGAAGCGGGAGAGGCGCTTGCCAAACGCCGCGCCTCGCCGTATTATAAGCAATCGCTGTTTTCGCGGATCGGGTTGCACGATTCGCAACCTGCATACGTATACGAGTTGTTAAGCAAAAAGGAGTCATTTTCATGGCAGTGAAAATCCGCCTGGCCCGCCATGGTGCCAAGAAGCGCCCGTACTACCGCATCGTCGTCGCCAACTCCCGCAGCCCGCGTGACGGCCGCTTCATCGAGGAAGTGGGCCGCTACAACCCCTGCACCGAGCCCGCGATGGTGCAGTTCGACATGGAGAAGGTCGACCAGTGGCTGAAGAACGGCGCGCAGCCCACCGACACGGTTGCCCGTCTTCTCAAGCAGGCCCGCGAGAACGCCTAACCCCATGTCCGAGCAGACGGAGAACATCGTCGGCCTGGTCGAAGCCATCGTCGTGCCGCTGATCGAGTTCCCGGAGGACTTCGAGATCTCGGCCAACGAGGACGAGGAGGGCGTGCTGCTCATCGAGATGCGCGTGAACGAGGAGGACGCTGGCAAGGTCATCGGCCGCCAGGGTCGCATCATCAAGTCCATCCGCACGCTTGCCCGCGCGGCCGCTTCGCGCTCCGGCATGCAGGTGGACGTGGAGCTGCTCGACTAGAACATGCGCGCTTGGGCTGACGTCGCCGTTTTGGCGAAAGCTAAGAACCTACAGGGAGGGTTCGTCGTGCGTAGCGCGGCGGGCCTTCCCTTTTTGCTTGAAGAGGGCCTGGAAGTGGCCTTCGTGCCGCCGGTGCTCGACGCGCCGCGCCGCGCGCGCGTGCGCGAGGTGACGGAGCAGGGCAATGATGTCGTCGTGTTCTTCGAGGGCGTCGAGGATCGCACCACCGCCGAGATGCTGGCGGGCTGCCACTGCCTGGTGCGTCGCGCCGACCTTCCCGAGGACGCGCTGGCGATCGGCTCGCACGGCCTGGTGGGCTGGACGGCCCGCGACGAGGCCGCGGGCTTTTCCGGCACGGTGGCCGACGTGGTGGAGAACCCCGGCCAGGTGCTGCTCCAGCTTGCCGGAAGCGACGGCCGCACGGTGCTCGTGCCCTTGGTGGACGAGTTCGTGGCCGGCTTCGACGAGGACGCGCGCGAGATAGCGCTGCGCGCCCCGGCGGGCCTCTACGATTTGGGCTAGGCGTCGGCTTCCGTTCGCGGCCGCCTGCTCGCCCCGTTGCCGTCTCCCGCCGCGCTCCCCGTTTCTTCGCGCGCTGCCCTGCGCACCGCGCCATTCCGCTTGCCATCCCCATCCGAAAGGTGCCGATCATGCTGGTAGAGACGCTGTCCACCTTCCCCGGCATGTACGAGTCGGTGATGGGCGCATCGATGATGCGCATCGCCCAGGAGAAGGGGATCCTCGCGTTCAAGGCGCACGACCTGCGCGACTGGACGCACGACCGCCACCGCACCACCGACGACGAGCCCTACGGCGGCGGCGCCGGGCTGGTGATGAAGTGCGAGCCCATCTACGAGGCCTACGAGGCCATCTGCGCCCAGGGTCCCGCCGTCAAGCCCCACACCGTGTTTTTGGCCCCGGAGGGCCGCCGCTTCGACGACGCGTTCGCCTGCGAGCTGGCGCGTCAGGAGCGGCTGCTGTTCGTCTGCGGCCACTACGAGGGCATCGACGCGCGCGCCTACGAGCTGGCCGACAGCGTGGTGTCGCTGGGCGACTACGTGCTGACCAGCGGCGAGCTTGCCAGCATGGTGGTCATCGACGCGGTGGTGCGCAAGCTGCCCGGCGTCTTGGGCGCGCCCGATGGCGCCGTCACGGAAAGCTTCGCCGACGGGCTTCTGGAATACCCCCAGTACACGCGCCCCGCGAATTTCCGTGGCCGGGAGGTGCCGGCCATCCTGCTGTCGGGCAACCACGCGGCCATCGCGCGCTGGCGGCGCGAGCGCAGCCTGGAGCGCACGGCGCGCCTGCGCCCCGACCTGCTGGAGGGTTGCGCGCTGTCTGACGAGGACCGCGCGTTTCTGGCTGCGCTGGAGGCGGAGGGAAAGTAGTCCCGCGCCCTGCATCGGCCGTCGGCACTCGAGCCCGCACCCGCCATCGCCCTTTGCGCCGCCGATCCGCCTTCCTTTCTGCAGCATTCGCGCCTCGTCATCGGCGCGCCCGCATCCCTCATCCGCCGCCGGCGCCCTATTTTTTGAAAAGCTTATCGAACGCGGCGCACGCAGCGGGCGAAGCGGTATCATAGTGCGCATTGGTTTCGCCCCTCTACCTTGCCGGATGCGCGCGCATCCGCGGAAAGGACGCCGCTTCCATGGATTCCGGCCAGCACGCCGACCGCCCGCGCTCGGGCTTCCTTCGCACGCTGCTTTCCCTCGTCGGGCTGGTGGCCGCCGTCATCATCCTGTCGCAGGCGCTGCGCGCGTTCGTGTTCCAGGCCTACGAGATCCCTTCGGGCTCCATGGAGACCACCATCATGACCGGCGACATGGTGTTCTCCGAGAAGGTGTCCTACTACTTCCGCGACGTGGAGCAGGGCGACATCGTAACGTTCCAGGATCCGCTGTCGCCGGGGCGCATCCTCATCAAGCGCGTCATCGCCACCGGCGGGCAGACCGTCGACATCAACGACGGGGATGGCCTGGTGTACGTGGACGGGGTGCCACTGGACGAACCCTACACCAACGGGCTGCCGTCGTATCGGCTGGCGAACTCCGTGGCCAACGTCACCTATCCCTACACGGTGCCCGAGGGCGAGCTGTGGGTGATGGGCGACAACCGCACCAATTCGCAGGACTCGCGCTACTTCGGCTCCATCGACCGCGATTCGGTGACGGGGCGCGGCGCGCTGATCTACTGGCCGCTGAACGACTTCGGGCTTTTGGAGTAGAGCCCGGGGCATCGGCCCGCGGGGCGCACCCCCGTGCGGCAGGAGGATACGGGAACAAGCGGCCGCCGCGTGCGGCCGGGGGAGACAGGACAAGGAGAGCCATGGCAGCAGAAGCTTCCAACGCGTCCGGCGCGCCCGCCGCGGCGAACGCGCCGACGTTCCAAGACGTCATCATGAACCTTCAACGCTACTGGGCGGCGCAGGGCTGCGTCGTCCTGCAGCCCTACGACAACGAGGTGGGCGCGGGCACGTTCCACACGGCCACCACGTTGCGCGCGCTGGGGCCGGCCGCCTGGCGCACGGCCTACGTGCAGCCCTGCCGCCGTCCCACCGACGGCCGCTACGGCGAGAACCCCAACCGCATGCAGCACTACTACCAGTTCCAGGTGCTGCTGAAGCCCTCGCCGGACAACGTGCAGGAGCTCTACCTGGAAAGCCTGCGCGCCATCGGCATCGACGTGGAGCAGCACGACGTGCGCTTCGTCGAGGACGACTGGGAGAGCCCGACGCTGGGCGCGTGGGGCCTGGGCTGGGAAGTGTGGATCGACGGCATGGAGGTGACGCAGTTCACCTACTTCCAGCAGGTGGGCGGCTTCGAGTGCGATCCGGTGCCCGCCGAGATCACCTACGGCCTGGAGCGTTTGACCATGTACATCCAGGGCGTCGATTCGGTCTACGACATCGTATGGAGCCGCGGCGACGACGGCACCGTGTTCACCTACGGCGACGTGTTCCTGGAGAACGAGCGCGAATTCTCCGCCTACAACTTCGAAGTGGCCGACACCGAGCTTTTGTTCGGCGAGTTCGACCGCTACGAGGCCGAGTGCAACCGCGTGCTGGAAGCCGGCCTGCCGCTTCCGGCCTACGACTACGTGCTGAAGTGCAGCCATGCGTTCAACCTGCTCGACGCGCGCGGCGTGATCTCGGCCACCGAGCGCATGGGCTACATCCTGCGCGTGCGCACCATCGCCAAGGCGTGCTGCGCCAGCTATCTTGAGACGGTGGCCGCCGAAGGGGCCACGGGCTACCAGCGCGACGCCGCGCCGGCCGCCGCCGAGGGGAAGGGGGCCTGCGATGGCGAATAAGACGCTCGCTTTCGAGATCGGCACCGAAGAGCTGCCCGCGTTCGACCTGCACGCCGCCACGTCCAAGCTGGGCGGCCTGATGGAAGGGGCGCTTTCCGACGCCCGCATCTCCTTCGACGGGGTTTCCGTGTTCACCACGCCCCGTCGCCTGATCGTCATCGTGGAGGGCCTGCCGGAGGCGACCGAGGAATCGGTCGAGGAGTTCCGCGGCCCGTCCGCCAAGATCGCCTTCGACGCCGACGGCAACCCCACCAAGGCCGCGCTGGGCTTCGCGCGCGGCAAGGGCGTCGACGCCGCCGACTTGGAGCGCCGTGACGAGAACGGCACCGAGTACGTGTGGGCGGTCAAGCGCAACCCGGCCCAGGCCGTGGCAGACCTTCTGCCCGCCATCCTGACGGACCTGATCACGGCTGTCCCCTGGCCCAAGACCCAGCGCTGGGGAAGTCGCCGCGAGCAGTTCAGCCGCCCGGTCCGCTGGCTTCTCGCGCTGCTGGACGACGAGGTGGTGCCCGTGGCGTTCGCCGGGCTGGAGTCCGGCCGCTCCACGCGCGGCCACCGCTTCCTGGCCCCCGGGCCGCACGAGGTCGCATCCGCCGGCGAGCTGGTCGATGTGCTGCGTGCGGCGAAGGTCGTGCCCAGCGAGGCGGAGCGCGAGGCGTCGATCCGCGAGCAGGTTTCCCGCATCGAGAAGGAGACCGGCTTGGTGGCCGAGCTTCCCGCCAAGACGATGGAAGAGGTCGTCAACCTCACCGAGTTCCCGACCGTCATGGTGGGCGAATTCGACGAGCTGTTCCTGGCGGTTCCCAAGGAGATCACGGTTGACGCGATGCTGATGCACCAGCGCTACTTCCCGCTGTTCAACGCCGACGGCAGCCTGTCCAACAAGTTCCTGATCACCTCCAACGGCGATCCCGCCTTCGAGGCCAACATCGTCGACGGCAACCAGCGCGTCGTGGCGGCCCGCCTCTACGACGCGAAGTTCTTCTACGACGAGGACCTGCGCCGCCCGCTTGAGGATTACGTCGAGCGCCTGGACGCCGTGGTGTTCCAGGAGCAGCTGGGCACCGTGCGCGCCAAGACGGCCCGCATCGAGAAGCTGGCGGGGAACCTTGCCGGTCAGGCGGGGCTTTCGGCGCAGGACGCCGCCGACGCGGTGCGCGCCGCGCATCTGTGCAAGGCCGACCTGGTGACGGGCGCCGTGGTGGAGTTCACCAGCGTCCAGGGCATCATGGGCAGCTACTACGCCGCCGCCGCGGGCGAGACCGCGCAGGTGGCCCAGGCGATCGCCGACCACTACCGCCCGCGCTTCGCCGGCGACGAGCTGCCGGAGTCCGCGGTCGGCAAGGTGGTGGCGATGGCCGACAAGCTGGACACCATCTGCGGCCTGTTCGCGGTCGACCAGGGCCCCACGGGCTCGTCCGACCCGTTCGCCCTGCGCCGCGCCGCCTTGGGCATTATCGCCATTCTGGAGACCGGGCTTCCCGTGTCGCTGATGGACGCCATCGACTGCGCCCTCGCGTCGTTCGAGGCCGACGGCATCTCGTTCGACCGCGCTGCGGTGCGCGCCGCCGTGGTCGATTTCTTCGTCACCCGCACGCGCGTCATGCTGCGCGATTCCGGTTGCGAGGCGGACGCCATCGACGCCGTGCTGGCGGTCGGCGCGTGCGAGCCCGCCGAGATCCTGCGCCGTGTGCGCGCCTTGGAGGACGCGCGCAGAAACGCGCCGGAGACCTTCGACGATTTGGCCACCGCCTATGCGCGCGCCAACAACCTGCGCGACGCCGCGCTGGGCGCCGAGGTGGACGAGAGCCTGATCAACGAGGTGGAGCACGCCCTGTTCTGCGCCGTGGTGCAGGCCGAGGGCCGCGTGGCCCGCGCGCTTGAGGCCGATGACTACCGCGCGGCGCTCTCCGAGCTGGCCAGCCTGCGCAAGCCGGTCGATCTGTTCTTCGAGCGCATCATGGTCATGGACGAGGACCAGGCGCTGCGCGAGAACCGCCTGCGCCTGCTGAACCGCTTCGTGGCGGTGTTCCAGGACGTGGCCGATTTCGGCAAGATGGCCAAGAAGTAGGGCAGATCCGTGGGAGAGGACGTCGTCTTGCATGTGAACGTGACCCCCATCCCCACCATCCACATCATCAGCGACTCGGTGGGCGTGACCGCGCAGGCGGTCGCGCGCGCCGCGGCCGCGCAGTTCGGGGTGTCGGACCCGTGCATCGAGGTGATGCCGAAGGCGAAGCGCTTCGCCGACATCAAGGCGTTCATCGACGCGCACATCGCCTATCACTACCAGAAGACCGGCGACGGGCGCATGCTGGTGTTCTTCACCCTGGTCAACCGCAAGCTGCGCGACCAGCTGATCGAGTACGCCGAAGAGGTGGACGAGCTGATCGTGGTGGACCTGATGACCGAGGCCGTGGAGGCCATCTCGCAGCTGTCGGGCCGCTGCCCGGCGGGGCTGCCCGGCAGCCTGCATGCGGTGGACAGCCGCTACTTCCGCCGCGTCGAGGCGCTGGAGTTCACCATCGCCCACGACGATGGGCGCAACCCCCAGGACCTCATCCATGCCGACATCGTGCTTTTGGGCGTGTCGCGCTCGTCGAAGACGCCCGTGTCCATCTACCTGTCGCAGCAGGGCTACAAGGTGGCCAACATCCCGCTGGATCCTTCCACCGAGGCGCCGCGGCAGCTGCTCGACGTGGACCGCACGCGGCTGTTCGGCCTCATGACCACCCCCGACGTGCTGGTGGGCATCCGCCGGCGCCGGTTGGGCAACGCCGGCGGCGTGGCGGCCTCCTACGCCGACCCCGAATACGTCTACGAGGACTTGGAACGAGCCCGCGCGCTCATGCGCAAGCTGGGCTGCATAGTGGTGCACACCGAAAATAAAGCCGTTGAGGAAACCGCCCAGGAGATTTTGCGTTACTATGAGCGCGTGCATCCGCCATCAGGCGAAATGCAATAATGCCCACCTCATTTCCCAGGTCGGGCAGGGAAAGGAAGCCGCGTTTTAAGGAGAAACTGTGGTGGAAGATGTGAAGCGCGTCTACGCGTTCGGCAAGGACGCCCAGGGCAACAACGTCACCGAGGGCAACACCAGCATGAAGGCGATCCTTGGCGGGAAGGGAGCCAACCTCGCCGAGATGGCCAACATCGGCCTTCCCGTGCCTCCCGGCTTCACCATTTCGTGCCAGACGTGCATGGAGTACGCCAACGCCGGCAACGTGTGGCCCGAGGGTGCGCTGGACACCATCCACGAGTACCGCCTGGACCTGGAGCGCCGCATGGGCAAGAAGATCGGCGACGCGGAGGACCCGCTGCTGGTGTCGGTGCGCTCGGGCGCGCCTTTGTCCATGCCCGGCATGATGGACACCGTGCTGAACCTGGGCCTGAACGACCAATCCATCAACGGCCTGATCAAGCAGACCGAGAACCCCCGCTTCGCGTGGGACAGCTACCGCCGCTTCATCCAGATGTTCTCCAACGTGGTGATGGGGCTTGACGGCGACCTGTTCGAGAACGCCATCACCTCCATGAAGAACATCCGCGGCGCGGCCTCCGACACCGACCTTTCCGCCGAGGACCTGCAGGAGCTCGTGCGCGAGTTCAAGGACATCTTCTCCGAGAACGTCTCGCCCGACGAGTACCCCAGCCTCGTGGTGGACGGCGCGGTGGAGTTCCCGCAGGACCCGATGGTGCAGCTGAAGCTGGCCATCGAGGCCGTCTTCGGCAGCTGGAACAACCCGCGCGCCACGCTCTACCGCAAGCAGAACAAGATCTCCGATGATCTGGGCACCGCCGTCAACGTGCAGTCGATGGTGTTCGGCAACAAGGGCAACACCTCGGCCACCGGCGTGGCCTTCACACGCAACCCCGCCAACGGCGCCAAGGAGTTCTACGGCGACTACCTGGTGAACGCCCAGGGCGAGGATGTGGTGGCGGGCATCCGCAACACGAGCCCCATCGCCGAGCTGAAGAACGTCGCGGGCCTGGAAGAGGCCGGCCGCGAGCTCGAAGAGGTGTTCGTGACGCTGGAGAACCACTTCCGCGACATGTGCGACATCGAGTTCACCATCGAACAGGGCAAGCTGTGGATGCTGCAGACCCGCGTGGGCAAGCGCACCGCCGCCGCCGCGCTGCACATCGCCATCGAGATGGAGAAGGAGGGCCTCATCACCAAGGAAGAGGCCGTCATGCGCGTGAACCCCGAGCAGCTCGACCAGCTGCTGCACCCGCAGTTCGACAAGGACGCCGATTACGACGTCATCGCGCGCGGCCTGAACGCCAGCCCTGGCGCCGCTGTGGGCGAGGCCGTGTTCTCGGCTGCCGATGCCGTAGCCGCCGCCGAGGCGGGCCGCAAGTGCGTGCTGGTGCGCTGGGAGACCACGCCCGACGACTTGGCCGGCATGATCGCCGCCGAGGGCATCTTGACCAGCCATGGCGGCAAGACCAGCCACGCGGCCGTCATCGCCCGCGGCATGGGCGCGCCGTGCGTCTGCGGCGCCGAGGCGCTCAAGATCGACGCCGAGAAGAAGCAGGCGACCGTCACCGGCACCGACGTGGTGATCAGCGAGGGCGACATGATCTCCATCGACGGCACCGAGGGCATCGTGGTGCTGGGCGCGGTGGATCTGGTGATGCCCGAGCTGACGGGCGATCTGGACACCATCCTGGAGTGGGCCGACGAGTTCCGCACGCTGGGCGTGCGCGCCAACGCCGACAACCCCGAGGACGCCGAGCTCTCGCGCAGCTTCGGCGCGCAGGGCATCGGCCTGTGCCGCACCGAGCACATGTTCCTGGGCGATCGCAAGCAGATCATCCAGACCTTCATCCTCAACGATGACGAGGACATCCGCGAGAAGGCCGTCGCCGACCTGTTCGAGGCCCAGACGGGCGACTTCTACGGCATGTTCAAGGCGATGGACGGCCTGCCGGTCATCGTGCGCCTGCTCGATCCGCCGCTGCACGAGTTCCTGGAGAGCCCCCGCGCGCTGGACGTGGAGATCGCCAAGCTGGAGGCCACGGGAGGCGACCGCGCAGTCATTGCCGACAAGACCCGCCTGATGGAGCAGATCGACGCGATGAGCGAGGCGAACCCGATGCTGGGCCTGCGCGGCTGCCGTCTGGGCATCGTCTATCCCATCCTGCCCGAGATGCAGGTGCGCGCCATCGCCACCGCCGCCGCCCGCCTGAAGAAGGAGGGGCTTGACCCGAAGCCCGAGGTGATGATCCCGCTGGTGTCCGTGACGGCCGAGCTGGAGAAGCTGCGCGCCGTGTCGGAGCAGGCCATCGCCGAGGTGGCCGCCGCCGAGGGCGTGGAGCTGGAAATCCCCGTGGGCACGATGATCGAGCTGCCGCGCGCCGCCGTGACGGCTGACGAGATCGCCACCCAGGCCGACTTCTTCAGCTTCGGCACCAACGACCTGACCCAGACGACGTTCGGCTTCAGCCGCGACGACGTGGAGGCCGAGTTCATCCCTCAGTACCTGGAGCAGCACCTGCTGCCGCGCAACCCCTTCGCCACCATCGACGAGGGCGTCGCCAAGCTGGTGGAGATGGGCGTGAAGCTGGGGCATCAGGGCAATCCGAACCTGACTTGCGGCGTGTGCGGCGAGCACGGCGGCGACCCGGAGTCCATCCACACCTTCGACAAGATCGGGCTGGACTACGTGAGCTGCTCGCCCTACCGCGTGCCCGTGGCGCGTCTGGCCGCCGGCCAGGCCGCCCTTGCGGACAAGACCGAGCACGTGATCGACAAGTAGCCCGCACGCAACGAGCGGCATGAGGCTGAAGGCGGGCCGTCCTGCGCAAGCGGGGGCGGCCCGTCTTCGCGTTTCGGCGCGGAAGGCGCCGGGGAAAGGGAGGGAAGCGATGGCGATGCGGGGATGCGGCGCGGACGTGATGCGCGCGGCGGACGGGGCGGCTGCGGGCGGCGGCGCGCTGGCGGGCTCGAGCGCGGCAGTCGGCGGCGCGGGTGTGGCGGGCCTGCGGCTCGATGCGCTGCCGCGCTCCGTCGATCTGCGGCGCGACGGGGAGGGAAGGGCGCGGTTCGTCTACCTGGACGAGCGGAAGCTTCCCTACAAGACCGTCTTCGAGGAGACGGGGGACTGGCGGCAGGTGGTGGATGCCGTGAAGACGCTCGCCGTGCGCGGCGCGCCGGCCATCGGCATCGCGGGAGCTGCGGCGGTGGCCCTGTGGGCGGATGCGGAGGGCGCCGTCGAGGCGCGCGGGCACGGCTGCGCATGCGACGTGCCGGCCTTTCTGGAGCGCATGGGCGCCGTTGCGGACGAGGTGGCGCAGGCGCGCCCTACGGCGGTGAACCTGGCCTGGGCGGTTGAGCGCATGCGGCGGCGCGCGCAGGATGAGGCCGGCGCCGCAGAGGCGTCGTGGCAGATCGCCGACGCGCTGTTCGACGAGGTGCTGCGCATGGAGGACGAGGACGTGTTCGCGAACCGCGCCATCGGACGCCACGGCGCCGCGCTGTTGGCGCCGGGTGCGCGCGTCCTGACGCACTGCAACGCCGGCAGCCTGGCCACCGTGAAGTACGGCACGGCGCTGAGCATCGTGTACGCCGCCGCCGAGCAGGGCAAGGTGGAGCGCGTGTACGCCGACGAAACGCGCCCGGTGGGCCAGGGCGCGCGCCTGACGACGTGGGAGCTGGCGCAGGTGGGCATCCCCGTGACGCTGATCTGCGATAACATGGCCGCAAGCCTGATGGCTGCCGGAAAGGTGGACGCGGTGGTGGTGGGCGCGGACCGCATTGCCGCCAACGGCGACGCCGCGAACAAGATCGGCACCTACGGCGTGGCCGTTCTGGCGCGCCACCACGGCATCCCGTTCTACGTGGCGGCGCCCACCTCCACCATCGACGCCGCGCTGGCCGACGGCTCGCTCATCCCCATCGAGCAGCGCGATCCCGCCGAGGTGCTGCCGCGCCCCATCACGGGCGTGGACGTGTGGAACCCCGCCTTCGACGTGACCCCCGCCGAGCTCATCACCGCCATCGTCACCGAAAAGGGCGTGTTCGCACCGAACAAGGTGACCGCTGCGCTGTGAGGGGGAGCGGGGACGCGACCGTGCCGGTTCGAAGGCGGGTGTTCCACAACGCGTGGACGGAAGGGTTTCGAGTTCTTGGGCCCTTCTTTACGAGGTTTCGGCACTGCGGTCGTTGGCGATGCCGACAAATGCTTGACTTTTGGCGCGCAAGCGATAAAGTGAGGGTTCCGCTGAGGCACGGCTTCGGCGATGCCGCTGCTTGGGAATGCGGGCGGCGGCAGCACATTGAAAAGGTGGGGCCTTCCCTCCGCGGCGCTTCGCCTGCCAAGGCGGCGCCGGAATCCATCGGGGGCGACTGGTTTCGACATGGTAGGCATGAAGCAGGGAGCAAGCCGTGGTCTCCTCGCCACGCTAAACAGGGGTACCGTCAAGTTAATTGGCAAGAAGAACTACCAGAGCGCTCCGGCGCTCGCCATGGCTGCTTAATCGCGCCTGGCTGTCGTCCTCGGATCTTCCCCGCTCCGAGGTTCGGCATCAACCCAGGGGAATGCGCTTCGGCACGTAGCCGGTATGGCCGAAGCTAAGATCGAACCGGCTAGGAGCGGCAACGCCTGTCGATGGGCCGCGCCTCTCCGAACCCTGAGCATCGACTAAGCTTGTAGCGCCTTGCGGATCGTCTAGTATGGACCGGAGTTCGATTCTCCGCGCCTCCACCAGAATAGGAAGGGGCGAACTCCCTCGCCGGGGGTTCGCCCCTTTTGCTGTTCGCTTTGTCGTGACGGAAAAGGCCGGATCCGCTATTAGGAGCGGATCCGGCCTTTTTGCTGTTACAGGCGGGAAGGGTCTGCCCTGGCCGCTTTTTCGCAGGCTGCGGACGGGCGTTTTCGCTACTTCTTCTTCCCCAAAAGGCCGCCGAGGTCGAGGCCTTCTTTGATGTCGTCGAAGGCGCTTTTCAGCTCGACGATGGTCTCCACGCCCTCGTGGTAGATGGTGTTCATGTCGCTGGTGGCCTCGGCCACGCCCTCGCGGGTGATGCCCAGGTCGTACTCGCCGTCGTCGTTGGGCTGGAACTTGTCGGCCCAACTGCGCGCCTTCTCGACGCCCTGCTTGGCCTTCTCCGCACCCGCCTCTGCCGCGTGCTTGCCGGCTATCGCGGCGCCGGCCGCCGCGGCGCCGGCGCGGAACGCGAGGTTCTTGCTCTGCTTCGCGGAGGGCTTCTTCGCGGACGGGACGGCGTCGGCTGTCTCGGCTTCTTCGCCTTCGGCTTCGTCCTCATCCTCGTCGGCGTAGTAGTACTCGACCTCGTTGCCGTTCTCGTCAAACAGGACGAAGCCCACTTCGTTGTCGTCCTCGTCAACAAGGTAGCACTGGATGTCATCCTCGTCGAACTCGATTTCCAGGACCTCTTCCTCCAGGGCGCCTTCCGCGTCGTCTTCGCCTTCCGGCGCGGCCTCGGCTTCCGCCTCCGGTTGCGGCGCGGAGGCCTCAAGCGGCTCGTCCTCGAAGTAGACGGTCTCTTCCTGCTGGGCCTGCTCCTGCTGGTGCTCCCGCTGCGCGGCCTTGCGCTTGCGCTTGAAAAACATTCCGGCCTCCTAGTAACGGCTGCGCTCTTTCAGCGCGCGTTCGATCTCGCGTTTGCTGTCGCGCTCGGCCATGCTGGCGCGCTTGTCGTGCAGCTTCTTGCCGCGGGCAAGCGCCAGCTCCACCTTCACCAGCGCGTTTTCTTTGAAGTACATCTTCAGCGGCACCAGGGCCATGCCCTTCTCGTTCACCTTGCGGTCGAGCTCGCGTATCTGCCGGCGGTGCAGAAGCAGCTTGCGCTTGCGGTCGGGGTCGGGGTTGGCCAGGTTGCCCTGCGCGAAAGGGGGGATGTGGACGCCGTGCATCCACACCTCGCCCTTGCGGATGAGCGCGAAGCAGTCGGTCAGCTGGCAGTTGTTCTCGCGCAGCGAGCGCACCTCCGTGCCGGTCAGCTGGATGCCCGCTTCGTAGGTCTCCACGATCTCGTAGTCGTGGAGCGCCTTGCGGTTCTTCGCGATGGTTTTCGCCTCTCGCTTCATGGCAGCGGGCTACTCCTTGTCCTTCATGTCCTTCGGGGCGAACAGCCAGGCCGCGTCGTCGTCGGCCGGCTGGTCGCCGCTGGCGGGTTCGCCGTCGGGCGCGTCGCCATTTGCGGGCGCGTCGGCCTCGGCATCCGGCTGCGGTTCGGCCGCGGGAACGTCTTCGGCATCGGGGCCGTCGGCTTCCGCGGCGTCCTGGGTGCCGGGAGCTTCCGCTTCCGCATCCTCTTCCACGTCGTCGTCGGCCGGGCGCGCGTCGAACAGGCCGGTGTCCTCCGGCTCGTCGTCCTCGGGAACCACGCATGACGGGGCAGCGCCCACGCCGGGGACGAAGCAGGCGGTCTCGTCCAGATCGAGCGCGAAGCGCACGAGCAGGTTCACCGTGGCCTCGAGGTCCTTCAGGCACACCACCTCGGTGGGCGTGTGCATGTAGCGCAGCGGCACGGAGACCAGGCCGCACGGGATGCCGCCGCGCGCCACCTGGATGGCGCGGGCGTCGGTGCCGGTGACGCTGGGCTCGGCCTCGATCTGGTAGGGGATGCCCTCCTTCTTCGCCGCCGCCACCAGCCGCTCGAACACGAGCGGGTTGATGTTGGGGCCGCGCGCGATCACCGGGCCGCCGCCGCAGGCGATGTCGCCGTGCTTGGTCTTGTCGATGCCGGGGTAGTCGGTGGCGTGCGTCACGTCGAAGGCCACGGCCACGTCGGGGTTCACGCCGTAGGCCGAGGTGGTGGCGCCGCGCGTGCCGATCTCCTCCTGGACGGTGGCCGCCGCGATGAAGTCGCCCGCCGCGCGGCCCTTCTTCGCCAGGCGCTCCAGCACGCGCACGGCGATCCACACGCCCACCTTGTCGTCGAAGGCGCGCGAGACGGCCATGTGCTTGCCGAAGCGCTCGAAGCCCACGCCGAAGGTGATGGCGTCGCCCACGCTGACGAGCTTCTTCACCTCTTTGCCGGGAAGCCCCAGGTCGATGACGAGCTGGTCGATGGGCGTGACCGACTTGCGCTCGTCGGCCTTGATGAGGTGGATGGGCTTGCGGCCCACGACGCCGCGCAGCGTGCCGGAGGCGGCGTGCACGTCCACGCGCAGCCCGGGCAGGATTGCCGCGTCGAGGCCGCCGATGGGCGCCACCGACAAAAAGCCGTCGTCGGAGATGTAGGTGACCATCAGGCCGATCTCGTCCATGTGCGCGGCCAGCATGAAGGAGGGGCCGCCTCCCTTGCCGGAAAGCAGGGCGTGGACCGAGCCCATCACGTCGGTGCGCACCTCGTCGGCCGTGCCGGCCAGGCGCGCCCGCACGGCGTCGGCCACCGGCACCTCGTAGCCCGTCGGCGAGGGCGTCTCAAGCAGCTCTTTCAGGAAGCGCTCGTGCTTCGCCTTCATCACCACCACTCCTTCCGCTTCGCGCGCTTGCGCTCGGGCTTGGGCGCGCGAAAGTCCAGTTCCATCTGCTCGTTGCACGATTCGGCGGAGGCGCGCTTGCGCTCCACCTTCACGATGTTCCAGGAAACGGCGTTCTTGCCGTAGAGCTCGAGCATCTTCAGCCGCGCGTCCTTCAGGTTCGCCTTGGACCCGGCGCGCGAGGCGCTCTCGAACTCGAACAGCCCCTTCGCCCGCGCATCCGATGCGGCGGGCGAGGAGTAATGGGCGATGTAGGTCTGCATGGCGTCCTTCTTAGAAACGGATGCGCGGGCCGGCGGCGCGGTGCGGACCGGCGCTGCGGCGGCGCGAGTTTTCGTGCCCTGAATCATACCACGGGGCGCGGGTTGCGGCGCCCTTTGGCGCCATCTGCGGCGAATCGCCATCGCGGGTTGCGGCGGGAACTGCCGGGGCGCGGCGGGCGGGGTCTGCCGCCGGGCCTGTGTGGGGATTCTGTCGATTGGGTGGCGTTTCGAAACGCCGCGCCGAACAAGGTGAATTATCGGCTATGCGCGGGGTTAACACTGGTACAATGCAGGGGCTGTAAACCGACCTGAAAGTGATCATGGGCAAGAAGGATTCATCTACCAAGGGCAAGCACGCCGCACCGGCGGAGCCCGAGGACACCACCAAGAAAGCGAAGCACGCGCCGAAGGCTGCGAAGGAGACGTCGAAAGCTCCGAAGGAGAAGAAGGGCGAGGGCGCCGAGCCCGACCTGAAATTCTCGGACGACGCCTATCCGGCGGCGGAGGGCGTCGTTCCCGTGGCCGCGCTATCGGACAAGCCGAAGAAGAAGCACGGCAAGGTGGTCGCCATCGTGTTCGGCGTCATCTTCGGCATCCTGGCCATCGCCTACCTGGCGGGCGTCGTCGTGTTCTCCGGCAGGTTCTTCCCCAGCACCGTGGCGGGGAAGATGGACCTGTCGCTTCTGACGGTGGAAGAGGTGGAGCAGCGCGTCGAGCAAGCGTCCTCCGAATACGAGCTGAGCGTGCGCGGCCAGGGCTTCCAGCTGGATCTGACCAGCGAAGAGGCGGGTATGTCGGTGGACGGCGCGGCCGTTGCCGCGCGCATGCACGAGGACGTGAACGCGTGGGCGTGGCCCTACGAGGTGTTCCAGTCCCACGACGAGACGGGCCAGCTGGCCGCCAGCTACAACGAAAGCGGCTTGGAGGAAGCGGTGCGCGCCGCCGTGGACGAGTTCAACGCCGACAAGACGCCGCCGGTCAACGCCACCATCGCCTTCGACACCGATCTGAACCAGTTCGCCGTCGTGGAAGAGCAGCTGGGCACGGCGCTGGATGCCGATGCCGTCATCAAGGTGGTTGACGACGCGGTGGTGTCGCTGACCGAATCGGTGCAGCTGACGAAGGACGAGCTGCAGCAGCCCACCGTGCTGTCCACCGAGCCGGCGCTTCAGGAGGCGGCCGACCAGGCGAACACGATGATCACGGCCGAACTGACGCTGACGCTGGCGGGGGACGTGGCGGCCAAGGTGGACGCGGCGCAGATCTCACAGTGGGTGGTGCTTGACGAAGAGCTTTCCGCCACGCTGAGCCAGGACGCGCTGACCGCCTGGGTGGATCAGCTGACGGCCGACTGCAACACCGTGGGCACCACGCGCACCTACACGCGCGCCGACGGGAAGCAGATCACCGTCAGCGGCGGCGTGTACGGCTGGGAGGTGGACCGCGACGCGCTGCTGGCGCAGGTGAAGGACGCGGTGGCTGCCGGCACCGTGGGCGAGCAGGAGGTTCCCGTGCTGTCGTCGGGCAGCGCCTACAACGGGCCGGGCGGGCGCGACTGGGGCAACCGCTACATCGACATCGACCTGGCCGAGCAGCACGTGCGCTTCTACGACGACTCGGGCGCGCTGGTGTGGGAGTCGGACTGCATCTCCGGCACGCCGGACGGCGAGCACGACACGTCGGTGGGCGTGTACTGGATCAACGGCATGGAAAGCCCCTCCATGTTGATCGGCTACGAGAACGGCAAGAAGATCTACGAGACGCAGGTGTCGTACTGGATGCCCTTCGACGGCAACTCCATCGGCCTGCACGACGCGAACTGGCAGCCGGCGTTCGGCGGCAGCATGTACGCGGAAGGCTACGGCAGCCACGGGTGCGTGAACCTGCCGGTGGACAAGGCGGCGGAGCTCTACAGCATGATCCAGCCGGGGGACTGCGTGGTGTCGCACTGGTGATGCCGCGGTTCGCGGCTGCCTTCGGGCGTTGGGGCGGGGCTGCACGGCGCGGGCCGGGCGGCCCCGCTTCGCGTTTCGGGGCGCGCTGCGGCGCAGGCGCGGTTTGCGGTGGGACTGTGGGCCGCGGCGCGGCGGCGGGGCGCGGGCGGCCTGTCGCGGCGAAGCTGTGGGCTGCGGCGCGGCCACGGGGCGCTAGACGGCGGTGAGGTCGGCCGCTTTCACGGCGACGATGGCGCCCAGGTCGTCGGGGGCCATTTCCAGCTGGCAGCCGATGCGCCCGCCGGAGAAGTAGATGGTGTCGTAGAGCCAGGCCGTCTCGTCCAGGAAGGTGGGGAAGGCCTTCTTCATGCCGATGGGCGAGCAGCCGCCGTGGACGTAGCCGGTCAGCGGCAGCAGCTCCTTCGACTTCACCATGGCGACCGCCTTCTCGCCGGCGGCCGCGGCGGCCTTCTTCAGGTCCAGCTCGCAGGCGACGGGGATCATGAACACGAGGTGCTGGCCGGATTTCCCCAACGTGACCAGGGTTTTGAACACGCGGTCGGCGTCGAGCCCCAAACGCTGCGCCACCTCCACGCCCGAGAGCGCTTCGGGGGTGTCGAAGAAGCGCGAGCGGTAGGGCAGCCCGGCGGCGTCGAGCTCGCGCAGAGCGTTCGTCTTCTTCTCGCGGTCTTTCGCCATGGTTCGGGGATGCTCCTTCCTGATGCGGTTGGGCGGGGCTCGCAGCGCGGGCGGCCTGCGCTTGCGACGGCTCACGGGTTTTCCGCTTGCGGCTGCGTGAGGGTTCGGGTTCCGATATTAGCAGAAACTATGGCCCGTGCGGCGCGGGCGCGCGGTCGCGGAGGCGTGCGCTATACTTCTGCACCATGGATGATCTGGAAGCATACGCCCGCGCCCCCATCGGCGTGTTCGACTCGGGCTTCGGCGGGCTTACCGTCGCGCGCGAGATAGCCAAGGCGCTGCCGGGGGAGTCGCTCATCTACGTGGGCGATTCCGCGCGCTGCCCGTACGGCCCGCGCGATCTGCGCGAGGTCGATGGCTTCGTGCAGCAGATCGGCTCGTGGCTGGTGGAGCGCGGGGTGAAGATGATCGTCATCGCGTGCAACACCGCCACCGCGGCGGGCTTGGCCCACGCCCAGCAGGCGTTCCCCGTCCCGGTGATCGGGGTGGTGGAGCCCGGCGCGCGGGCCGCCGTGCACGCCACGCGCAACCGCCGCGTGGGCGTCATCGCCACGAAGGGCACCATCGAGTCGGGAGCCTACGCCAGCGCCATCCGCCACATCGACGCGGGCATCACCGTGTTCTCCACCGCCACGCCGCGGTTCGTGGAGATAGCCGAGCGCGGCATCAGGATGGCCGAGGGCCCGGTGGAGGACTACACCTCGCTCGCGTCGAAGGTGTACGTGCGCCCCGCGTTCCAGGAGATCGCCAAGGAGTATTTGGAGCCGCTGCGTCGTTGCGGCATCGACACGCTCGTTCTGGGCTGCACGCACTACCCGCTGCTGAAAGCGCTCATCGGGGCCGTGGTGGGGCGCGAGGTGACGCTGATCTCGTCGGCGAAGGAGGCGGCCCGCGACGTGGCCGAGATCCTTGCACGCAAGGGCGCGCTGGCGCCGGCGGACGCGGTGCCGGAAAGCCGGTTCTACACCACCGGGGAGGACGTGGACGAGTTCCGCTCGTTCGGCGGGCGGGTGTTCCGCCGCCCGCTGTCGTTCGTGGAGCACCTCGACCTGCCTGGTGCGCAGGTAAGCGCCTGAGCGAGGATGCGGAGAGGGAGGCGCCTGGGCGCAGGCGCGGATCGGAAGTTCGAAGGCGAGGAGGGCCGGATCGTGAAGACCGTCGTGATAGCCAGCAACAACGCGCACAAGGCGCAGGAGATCGCCCATGCGCTGCCGTTCCCGGGATGGGAGTTCAAAACGCTGCGCGAGATGGGCGTCTCGTCGGACCCTGTGGAGGATGCGGAAACGTTCGAGGGCAACGCGCGCATCAAGGCGCGCGCGGCGCAGCAGGCCTGCCCGGGCTGCGCGGTGATCGCGGATGATTCCGGGCTGGAGGTGGACGCGCTGGGCGGCGCGCCCGGCGTCCACTCGGCGCGCTACGCGGGCGAGCCTTCCGATGACGCGCGCAACAACGCCAAGCTGCTCGCGGAGCTTTCCGGCGTGCCTGACGGCCAGCGCACGGCGCGGTTCGTGTGCACGCTCGTCTACTGCGACGAGCAGGGGGCCGAGACGGTCGCGCGCGGCACGATCGAAGGGCGCATCGGGCACGAGGAGCGCGGCGCGGAGGGGTTCGGCTACGACCCGCTGTTCTACCCCGATGTGCTGGACGGGCTGTCGCTGGCCGAGGTGGACGCGGCGCGCAAGAACGCCATCTCGCACCGCGGCAACGCGCTGCGCGCGCTCAAAGAGCTCATCGGGGCATAGCGGCGCGCGAAAAGCCCTCGCGTTCCGCCGCTTCTTGCGCTACAATAGCGCTCGCGCTTGAAACGGGCGCATGATGCGGGTGTGGTTCAATGGTAGAACCGAAGCCTTCCAAGCTTCTGACGCGGGTTCGATTCCCGTCACCCGCTCCAAGAAACACCAGGTCACCGGCTTGCTTCGGTGGCCTTTTTCGTTTTTGCGTAAAGCGGTGGGCCAAACGGCAGACCAAGCGCAGACCGAAACGAGGGCGAAACGCGCCGGAGAACGCGTTTTCAGCGTGCGGAGCGCGGATTCTCGCCGCCGCCTGCGCCCGGCTTCTCGGCTCGTCTGCCGCTTGGGCGGTCCGGCGCGGCGGGCGGCGGAAAAGGAAGCGGGCCGAAGCTTGGCGGCTTCGGCCCGCGGTTTCGCTGGTCGGGACGACAGGATTCGAACCTGCGACATCCTGCTCCCAAAGCAGGCGCGCTACCAGGCTGCGCCACGTCCCGAAGGCGCTTCCCGAAAGAAGCTTCGCCATTATAGCAAAACATCGCCGCCGCAGCGCGGGCCTGGTGGCGCACCTGCGCTCTGTGCGAAGCAGCAAGCCTGCGCGCAGGGCGGCAGACACAGCGGCGCGTGGCGGCAGGCCCGCGCGTGAGGCGGCGGGCACTGCGGATGTCCGTGCTCTCGGCGCGCTGCCCCTTGCGTCACGATTCCAGCGCGATGGTGGAGCCGTTGCGCGAGGCGCTGACCACGATCTTGCGGTCGATGGCGCCCTTGAGCTCTTCCACGTGGCTGATGATGCCCACCAGCTTACCGCCGCCAGTGAGGGTGGAGAGCACCTTGATGGCCTGCTGAAGCGCTTCGGGGTCGAGCGAGCCGAACCCCTCGTCTATGAACATGGTGTCGAGCTGGATGCCGCCCGCGTGGCTTTGCACCTCGTCCGAAAGGCCCAGGGCGAGCGAAAGCGAGGCCTCAAACGACTCTCCGCCCGAAAGCGAGCCGGCGTCGCGCGCCTTTCCGGTATAGCTGTCGAACACGTCCAGGTCCAGTCCCGTCTGCGCGCGCCGGTTGAGGCTCGACCCGCGCCGCTGCAGGTGGTAGCGCCCGTTGGTGATGGCTTCCAGGCGCCGGTTCGCCGCCGCGATGATCCGGTCGAAGTACAGCCCCTGCACGTAGGTTTCAAACGAAACGCGGTCTTTGCCGGACTGCTTGCCGCACGCGGTGTCGGCGAGCAGGGCCACGTCTCCGTAGCGCTCGTCGATGCCTTCCGCGCGCTGGGTGTTGTCCGCCGCGGCGGAGCGCAGGCGCCGGTTCGCGCCGATCCGCGCGGCAAGGGCGTCGCGGCGCGCCTCGAGCACGGCGGCCTTGCCCTTCAGATCGGCGAGGCGCTGCTGCTCGGCTGCGGCGTCGGTCGCGCCGCCGCTTTCGACGTGCGCTTCCAGCGCGCCGCGGCGCGCTTCCGCCTGCCGCACGGCCGCCTCTCCGTCGGCGACGGCCTTCTCGGCGACCTCCAATGCGCGTTGCAGCTGATCGAGCTGCTTCCTCAAGCGGGCGACCGACTCTTCGGCCTGCGCTTTGTCGCGGTGGGGCAAACGCTCGCGCAGCGCTGCGCAGGACGCCTCGGCGGCGCTTTCGCGCTGGCGGGCTTCAGCGGCGCGGGCTGCTGCGGCATCTTTCGCCTTCGCCAGTTCGTCGCGCTTCCTGCTGCTTTCGGCCAGCGTCCGGCGTGCCTTCACGTAGGCGTTCTGCCGCGCGCGGGCGTCTGCGAGGGAGCGGTCGGCGGCTTCGGCTGCGTCGGTCAGCCGTGCCGTCTCGCCTCGGATGGCGCCCGTGTCTGCGAAGGGCAGCTCCCGCGCCACGGACTCGAAGGTGGCCTGCGCCGCTGCCGCTTTTCTCGCGCGCTCTTCGGCGAGGGAGGCTGCCGCGTCCGAGCGGGCGCGCAACGCCTCGATCTGCTCTTTGCTGGGCGCGTCTTCGAGTGGCTGCGCGGGACGTGGGTGCTCGGTGGCGCCGCACACGGGGCAGGGCGCGCCCGCTTCAAGGCCGGCCGCCAGAATGCCCGCTTGCCCGTCGAGGTAGCGCCGCTGCGCGTCCAGGTGCTCGCGGGCGCGCCGCTGCGCCTCGTCCGCTGCCTTCAGGTAGGCTTCCCGCGTGCCGTCGCAGACTTGCCGCGACCGCTCCCATTCAGTGGCCAGCGCGCGGTGCCGCTCCAACGCGGCGTGCGCGTCTTTGGCTCCGCCCTCCGCGCGTGCAAGGGCGCCTTCCGCCCCTTCAAGGCGCGCCGCTTCCTGCTCGGCGGCTGCGCAAGCGGCCGCGGTGGCAGCGAGGTCGCGCGCTGCCGCTTCGGCGTCGGCTGCGGCTGAGCGCGCCGCCCGCTGCGCCGCCGCCAGGTCCCGTTCTGCCGCTTCGAGCTGCGCGTAGGCGGCAAGCGACGTCTCTTCTGCCGCCAGCGTGCGCGCCGCCTCAGCGCGCTCCCCGTCGCGCGCCCGTTCGCGCTCAAGAGCGGGCCGCGCCTCGGCCAGCCGCCGCTCGGCTTCGGCTTTCGCTTCGTCGGCCTTCCTCATCTCGGCGCGCGCCGCCTCCGCCCGCTGGGCGACGGCCGCCCACTGCGCCGTGCGTTCCTGCTCCGTGCGCAGGTCCGCCAGCGCTGCGTCCTCCCGCTCGAGCGCCGCCTCGTCTTCCGCCAGCTGCGCTTCGAGGGCTTCCGCCAGCCAGGAGGCGGAGGCGGTTCCGTTGGACAAGCGCTCGGCCCGCTCCAGCGCGCGGGCCGACGCGTCGCCGAAGTCGGCTTGGTCGCACAGCGCCTCGGTGGCGCGCTTCAGCGCGTCGTGCTCGGTCTGCAGCGCTCGGCGCTCGGCATCCAGCTGCTCCTGGAACCGCGCGAGCGCGCCCGTCCCGAACAGCTTGCGGAATATCTCGCCCCGCTCTTTGGTGGACGCCACCAGCAGGCGGCGGAACTCGCCCTGGGCGATCATCACGATCTGGGAGAACTGGTTGCGGTCGATGCCCAGCAGCGCCTCCACCGCCTCGTTGGCCTCCGTGAGCTTCGTGATGGGCGGCCGTCCCGGCTGCTCGAATTCGACGGCGGGCTGAACGACGGTGGTGCCTTGGCCGCGCTTTTTCGGCCGTTCATGCAAAGGGGAGCGGCGGATGCGGTAGCGCTTTCCGCGGTAGGAGAACTCCAGCTCGACGTAGGTTTCCGCATCGGGCGCGGCGAAGTCGCTGCGGAGGCTCTTCGTCCCGCGCGCGGATCCCGACACCTCCCCGAACAGCGCGAAAGAGATGGCGTCGAACAGCGTGGTCTTTCCCGCCCCGGTGTCGCCGCAGATGAGGTAGAGCCCCTCGTCGCCCAGCTCGTCGAGCGGGACGACGGTTTCAGCGGCGTAGGGGCCGAAGGCGCTCATGGTCAGCTTGAGTGGCTTCATGCGGTCATCCCTTCCTTGGCGGGAGCGGCTGGGCGGTGGGCGGGTTCGGCGCGAAAGGTCATGCGTCCTCCTCGGCGTATTCGAGGACGTGCCGAACCCGTTGCGCTTGGCGCGTCGTCAGGGGAAACCCGTTGCGCTCCTCGAAGAAGCGCTCGAACAGCTCGAAGGGGCTTTCCTGCGGAGCTTCGCCGCGGTCGGGGGCGGGAGACGTGTCCGCCGCGCGGCTTTGGGCCGCGTACTCCATCGACATGACGTTCGGGTAGGCTGCGCGCAGCCGCGCAAGCGCGTCGATGACCGGGGTGGCGTCGGTCAGGACGGCGTGGATGTAGTCGTTCGCGTCGGCGGAGCGCACCACCTCGTCGCTGACCAGCTCGGCCAGCGGGCCGGTGATGCGCCGCAGGTCGCGCAAGGGTTCAAGGGGCGCAAGCTCGATGCGCACCGCGCAGCGTTCCCCCTCCCGCTTCGGCCCGAGGTCCACCAAAACGGCCGATTTCCTGTCCCGTGCCTCGGAAAGCGAGTACTTCAGCGGCGAGCCGGCGTAGCGCACCTGGTCGCGTCCCACCCGCTGGGGGCGGTGGACGTGCCCGAGCGCCACGTAGTCGAAGGCGTCGAAGACGCTCGCATCCACGTTGTCCAGCCCGCCAAGCGACAGCTCTGAATCGGTGCGGTCGGGCGCGGCGCCGCCGACGGTGACGAACTGGTGGCACAGCAGCACGTTGCGCTGGGCGGCGTCAAGTGCGCACGATGCCAGCACCGTTCTCAGCGCGGCCGTGTAATCCTGCCCGATGTCGGCTTCGGGGAAGAAGCAGCGCACCGAGGCGGGCTTGAGGAAGGGGAGCAGCCAGAACGCCACCGGGCCGTGCTCGTCTTCCAGCACAACGCGGCGCACGCTGCCGTCGAAAGCCGGCGCAAGGTAGATGCCCTGGCGGGACAGCGGCCCGGCGGCGTAGGCGACCCGTTCCGCCGAGTCGTGGTTGCCGGGGATGGCCAGCACGGCGATGCCGAGGTCGGCCGCGCGCGTGAGGAAGCCGTCGAGCAGCGACACCGCTTCAGCGGACGGGGAGCTGCGGTCGTAGAGGTCGCCTGCAAGCAGGATGGCATCCACCGATTCGTCCTGCGCGATGCGCAGGGCTTCATGGAGAATATGGCGCTGGTCATCGGTCTGCGAGAACCCGTTGACGGTTTTTCCCAGATGCAGGTCGGCGAGATGCAGAAGCCTCATGGCGCCTCCTTGGGCAGCTTGTTCCTTCGGTCTGGCGTCATCTTACGGCATTTTCAAACGAAAGGCAAACAAATGTTTGTGTTTCTGAATGATCCCGCACGGTTTCGTGCTACCATTGCGGTGCAGCCCGCGAAAGCGGGAGGAACGGAAAGCAGGGGGTGCGAGCATGATTGCAACCACATCGACGTCGGCGGCGGCTCGGTTCGCGCAGCGGGCGTGCGCGGGCCGTTTCGATCGGACCGGGCGTCCGCTGTTCGACCATTACCGGCGCTTGGCGGAGGCGATGGAAACCGAGCAGGAGGCGTGCGCGGCGCTGCTGGCGGGCGCGCTGGAGGGCCCGGACGCCACGTCTGACGAGCTGTCCGCGGCGGGCCTGCCCGACGAGGCGGTGCGGGCCGCCGGCGTGCTGGCGCGCGGCAAAGCGGAGGACTACTTCGACTACATCGCGCGCGTGAAGGAGGACGCCTTGGCGGCGCGCGTGAAGCGCTGCGAGCTGGACCTGCTCATCGCTGAGATGGACGACTACGTGTCGCTTACCGGCACCGACCGAAAGCGGCGTTCGTCCTACGAGAAGGCGCGCGATCTTCTGGACGGCACCGACGAGCTGCTCTTCGACGGGACCTTCGCAAGCCAGCACGGCCAGGCCCCCGTCCCCGCCGCTCCGCCGGCGCCAGCCCCTCCCGGCTCCCGCCGGTAAAGGCCCGCCGCCCTCCGCTTTCGGCCTGCCCTGCCGCGGGCCGTTTGCGCGGGGTAGCGGAACCCGTTGGTGCATCGGCGCTCGGCCCCTGCCCGCCTTGCTGCGCACCTGCATATGACCCTTCGACCCCTTTGCTATACTTCACCGCATGAACGACGCCTTTGAAACATCCAACGATCTCAGCCCTGCCGAACCGGGTAGCTGGCGCGCGGCCGACGGCGCCGACGGCGCGCTTGCCGGCGGCGGCGTGGAGCGCCTCGACGCCTGCGTCGACGCGCCCGGCCGCGGTCACGGCGTCTCGGCCCCTGCGCCGGCGGGCTGGGGCCAGGCCAGCGACCCGGCGGCGCTGAGGGCGAAGATCGAGCGCATCAAGCGCGAGCTGGACAGCGTGCCCGCCCTGCCCGGCGTCTACCTGTGGAAGGACGCCTCCGGCCAGGTCATCTACGTGGGCAAGGCCAAGCAGCTGCGCGCGCGCATGCGCCAGTACGTCAACTTCCAGGACGACCGCGCCAAGATCCCGCTGCTCGTAGAGCAGATCGACAGCTTCGACTACCTGGTGGTGGAGAACGAGCACGAGTCGCTTGTGCTGGAGAAGAACCTCATCAACCAGCACAGCCCGTTCTTCAACGCCGACTTCAAGGACGACAAGTCCTACCCGTTCATCGCGCTGACCAAAGGCGACGTGTTCCCGGCCATCAAGTACACGCGCGAGCGGCACCGTGCCGACACGCGGTACTTCGGCCCCTACACCGACAGCCGCGCCGCGCGGCGCATGGTGGACATCGCCCGCAAGGTGGTGCCGTTGTGCGCGGCCAGCTGCGCGGATTGGCGCCAATTGAAGCGCCGGCTGGAGAAGGATCCGCTGGCCGTGATGGAGCGCGGCGCGCGACCGTGCTTCGACGCGCACGTGGGGCTGGGGCCGGGGGCTTGCTGCGGCCAGGTGACGCCGGAAGAGTACGCCGAGAACGTCCGCAAGATCGAGCGCTTTCTGGCGGGCAACCACCGGGAGTTTCTGGAAGAGCTGACCGCCGAGATGCACCAGGCGGCCGCCGATCTGGACTTCGAGCGCGCGGCGCGCGTGAAGGCGCGCATCGACACCATCAACGCGCTTTCGGACAAGCAGCACGCCGTGTCGGCCCGCAACCTGCACGCCGACGTGGTGGGCATCTACCGCGAGGAGACCATCGCGGGGGTGCACGTGCTGATGGTGCGCGAGGGGCGCATCATCAACTCCAACGAGTTCGTGCTGAACCGCGGCAAGGACGTGCCGGACGACGACTTGCTGCACATGTTCCTGTTGCGCTACTACGACGCCACCACCTCCATCCCGCACGAAGTGGTGGTGCGCGAGGCGCCCGAGGACACCGAGGCCATGGAGGCGTGGCTGACCGACAAGCTGGCCAGCCCCCACGGCGCGAAGGTGCGCTTCTCGGCTCCGCGCAAGGGCGAGAAGGCGGAGCTTGTCGCCATGGCCGAGACCAACGCCAAGCACGCCCTGATGCGCTACAAGGTGCGCACCAACTACGAGGACAAGCGCATCAACGACGCGCTGCTGCAGCTGGAAAGCGCGCTCGCGCTGGACGCGCCGCCCATGCGCATCGAGTGCTTCGACATCTCCACCATCCACGGGTCCTATACGGTGGCGTCGATGGTGGTGTTCACCGGCGGCAAGCCCGACAAAAACCAGTACCGCCGCTTCAAGATCAAGACCCCGCTGGACGAGGCGAACGACTTTCTGAGCATGCAGGAGGTGCTGGGGCGCCGCTACAGCACCGAGCGCATGGCCGACGAGCGGTTCGGAAGCAAGCCCGACCTGATCATCCTGGACGGCGGCAAGCCCCAGCTGACCGCCGCGCTGCAGCAGTTCGAGCAGATGGGCGTGGAGGGCATCGCGCTGTGCGGCTTGGCGAAACGCGACGAGGAGCTGTTCGTGCCCTGGCAGGACAGCGGCCCGGTGGTGCTGCCGAGCGGGTCGGCCTCGCTCTACCTTGTGAAGCAGGTGCGCGACGAGGCGCACCGCTTCGCCATCACCTTCCACCGAGAGCTGCGCGGCAAGGGCATGACGGCCTCCATCTTGGACGAGGTGTCGGGTTTGGGCCCAGTGCGCAAGAAGGCGCTCATGAAGCGCTTCAAGTCGTTCAAGCGGCTGAAAGCGGCTTCGCTGGAGGAGATCGAGCAGGTGCCCGGACTGCCGAGCGAGGTGGCGGCAGAGGTCTTCCGGGTGCTCAGGCAGTATAATGGTGCAGAAAGCGATGAGGCGGGCGGCGCGCGCGACGTGGCGGCCCTGCCGGAGGGGAGCGAACGATGAGCGACACGACGGGCGCGCAGCCCCGGGAATCCGCCGTCGACCTGGCGAACATGCCCGAGCTGGTCATCGTCACGGGCATGAGCGGCGCCGGGCGCACCGAGGCGATGCACGCCTTCGAGGACCTGGGCTATTTCTGCGTGGACAACCTTCCGGCCGGCCTCATCGGCAGCCTGCTGGAGTTGACGGGCCTGCCCGGCCAACCCGACGAGCACCGCCGCCTGGCCGTGGTGTGCGACGCGCGCAACCGCCAGTTCTTCTCGAGCCTGCTCAGCGAGCTGCGCTCCCTGAAGGAGCAGGGCATCGACTGCCGGGTGCTGTTCTTGGACGCCTCCGACGAGAAGCTGGTGGCGCGCTACAAGTCCAGCCGCCGCCGCCATCCGCTGTGCGCCGACGGCGCCTCCATCGCGCAGGGCATCCGCCGCGAGCGCGAGATGCTCTCGGAGCTGCGCGAGGGGTCCAACCGCGTCATCGACACCACCGCTATGCTGCCCCAGCAGCTCAAGGCAACCATACGCGCGCTGTTCGCCCCGGGCGAGGACCGCGCCGGGCTGTCGGTGACGGTGTACTCGTTCGGCTTCAAGCACGGCGCGCCCCTCGACGCCGACCTGGTGATGGACGTGCGCTTTCTGCCCAACCCCTACTACGACCCCGAGCTGCGGCCCTTGACCGGCCTTGACGCGCCGGTGCGCGACTACGTGCTCTACCGCAAGGAGACCGAAGAGTTCCTCACCTGCTGGCGCGCGCTTCTGGACTGCGTGATGCCGGGCTACGTGGCCGAGGGCAAGCAGCAGCTGGCCATCGCCATCGGCTGCACGGGCGGGCAGCACCGCAGCGTCGCCATCGCCGAGGCCACTGCGGACTACCTGCGCGCGGCGGGCTACCGCGTGAGCAGCGCGCATCGCGACCTGAGCCTGGCGGAGCGCTCCGACGGGGTGCTGGTGGCGAACAACGACGCCTACGAGGCGCGCGAGGGCGGGAAGGGCTGAGCGCATGGAGTACGTTCCCCGTCCCACGGACGCGCCGTTCGTCCGCGAGCCGTCCGCCACCGCCGCCTTCGCCGCGCTGAGCGACGAGGCTGCCGAGCTGCCCTTGCCTGAAGAACCGGTGAACGCCGTCGTGATCGGCGGCGGCACGGGCGCGCCGGTGTCCATCCGCACGCTGCTGTCGTTCGGCGCGCGCACGAGCGCCGTGGTGGCCATGGCCGACGACGGCGGCTCCACCGGCATCCTGCGCGAAGAGGCCGACGTCACGCCGCCGGGCGACGTGCGCAAGTGCATCGCGGCCATGGCGGCCGACCCCGACGACCCGCTCACGCGCGCGTTCAAGTACCGCTTCACGTTCGCGCGCAACCACACGCTGGGCAACCTCATGCTCTCCGCGCTGGAGGACGCAACCGGCTCGTTCCCCGAAGCCATCGCCATCTGCGAGCGGCTTTTGGGCGCGCGCGGCGCGGTGTACCCCTCCACGCTGACGCGCGTCACGCTGGAGGCGCTCACCCGCGACGGGCGCGTGGTGGAGGGCCAGGCGGTGGCCTGCCACTCCCGCACCGCGCTGGAGCGCGTGCGGCTGGTGGGGGAGGGCATTAAGGCCTATCCGCCCGCGCTCGAAGCCATCCGCGCAGCCGACCTCATCGTCTTGGGGCCGGGGTCGCTGTTCACCTCCATCATTCCGAACCTGCTGGTGCCCGGTGTGGTGGACGCCATCCGCGCGTCGCGGGGCGCCTGCGTGTTCGTGTGCTCGCTGGCCGACATGCAGGGCGAGACGTGGGGACTGACCGCGCGCGAGCACTACGAGGCGTTGTGCGACCACGGCATGCGGGGGCTGGTGGACTACATGCTGGTGCACGCGCCCGACCCGCTGTCGCTGGAAAGCCCCTCCGACGAGGCGTTCGCCGCCGCATCGGGCGGCCGCGGCGCGGCGGAGGCCGCCGACGACCCGGATGCCCAGCGCATCCGCCCGGTGGGCATCACCTACCAGGACGCGCGGGCCATCCAAGAGCAGGGCACCGTGGTGCTCACCCGCTGTCTGGTGGATCCCGCGCGCCCCACCTGGCATGATCCGAAAGCGCTGCGCGACGCGTTCCTGAGGGTGTTGAAGCTATGTCGTTCACGTCGGAGGTAAAAGACGAGCTGGCCCACGTGCCGCCCACCTGCTCGCACTGCGAGCGGGCCACGTTGGCCGCGCTGGTGCGCATCGAGGGCACCTTGTTCCTTTCGGGGCAGGGCCGCTACCGCGTGGAGGTGGCCACCGACGTGCCCTCGGTGGCGCGGCTGGTCATCGGGCAGCTGCACGGGCTCTACCGTCTGAAGACCGACCTCACCGTGCGCCGCAGCGTGCTGCACCAGACGCCGAACTACCTGATCAACGTGCCCACGCAGCCCCAGCTTCCCGAGGCTTTGGTTGACATGGGGGTGCTGTCGGGCGACGGGCTGGAGGCGGGCATCAAGCCCTCGCTCGTGGAGAAGCAGTGCTGCGCGGCCGCCTACCTGCGCGGGGCGTTTCTGGGCAGCGGGTTCGTGTCGAACCCGCGGGGCGACTTCCACTTCGAGATAACGGTGGAGACCGAGACGCTGGCCGACGGGCTGGTGGAGCTGCTGGCACGCAAGGGCATCGCCGCGCGCATCATGCGCCGGCGCAGCTCGTACATGGTCTACCTGAAAAGCGGCGCGGCCATCATGGAGTTTCTGGCCTACGCCGGCGCGCACAAGGCGGCGCTGGCCATGGAGAACGAGCGCGTCATCAAAAGCGTGCGCAACGACGTGAACCGCTCCATCAACGCCGAGGTTGCCAACCAGGCGAAGGCCACCGGCGCCGCCTTCGACCAGGTGCTTGCCATCCGCAAGGTGCTGGAGGCGCGGCGCATGGAGACCCTGCCGCCGGCGCTTCAGGAGTTCATCAAGCTGCGGGTGGCCAACCCCAACGCCTCGCTGAAGGAGCTCGGCCAGATGGCCGATCCGCCCCTGTCGAAATCGGCCGTCTACCACCGCGTGCGGCGCATCGAGCAGCTTGCGCGGGAACTGGCCGGGGAATAGCCGTCCGTCTGCGGCTGCGACGCGGCGGGACGGGCCGTTTTGCGTTAGACTGGAAAGAGCGCGCGACAAGCGCGCGGTGGCGGATGCGCCGAGCGCGCAGGCGCCGCCGGCGGGGGCGGTTCGGCCGCTTCCCCAAGCCCGCTTTCGGAAAACGCGGGCGCCGTACCCAAGGGAAGGAGATTCCGCATGGCAACGAAGGTAGGCATCAACGGATTCGGCCGCATCGGACGCCTCGTGTTCCGCGCGATGGCCAACGACCCCGACATCGAGGTCGTGGCGGTGAACGATCTGGGCGACATCCCCACGATGGCGCATCTTCTGAAGTACGACTCCGTGCACGGCCGCGCCTACGACACGGTGGAGGTTACCGACGAGGGCTTCGTCGCCGACGGCCATGCGGTGAAGGTGCTGTGCGAGCGCGACCCGGAGAACCTGCCGTGGGGCGAGCTGGGCGTTGACGTGGTGGTGGAGTCCACCGGCATCTTCAAGACCGGCGAGCTGGCCTCCAAGCACATCGCGGCCGGCGCGAAGAAGGTCGTCATCACCTGCCCGGCGAAGGGCGAGGACATCACCGTGGTGATGGGCGTCAACGACGGCGACTACGACAAGGACAAGCACCACATCATCTCCAACGCCTCCTGCACCACCAACTGCCTGGCGCCGGTGGCCAAGGTGCTCATGGAGAGCTTCGGCATCAAGCGCGGCTACATGAACACCATCCACGCCTACACCAACGACCAGAAGATCCTCGACCTGCCGCACAAGGACCTGCGCCGTGCGCGCGCCGCGGCCATGTCGATGATCCCCACCACCACGGGCGCCGCCCGCGCGGTGTCGCTGGTGCTGCCGGAGCTGGCGGGCAAGCTGGACGGCTTCGCCACCCGCGTCCCCACGCCCGACGGCTCGATGGTCGACCTGACCGTGGAGCTTGAGCGCGAGGTGACCGCCGAGGAGATCAACGAGGCCATGAAGGCCGCCGCCGAGGGTCCCCTGGCCGGCATCCTGGAGTACCAGACCGACCCCATCGTGTCCATCGACATCGTGGGCAACGCACACTCCTCCATCTTCGACAGCCTGCTGACCATGGTGATGGGCGGCAAGAGCAGCATGGTGAAGGTGGTCAGCTGGTACGACAACGAGTGGGGCTACTCCAACCGCGTGAAGGATCTGGTGAAGATCCTGCTGTAGCAGGTTGGTCCGAACGGGCGGCGTCCTGCCGCCCGTTTTCGTTGAAGGGAGCTTGCATGTCCGATATCAAGACCATCGACGCGCTCGACGCGCGCGGCAAGCGCGTGCTGGTGCGCGTCGATTTCAACGTTCCGGTGAAGGATGGCGCCGTGACCGACGACACGCGCATCCGCGCGGCGCTGCCCACCATCCAGAAGCTGGCGGACGACGGCGCCCGCGTCATTTTGATGAGCCATCTGGGCCGTCCGTCCGGCACGGGCTTCGAGGAGGCGTTCACCCTGCGTCCCGCCGCCCTGCGCCTGGCGGAGCTTCTGGGCAAGCCCGTGGCCTTCGCCGCCGACACGGTGGGCGAGGACGCCCAGGCGAAGGCGGCCGCCCTGCGCGACGGCGACGTGCTTCTGCTGGAGAACCTGCGCTTCGACAAGCGCGAGAAGAAGAACGATCCGGGCTTCTGCGAAGAGCTGGCCGCGCTGGGCGAGGCCTACGTCAACGACGCGTTCGGCACCGCGCACCGCGCGCACGCCTCCACCGCGGGCGTGGCGGCGCTGCTTCCGGCCTATGCGGGCTACCTGATGGAGCGCGAGGTGGGCACGCTTTCCGGGATGCTGGAGCAGCCGAAGCGCCCCTTCGTCGCCATCCTGGGCGGCTCGAAGGTGTCCGACAAGATCAAGGTCATCGACGCACTCATCGACAAGTGCGACACGCTGATCATCGGCGGCGGCATGTGCTTCACCTTCCTTCTGGCGCAGGGCCTTTCGGTGGGCACGTCGCTGAAAGAGGACGAGTGGGTCGAGCGTGCCGGCGAGATGCTGGCGAAGGCGCGCGAGCGCGGCGTCGAGCTGCTGCTGCCCACCGACGTGGTGTGCGCCGACCGCTTCGCCGAGGATGCGGCGACCAAGGAGGTGCCGGTGGATGCCATTCCCGCGGACATGATGGGGCTGGACATCGGCGCGGGCACGGCGGCGCGCTACGCCGACGCCATAGGCAAGGCGGCCACGGTGTTCTGGAACGGCCCGATGGGCGTGTTCGAGATGGACGCGTTCGCGGCGGGCACCAAGGCGGTGGCCGAGGCCGTGGCGGACAACGAGGCGGCCGACACCATCATCGGCGGCGGCGACAGCGTGGCGGCGGTGAACAAGTTCGGCCTGGCGGACAAGATGACGTTCATCTCGACGGGCGGCGGCGCGTCGATGGAACTGGTGCAGGGAGAGGCGCTGCCGGGCGTTGAGGCGCTTCGGTAGCTGGTTCTAGCTGAGGGGCGCGGAGGGCGGGAGGCGTCGGGCTCGCGGTCTGGGTTCGCTCGAAACGACCCTTGGGGATCTGCTTGGAGCGTTTGCGGGCGGCCCGGGAGGGCGGGGCCCCGTGCTCAAACAGTCCTGGGCTCGCGCGAAACGCCCACAGGGCGTTTCGGCTCGTGCGGAACTGCGCGCGGGACCCCGCCCTCCCGGGCCGCTTGGCGCGGTGCCGTTGTTGGGACGTTTCGAGTCGCTGCGGAACTGTGCGCGGACCCTCCCTCCCGCCCTCCGCGCGGTGCGTTCTGGTGAACCCTCGATGCGGTGCGCCCGGCAAGCATTCTAAGAAGAAGGGAAAAAGGAGGAGCTTATGGCTCGGAAGCCTTTGATGGCGGGGAATTGGAAGATGAACAACACCATCGCAGAGGCGGTGGTGCTCACGCAGGAGATCGCGAACCGGCTGAAGCGCGCGTGGCCCGACAAGGCCGACGTGGTGATTTGCCCGCCGTTTGTGGATTTGAAGCCCGCTCGCACGGTGTTGGAGTTCGACAAGACCGAGGTGGCTGTGGGCGCGCAAGACGTCTACTGGGAGGCGTCGGGCGCCTACACCGGCGAGATCTCAGTGCCCATGCTCAAGGAGATCGGCTGCGAGTACTGCATCGTGGGGCACTCCGAGCGCCGCACTCTGTTTGGCGAGACGAACGAGGACGTGAACCGCAAGGTGGCCGCGCTCATCGCCGGCGGCATCGCTCCCATCGTGTGCGTGGGCGAGTCTCTTGCGGTGCGCGACGAGGGCACGACGCTCGAGTACGTGTGCGCCCAGGTGCGCGCGGCGTTCGCGGGCATCGAGGCGGCCGATGCGGCGCACGCCGTGGTGGCCTACGAGCCCATCTGGGCCATCGGCACCGGCCGCACCGCCACGCCCGAGCAGGCGGAAGAGGTGTGCGCCGCCATCCGCGCCGAGCTGGCCCGCCTGTTCGGCGACGAGGCGGCCGAGGGCATGCGCATCCTGTACGGCGGCTCGATGAACCCCGGCAACGTGGAGGCGCTTCTGGCCCAGCCCGACATCGACGGCGGCCTGGTGGGCGGCGCCAGCCTGAAGGCCGAGTCGTTCATCCAGCTGGTGGAGGCGTGCGTGCGATGACCGAGGCGCGCTTGTCGGCTGAATCGGCGGGGCTGCACCTTCCCGCCGCCCTCATCATCATGGACGGGTTTGGCCTGGCCGAGCCCGGGCCGGGCAACGCCATCTCGCTGGCGCGCACGCCGCACCTTGACGAGGCGTTCTCGGCGCATCCTTTCATCCGCTTGGAGGCGTCTGGCGAGGCCGTGGGGCTTCCTGCGGGCCAGATGGGCAATTCCGAAGTGGGGCACCTCAACATCGGCGCGGGGCGCGTGGTGCACCAGGAGCTCTCGCGCATCAACCGCGCGTGCGCCGACGGCTCGCTGCGCCGCAACCCGGTGCTCACGGAGGCGTTCTCCGCTGCGCGCGACGGCGGCGGGGCGCTTCATTTCATGGGGCTTCTGTCGGACGGCGGCGTCCATTCCAGCAACGCGCACCTCTACGCGCTGCTGGACATGGCGGCCGAGCTGGGCGTCTCCGACGTGCGCGTCCACTGCTTCCTCGATGGGCGCGACGTGCCGCCTGCAAGCGGCGCGGGCTACGTGGAGGAGCTGCAGGCCAAGCTCGACGGACTCAACCGTCAGGCGGGGACGGAGCGCTTCCGCATCGCGAGCCTTTCCGGGCGCTACTACGCGATGGACCGCGACAAGCGCTGGGATCGCGTGCAGAAGGCATGGGATGTCCTCGTGCATCCCGCGGAGACGGTTTCCGGCACGGCGGCGGAGCGCGTGCGCGCGTCGTATGCGGAAGGCGTCACCGACGAGTTCCTCGTGCCGTGCGCACTCGACGGGCGCGGCGTGGCCGACGGCGACGCGGTGGTGTTCTTCAACTTCCGTCCCGACCGCGCGCGCGAGCTGTCGCACGCGTTCTGCGACGGGGCGTTCGAGGGCTTCGAGCGCGGGTTTGTCCCGCAGGTGCGCTTCGTGTGCCTGACCGAGTACGATCCAGCCATCGACGCGCCGGTGGCCTTCCCCAAGGAGTTCCCCGAAAACGTGCTGGCCGACGTGCTGGCCGACGCGGGGCTGCGCCAGTACCACATCGCCGAGACCGAGAAGTACGCGCACGTGACGTTCTTTCTGAACGGCGGGGTGGAGGCGCCCAAGGCGGGGGAGCGCCGCACGCTTATCGCCAGCCCGAAGGTGGCCACCTACGATCTGCAGCCCCAGATGAGCGAGCCGGAAGTGGCCGATGCGCTGGCGAGCGCCATCGACGCGCGCGAGGCGGACGTCTACATCGTGAACTTCGCCAACTGCGACATGGTGGGGCACACCGGCGTCATCCCGGCGGCGGTGGCGGCCGTGGAAGCGGTGGACGAGGGCGTGGGCAAGGTGCTGGCGGCGCTTGAGCGCGCGTGCGGCACCGCGCTGCTGACGGCCGACCACGGCAACGCCGACAAGATGCTGGCGGCCGACGGCTCGCCGCACACCGCGCACACCACCGCTCCGGTGCCGTGCGCGCTTCTGGATTACTCGGGACGCGACCTGTCCTTTGGACGCGACGGCGGGGCCCTGTGCAACCTGGCGCCCACGCTGCTCGACATCATCGGCCTGCCGCGCCCCGCGCAGATGGAGGCCGACAGCCTGCTTGCCGACGCGGCCCGCTAGGATTCGCCGGGGTTTGCCCGCGCTGTACGGAAGCGGCAGGCGGCGCTGCGCTGGGCGCCGCCTGCCGCGGGCGGGCGCGCTGCGTTTCGTGTTGGCCGACGCGCGCCATCGCGCTGCGGACGGCGGGCAGGCGTGCGCTTCGCCCGCTGCGGGACGCCCGCTTTCGCGTTGCGCGCATGGAGCCTGCGTGTGCGCGCTGCGGTTTCCGTCGATCAGCGCTTGCGCGCACGGGGCTTCTTCAGCTAAACTCCATGGATTGTGTGAATGGGTCGCCGCGTGGCGTGCCCGAGAATCGAACGTTAGAAAAAGGACAGTGCTTTGACTCCTCTCGTGATCCTCTTCCTCGTCTTGCTGGTGGCTTCCGGCATCGGTCTGATCGTGTTCATCCTGCTGCATTCCGGCAAGGGCACGGGCATCTCCGACATGATCGCCAGCTCCGTGTACTCCGCCCAGACCGGCTCGGGCATCGTCGAGAAGAACCTCGACCGCATCACCATCGTGTTCGCGCTCGTGTTCCTCGTGTCGCTGCTGGTGTTGATGATCATCTACCCGCACGGCACCATCGCGTAGGCTTAGCCCTTCGCCTTTCGCGCGCCGCGTGCGATGCGGCGTCAAATCGTGGAAAATCAGGGCTTCACAAGCCCGGGTGCATAGGGTAGAATACCGAACGTTGCGTTTGAGCAACCCCTTATGTCGGAGTGGTGGAACGGCAGACACGCAAGCTTGAGGTGCTTGTGCCCGTATTAGGGTGTGCGGGTTCAAATCCCGCCTCCGACACCAGACGAACGAAATGCGAACCCCTTGCTGGGTTCGCATTTTTTGTTTCCGGTGCCGTTGGACCGAAAGCCGCCTTCGGGCGGCGCTCGCTTGTCTGAGGCGACTGCGCAACTGGCTTGGGATCGCACGGCGCCGAGCTCGCTTTGGCTCTCTGTGCCGTGCCGTGCGGTCCTGAACCTGCTTCGGTCTAGGAGCCGCGCCGTGCGGCCCTGGGTCCGCTTCGGTCCGTTGGGCCGCATCGTGAGGGATTTTGAAAAAAGTCAAAATTACCCCTTGCGCGGTTCTTGCAACAAGGCTAATATACTTAGGCACGTTGAAACGACAACGTGATCCGGTCGCTTGGCTCAGCGGGAGAGCATCGCCTTCACACGGCGGGGGTCACAGGTTCAAATCCTGTAGCGACCACCATTAACACCAGGTCAGACGGCTGAAGCCTCTGGCCTTTTTTATTGCCCGGACCAACGTGGCCGCGCGGCGGCGCCAACCAGCCACCGCCGCGCGTGCCCGGCTACTTCCCTTCGTCGGAGAACAGCTCGAAGCCCTCTTCAGACACGTAGAACCGCGCGGCGCCGGGCAGGACGCGTGCCGAGAAGGGGGTGGTGAGCCCGTTCGCCTCGCCGTCGAACTGCACCTCCATGGGCGGGTCGGCCTCCACGCGGATCTCGTGCGCGTAGAAGATCTCCAGCGACTCCGTGCGGTCGGGGTGCTCGCCGTCGCGGTCGAGCAGGCTGGCGATGAGCGCCGGAATCAGGTCGAACGCGGTCTTGGCCTTCAGCACCACCACGCCCAGCACGCCGTCGCGCGGCTCGTTGTCGTGGGTGACTGACAGGTCGAACTGCAGTTTGGCGAAGTTCACCAAAAGGATGCCGAGCCCCTCGCTTTCCAGCTTTCGCCCGTCCAGCGTGATCGTGAACTTCGACATTTGCGGCGTGGGGTTGGCGATGGCGGCCGAGAAATAGGCCATGGGCCCCAGCAGCCGCTTGTTCGGCTTTGCGTCGCGCATGATGGCCGCGTCGTAGCCCGCGCCGGCCATGATGACGAAGCCGCAGCGCCGCCCGCCCACCTCCATCTCGCCCAGGTCGAAGTCGAGCGTCAGGCCCGCGCGCACGAGCTTCGCCAGCGCGTGCGGTTCGTTGGGCGAGGCGAGGTTGAGCGCCAGCAGGTTGGCCGTGCCGGCGGGGAAGGGGAGAACGGGGATGCCCGTGCCCGCCAGGCAGTAGCTCACCGCGGCCACCGTCCCGTCCCCGCCGCTGGCGACGACGGCATCGTAGTCGGCGGCGTCGAACACCATCGTGGACAGGTCGGTCGCGCCGTCGGTGGAGCGCAGGCACACCTCGTCGCCGTCCCGCACGAACGAGCGGATGAAGTCGTAGACGGCGCCTTCGCCGTAGCCTGACTTGAGGTTGTTGATGACGAGCAGTTTCACAGATCCCCCTTCTGTTGCTATGATGGTCATGGTACAACAAGAACCGCGATGACAAGGCAAGGACCCTCCTGCATGTACATAGCCGATCAAGAATCGTTCGACGCGTTCGCCGCGCGCGCCCGCGAAGCGCGCGTTTTGGCCATCGACACCGAGTTTCTGCGCGAGAGCACCTACTATCCCCAGCTGTGCCTGCTGCAGCTTTCCGCCGACGACGACGTGGCGGTGGTGGACCCGTTCGAGGTGCGCGATTTCTCCGCGCTTGAGCCCTCGTTCACCGACGAGGGCATCGTGAAGCTGTTCCACGCGGGCGGCCAGGATCTGGAGATCCTGCTGCACGTGATGGGCATGCTGCCGCGCCCCATCTTCGACACGCAGATCGCCGCGGCCGTGCTGGGGCACACCCAGCAGATCGGGCTGGCCTCGCTCGTGCAGGCGGAGCTGGGCGTGTCGCTGCGCAAGATGGAGTCGTTCACCGACTGGTCGCAGCGCCCGCTGTCGGAATCGCAGCTGCGCTACGCGGCCGAGGACGTCATCTACCTTCCGCAGCTCTACGAGAAGATGCACGCGAAGCTGGTGGAGAAGAACCGCCTGGGCTGGCTGGACCGCGAGTTCGCCGAGCTGTCGGATCCTGCGCACTTCCAGGTGGACGAGCGCGCCCGCTACCGGCGCCTGCGCCGCGTGGGCCAGCTGTCGCGCCGCCAGCTGGCGGCGGCCCGCGAGGTGGCGGCGTGGCGCGAGCTGGAGGCCCAGCGCCGCGACATCCCCCGCAAATGGGTGGTGACCGACGAGCAGGTGGTGGAGGCCTGCAAGCGCGAGGCGCGCACGCTCAACGACCTGTACATGGTGCGCGGCATGCGCGAGAAGCTGCCCGTGCGCGACGCGCGCGCCGTGCTGGAGCTCATCGCCTCGGCGCTGGACTCGCCGCCGGATTCGTGGCCGGAGTCCGACCGCCCGGGCCGCAGCGAGCCCAACGTGGATCTGGCCATCGACCTGATGACGGCGCTCGTGCGCCTGCGCTCGCGCGAGAGCGGCATCGCCATGCCGACGCTGGCCAGCCACGACGACCTCGCTCGCATCGCGCGCGGCTACCGTAAGGGCGTCGACCTTCTGCGCGGTTGGCGGCGCTCCATCGTGGGGGAGGAGCTGCTGGAGCTGCTCGACGGGCGCATCCGCCTGTCGATGAAGGGCAACGAGCTGGTGGTGGAGCGCGTCGCCGACGAAGGGTGACGGGGCGGTAACGGCTTTGCGGAACTTCCCGCGCGCCCGCCGCGCCGGCGGTCGGCGCGCGGCGGTGCGGGTATAATCGTTGCGGGGCGCTGTGACCTGCCGCGCCTTGTGCCCTTACGCGAAAAGGAGATCTTCGATGTTCATGGACATGGGCTATTTGGGCTTGATCGTCGTCACGCTCATCATCGGCTGCGGGGCCACCGCGTGGGTGAACCGCCAGCTGAAGAAGTACCAGCGCGTGCCGATCGGCAACGGGCTCACCGGCGCCGAGGCGGCGCGCCAGATGCTGGCCTACTACGGCATCTACAACGTGCCGGTGCAGCGCGGCGGCCACGGCCAGGACTTCTTCGACCCGCGCACCAACTCGGTGACGCTCTCGCCCGAGGCCTTCGACGGCCGCTCCATCACCGCCACGGCCACGGCATGCCACGAGGTGGGGCACGCCTGCCAGTACGCGCAGGGCTACGCGCCCATGAAGATTCGCGGCTCGCTGGTGCCGGTGGTGAACATGGCGTCGAACGCATGGGTGTTCGTGCTGATGCTGGGCATCATAATGAACATCATGCCCTTCGTGACCATCGCTGTGATCCTGTATGCCGCGGTGGTGCTGTTCCAGCTGGTCACGCTGCCGGTGGAGTTCAACGCCTCGGCGCGCGCGATGACCTACATGGGCACCATCGGCATGCCCGCCGGCGAGCGCTCGGGCGCGGCCAAGGTGCTGCGCGCGTGCGCGTTCACCTACGTGGCCGCCGCGCTGACCTCCATCCTGCAGCTTCTGTGGCTGCTCGGCCAGCGCAGCGAGGACTAGGCGCGCCATGACCGGGTATGCGCGATCTGGCGGCTCCCGCGCTTCCAGGAGCGAGGCGCCCGCCGGCGACGGGCCGCTTTCCGTCTCGCAGGCGCTGGCCGTCGCGAAGGGGAAGTTGGAGGGCATCCGCCTGACCATCGAGGGCGAGGTGTCGGAGGTCTCGGTGAAGCGCGGCTACAAGGCCGCCTACTTCTCGCTGAAGGACCGTTCGAGCACGTTGTCGTGCTTGATGTGGAACGATCTGTACCACGCCAGCGGCGTGCAGCTGGCCGTGGGACAGAAGGTGGAGGTGTCGGGGCGGTTCACCCTGTACGCCGCGCGCGGCACGATGAACTTCGACGTGCGCCGCCTCCAGCTGGCGGGCGAGGGCCGGCTGCGTCAGGAAGTGGCCCTGCTGGCGCGCAAACTGGCAGCAGAGGGCCTTACCGACCCGGCACGCAAGCGCCCGCTGCCGGCTTACCCCGAGACCATCGGCGTGGTCACCTCGCCGCGCGGCGATGCGGTGCATGACATCCTGCGCACGCTGCGGCGGCGCTGGCCGCTGGCGCGCGTGCTGTTTGCCGGCGTAGCGGTGGAGGGCGCGCAGGCTCCGGAGCTTATGGTTCAGGCGCTCCGCCGCACGGTGGAAGCCGGTGCCGAGATGGTGGTGCTCGGGCGCGGCGGCGGCTCCTACGAGTCGATGATGCCGTTCAACGACGAGGGCCTGGCGCGCGCCATCGCCGCCTGCCCCGTGCCGGTGGTCACCGGCATCGGGCACGAGCCGGACAACTTCGTCGCCGACCTGGTGGCTGACGTGCGCTCCTCCACGCCCACCTACGCCGCCGCCACCGCGCCCGACGCTGCGGAGGTGAAAGCGGTGCTCGCCGCGCGCGCCGCGTCGCTTTCCGCCTCGATGGCGCGGATTCTGCAGCGCGACGGCGCCGCCGTGGCGCGCCTGGCCGACCGCCCCGTGCTGCGCGACCCGCGCCAGCTGCTCGCCCAGGACGCCCAGGACGTGGACGCGCTGGCCGCGCGGCTGGAGCGCGCCCTTCCCGCCCGCATCGAGCGGGGCCGCGAGGGCTTGGACGCGCTGACCGCCCGCCTGCGCCGCGCCCTGCCGGTGGCGCTGGAGCGGCGCCGCACGCTGGTGGAGGCTCGCCGCGACCGCCTGTCCGTGGCGGGCGCAGGCCTGGTTCCCCGCTTCGAGCAGCAGGTGGGGCTGCGCGCCGCGCGGCTGCACGACCTGTCGCCTTTGGCTGTGCTGGGCCGCGGCTACGCCATCGCGCGCGACGGCGCGGGGGGCATCGTCAAGACCATTGACCAGGCGCCGGCGGGCGCGCCTTTGCAGGTGACCGTCTCCGACGGCGTGCTGGACTGCCGCGTGGAGGGCGCGCGGCGCATCGAAACGCAAACCGTCTCGTGGAAGGAAAGCCGATGAACGAAACCGCATCCCAAAACGCCGCCTTCGACGCCACCCCGGTGGACGAGCTGACGTTCCGCCAGGCGCTCTCGGAGCTGGACGTCATCGTGGCGAAGCTGGAGGGCAACACGCTGGAGCTGGAGGACAGCCTGCTGGGCTACGAGCGCGGCGTGGCGCTTCTGGCCTCGCTGCAGAAGCGCCTGACCGACGCGCAGCAGAAGGTGGAGGTGCTGATGGACCAGCTGGACGAGGAGCCCGACGACGCGACGCGCGACGCCACGCTGTCGTAGGGCCTTAGAAAGGAAGGAGCGCGCCATGCGCAAGGAAGACTGCCTGTTCTGCAAGATCGTGGCCGGGGAGATCCCCTCCACGAAGGTGTACGAGGACGACGACGTGCTGGCGTTCGAGGATCTGAACCCCCAGATGCCCTGCCACACGCTCATCGTGCCGAAGAGCCACTATGACAACATCGGCGACGACATCCCCGTTCAGGAGATGGGCACGCTGTTTCGCGCCGTGCGCACGGTGGCCGAGATCAAGGGCATCGACAAGAGCGGCTACCGCGTCATCGTGAACACCGGCGACGACGCCCAGCAGTCCGTCCACCACATCCACGTCCACGTGCTGGGCGGCGCCCCCATGAACGACGGCAGCCCGGCCCTTTAGTTGCGGCGTTCTACGAACGCCGCAACTACTCGACGCTGCGGCCGCCTCTGACACCCGGCCTTCGCGCGATCCCGGGGCTCACGTACCGGAGTACGCTTCGCCCCCGCGATCCCACGAATTCCGGGCGCCAGAGGCGGCCTCGCTGACTTTGGCTCTACCCGGGATGTTTCTGTTCTGGTCGAGGCCGTTTCCTTTCGTGGGGAGCGTTTCTGCTTCTGCCCGCTTTTATTTTTTGTTTCTAGCGAGCCTTTTCCGTTCTTCGCCTTGACGGTATTCCCCTGCGTTTTCGTCGCCGCCTGCCCATCCGGCTGCTTATCTTTCCGCATCCCCTTCGCCTGCCCGGACCCTTCCGTTTCCTCTCCAGCGAAGAACCCCTCGGCGCCTTCTTGGCCTCGCTTTCCCGTGTGAAAGGGGCGCCGCTTGCCGAAAGGTGGCGGGGTAGCGGGGGCTGGCGGCGGGCACGGCCCCTAAAATTGTCTCTTTAGAAACGGCGAAGGAGGCGGATCGTTGAACGTACTGGTCATCAATGCAGGATCATCTTCCCTGAAGTACCAGCTTCTGAACGTCGAGACGCACACGCTGCTTGCCAAGGGCATCTGCGAGCGCGTGGGCTCCGACGAGGCGTTCCACAAGCACGGCCTGGACGAGAACGAGGTGGTCATCGACGCGAAGATGGCCGACCACGACGAGGCGATGGCGCTTGTACTGGAATCGCTGACCTCCGGCCCCACGAAGGCCATCGACTCCCTTGACGAGATCGACGCCGTGGGCCACCGCATCGTGCAGGGCGGCAAGTACTTCCCCCGCTCGGTGGTGATCGACGACGACGTGGTGGCTAAGATCGACGAGCTGGCCGAGCTGGCTCCGCTGCACAACAAGGCGGCCCTCATGGGCATCCACGCCTGCCGCAAGCACATGCCGGGCATCCCGATGGTGGCCGTGTTCGACACCTCGTTCTTCCAGACGCTCTCGCCGCGGGCCTACATGTACCCGCTGCCCTACGAGCTGTACGAGAAGTACGGCATCCGCAAGTACGGCGCACACGGCACGAGCCACCGCTACATCTCCGAACGCGCGGCCGCGGTTTTGGACGAGCCGCTGGAAGACCTGAAGCTCATCACCTGCCATCTGGGCAACGGCTGCTCGATGAGCGCCATCGATCACGGCATCGCGGTGGACACCTCCATGGGCCTCACGCCGCTCGACGGCCTGATGATGGGCACGCGCTGCGGCGCGGTGGACCCGGCGGTGGTGCCGTTCCTCATGGAGCACGAGAACCTGTCCACCGCCGAGGTGAACGATCTCATGAACAAGAAGTCGGGCCTTTTGGGCATCTCCGGCATCAGCAACGACCTGCGCAGCGTGAAGGACGCCTCCGAGCAGGGGCACGAGCGCGCGCAGCTGGCCTACGACATGTACTCCTACTCCGTGAAGAAGTACATCGGCCAGTACATCGCCGTGATGGGCGGCGTGGACGCCATCGTGCTGACCGCCGGCGTGGGCGAGAACTGCGAGAAGATGCGCCGCATGATCTTCAGCGGTCTGCAGCCCCTCGGCATCGTTTTGGACGAGGAGCGCAACCGCCTGCGTGGCGGCGAGCGCGTCATCTCCACCGACGACTCGCCCGTCAGCATCCTGGTGGTCCCTACCAACGAAGAGTACATGATCGCCCGCGACACCTTCGAGCTGGTGCATCAGTAGCGGCTCGCGCCATCGCACGCCATCCAGCGCCGTCCGGGGCCAGCGCGGCCACGGGCGGCGCTTTTCGTTTCGGGGAAGGCGGCGAAGGGGTCGGAGCTTTTCGAGCTTTGCTGGGTGGCGAAGAAGCCGCTGCGCTCCGTAAGCGCAGATGGGCGGCACGGGGCGGCCGAAGCAGGAAAAGGCCGCGTCGGCGCGTGCGGAAACGCCCTTCATCTGGTATGTTGGCAGGGAAGCGAAACGTCCTGACCGGGGCGCGGCCGGGATGCAGGGCGGTCCGGCGGAGCGGAAGGGGGTCGGCATGGCCGATGAAAGGGATGTTTTGAACGGCGCGGGAGCGCGCCAGACGGGCTGGCGCGGCGCCGGCGCGCGTTTGGCGGTGCTGCTCGGCGCGGCGGTGCTGGCGCTGGCAGCGCTGTTGAGTGCGGGCTGCGCGGCGCAGCCGGAGGCGGCCGAGCAGGCCGACGACGAGGTTCTAGCAGTGCAGGACGTGCCGCTTGAGGACGCGGATGACGCTGCAGACGAGCCTGTCGCGGCAGAGGAACCCGCCGGGCCGTCTGCGGACGAGCTGCGCGCCGAATTGGGCATCGTGGAGGACTTCCGTCCTGAATTCTCCCACGGCCCCAAGGGCGCCGAGTTCCAGAAGTACATCGTGCTGCACGACACCGAAAGCGACGCCGACCCTGCCTCGATCGTCGAGTACTGGGCGTCGAGCGGCAACCTGGTGGCGGCGCATTTCGTGGTGGGCAAGGACGGCACCATCGTGCAGTGCGTCCCGCTTGACGAGATCGCCCACCATGCCGGCTACGGCGATGCGGGGCACAACGCGTCGTTCGGCGTGGAGGACGAGTCGCGCGACGACATGCTGGGCAGCGTGCCCATTGGCGACTGGGCGCCCGACTACGGCATGAACTCCTACTCCATCGGCATCGAGATGGTGCACGTGGGAGGCTCGGGCGACTATCCGCCTGAGCAGCTTGCGGCCCTCGACAAGCTGATCGCCTACATCGACGCCTACTACGGCTTCGAGAGCCAGATAACCGACCACAAGGCGTGGCGCTCGGGCAACTCCGACACCTCGCCGGAGTTCGCGGGGTATTTCGCCAACTACCAGTCCTATCGCGTCCACGAGGCGCAGTAAGGAGGTTTCCATGTATTGCGGACAATGCGGAGCCCAGGTTCCCGACGGCGCGGCGTTCTGCGGCTCGTGCGGCGCGCCCGTCGAGGGCGCGCCCGCTCCGGCGGCGTCTGAGGCGGTTGCGGCAGGCAGCGGTTCCTCCGAGAACGGGGGCGGATTCGCAGGCGTGCGGCCGGATGCGGCCCTCGTTGGCGGCGGGGCGGGCCCGGCTGGCTCGGCTGCTGGCGCGGCGGGCGGCGGCCCGGTCGACGGAGCCGGCGCTCCGGCGCGCAAGGGGCTCAGCCGCGGCGCGATCATCGGCATCGCGGTGGGCGCGGCGGCCGTGGTTGTTGCCATCGTCCTGATCGTCGTGCTGGCGGTTCTTCCGAACATGGGCGGCGGCGCGAACGAAGGCGCGGGCGGCCAGCCGGCGACGGGTGAGAGCGCGGCGGATGCGGCCACGCCCGTGGAGGTGTCCATCTCCCAGATCGACAACTCCGCGTTCCCGCAGATGACGCTTTACGTACAGCTGACCGACCAGTCCGGCGCGGAACTGGGCTCCGCCGCGCCCGAGCAGTTCGAGGTGGTGGAGGTGGGCTCCGACGGCACCGAGTACCAGGCGACCGTGGACGAGCTCGCGCCCGTGCAAGAGGGCGACTCGATGAACCTCAACCTCGTGCTGGACCAAAGCGGCTCGATGGGCAACAGCGGCATGATGGGCAACGCCAAAGCCGCCGCGCACGCCTTCATCGACCAGCTGTCGCAGGGCGGCGCGAACTTCGCCGAGATCACCTCGTTCGACGACTACGTGTACAACGTCCAGCCCTTCACCGACAACGCCGCGTTGCTGGACAGCGCCGTGGACGCGCTGCGGCCCAACGGCGAGACGGCGCTCTACGACGCCTTGTACTGGGCGCTGCAGCGCACGAACCTGAAGAGCGGCTCGCGCGTGGTGATCGCCTTCACCGACGGCGCGGAGAACGCCAGCTCCTACACGCTGTCCGACGTGGAGGAGCTCTCGAAGCTCACCGGCATCCCGGTGTATCTGGTGGGCATCGGCGACAGCATCGACGTCGCCGAGCTGGAAGAGCTGGCCGCCGCCTGCAACGGGCGCTACTACGACGCGTCCACCGACGATCTGGCCCAGGCGCTCGAAGAGATCTACGCAGCCATCTACGCCGACCAGCGCTCGCTGTTCCGCCTGACCTACACCTCGGCGTTCGACGGCGACACCGACCGCTTCCGCACCGTGCGCCTTGAGGCGGCCGACGGCTCGGGGTACGCGGGTTCGGCCGAGTCCAGCTACATGCCGGTGGACAACGTGCCGGCCTACGACAACGCGGGCAACCTGAACGAGTACGTGCTGCCCGACAGCGGCTCGCGCTACTACTCGCGCAGCGAGCTGGAGGACCTGTCGCTGTGGGAGCTGTACCTGGCGCGCAACGAGATCTTCGCCCGCTACGGGCGCGGGTTCAAAAACCAGGACCTCGTGGACTATTTCTCAACACGCCGCTGGTACACGCAGCGTTACACTCCTGAAGAGTTCGACGCCATGTCCACGCCGCTCAACGACTACGAGCAGAAGAACACCGAGCTGATGCTGGAGATCGAAAAGGAGCGCAACTCCCCCTACCTCGTGACCGCGAAGTAGGGCCGAAGCGGGGCGAGCGCCAATCTGGATTAGGATGGTGAGACGATGTTCTGCGGAAACTGCGGCTGCTCTCTGAACGAAGGAGATGCGTTCTGCCCTTCGTGCGGGGCTGCGGCCGATGCGGGGCTGCAGGCCCAGCGTCCCTTGACGGCAGCGCCGGTCCTGCAAGGCTCGCAAGGAACAGACGGCTTGCAAGGTGCATCCGAAAGCGCGAAGCGCTCCGGCTGGAAGGGCGTGGTCATCGCCGCGGCTGCCTGCGCCGGCGCGGTGGCGGTCGTGGTGGCGCTAGTTGTGGGCGTGATGTCGCTGAACCAAGGCGGACGGTCTGCTGAAGCCCCTGCGCCTGGTGCAGACGCAGGGGTGCAAGCGGATGCGGGAGGCTCCTTCTCGGATGCGTCGGGGTCTAGTGCCGAAGATACGGCATCATCGAGCGGTTCGGTCGGCGCGGATCCGTCTCCCAGCGCGCCGCCGTTCACTTCGTTCTCGTCGGTGACAGCAAGCTCCACGCTTCCCACCGACGAGGTGAATTACGAGTCCTACGATGCTTCCAACGTGGTGGACGGCGATGCTTCCTCATGCTGGAGCGAGGGATCGAACGGTTCGGGCATTGGCGAGTCATTGACGTTTTCAGCGGCGCACAAGCAGCTGTTCACGGGCATCGTCGTGTGGAACGGCTTCCAAGAGTCCGACTACCTCTACGAAGGCAACGCGCGCGTTCGGACCTTCGAGGTGTACGCCGACGGCGCTTTGGTGGACACGGTGACGCTGCCCGATTCCGGGCTGGGATCGCAGCGCATTGATTTCGCCGCTCCCTTCGAGGCGAAGCAAGTGACGCTCGTCATCGCGTCGGTGCATGCGGGCGACCGCCATGGCGACTGCTGCGTCTCCGAAATCGACTTCTATTAGATAGGGCCTGAGAGGCGCGAAGGCCGCCCTGCGGGGCGGCCTTCTTTCGTTTCCGAAGTTGCTTCAGGCAGCTGGGCAGTGGGTCCGGCTGCCCCTCGCTACGCCTTGGCGCCCTGGGCTTGCACGCAGGTGATGGCGATGACGCCCACGATGTCGTCGGCCGAGCAGCCGCGCGACAGGTCGTTCACCGGGGCGGCGATGCCCTGGGTGATGGGGCCGTATGCCTCGGCCTTCGCCAGGCGCTGCACCAGCTTGTAGCCGATGTTGCCGGCGTCGAGGTCGGGGAACACCAGCACGTTGGCGCGTCCGGCGACGGGGGAATCGGGCGCCTTCGACGAGCCCACGGAGGGCACGATGGCCGCGTCGGCCTGCAGCTCGCCGTCGAGGGCCACATCCGGCGCCAGCTCGCGGGCGATGCGCGCGGCTTCCACCACCTTGGCCGCGTCGTCGTTTTTCGCCGACCCGTAGGTGGAGTGCGACATCAGCGCCACCACCGGCTCGGTGCCCATGAGCGCTTTCCATGAGCGCGCCGAACCCACCGCGATGTGCGCCAGCCGCTCGGCGTCGGGCTGCACCTCAAGCCCGCAGTCGGAGAAGATGAACGTGCCGTTCTGGCCGTACTCGCAGTTCGGCACCACCATCACGAAGAACGAGCTGACCAGCTTCACGCCCGGCGCGGTCTTGAGGATCTGCAGGCAGGGGCGCAGCACGTCGCCGGTGGCGTGGCAGGCGCCGGCCACCATGCCGTCGGCGCGCCCGGTCTTCACCAGCATCACGCCGAAGTACAGCACGTCGTCCATCTTCTCGCGCGCCTGCTCGAGCGTCATGCCCTTCGCGCGGCGCAGCTCGAAGAGCGCCTCGGCCAGCTCGTCGCGCAGCTCGGAGGTGCGCACGTCAACGATGCGCGCGCCTTCAAGCGCCCGCCCGCTGGCCGCGATGCGCTCCGCATCGCCGAGGATCACCAGGTCGGCCACGCCCTCGGCCAGGATGCGCTCGGCCGCCTCCAGGGTGCGCGCATCGTCGCCTTCGGGAAGGACGATGGTCTGCCGGTCCGCCTTCGCGCGGGAAATCATGGAATCCAGAAACGAGCTCATGAAGCCTCCATCCTTGCATCGGGCGCGCACCTGCCGCGCCAAGGCGGCGGATGCGGTGGGAACGCCGGGGAAATATCAGCTTTATATGGTAATCGCCCAGGCGCTTTCGCTTCCCGGTAAAATGGCTCGCGGCACGATTAACCATCGTAGCGGGCGGATCGCCCGCTTTTCCGCAAGACCCTCGTCGAAGGATTGGAGGCCCGATGGGCGTTCGCTATTCCGCATTCAAGGACATCGACATCGCCGAGTTTGACGCGGTGGTGGTGGGTTCCGGCTTCGCCGGGGCCGTCACCGCGCGCGAGCTGGCCGAGCGCGGCGGCAAGAAGGTGCTCGTCATCGAGAAGCGCAGCCACATCGGTGGCAACATGTACGACGAGCTGGACGACGCCGGCATCCTGGTGCACCGCTACGGCCCGCACATCTTCCACACCAACGACAAGCGCGCCTTCGATTACGTGCGCCGCTTCACCGAATGGCGCGACTACCAGCACGAGGTGCTGGCCGACTGGTACGGCACATACATGCCCGTGCCCTTCAACAAGAACTCGATGGAGATCGCCTTTGGCGAGGAGAAGGCGGCGCACCTCATCGACAAGCTCATCGCCACGTTCGGCGACGAGCGCAAGGTGCCCATCATCGAGCTGCGCGAGCAGGACGACCCCGAGCTGTCGGAGATCGCCGACTTCGTGTACAAGAACGTGTTCCTGTACTACACGCAGAAGCAGTGGGGCCTCACGCCCGAGGAAGTGGACCCGTCGGTGACCGCGCGCGTGCCCGTGTTCATCTCGCGCGACAACCGCTACTTCCAGGACGCCTACCAGGGCATGCCGCTTCACGGCTACACGCCGCTGTTCGAGAACATGCTCTCGCACGAGGGCATCGTCGTGTGCCTGGACACCGAGGCGGAAAGCGTGTTCGACCTGGAGTTCGCCAACGGCAGCGAGGATTCGCCGCTGTCCGGCATCCTGATCAAGGGCCGCCGCTTCGACGGGCCCATCGTCTACACCGGCCCTTTGGACGAGCTTTTCCTCTCGCGCTTCGGCCGCCTGCCGTACCGCACGCTCGACTTCAAGTACGAGACGCACGACAAGAAGCACGTGCTGCCCTGCGGCACGGTGAACTTCACCGTGACCGAGGACTACACGCGCATCACCGAGTTCACCTACCTCACCGGCCAGGACTCCGACAAGACCACCATCATGAAGGAGTACAGCCACGCCTACGAGGACCCCTCCACGCAGATCCCCTACTACGCCATCATCTCGGATGAGAACGCGGCGCACTACAACCGCTACCGCGCCCTCACTGAGCCGTTGGTGAACTTCCATCCGCTCGGGCGTCTGGCGGAGTACCGCTACTACAACATGGACGTGATCATCGGCCGCGCGCTGGCGCTGGCCGATGAGCTGGTGGGCGAGGGCGCGCAGGCCTAAGCCCGCGTTGGGGCGCCGGCGGCCGCGCAGGCGCCCCGGGCGCGCCTTGCGGGCGCGCCCGGCCCTGCCTTGGGGCGGGGCGAGGTTTTCAAGGAAGGCTGCCGGCGCGCCGGCGGGAAGGAAGCGATCCGCGCATGAAGACGATCACGTTCGCCGTTCCGTGCTACAACTCGGCGGAGTACATGGACAAGTGCATCGAGTCCCTCTTGGCGTGCGACGACGGGCGCAACGACGTCCAGATCGTCATCGTGGACGACGGCTCGACCAAAGACGACACGTCCGCCAAGGCCGACGCGTGGCAGGCGGACTACCCCGGCACCATCCTGGCCGTCCATCAGCCCAACGGCGGCCACGGCCAGGCGGTCAACACCGGCCTGGCGCATGCGGAGGGCCGCTACTTCAAGGTGGTGGACTCCGACGACTGGCTGGACGCCGACGCCATGCGCGAGGTGATGCGCTACCTGCGCCGCCAGTGCGAGCTGCGCGACGCCACCGACCTGGTCATCGGCAACTACGTCTACGAGAAGGTGCACGAGGGCACGCGCACGCCCATCCGATACAAGAACGTGTTCCCGGTGGGCCGCGAGTTCACCTGGGACGAGGTGGGGCACTTCTCGCAGAGCCAGTACCTGCTCATGCATTCGGTCATCTACCGCACCGAGCTTCTGCGCGACATGGGGCTTGAGCTGCCCAAGCACACCTTCTATGTGGACAACATCTTCGTGTACGTGCCGCTGCCCCACGTCAAGACGCTGTACTACCTGGACGTGGACATGTACCGCTACTACATTGGCCGCGAGGGGCAAAGCGTCAACGAGAGCGTGATGATGGGGCGCATCGACCAGCAGCTCAAGATCACGCGCATCATGATCGACGCCGTTCCGCTGCCCGACGGCGTGGCGGAGAAGCGCCTGGAGCGCTACATGGAGAACTACCTGTCCATGATGATGTGCATCTGCTCCATCTTCCTGCGCATGATCGACGACGAGGAATCGGAGCGCAAGCGCGACGAGATCTGGGCGTACCTGCGCGAGCACAACCCGGGTGTCTACAGCCGCATCAAGCACAGCGTGCTGAACATGGGCACGAACCTGCCCACCGAGCTGGGACGGCGCATCGGCATCGCCGGCTACCGCGCGGCGCAGAAGATCTTCAAGTTCAACTAGGGCTTGCGGGCGGCTTGGCGGGTCGGCGGCCTGCGGGATCGTCGTCCGCTGCGCTGCGCCTGCCGTCGGCTGGCCGGCTGCCGACCTGCGGCCTTGCCAGCCGCCGTCGGCTTTTCCTCCTCCAGCGCGAAACGAGTGCTGCGGCCTTCGCGGAATCCTGCTATAATCCACGCGTCTGTTCGGTAATCCGACTCCCTGGATGACGGGGGAGCGGGTATTCGCGAAGGAGCATCATATGGTTCTGCCCAAAGGGCAGCTCACGGGCCGTGGCATCGCCATCGGCATCGTCGGCTGCGTCATCATCACGGCGGCTTCGGCCTACACCGCGCTCAAGATGGGCGCGCTTCCCTGGCCCATCGTGTTCGCCGCCATCGTCTCCCTGTTCTTCCTGAAGGCCCTTGGCAAGGGGCACGCCAACCTCAACGAGGCCAACGTCACGCACACCGTCATGTCGGCGGGCTCGATGGTGGCGGGCGGCCTTGCGTTCACCATCCCCGGCGCGTGGATGCTGGGACACGCCGACCAGACCGCCTGGCCGCAGCTTCTTGCCGTGGCGCTGGGCGGCACCATCCTGGGCTCCATCTGCACGGTGCTGCTGCGCCGGCGCTTTCTGGTTGACGAGCCGCTGGAGTTCCCCATCGGCCAGGCCGCTGCGCAGACCCTCGTGGCGGGCGAGACGGGCGGCTCCACCGGGCGCAAGCTCTTCGGCGCGCTGGGGCTGGCGGGCGTCTACACCTGGCTGCGCGACGGCATCGGCGTGCTGCCGGCGGTGTTCTTCCAGGGCGTTTCGATTCCCGGCGTGTCGTTCGGCCTGTACAACTCGCCGCTGATGATGTCGATGGGCTTTCTGGTGGGCACCTCGTCGGTGGTCGTGTGGTTCCTCGGCGCGCTTCTGGGCAGCTTCGGCATCATTGTGGGCGGCACGGCGCTGGGTCTGTGGGACATCGCGACGGGCCAGGGCATCACGTCGAGCTTGGGCATGGGCGCCATGATGGGCTGCGGCCTGGGCGTGGTGGCGAAGATGATCGCCGGGAAGGCGGCCGAGGCGCTGCGCCGCCGAAGCGCGGGCGCAAGCGGGGCCGCAGGCGACCGTGCGGCATCGGGGGCGCCGTCTGCGGCCGAAGAGGCCGACGCGGCGTGTGGCGGACGCGTCCGCCGCGTGAAGCTGACCGCGGGGTTGATGGCGCTGGCCGCCGCCGCGGTGGCGCTGGCGCTGTGCTTCGTGCTGGGCTTTTCGCCGCTGGTGGCCGTGGTCGTGGTGCTGCTGTCGTTCGTCACCTGCGCGATGGCGGCGCAGAGCTGCGGGCAGACCGGCGTCGACCCCATGGAGATCTTCGGCCTCATCGTGCTTCTGTTCGTGGCGGCGTTCTCCGGTTCGTCCGAGGTTCAGCTGTTCTACGTGGCGGGCGTCATCGCCGTGGCGTGCGGCCTGGCCGGCGACGTGATGTACGACTTCAAGGCCGGGCACATCTTGGGCACCGATTGGCGCGCGCAGTGGATCGCGCAGGCGGTCGGCTCCATCGTGGGGGCGCTTGTGGCCGTGGGCGTGATGCTGGTGCTGCTGGCGGCCTACGGCGCGGGCGCGTTCGGGCCGCAGGGCACGTTCGTGGCGGCGCAGGCCTCGGTGGTGGCCACGATGGTGTCGGGCATCCCGTCGGTTCCGGCGTTCCTCGTCGGCCTGGCGGTCGGGTTCGTCCTGTACGTGGTGAAGGCTCCGGCTATGATGCTGGGTTTGGGCATCTACCTGCCGTTCTACATGTCGGCCGCCGCGTTTCTGGGAGCGATGGCGAAGGTGGTCTACGACGCGGTGGGTCGCCGCCGCCGCGCCGCCGCGCCGCCCGAGCAGCGCGAAGAGCTGGAGCGGCGCCACGAGCAGACCGGGCTGGTGGTGGCCAGCGGCCTTCTGGGCGGAGAATCGGTGGTGGGCGTGCTGGTAGCGCTGTTCGCCATCCTGTCGGGTATGATGGCGTAGGCGCTACGTCGGATGCAGTTGCGGCGGGACGGCGTCCGCATCCGGCTGCGGCAAGATGGCGCGCGGCGCCTCGGTGGGCGCTGCGGTGAGGAAGGGAAGGAGAGCGCGGCATGGCGGTTCGGAAGGATTCCCCTGGCGAGAAGCGGGTGGTGCTTGCCGTGGACGTGGGCAACACCGAAACCTCGCTGGGTCTGTTCGTCGACGGCGCCCTGGCGGCGACGTGGACGCTCACCACGCCGGCGCGCCTGACGGAGGACGAGGCGTTCGACGCCGTGCTCTCGTCGCTTGAGCGCATGGAGCGGCGCGCCGAGTACCGCCTGTGGGAGCGCGCGGTGTTGCCGGAGCCCGGCGGCGGCGAGCCCCCCTTCCCGTCGCTGCCCGAGCCGTCCGACAGCGTGCTGTCCTGCGTGGTGCCCGACCTGGCCGCGCCGTGGCAGGCGGCTCTGCGGCTGCTGACGGCGCGCCGCCCGCTGGTCGTGGGGCCGGGCATCAAGACCGGCATACGGATGCGCTACCGCGACCCCGGCGAGATAGGGGCCGACCGCATGGCCGACCTCGCGGCGCTGTGCGTCGACCACGAGCTGCCGGCCATCGTCGTGGACATGGGCACGACGACCAACTTCGAGGTGGTCGACGGCGAGGGCGTGTTTCTGGGCGGCGTCATCGCGCCGGGGATGGCGCTGGGCGCTCGCTCGCTTGCCCGCGAGGCGGCGAAGCTTCCCTCCATCGAGGTGGCGGCGCCGAAGCGCGTCGTGGGCACCTGCACGCGCGAGGCCATCCAGTCCGGCGTGGTGCTGGGCGAGATCGCGCGCATCGACGGGCTCATCGACCTGATCGAGCACGAGACAGGGCTTTCGTTCTCAGTCATCGTCACCGGCACCGACGCCGCGGCCGTCGCGCCGCTGCTGCGCCACGAGGCGCAGCCGGACGAAACGCTGACCCTGCGCGGCCTGGCGCGGCTGCACGCCCTCAACCGCCGCTAGGGGAGCCGCCGTTAGGGGCGGTACTTCCGCACGTTCATCGCGCGCATCGCGTTGAGGATGGCCAGCACCGCCACGCCCACGTCGCCGAACACGGCCAGCCACATGTTGGCGATGCCGAGCGCCGCCAGAATGAGGATGGCGATCTTGACGCCGAGCGCGAATACGATGTTCTGCCAGACGATGCGCATGGTGCCGCGGGCCAGGCGGATGGCGCGGGCGATGTTGGAGGGCTTGTCGTCCATCAGCACCACGTCGGCCGCTTCGATGGCGGCGTCGGAGCCCATCGCGCCCATGGCGATGCCCACGTCGGCGCGGGTGAGCACGGGGGCGTCGTTGATGCCGTCGCCGACGAAGGCCAGCTTCGCGCCGTCGGCTTGGCTTCCAAGCAGGCGCTCGACCTCGTTCACCTTGTCCTCGGGCAGAAGCTGGGCGCGCACCTCGTCGATGCCCAGCTGGCCGCCCACGGCCTGCGCCACGTCGGCGCGGTCGCCCGTCAGCATGACGCAGCGCTTCACGCCCGCGGCGTGCAGGTCGGCGATGGTCTGCGCGGCGTCGGCCTTCACCACGTCGGCGATGACGATGTGCCCGACGTAGCGGCCGTCCACGCACACGTGCAGGACGGTGCCCGCCAGCTCGCAGTCGTGCCAGGCGGCGCCGTGGCGCGCCATCAGCTTGTCGTTGCCCACCAGCACCTCGCGTTCGTCCACCACCGCGCGCACGCCGTGACCTGACGCCTCCTCCGCCTGCCTGACGCGCTTCTGGTCGATGGGGCCCGCGTAGGCGCGGCGCAGCGAGACGGCGATGGGGTGGTCGGAGAACGCCTCGGCATGGGCGGCGTGCGACAGGACGGCCGCGGGGTCGACGCCCTCTTCGGCATGGATGGCAACCACGTCGAAGGTGCCGTCGGTCAGCGTGCCGGTCTTGTCGAACACCACGGTGTCCACCTTGCTGAGCAGCTCCAGGTAGTTCGACCCCTTCACCAGGATGCCGAGCCGCGACGCGCCGCCGATGCCGCCGAAGAACGACAGCGGCACGCTGATGACGAGCGCGCACGGGCACGACACCACGAGGAACGTCAGGCCGCGCAGGATCCAGTCGCTCCATGCGCCCGCGCCCAGAAGCGGCGGCACGACGGCCAGCAGCACGGCCGTGCCGGTGACGATGGGGGTGTAGACGCGGGCGAAGCGCGTGATGAAGCTCTCGGTGCGGGCCTTTTTCTCCGCCGCGTTCTCCACCAGCTCCAGGATGCGGGCGACGGTGGAGTCGCCGTAGGGTTTCGAGGTGCGCACGCGCAGCGCCCCGGTCAGGTTCACGCAGCCGGAGACGACCTCCGAGCCGGGCTCGACGCTGCGCGGGACGCTCTCGCCGGTGAGGGCGGCGGTGTCCAGCTGGGACGCTCCGTCGACCACCACGCCGTCCAGCGGCACGCGCTCGCCGGGCTTCACCACGATGACGCTGCCCACGGGCACCTCGTCAGGGCCGACCTCTTCCAGGTGGCCGTCGCACTCGATGGTGGCGTATTCGGGCGCGATGTCCATCATGTCGGCGATGGACTTGCGGCTTCTGCCCACGGCGTAGCTTTGGAACAGCTCGCCCACCTGGTAGAACAGCATGACGGCGGCGCCCTCGGCCATGTGCGGGTCGGTTTCGGGGAACAGCACCATCGCGAACGCGCCCACGGTGGCCAGCGACATGAGGAAGTTCTCGTCGAACACCTGGCCGTGGCCGATGTTGCGCGCGGCCTTCAGCAGCACGTCGTAGCCGGCGATGAGGTAGGGGACGAGGAACAGCGCGAATTCCAGCCAGACGGCGGCGGTGCGGCTGCCGGTCAGCTGCTCGAGCGAGACGAGGGCGGTGACGGCCAGCACGCAGGCGAACAGCGCCAAAGCGACGAGGATGCGGACAAGCCAGCGTTTCTGCTTCTTCGACATGGGGGCTCCTGGAGGGGATGGGTTGCGGACAGGGTTGCGGATGGGCTGCGGCGGGGTGCCGCGTTGCGGGTGCGCGGGCGCCATCGGGCAGCGGCAACGCGGCGGATGAAGTGCGCGGCGGTGCCGCTAGCGGATGATGGTGCAGTCGGGCTCGACCTTCGCGCAGGCCCGCTGCGCCTCGTCCACGATGGCGTCGAAGCGCGCGTCGTCGGCGACGAGCGTGAGCTTCTGCGTCATGAAGCTGACGGTTGCCTTTTCCACGCCGTCGATCCGGTTGATGGCGTCTTCCATTTTGGCGGCGCAGTTGGCGCAGTCGAGGTCTTGGAGCTTGAACGTCTTTCGCATGGGAGGTCCTTTCCGGCGCGCGGGGCGCCTGCGGGTCGGGGTGAACGGTACTGCGGGTGCGGTGCGGCGGTGTTGCAGGGGTGGCGGCTACTCGCAGATGTGCGTCATGCCTTGGGCGAGCATCGTGTAAACGTGGTCGTCGGACAGCGAGTAGATGACGTTCTTGCCGTCGCGCTGGAACTTCACGAGGCGCGCCTGCTTGAGCGTGCGCAGCTGGTGCGACACGGCGCTGTGCGTGGCGCCTATCACCTCGGCCAGCTGTCCGACGCTCAGCTCGCGGCCCATCAGCGCGTAGAGCATCTTGATGCGCGTGGTGTCGCCGAACACCTTGAACAGGTCGGCCAGCTCGTAGAGCAGCTCTTCGTCGGGCATGCAGTCGGGGGCGCCGTCCAGCGCGCTTGCCTCGGCGCCCTGCGGCCTCGTTGCATCGTCGGTTCGCTCGTTCACAGTTCAACCTTTCAACATATGAGCAACTGTTCATAAGTATAGAAACGAACACAGGCGTGTCAAGGGGGAGGATCGCCGTTTTCCCGAACAAGGAACGCGTCGCTGTCCGGCAACTCGCCGCGCTCCCCTTTGCGGAACTTTGCAGAAGGGCGGGACGCGGGTGCCGCGGTATCGGTTCCCCGCACGTGGACGTGGCTGCCGCTGCCCGGCTTCCCGCACGTGGAAGTGCCGCGGGCTTCGCAGGAGGGCGGGGCTAGTTGCCGCCGTCATTTGCCGGTTCGGCGGTGAGGCGCCGTCGTGCGCGGTCTGAAACAGAAAAAGGAGCCTTGCGGCTCCTTTTGTATTCGATGGCGGGATGTACGAGACTTGAACTCGCGACCTCCGGCGTGACAGGCCGGCGCTCTAACCAACTGAGCTAACACCCCAGGTCGTTTGCTGCCCTCTCAAGCAGCGACGAGTATATTACGGGAAGTCGGCAGACCGCGCAAGACCCAATTTTGAAATTTTTTCAGCCGCACCGAAATCGCTTCAAAAGGAAGCTGCGGAAAGCGCCGCGAAGCGCCGCCCGCCCTTCCATCCGCCTTGGAGAAACGATGAAGCGCCTCCTTTATCCCAGGGTTCTTCTATAATTTAGCAGCTAAACAATTCAGAAGGACAACGAAGAAGGAGGTTGCGCGCATGGAGGACGAAGCATTCGAGCGCTTCAAAGGCGAGATGCACGACGTGTTTCGCCGCATCCGCCGCGGGCATCACGTGCCGCCTGAGCGCCTGGGCGACCTCACATCGGGGGAGTCGATGGTCGTCATGGCCATCGCCCGCGCCGCCCAGCGCGGGTGCGCGGTGCGTCCGGGCATGGTGGCGCACCTGGCCGGCACCACGCCGAGCGCGCTGTCGCAGATGCTCAAGTCGCTTGAGCGCAAGGGCTACGTGGTGCGCGAGCGGCTGGGCGGCGACGCGCGCGGCATCGCGCTGGGGCTGACCGACGCGGGCGCCGCGCTTGCCCGCGAAGGCGAGCGCCTGCGCGACGCGTACCTGAAGGAGCTTTTCGCCTACCTGGGCGAGGACGACGTGCGCGACCTCGTGCGCGTCATCCGCCGCATGGCGGAGTTCTTCGAAGGGAAGCAGGCCGAGGCGGCCGCCGCGAACGCCGATGCGGAAGCGGCTGCAGCTGCAGCGGAATCGCCCACCGGCGCGAACGGCGCGTCCGAGCCGCGTGCGCACGCCGCCAACGCGGAAGCCGCCCTCGAACCGCACGCGCAAGCTGCAGGCGCGCCGACGTTCGCGCACCGCACCCAGACGAAAGGCGGCGATGCTCCGTGCGCATAATCCGCTACCTGAAAAACGCGAAGCTCGCGGCGCTCGTCATCGTGGCGCTGCTTGTCGTGCAGGCGTTCACGGAGCTTTCGCTGCCGCACTACACCTCCGACATCGTGGACGTGGGCATCCAGCAGGCGGGCATCGAGCACGCCGCGGTGGACGCCCTGAGCGCAGACACCTTCGAGGCCGCGTGCATGATGTCCTCCGAGGCCGACGAGCAGACGCTGCGCGCCTCCTACGACGCGGGCGACGACGGGCTCTACTACCTCAACGATACCGGCCGCGCGCAGATCGACGCGCTCGACGCCATCATGGAGCTGCCGCTCGTGGCCGTGCACTACGGAAGCCAGATGGGCGGCTTCGACCTTTCCGAGCTCAAGGCTGCCTACGACGCGGGCCTCGTCGGCAAGGACCAGATCGCCGACGGCCTTGCCGCCGTCACTGATGCGCTCGGCGACCGCGCCGATGCGCTTGTCGGCCAGCAGGCCATCGAGGCCGCCAAGGCCGAGTACGAGCAGATCGGCTACGACACGGCCGCCATCCAGATGGCCTACCTGCTGCGCACGGGCGGCCTCATGCTGGGGCTTGCGGCCCTCGGCACCGTTGCGGCGGTGGGCGTGGGCTTCGTCGCCTCGCGCACGGCCGCCAAGATCGCGCGCTTGCTGCGCCAGCGCCTGTTCGAGCGCGTCGTGGCGTTCTCCGACCGCGAGGTGCAGTCGTTCTCGGCCGCCTCGCTCATCACACGCGGCACCAACGACATCCAGCAGATCCAGATGGTCACCGTCATGCTGCTGCGCATGGTGCTCTACGCGCCCATCCTCGCCATTGGCGGCATCTTCATGGTGTCCACCACCAACGCGGCCATGAGCTGGATCATCGTGCTCGCCGCCGCGCTGCTGTTCATCGTCGTGGGCTTCCTCATGTTCTTCGCGATGCCGAAGTTCCGCATCATGCAGAAGCTCGTCGACCGCGTGAACCTCGTGGCGCGCGAGATGCTCACGGGCCTGCCCGTCATCCGCGCGTTCGACCGCCAGGAGTTCGAGGCCGCGCGCTTCGACGACGCCAACCGCACTCTCATGCGCACGCAGCTGTTCACCAACCGCGTGATGACGTTCATGATGCCCTCGATGATGCTTATCATGAACGGCGTGAGCGTGCTCATCATCTGGGTGGGCGGCTCCTACATCGACACGGGCGTCATCCAGACGGGCGACATGATCGCGTTCATCTCGTACTCGATGACCATCATCATGTCGTTCCTCATCATCGGCATGATCTCCATCATGCTGCCGCGCGCCGACGTGGCCGCCCAGCGCGTGAACGAGGTGCTGGGAACCGAGCCGAGCGTGACCGACCCGGCCGCCCCGCGCGACGCCGAGCTCGCCCGCACGGGCGGCGCGCGCATCGCGTTTGACGACGTGTCGTTCGGCTACGTTGACGAAGAGGACGGCGAACTCGAACCCGTGCTCCAGCACATCAGCTTCGAGGTTGAGCCGGGCGCCACCTGCGCCATCGTGGGCTCGACGGGATCGGGCAAGTCCACCGTCGTGAAGCTCATCGAGCGCTTCTACGACGCCACGGCCGGCGGCGTGACCATCGACGGCATCGACGTGCGCGAGCTTTCGCAGAACGCGCTGCGCCGTATCGTGGGCTACGTGCCGCAGAAGGCGTTCCTCTTCTCGGGCACCATCGACAGCAACATCGCCTACGCCGATGCGTCGATGCCCGACGAGCAGGTGCGCGCGGCGGCTGCCATTGCGCAGGCCGTCCCGTTCATCGAGGCGAAGGAGCGCGGCTTCGAGGACGCCATCGCCCAGGGCGGCACGAACGTGTCGGGCGGCCAGCGCCAGCGCCTCTGCATCGCGCGCGCCGTGGCCGCCGATGCGCGCGTGCTGCTGTTCGACGACAGCTTCTCGGCGCTCGACTACAAGACCGACTCCGAGCTGCGCCGCGCGCTGCGCGAGCACCTCGGCGACCGCACGCTCGTCATCGTGGCGCAGCGCATCTCCACCGTCATGGACGCCGACCAGATCATCGTGCTCGACGAGGGCCGCATGGTGGGGAAGGGCACGCACGCTGAGCTTCTGCGCACGTGCGAGGAGTACCGGGAGATCGCGTACTCGCAGCTGTCGGCGGAAGAGCTGGAAGGGGGTGATGCCGCATGAGCGCGAACGAGAAGATGAGGCGCGCGGGTGCCGCGGCATGGCGCAAGCGCGCGGCGGCTGCGGGCGACCCTGCGGCCGCGGCGGCGGGCGCGAACGCGGACGGGCGTGCGCTTGCGGCGCCGTCCGAGCATGCGCCGTTCGGCGCAGCCGGCACCACGCCCGAGGAGCGCGCGGCGCGCCGCGAGGCGGCGGCGTTCGCGATGGAGCAGGTCGGCGCGGCCGCGAAGGGCCCGCGCCGCCCGCGCCGCGGTGGGCACCACGGCCATGGCCCCATGATGGCGGGCGCGAAGGCGAAGGACTTCAAGGGCACGGTGCGCCGCATGATCGCGTTCATGGGCCGCTTCAAGGTGGCGCTCGCGGTGGTGCTTCTGTTCGCCATCGGCTCGACGGTGTTCAACATCGTGGGTCCCAAGGTGCTCTCGCAGGCCACGACGGAGCTGTTCAACGGCATCGCCGCGAAGCTCGCCGGCACGGGCGGCATCAACTACGAGGCGGTGGCGGGCATCCTCGCCGCCACGCTCGCGCTCTACGGCGTGAGCGCTGTGTGCTCGTTCGTGCAGGGCTGGATGATGACCTCGGTGTCGCAGCGCACGTGCTACCAGCTGCGCCGCGAGATCGCCGCGAAGATCGACCGCATGCCCATGGGCTACTTCGAGAAGAGCTCGGTGGGCGACACGCTCTCGCGCATCACCAACGACATCGACACGCTCGGCCAGAGCTTCAACCAGGGCCTCACCCAGCTCGTCACGAGCGTCACGATGATCATCGGCGTGCTCATCATGATGCTCACCATCAACCCGCTCATGACGCTCGTCACGCTGTTCATCATCCCGGTGTCGGCGGTGCTCGTGAAGGTGATCGTCACGCGCTCGCAGCGCTACTTCCGCCAGCAGCAGGAGACGCTCGGCCTCATCAACGGCCAGGTGGAGGAGACGTTCTCGGGCCACGCCGTCGTGAAGGCGTTCGGCCAGGAGCAGCGCGTCGTGCGGCAGTTCGGCGCCACCAACGAGCGCCTCTACGAGAGCGCGTGGAAGTCGCAGTTCCTCTCGGGCCTCATGCAGCCGGTCATGGGCTTCGTGAGCAATGCGGGGTACGTGGCCGTGGCGGTGCTCGGCAGCTTCTTCGCCGCGCAGGGCGTCATCACGGTGGGTGACATCCAGGCGTTCATCCAGTACGTGCGCAACTTCACGCAGCCCATCACGCAGCTCACCCAAGTGTCGAACATCCTGCAGATGATGGCGGCCTCGGCCGAGCGCGTGTTCGAGTTCCTCGACGAGCCTGAGGTCGAGCCCGAGGAGGCGAAGGTGCGCGCCGCAGATGCAAGCTGCGACGTGGAGTTCGAGCACGTGAGCTTCGGGTACGTGCCCGACAAGCCCGTCATCAGGGACTTCTCCGCCAGCGTGCGCGAAGGGCAGACGGTGGCGCTCGTGGGCCCCACGGGTGCGGGCAAGACCACCATGGTGAAGCTGCTCATGCGCTTCTACGACGTGAACGGCGGCGCCATCCGCGTCGGCGGGCACGACGTGCGCGACTTCGACCGCAACGATTTGCGCAGCATGTTCGCGATGGTGCTGCAGGACACGTGGTTGTTCAAGGGCACGGTGCGCGAGAACATCCGCTACGGCAAGCTGGACGCCACCGACGAGGAGGTGGTCGCGGCGGCGAAGGCGGCCTACGCTCACCACTTCATCTCGACGCTGCCGCACGGCTACGACACCGAGATCGACGAGGACGCCACCAACATCAGCGAGGGCCAGCGCCAGCTGCTCGCCATCGCGCGCGCCATTTTGGCCGACCGCCGCATGCTCATCCTTGATGAGGCCACGTCGAGCGTGGACACGCGCACCGAGGAGCGCATCCAGAAGGCGATGGACAACCTCATGGCGGGCCGCACCTCCTTCGTTATCGCGCATCGCCTGTCCACGATCCGCAACGCCGACCTGATCCTCGTGATCCGCGACGGCGACATCGTGGAGCAGGGAACCCACGACGAGCTCCTGGAACGAGGCGGCTTCTACGCCGAGCTGTACACCTCGCAGTTCGCCAAGGAGGACCAGCGCGGGGAAGACGACGAGTAGCGGGCGTCTGCCGCGGCCGATCCCGGGCGGCGCCCGGCCCCGCCACCCCGCCGCCGCGCCCGGCGAAGGGCCGCGCCCGGCCCGCCCTTCGCCCGGCCCATCTAGCCGCGTCGGCGCGGTGACGCTATAATCTCGGGAAACGACCGACCGCGCCCCGCCTGCGCCAGCAGCGGGGCGCCCAGCATGCGAAAGGGACGACCGTCCGCCATGCCCGCAACCGACGACAACCGCGCCTCGCGCGTTCAGCTGGCCGTCTTCGACTTCGACGGCACCAGCATCGAGGGGAACTCCCCGGTGCTTCTGGTGCAGCATCTGGCCAAGCTGAAGATGATCCGCAAGCGCGTGATCGCCCGCATCCTGCTGTGGGGCGCCGCCTACAAGCTGCGCCTGCCCCAGAACGAGAGCTGGGTGCGGGGGCTGGTGTTCTCGGCGTTCGAGGGCAAGCCCGTGGAGAAGGTGGACCGCTTCCTGGCGGACTTCTACGACGCCGAGATTGCTCCGCGCTTCCGTCCCGAGGCCGACGAGGCCATGTGCCGCCACGCTGCCGAGGGCATGGTCGTGGTGGTGGTGTCGGCCTCCTTCGAGCCCATCATCAAGCGGGCGATGGAGCACCACCCCTTCGACGTGCAGATCTCCACGCGCATGCGCGCCGCCGCCGACGGCACCTACACGCGCGAGGTGGAGGGGCTGCCGGTGGAAGGGGCCGAGAAGCTGGCCGCCGTCACGCGCTACGCCGATGCGCGCTTCGGCGCGGGGAAGTGGGAGATCGCTCACGCCTACGGCGACCACCATTCCGACCGCACCGTGCTGGGCGCGGCCCGCTGCCCCCATGCGGTCGATCCCGACCGGCCGCTCGCGCGCACGGCGCGCGCGAAGGGCTGGGACGTGCTGGAGTGGTCCGATCCGCGTTAAATGCGCGTCAACAGCTTGTGGCTTTTGCGCATGCGCTCTGCGGCAGGGCGCTTCCTGGGATAAAATGCTATAGGTGAAAAGACAATTGGCGGGGCGGCCGCCCCGCATGCCATGACGAAGAAGGGTGGGCTCATGCACGAGGATAGAGACGCCGGAAGCTCACCGAGCCAGAACAACGAATTCGACAACTCGGCCGCCGCCTACGTGCGCCGGGCCGCGCGCGCCTGCTCGTCCGGCGACGACGAGCTGGGCCTGCACCTGTACCTGGCCGCCTACGAGCAGGGCAGCCGCGCCTCGGGCGCGCCGGACCCTGACGCCGCGCACGCGCTGCGCAAGGCGTGGGTTCTGGCCGTGCGCCTGAAGGAGCGCTCGCTGGCCGAGTACATCTTCGAGAAACTCGAGCCGCTTCTGGACGGCGACGAGCTGTCGGTGTGCGCCGAACAGCTGCAGCGCATGGCGCTGGACAAGCTGGAGGAGTTCGGGCTGTCGCGCGAGGACCTGCAGGAGATGACCGACATCATCTCGCAGGACTTTTTGGGCATCGATCCGGTGCGCCTGATGAAGGTGGAGCACGTCACGCTGCCCGCGAAGAAGCTGCGCGCCGCCGCGCCGGCTGCGGCCGCCGAGGCACGCGCTGCGGAAGGGGAGGCCGCTTCGGCCGACGCCGCTGCCGCCGCCGACCCGGCCGACGTCCCCGAGGGCTCCGTCGACGCCCCCGAAGCCGTCGCCGCCGAAGCGCAGCCGCAGGATGACGGCGCCCCCGCTGCGGGCGCCCGCGCGTTCGACGGGCTGACCCCCGAGGACAAAAAAGCGCTCGCCCAGGGCGCCGCGCTGCTGGCGGGCCCGGCGGCGGGCGGGGTGGAGGACGCCGACGCGCACGCCTCCGTCTCGACGTTGGAGCATCTCACCTACCAGGACATCCCCGGGTTCGACCGCGCCGTGGCCACGATGCGCGACTTCGGCGTCGGCATGCAGGACGATCCGCAGTTCAAGGATCTCGTCAGCATGCTGAACGCGCGCTACGGGCTCGACCGCATGCCGGTGGCCGACTCGTTTCTGTTCCGCGCCCCGGCGCGCGAGGACGCGCACCGCTTCATGACGGCCACGCTGGGCGAGATCGGCCTGCCGGCCATCCGCATGCGCATGGAGGAGAACCTGCAGGGGCTGCCGGTGCTGTGCGTCATGGCGCAGGCCGACAACCATCCCAAGCTCAGCGCCCTGCGCAACTCTTTCGAAGGGCCGGGCGTGCTGCTGTTGGAGGATCTGGACCTGTGGATCTCGCCCGAGGCGGACCCCGCCGACGACATGGGCGGCTTCATGATGCCCTCGCTTTCCCGCGGGGCGCGCGAGGCCATCGCGCTCATCCGCTCGGCCGTGGAAAGCCCCGATGTGTACGTGCTGGCCTCCGCGTCGGACGCCGCGCCCATCGACGGCTTCTTCTGCGACCTGCTGGAGCCGATGACGGTGGTGGACATCGACTACCCCGACGAGCGCGAGCGCGCCGACATCTGGCTGGCTATCGCGCGCGACCATCCGTCGCTGCGCAGCATCGACCGCGCGCGCCTGGTGCGCCTGTCGGCCGGCATGCCGCGGTTCGACATCCACATGGCCGTGCGCGAGGCCATCGAGGAGGCGTACAAGGCCAGCCTCGTGCAGCGCCGCTACGTGCCCGTGTCGGCCGAGAACCTTTACGAGAAGCTGGCCGCCTACCAGCCCCTGGATTCGGAGGAGTACCGCGCGCTGGAGAACGCGGTCGTCGACGATTTCCGCCGCGGGCTGGACGACGCGCTGGAAGACCTGTTGAAAGGCGAGGAATAGCATGGACGTCACGCGCCGCTGCGATTACGCATGCCGCATCCTTCAGGCGGCCTACCGGAACGGCGAATCCTACATGTCGGTGGCCGAGATAGCCGACCAGGAGGGGATACCCTACGCGTTCGCGCGCAGCATCCAGCACGACCTGGTGAAAAGCGAGCTGATCAAGACCGTGCGCGGCGCCCGCGGCGGCCTGGTGCTGAACTGCGACCCCGCCCGGACCACGATGCTGGACGTGCTGGAAGCCGTGCAGGGGCCGGTGAGCGTTTCCAGCTGCGTGCTGGACCCGGACAGCTGCGAGCGCCAGGAAGGGTGCAGCTACAATAAGGTGTGGCGCGGCGCCGACCGACTGCTGAACTCCTACTTCTCGTCCATCACGTTGGAGGACCTGTTCAAGCAAGGGGCCAGCCATCCCGCTGTGGCCGCTGCGCTGTCCTGCGACACCTGTGCGGCCCGCGAGGCGGCCTGCGCGAAGGGCGGCGCCCTTGCCTGCGCGCTGGCGTAGCGGCAATGCGGCGTGGCCTGAAGGCGCGCCGTCGCCGGAAGAGTTCGCCGCGCGGGTGAGAAGCGAGGGCGCGCGGCTTTACCGCGACCTTCCCTGGCGCAACCTCGATGACGCCTACGCCGTGCTGGTGTCGGAGGTGATGCTGCAGCAGACCCAGGTCAAGCGCGTGCTGGGCTTTTGGCCGCGCTTCTTGGCGGCCTTTCCCACGGTGGACGCGCTGGCTGCGGCCTCCACGGGCGAGGTGCTGGAGCTGTGGCAGGGACTGGGCTACAACCGCCGTGCCGTGGCGCTGAAGCGCTGCGCCGACGCGTGCGCCCGCGACAACGCGGGACGGCTGCCCGCCACGGCCGAAGAGCTGGAGAAGCTGCCCGGCATCGGGCCGGCCACCGCCGCCGGCGTGATGGCGTTCGCCTACGGCAAGCCCGCGCTCTACCTGGAAACCAACGTGCGCACCGTGTTCCTGCACGAGCTGTTCCCCGGCCAGGCGGGCGTGAAGGACTCCGCCATCGCTCCTTTGGTGGCCGCGACCTGCCCTGGTAAGGACGTGCGCGGCTGGTACTACGCGCTGTTGGACTACGGCGCGCACCTGAAGTCCGTGCTGCCGAACCCCTCGCGGCGCAGCGCCCACCATACGCGCCAGAGCGCGTTCGAGGGCTCGCGCCGTCAGAAGCGCGCGGAGCTTCTGCGCATCGTCTTGGCGGCGGGGGCGGAGGGCGTCCCGCTCGACGGCGCTGCGGCGGCGCTGGACGAAGAAGAGCGCGCGGCCGGGCGCGGCGGGGTGGAGCGGGGCCTTGCCGAAGAGCTGGCGCATGAGCTGGCCGGCGAGGGTTTCTTCCGCTGCGAGGACGGCATCCTGCGCGCCTGAGGGCGCTGCGGCGGCGCTTTGTTTGTTCCTGACCGACCTTCGAGGGGGATTCGATGGGCTTCGCGGAGCTGTTCCTTGTCGCGGTGGGGCTGTCGATGGACGCCTTCGCCGTGGCGATATGCAAGGGGCTGGGGATGCCCCGGCTCGATCTGCGCCAGGCGGCGGTTATCGCCGCGTTCTTCGGCGGCTTCCAGGCGCTCATGCCCGTGGCGGGCTGGCTTCTGGGCGTTCAGTTCGAAAGCCTCATCACGCCGGTGGACCACTGGGTGGCCTTCGCGCTTCTGGCCTTCATCGGCGGCAAGATGCTCTTCGACGCGCTGCGCGGCGAAGACGAGGGGGACTGCGCATGCGCCGACGCGGCAGCAGATGCGGGAGCTGCGGGCGCTGCATCGCGGCTTGACCTGAAGGAGATCGCCCTGCTGGCGGTGGCGACGAGCATCGACGCGCTGGCCGTGGGCATCACCTTCGCGTTCCTCCAGGTGGACATAGCCCCTGCCGCAGGCCTCATCGGCGCGACGACCTTCTGTCTCTCGCTTGCTGGCGTGGCGATAGGCCACCAGTTCGGCGCCCGCTTCGAAAAGCCCGCCACCATCGTCGGCGGCGTCGTCCTCATCCTCATCGGCCTGAAGATCCTCCTGGAACACCTGGGCGTCTTGGCGCTTTAGGCGGGAACGAGGAAAACGGTCTGTCCGCTCCCGGCGGGCGGACCGGAGGGCAAAGCACGTCTAGAGAATGGGGTAGCTCCCCAGCACCTTCACTTCGCGCAGCTTCAGGCGCAGGCAGTTCAGCGCCGTCTGCACGGCCAGGTCGTTGACGGACTGCTCGAACTCGATGAAGAACATGTAGTCGCCCAGCGTCTGCTTGGTGGGGCGCGACTGGATCATCGACAGGTCGATGCCCGCGTAGGCGAACTCCGACAGGATCATGTGCAGCGTGCCCGCGCGGTTGACGTTGAGGAACAGCGCCAGCGAGGTCTTCATGCGCGGCCCCTGGAACACCGGCTCGTGCCCCTGGCGGCCAATGAGCGCGAAGCAGGTCTGGTTGCCGAAGTGATCCTCGATGCCGCGCTCGCGCACCGCTGCGCCGTGCAGCTGGGCGGCCAGCTCGTTGGCGATGCCGGCCACGTGCGGGTCGGAGGCGGCCAGGCGCGCGCTTTCCGCGGTGGACGAGGTGGTGATGGCGGCGCGCCCCGGCAGGCGCTCGGCCAAAAAGCGCCGGCACTGCGCCAGGCCCTGGGCGTGCGAGGCCACCGACGTGATGTCCTCCCATTTCGCGTCAGGGTGCGTCACCAGGCAGTGGTGGATGTCGATGACCTCCTCGCCCAGGATGACGGCGGAGCTTTTGAACGCGAAGTTGTCCAGCGTGGCCGTCACCGGGCCCTCCAGCGAGTTCTCCTTCGCCACCACGCCGTACTCGCACTTGCCGCGGTCCACGCAGTCGAACACCTCGTCGAAGGACGCGCATTCCACCAGCTGCGCGTCGGGCGCGCCCAGACGCTCGGCGAAGCGGCGCGCCGCCTCGTCGGAGTAGGTGCCGACCGGTCCCAGAAACGCCAGCTTCGGTGCGCTTTCCGTCATGTTCAAAACCGTCCTTTCCGCGGGTGCCCTCTGTCGCTTTCGCGTCCGCCATCATACCGCAAGGGATGCGATGTTACGTCGTTAAACGTTCGTAACATTTTTGCGCCGCTGGCGGAAACTGGCGGGGATTTCGTCGTTTGAGGGTTTTCGCGGTGCAGATCTTATGGATAATTGGGGTCATCGTACCAGACGAGAGAGGCACCAAGAGGAGGTGTGCGCATGGAAACTGATGCCATGGCTACAGAGTTTCTGGGCAAGCTTGAGGCGCGAGGCGTTTCGCGTCGAAGCTTCGTGAAGCTGTGCGGCGCTATTGCTGCTGCAGCCGGGCTGACGGAGCTGCTCGGACCCGAGAAGGCTCTGGCGGAGGTACAGGGATCCATCATCGGCGCGACGAAGGGGAATCTGTATCCGGTCATCTGGATCGAAGGCGCATCGTGCACGGGCTGCACGGAGTCGTTCGCCCAGATCGAGTCGCCCGATCCTGCGGCGGTCGTCCTGGAGATGATCTCGCTGAACTACTCCGAGACGCTGTCGGCGGCTGCGGGCCATTCGATGGAGGAGGCCAAGGCCCAGACCATCGAGGCCGGCGACTACATCCTGATCTACGAGGGCGCCGTGCTGGAGGGCTGGGAAGGCCAGGCGCTGCGCGTGGCCGACATGCCCGGCACCGAGCATCTGATCGAGGCCGCCGAGCATGCCAACGCCGTGGTGGCGCTGGGCTCGTGCGCCGTGAACGGCGGCTGGATGTCGGCCCATCCCAACCCGGCGAAGGCTATCGGCGTGCAGCAGTACCTGAAGAAAGCCGGCATCGACGTTCCCGTGGTGAACGTGCCGGGCTGCCCCGCCAACCCCGAGTGGCTGATGGCCGTGCTGGTGGACGTCGTCATGATGAACCAGCTGCCGAAGCTCAACGCCGAGAACAAGCCGGCGCTGATCTTCGACCAGACCGTGCATGACAACTGCGAGCGCCGCGGCCACTTCGAGAACGGCGAGTTCGTCTACGAGTTCGGCTCCGAGGAAGAGGCCAAGGGCTACTGCCTGTACCCGGTCGGCTGCCGCGGCCCGCAGACGAAGTCCACCTGCGGCATCACGATGTGGAACAACCGCCGTTCCTGGTGCGTCCAGGCCGGCGCTCCCTGCATCGGCTGCTGCGAGGCCAACCCCAACGACCCGGGCCAGAACTGGGTCGAGGTGAACAGCCCGTTCTTCAAGCGCCATCGCGACCTGCGCATCGGCGACTGGATGATCCAGCCCGGCACCATCGCGCTGAGCATCACCGCGCTCGTGGCCGCGGCCCTGGTGGTCCACGGCTTCGGCATGAAGATCTCCGGCCGCATGGACGGCGGTGCCGACTTCGAGAAGGTCCGCGCTTGGGACGCCAAGCATCCCGAGAGCTCCATCGGCACCTATGATCTGACCCGTGAGCAGAAGAAGGAGCTCGCGGCCATCGACTCCGGCAACGCCGCTGCGAAGGCCGTCGAGTCCGAAGACGAATCCGACAACGAAGAAGGGAGGTAAGCCCGCATGACTCGTTCTGTAATCGACCCGATCACCCGCATCGAGGGTCATCTGCGCGTCGAGATGGAGGTCGACTCGCACGGCGTCGTGTCGGACGCGTGGGTTTCCGGCGGCTGCTTCCGCGGCATGGAGCTGGTCGTCCAGGATCGCACGCCCGAGGATGCCGCGCAGATCGTCCAGCGTATCTGCGGCGTGTGCCCGGTTTCGCACGCGCATGCCTCCTCGATCGCCGCTGAGAAGGCCTACGGCATCACCATTCCGAACAATGCGCGCATCATCCGCAATCTCATCGAAGGCGCCCAGTTCCTCCACAGCAACATCCTGTGGTTCTACAACCTGGCCGCGCTGGACTACGTGAACCCGCTGAACGCGCTCAACGCCGACCCGGCTTCCGCCTACGATCTGGCCCAGGCCGCCGGCACGTCCATGAACAGCGACTTCGTGGCCCTGAAGAAGCGCCTGGAGGCCTTCGCCTCCAACGGCCAGCTGTCCATCTTCTCGGGCAACTGGTTCGACGCCGACGACGGCACCGCCTACACGCTGCCGCCCGAGCTCGACCTCATCTGCACCGCCCACTACCTGGAGGCCCTGCGCATGCAGGCGAAGGCCTCCGAGGTGGCCGCGCTGCTGTCCGGCAAGATGCCCCACGTGATGACCCTCATCCCGGGCGGCACCTCGTTCGTGCCCACGCAACAGAAGCTCGACGACCTGATGGCGCTGTGCGACGAGATCTACAACTGGGTTTCCGCCACGATGATCCCCGACACGCTGGCGCTGGTGCCCTACTACACCGACGCCTTCAACTTCGGCAAGGGCTGCGGCCGCTACATCGCCTGGGGCGTGTTCGAGGGCAAGGAAGGCTTCGGCGGCGACTACATCGAGCAGATGAAGAACCGCTACCTGCCCATGGGCGTGCTGGACGAGAACCTCAACGTCTCCGACGTGCAGGAGGACCTGATCACCGAGTACATGGGCAGCTCTTGGTACAAGGGCGAGGAGACCTACACCTCCCCGTACTTCACCACCGAGCCCGAGTACACCGAGTACAACGTCGAGGACCGCTACACCTGGGTGAAGTGCCCCGCCTACGACGGCAAGCCGATGGAGGCCGGTTCCATGGCCCGTCTGCTGGCCGCCTACAAGCGCGGCGTGCCCTTCATCGTGGAGCAGGTGGACGCGCTGCTTGAGGCGCTGGGTACCCCCGGCGACTTCTCGGCCGTCCAGTCCACGCTGGGCCGCACCGGCATCCGCCAGATCGAGACGCTCTACGTGGCCGGCCTCATGCGCGAGTGGGCGCAGGAGCTGGTGGAGGCCGTCAAGAGCGGCGACAGCGAGTACTTCCGCGCTCCGTCGCAGATCAACGGCAAGGGCACGGGCTTCTGGGAGGCTCCGCGCGGCGCCCTCTACCACAGCGAGGAAGTGAAGGACGGCAAGATCACGGGCTACCAGATCATCATCCCGTCCACGTGGAACCTCGCTCCCGTCAACGCGTCGGGCGAGAAGGGCCCGCTGGAGCAGGCGCTCATCGGCTGCCCCGTCGGCACCATCGACAAGCCCATCAACGCGCTGCGCACGGTTCACAGCTTCGACCCCTGCACGGCCTGCGCGGTCCACATCACGCAGCCTGCCACGGGCAAGAGCTTCGAGACGGTCACGAGCCCTTGGGGGGTGAAGTAAGATGGCGCATCTTGCACATTATCGGGAAGCGCATCCGCTGCCGTTCGTTGTCACGCACTGGATCAACCTGGTCGCGATGATCTGCCTGATCATCACCGGCTTCTGCATCCACTTCCCGTTCTGGCCCGACTTCATGGGCATCGCGCGCGGCGTGCACATCTTCTGCGGCTTCGTGCTGTTCATCAACTGCATCGTCCGCGTCATCCTGGCGTTCTTCGTCAAGACGGCCCCCACGGGCGGCACCCGCAAGACGGTCAAGGACTACAAGACCTGGCTGCCCCAGAAGGACAACCGCCATCAGGCCGGCGCTTGGATCAAGTACTACCTGTTCCTGAAGAAGGACCATCCGCTGGGCGCCAAGCTGGGCGTGCCGCAGAAGATCAGCTACCTGCTGATCCCGGTGCTGATCATCGTGATGTTCTACACGGGCCTGTGCCTGTGGGGTCCCACGATGAACCTGGGCTTCTTCGCGGCCGGCACCACGCTGGTGGGCGGCCTGATGTCGATGCGCATCATCCACTACTTCATGATGTACATCTTCATCGTCTTCATGTTCATCCACATCTACCTGGCGAACATCGAGGGCATCGCCCCCACGAAGCTCATGTTCTTCTGGAAGGAGCATGGCGGACTGGTGTACGACCCCGACAAGCACGTGATCGTGGGCGAGGACGACCTGCGCCACTAAGCGCGTGATCGCATCCTGACGAAGGGCCTTGGCATGACGCCAAGGCCCTTTTCGCGTTGGGACTTGTTTCATTGTTGGGCGGGACGGTTCCAGATCCCGCTCGCCGGTTTCCTGCGGCGCGGCGAGGCGGCGAGGCGTGCCGGTAGGGCGCGGCAGCGTATACTTTCGGGAACGGTTCAGCGAAGGAGGGCGTGGTGGCGCAGCTTACCGACGAGCAGATCAAGGCCGAAGAGGCGTTCATGAGGGGGATCCCGCGGTTCAACGTGGGCGCTTTTTTCATGCCCGCCATCTGGGGGCCGGCGCACGGCATCTGGGCGGCCATCATCTTCTACCCGCTGTGGCTGGTGGCCGACAACGCCTTCTACGCCGCGTTCGCGCAGCGCACGCCGCTGTCGTTTGCGGTCGCGGCGGCGGTGTTCGTGGCCATGGTGGGCATCACCGTGGCGTTCGCGCTGATCGGGCAGCCCCTTGCCGCCCATCGGGCGGCAGCGCGCGGCAAGACGAAGGAGGACTACCTCAAATCCCAGCGCGTCTGGGCGGTGGCCTGCATCGCCATCGGCGCGGTGGCCCTGGCGGCGGCCACGTACTACAACCTGGTCATCCGCTCGACGGTGGGCGCGTAGCGGACGGGCGCGAGGAAAGGGCGGAAGCGCGATGGGCGATGCGGAAGCGATGGGGATGGGATCCGGCGCGGACGGCGCGGCGGACGCTGCGTGCGCGACGCGGCCGGAGGATGCGTTGCGCTCTGAGGCGGGGCTGGCGTCTGCGGACGGCGGGGAAGCGCAGCCGGAAGCCGAGGCGGGCGCGGCGGACGCTGCGCTGGGCGATAACGCAGCTCAACCTGTCATCGCGGTGCTGTGCGTGGGCAACAAGCTCATGCTGGACGACGGGTTGGGCCCGGCGGTGTACGAGGAATTGCTGGCGCGCTACGAGATCCCCGACAACGTGCTGCTGTACGATGTGGGGTGCCTGAGCCTGGACATGCTGCCGGTGGTGGAGCGCTGCGACACGGTCATCTCGGTGGACGCGGTGGACGGCACCGACGCGGAGCCGGGCACGGTGTTCCGCTTCGCGCCCGACGCGATGGCGCGCCATTCCGGCGCCACGGCCTCGCTGCACGACCTGAAGCTGGTGGACCTGTTCGACGCCGCGGCTCTTCTGGGATACGAAGCTGAGGGGCTGTGCCTGGGCATGCAGGTGGAGAACCCCTCGCCGTCGGAGGCGACCATCGGGCTGACGCCGAAGGTGCATGCCGCCCTGCCGCTTCTCGTGGCGACGGTGGCCGGCGAGCTGGCGCGACGCGGCGTGCCGCTGAAGGAGCGGGCGCAAGGGTAGGGGCCGGCGGGCGCGAGGCTTGAAGCTTTCGGACGCGTCGGGAATCCGCGCGTGCCGGACGCGGCGCTTTCGGGCGCCGCCGCAGCCGCTTTCACCAGGCATGGAGGGAATGTGTCCATCCGGCTGCGCGCCCCGTTTCCTCCTTCCATTTTCCCTTTCTCACGGTATGCTGGCGCTGACAACGGGCGACCGTCCCTGCACGGTGCAGGGACGCATGCGGCGCTGGTCCGCATGCCGGGTCGCAAACCAAGGTGAGGAGCCTGAGACATGGAAATCAAGATCACCCAGGCGGCCAAGGACTACCGCGCCAAGATGTTCGCCGGCGCGCCCTCCACGCTGGCGGAGACCGATCCGGAGTTCGCCGCCATCTACGAGAACTTCGCCTTCGACAAGGTGCCCAACAGCAGCGACCTGGACGAGCACTCCCGCTTCATCGCCGTCCTGGCCGCGCTGGTGGGTTGCCAGAGCGTCACGGTGTTCCCGCTGGTGGCCTCTGCCGCGCTTGAGTTCGGCATCAAGCCGATCGAGATCCGCGAGGTGGTGTACCAGTCGGTGGCCTACCAGGGTTCGGGCCGCATGCTGAAGTTCATCCCGCTGATGAACGACGTGTTCCGCCAGCACGGCATTGACCTGCCGCTGGAGGGGACGGCCACCGTGGCGCATGAGGACCGCCGCCGCGCGGGCAATGAGCTGCAGGTGGAGATCTTCGGCGAGGAGATGCGCGGCTCTTACGACACGGGCGAGCCCGCTGTGCGCCACATCAACGAGTGGCTGTCGTCGAACTGCTTCGGCGACTGGTACACCCGCGGGGGTCTGGGCCTGGCCGACCGCGAGCTGGTGACGTTCTGCCTGATCGCCGCCCAGGGCGGCTGCGAGAACCAGCTGATCGCGCACGCCAAGGGCAACATGAACCTGGGCAACGACCGCGCCTACCTGATCAAGGTCGTCTCGCAGCTGGTGCCCTACCTGGGCTTCCCCCGCTGCCTGAACGCGATCGCGTGCATCGAGAAGGCGGCCGCGCAGGCTGAGTAACCGCTGGGCGCCTCGCGATCCGCGCCCCGCGCCGCTTCGGCGCGTGGGATTCGTTTTCTAGGCCGTCCGGCATGCCGCCGGGCGGCCTTTCGCTATGAGGTAGAACAGCAGAACGAAAAACGGCACAAGAAGCTGGACCGCCAGCGCGTAGCGCGGCCAGTACCAAATGGGCGATGCGACGAACAGCGTTGCCATGAGGCCGAACGCCGGCGCCAGCGCGACGAGCCAGCGTGCTTTTCCGGCAAGGCACAGGCAGACGGCCAGATAAAGCATCGCCCAGAACACCGCGCCAACAGGGATGCCGGCCTCGTCCTGGGGAAACAGCTGGCGTGCCAGCTCATTGTCGATGCCTTTCGTGCCGTCGATGCCGTAGGCCGCCAGCTGCTCTTCAGAGCGCAGCGAGCCTCCCGCTATGTTGTTGAACTCCATGATCGCCGGCTGGTTGACGGCCCAGAAGCCGAACGTCTGAAGCTCCCATGCTTCGAAGAACACGACGGGGTTGCGTAGCAGCAGGGAAGGCCAGTGCTGGATTATGCCGGTCTTCATGGCGGTGGAGTTGTAGTCGCCGCTCCATTTCAGCAGGTCGACGCAGCAGGGGCGGTAGGTTTCGGGATAAAGCTCCAGCGGAAGGATGGAGTCTAGGTAGGCGCGGTCTTCCTCCGTCATGTCGCCGCCCACCGCCGCCACGCGCGCCATCTGGTTGAGGGGGATGCCCACGGTCTCGGAACTGGGCGCGCCCGAAATGCCCAGCAGCTTGAATCCGGGAATGATGAGCGCGAAGTAGCTAGCAGCCACGACAAGCAGAATGGCTGTTGACCAGCACGCCATGCGGCGCGCGTTGCCTGCGGGCTTCGGTTTGGAATCGGACGAGTGCGGGCGCGCGCTTGCCGCAAGCGTTGCATCACGAGCGGGCTGCGGCTGCTTGCCGGCAGACCAGGCCTCCGCAGACGGGTCTTCGGCAGATACCGCATCAGGCTGCGTGCTTTCTGCGCGCGTAAAGTTGCGCTTGGCAGGGCGCTTTCGACGGCTTTTCAACAGCACGGCGCCCAGCGCCACAGCGCTGAGCAGCAGCAGGTAGGCGCCGTTGTTCCGGAAGAACGCCACCAGCAGGCTGAAGACGAGCACCGCGACGAGCTTGCCGCGCGACATCCGTTGCGCACTGCCCGTAAGCGCCAGCACGATGTCGGCCAGGCACAGCGTCAACATGAGCACTGCGATGGAGAACACGGGGTCTTTCCAAAGGGCGATGGTGTAGGTGGAGAAATACGGATTGAGCCCGAAGAACGCTGCCATGAGCGCCACGACGATCCAGCGCGCCTTGCCCGTGATGCTTCCGCGCGCGACCACCCAGGCAGAGAAGTACGCCAGGCACGCTGCCATGAAGGCCATCTGAAGAACGCAGAACAAAGCGATGCCCTCCGTGGCGCCAAGGCCCACGGCCTCGGCTGCATGCAGGCACAGTCCCAGGCAGAGGGTGAACGCGAGGGGATGGCGGTTGCTGAGGCCCTCTTCTCCGACGATCTGCCGGATGGAGTTCATCGTGTCGCCGAAAACGAATCCCGGATAGTAGACGACAAGGTAGGGCAGCCACAGCAGGAAGAGGATGACGGCAACGACGATGACGATCCGCACGTTGATGCGCTGGTCGGTTGCGGTCTTGGCCGCATCTGCGTCGGAGGTTGCGCGGTGCGGTCCGGCGAGGAAACGGTAGAGGGCCAGGCTGTAGAGAAGCAGCAGGGCGAACATGAAAAGGAAGGCGATGGCATCGAGGGCTGAATAAGGTTCGATGTAGTTCTCGTCCATCAGCCCGCTGTAGGTGTCGCCCACGACGATATGGCGTCCCAGCACGAGGGAGGCGTCAAAGAGCAGTGCGAACACGCTGAAGGCGAACAGCTCGGCCTTGCGCGGGCGCATCCCGCCGTTGCGTTGCAAAGCGAACAGGGACAGCAGCGCGAGGGCGAAGAACACGAGGCGCGCCGCCATGGCAGGCTGGAGCCGAAGGTAGTCTGCGAGGAAGCAGGATCCAACGGCGAACACGGCAGCAAGGCAGGCGAGCAGCGCCTTGCGCGGCAGGTTGGACGGTGCGGTTTCCATGGGCTTCCTTTCGGTTCTTTCGATTCAGATGCGCTTTCGTTTCGCCTTGCTTTTTCGGCTTGACGGCATTCGTCACCGCAGTATACCAAACCAGAAGGAACGCGCAGGTAAAGGCTCTTTCAGCCGGTGAAGGGCAGGAGGCGCCTTCCCGAATGCGAGGCGGCGGGCAGATGGTACAATTGCCAGCGCTGCGGCGCTGGGTGCGCTGCCAGCTTCGCAGGTGCCGCGCAAGCGGCTTTTTCGCGTTGGGGAAAGGGGCTTCGGTGCTCATCGACTCGCTGGTGTTCGCGCTGGAGAAATCGGGCTGTCTGGAGCGCTTCTGGGGCAAGCTGGACGAAGGGGCCGACGCGGCGCTGGCCGTGGCGAACTCGGCTCGGCCGTTTCTGTGCGCGGCGCGTTTCGCGCACCGTCCGCAGCCCACGCTGGCCGTGGTGCCGGGGGAGGACGCCGCCATCGCCTTCGCGCAGCAGATGGCGGCGTATCTGGGCGAGGGGCGCGTGCTGCGCTTCCCCGAGCGGCCCGACACGCCGTTTTCCGCCAAGCCCGCCGACGCCTCGCGCGCTGCGCTGCGCATGCAGGCGGCCCATGCGCTGGCGTCCGGGCGTGACGTGGTGGTGGTCGCCAGCGCGCGGGCGCTTTTGCGCACGCTGCCGCCCGCGTCGGCGCGCGCGTTTTTGCCCGTCGAGCTTGCGCCTGGCCGCGAGCTGGCCGACCTTCCCCTTGCGGACGAGCTGGGGCTGGCGTCGTTCGAGGACTTCACGCGCCACCTGGTAGACGCGGGCTACGAGAACACCGGCGAGCTGGACGGGCCAGGCACCTTCTGCGTGCGCGGCGGCACGGTGGACGTGTTTCCCGGCAACCTGGTGCATCCCGTGCGCATCGACTTCTTCGGGGACGAGGTGGACGAGATCCGCCGCATCGTGCCCACTACGGGGCAGACCATCCAAACGCTGCCGCAGGTGAGCATCTACCCCGTGCGCGAATACTCCTGCTCCGCCCGGGCCATCGCGCGGGCGAAGAAGAAGCTGGAGGTGCCGGCGCGCACCAACGTCACCCTGCGCGACCTCTTGGCGAAGCTGGAGGGCGGCCTGCGCTTCGACGGGGCCGACGCGCTTCTGCCCCTGCTCTACGACGAGGTGGCCACGCTGGGCGACTACTTGCCCGCCGGCGCGCTGACGGCGCTCGTGGAGCCGCGCGCGCTCTTCGACGACGCCCAGCACGCGCTCGACGACATCGTGGCGCGGGCGAAGGGGTCGGGCATCCCCGTGGCGGGGCTGTACGCGGACGCGGCAGGGCTGTCGTTCGGCGACAACGCGCGGGCCACCTACGTGTCCATCATGCGCGCGGGTGGCGCGGTGGATGACGAGCTGCCGGTGAAGCGCGTGGAGGTGGCAGGACATCCCGAGAAGCTGTTCGGGCGTTTGACCAGCCTGCTTGAGGCGGACACGCTGACGGTGTTCAGCGTGCCGAACTACCGAGCGCGCCAGGACATGAAGCTGGCGCTGGTGGACCACGGCATCCCGTTCCAGGAGGTTTTCGAGGGCGGCTCCGGCGTGGACGCGGGGGAGGCGCTGGCGGGCGCCGGGGGTTCCGAGGACGTGACGGGCGCGAGCGCTGCGGAAGCGGGCGGGGGTGCTGCCGCCGCGGCCGACGCGGCCGACGCGGCCTCTGCCCCCGCGCCGGGGCTGGCGGGCCCGGGCCAGACGGCGCGCCGCCGCAGGCTGGGCACCTCCGCGGCGGCGGCGAAGCGCCAGCTGCGACGCAGCGTGGTGAACGTGGTTGAGGTGGACGTGCCGCTGGGCATGATCATCCCCAAGGCGAAGCTGGCGCTGGTGAGCATCTCCGACACGCAGGGCGCTTCCGCCGCGCGTCCCAGCCGCCGTGTGGACATAACCGACATCACCTTCCCCTTCAAGCCGGGCGACTACGTGGTGCACGCGGCCCATGGCGTGGCGCACTTCAAAGAGCTCGTGCGCCGCGAGATCGACGGCACGGCGCGCGACTACCTGCTTCTGGAATACGCCGAGGGCGACAAGCTGTACGTGCCGGTGGAGCAGCTGGACCGCGTGACGCGCTACGTGGGGCCGGAGGGGGCCAGTCCCCGCCTCACGCGCCTGAACACCGCCGACTGGTCGCGCGCGATGCTGAAGGCGCGCAAGGCCACCAAGAAGCTGGCGTTCGACCTGGTGGACGTGTACGCGCGCCGCGCGTCGGTGCAGGGCTACCGCTTCGGGCCCGACACCGCCGCCCAGCGCGAGATGGAAGAGGCGTTCCCCTACCAGGAGACGCCCGACCAGCTGGCGGCCATCGCCGAGGTGAAGGCCGACATGATGTCGTCCAAGCCGATGGACCGGCTGATCTGCGGGGATGTGGGCTTCGGCAAGACCGAGGTGGCGCTGCGGGCGGCGTTCAAGGCCACGCAGGACGGCAAGCAGGTGATGGTGCTGTGCCCCACCACCATCCTGGCGCAGCAGCACTACACCAACTTCAGGGAGCGCTGCGAGCCGTTCGGCGTGACGGTGGAGGTGCTCTCGCGCTTCCGCACCGACGCGCAGCAGGCGAAGGCGCTGAAGGGCTTTGCCGAGGGCGAGGTGGACATTCTGGTGGGCACCCACCGCCTGCTCAGCCGCGACGTGAACCCGCATGATCTGGGGCTGGTCATCATCGACGAGGAGCAACGCTTCGGCGTGGGGCACAAGGAGCAGCTGAAGAACCTGCGCGAGAGCATCGACGTGCTCACGATGTCGGCCACGCCCATCCCGCGCACGATGCAGATGTCGCTTTCCGGCGTGCGCGACATGAGCCTGATCCTCACGCCGCCCGACGACCGCCGCCCCGTGGAGGTGCACGTGGGCGAGTGGGATCCCGACCTGGTGAGCGCCGCCATCCGGCGCGAGCTGGCGCGCGGCGGACAGGTGTACTACGTCAGCAACCGCGTGCGTTCCATCGAGGAGGCCGCGGGCCGCGTGACGGCGGCCGCTGGCGAGGCGCGCGTGGGCGTGGCGCACGGCCAGATGACGCGCGAGGAGCTGGAGCGCGTGATGGAGGAGTTCTCGGCCGGGCAGCTGGACGTGCTGGTGGCCACCACCATCATCGAGAGCGGCATCGACAACCCGCACACCAACACGCTTATCATCGAGGACGCCCAGCGCCTCGGCCTGGCGCAGATGTACCAGCTTAAAGGGCGCGTGGGGCGCTCGTCGGCGCAGGCCTACGCCTACTTCATGTTCCCGGAGAAGGTGAGCCTGACCGAGGAGGCCCAGGCGCGCCTCATCGCGCTGGACGAGCACACCGATTTGGGAAGCGGCATGCGCATCGCCATGCGCGACCTGGAGATCCGCGGGGCGGGCAGCCTTTTGGGCGCCGAACAGTCTGGCAACATGAGCGCGGTGGGCTTCGACCTGTTCGCCCAGATGCTGGCGCAGGCCGTCGCCGCCACGCGCGAGGGCGACCTGAAGGCGGCCGACGAGCTGCCGCCGGCGTTGTCGGACATCACGGTGAACATCCCCGGCCACACCTACCTGCCTGAGGACTACGTGCCCGACGCCGACGAGCGCGTGCTGTGGTACCGCAAGATCGCTTCGGCCGCCACGCCGCAGTCGGTGGACGAGATCGAGCGCGACCTGCGGGCGAAGCGCCCCGACATGCCCCCGGCTGCGGTGGCTCTGCTGCAGAAGGCGCGCATCAAGGCGTTCGCGTCGGAGCACCGCATCAAAACGGTGTCGGTGACCGGCGGCAAGCTGGTGGTGGAGCCGGTGGACGTGCCGCGCTCCAAGATGACCGCGCTGCGGCGCGCGGGCGGCCGCTACCTGGCCGACAAGCGCAAGCTGTCGCTGCCGGTGCGCTATTTCAAGCTGGACGAGGGCGACTCTCTGCTGCGCCCCGTGGCGGAGTTTTTGGAAGAGCTGACGGGAGACGAGGAATGAGCACAGGGGGAGCCGAAGGGCTGCAGAAAGGCCGCGCGTTTTTCCGGCGGCGGTTCTGGCGCGGCGTGCTGGCCGCCATCGTGGGCGGGGCGTTCTGGGGCTTCTCCGGCACCTGCGCGCAGTACCTCTACCAGCACTACGACATAACGCCCCTGTTCATCACGTGGGTGCGCATGCTGGGCTCGGGCATCCTGTTCCTGGCGCTGCTGTTCGCCACGCAGCGCTCGCTGATGCGCGAGCTGCTGGCCGACCGCGGCTCGCTGGGGCGGCTGGCGCTGTTCGGCGTGGCGGGATTGTTCCTGTGCCAGTTCACCTACACCACCTCGGTGAACGCCACCAACGCCGGCACGGCCACGGTGCTGCAGAGCTTCAACACGGTGTTCATCGTGGCGGCCACGTGCCTCCTGGCGCGCAAACCGCCGCGGGTTTTGGAAGTGGCGGGCGTGGCGCTGGCGCTGGCGGCCACGTGGCTCATCGCCACGCAGGGCAACCCGGCGGCGCTGGTCATCCCCGCAGCAGGCCTGGCGTGGGGCATGATCAACGCGCTGTCGTGCGCGTTCTACATCATGTTCCCGAAGAAGCTGTTCGCGCGCTGGGGCAGCCTGCCGGTCACCGGCGTGGGCATGTTCATCGGCGGCGCGGCGGCGCTTGCCATCTGGGCGCTGGGAGGGGTGGCGGGAACGCCGCCGGCAGTGCCTGAGCTGGGGTTCGACGGCATCCTGGTGCTGGGCGCCATCGTGGTGGTGGGCACCCTGGCGGCGTTCGGGCTGTACCTGTACGGCGTGTCGGTGGTGGGCTCGGTGAAGGGCGGGCTTCTGGGCACCGTCGAGCCGGCCAGCGCGATGGTGTGCGCCGCGCTGTGGCTGGGCACGGCGTTCACCTGGGCCGACTGGCTGGGGCTGGTGTTGATGGTGGCGATGATCT
>DVIW01000020.1 GCA_018710945.1 Candidatus Aphodovivens avistercoris | reverse complement strand
CGACGAGCGCGAGCAGACGCTCAACCAGCTGCTGGTGGAGATGGACGGCTTCGAGAGCAACGAGTCCGTGGTGCTGATCGCCGCCACGAACCGCGCCGACGTGCTGGATCCGGCGCTTTTGCGCCCCGGCCGCTTCGACCGCCAGATCGTGGTGGACACTCCCGACGTGAAGGGCCGCGAGAAGATCCTGCAGGTGCACTCCAAGGGCAAGCCGATGGGCAGCGACGTTGACCTTTCGGCCATCGCCAAGCTGACCCCGGGCTTCACCGGCGCCGACCTGTCGAACCTGCTGAACGAGAGCGCCCTTCTGGCCGCGCGCAAGGGCAAGAAGATCATCACCATGCACGAGGTGAACGAGTCCATGGAGCGCGTGATCGCCGGCCCCGAGCGCAAGGGCCGCGTGCTGGACGACCGCAGCAAGCGCACCATCGCCTATCACGAGAGCGGCCACGCCTTGGTGGGGCACCTGCTGGAGCACGCCGACCCGGTGCACAAGATCAGCATCATCTCGCGCGGGCGCGCGCTGGGCTACACCCTGTCCATCCCCGACGAGGACAAGGTGCTGAACTCGGTGGGCGAGATGCGCGACCAGCTGGCGGTTTTCCTTGGCGGGCGCGTGGCGGAGGAGATCTTCTGCGACGACATCACCACCGGCGCCAGCAACGACTTGGAGCGCGCCACGAAGATGGCCCGCGCCATGGTCACCCAGTACGGCATGAGCGCCGAGCTGGGCGCGCAGGTGTTCGGCCAGCCCAACCACGAGGTGTTCCTGGGCCGCGACTACGGCAACACCCAGGACTACTCGGAAGAGACGGCCAAGCGCATCGACGACGAGGTGGCGCGTATCATGAAGGAGGCGCACGACCGCGCCTACGAGGTGCTGAGCAGCCATCGTGACCAGATGGACCTGATGGCCAGCGTGCTGCTTGAGCGCGAGACCGTGGAAGGCGAGGCCTGCCAGGCGCTGCTGGACAACAAGTGGAACGACTACCTGGATCACGAGGACGAGATCATCGCGCGCCACGAGCAGGAAGAGGCCGAGGCCCGCGCCCGCGACGCGCAGCTGGCCGACCCGAACTGGCAGGACCGCCAGCTGCAGCCTCCCGCGGGCGAGCCGGTGGCGCTTGCCCAGCCGGTCCAGCCGGTGCCGGGCGCGCAGCAGCCCGTCCAGCCGGTCCAGCCGACGCCCCAGCCCCAGCAGCCCTTCGCGCCGCGCGGCGCCTCGACGGGCTCCGGCGTGCTGGACGATCTGGAGAGCCGCTTCTCGCAGCTGGCCGGCTCGCAGCCGGTGCAGGGCGCTCCGCAGCAGCCGACGCAGGACTCCGCGTCCGCGGCCGGCTCTGATGCAGCTTCCGCACAGCCGAACGACGAAGGAAAGGATGGCTCCGTCAACCGATGATCTGGCGCTGCTCCTCATTCGAATTCGACGTCAAGACGCCCGTTGTCATGGGCGTCTTGAACGTTACGCCCGATTCGTTCTCCGACGGCGGGCGCTATGCCAACCTGGACGATGCGCTGGCGCATGCGCGCCGCATGGTGGAGGAAGGCGCCCGCATCATCGATGTGGGCGGCGAGTCCACCCGCCCCGGCGCCGCGCCGGTTTCCCCTGACGACGAGCTTGCCCGCGTGCTAGACGTGGTGCGCGCGCTGGCGGCCGAGGGCGTGTGCGTGAGCATCGACACCCGCCATGCGCAGGTGGCGCGCGCGTGCCTTGAGGCTGGCGCCGCCATCGTCAACGACGTGTCGGGCTTCTCCGACCCGGACATGGTGCAGGCTGTGGTCGGCTCCGACTGCGGGCTGGTGGTCATGCACATGCAGGGTGACCCCGCCACCATGCAGGACGACCCGCGCTACGACGACGTGGTGACCGAGGTGCGCGCCTGGCTGGGCCAGCGCTGCGCCCGGCTGGAGGCGGCGGGCATCGCGCGCGAGCGGCTGTGCGTCGACCCGGGCCCGGGGTTCGGCAAGACCCCGCAGCAAACCATCGAGCTGGTGCGCAACTTCCAGGAGATCGCGCATCTGGGCTATCCGGTGATGGCGGCGCTGTCGCGCAAAAGCTACATCGGCTACGCGTACAACATCCCCGACCCGCTGCAGCGCGACGCGGCCTCGGCTGCCGAGGCGCTGATGGCCTGCGAGCTGGGCGCGGGCGTGGTGCGCGCCCACAACGTGGCGGAAACGACGAAGGCCCTGGCTGACCTGCGCCCCGAGGTGGTGCTGGGCATGGGCTGCAACGTGCCGTTGGTGGCGAACCCCGGCGAAGAGCGCGAGGGCAAGATCGCCCTGCTGAACCAGGCCATCAGCATGCTGTGCACGCTGCCCGACACGCAGATCACCGACATCTCCGGCTTCTACGAGAGCGAGCCGGCCTACTACCTGGACCAGGACGTGTTCGTGAACGCCGTCGTCATCATGCGCACGGGCTTGCCGCCGGCCGAGCTGCTGAAGTACCTGCATGCCATCGAGAACAGCCTGGGCCGCGTGCGCGAGATAGAGAACGGCCCGCGCACGTGCGACCTGGACATCATCGACTACCAGCTCTACGTCATCGACAACGAAGTGCTCACGCTGCCGCATCCGCGCGCGCTGGAGCGCGACTTCGTGGTGAAGCCGCTGCTGGAGCTGCGCCCCGGCTTCGTGCTGGCCGACGGCACGACGGTCACGCAGGACGGCGTGACGGTGGGGAAGGCGTTCCGCCTGTGAGGTGGCGCCTGCGCGCGCTTGACGAGGTGGTCTCCACCAACGACGAGGTGAAGCGCGCCATCGAGGCGGGCGAAGGCGAAGGGCTCGCCGTGCGCGCGCGCCGGCAGAGCGGCGGCTACGGCCGCGACGGGCGCGCGTGGTCCAGTCCTGCGGGCGGGTTGTACGTCAGCCTGCTGCTGCGTCCCAGCGTTCCTGCAAGCCAGCTGCCCATGCTGCCGCTGGTCGCAGGGCTGGCCGTGCGCGAGGCTCTGGCCTCGCTGGCGGGAGAGGCGGCAGAGCGCATCCAGGTGAAGTGGCCGAACGACGTGGTGGTGACCGCAGGTGCCGAGGCGGCGCCGGGGGCGGCGGAAGCGGATGCCGCCGCAGCACAGGCTGCGGGAGGGGGCGCGCGAGCGGCGCGTCCGGACGAAGCCGCCGCGGCGCCGAAGCCGTTTCGCAAGCTGTGCGGCATCTCGGCGGAGGCGCACGGCGGCGCGGTGTGCGTGGGCATCGGGGTGAACGTTGCGCGCCCGGCCGAGGCGGCGCCGGTCGGCGGCAAGAACGAGCCGGCGTACCTGGTTGACCTTGCGGACGCGGACGCGCTTGCGCGTGCAGCCGCGCCGGCGGCTCCGGGCGCAGCCGCGCCAGCGCTTGCGGCCGACGACACCGCGCCCGCTGGCGACGCCGCATCCGCCGCGCCCGTCCCTGACGCGCTCGCCTCCGAGGCCCTCGCGCGCATCCTCGCCGCATTCGAGGCCGCTTACGAGCGCTGGCAAGCCGAAGGCTTCGCGCCGTTCGCCGCCTCCTGCAACGCGTGCTTCGCCTTGGCGGACCGCCCGGTGTCCGTCGTTGATCGCGCGGGCCGCTCGCTTGCCGCCGGTGCCGCCTTTGGCGTGGACGCGCAGGGCCGCCTGCTCGTGCGCGCCGCCGACGGCTCCGTGCATGTCGTCGCTTCCGGCGAGGCCCACCTGGTTTAAGGCGCGCCCGCTTCCTGGTTTCCGATCCCCAACTCTGCCCGGCGACCCCGCCGACGCTCGCCTTGCCGGGCGCCAACGCTGCTGCCCGGCTCCGCCCGTTCCGGTGCCGTTCGGCGCGCGAAACCCTCCGCGCGCCGCCCGATTGTCAATATGCTGTGCTATGGCGCCAGAGTAGCTTTTTTCACCCGGGGTAAAGTTGGTACAATATCCAGCTGCACAACAAGGGAAAGGCGGCGATGGCGCGATGGCTCAGCAGGACGTTTCGGAACTTCAGCAGAACCCGCAGGGGGATGCCCCGGCTGCAGGCAACGGCGCGGCCCCCAAGACGGCCAGCCCCCGCGCGGCGCGCCAGGGCGGCGACAAGGTTGACCGCATGGGCACGGGCTCCATCCCCAAGCTCATGATCGAGTTCGCCATTCCCTCCATCTTGGGCATGCTGGTGAACGGCGCCTACAACATCATCGACTCCATCTTCATGGGCCAGGCCGTCGGCGAGATCGGCCTGTCCACCGCCACCACGGCCATGCCGCTGATGACGCTGTTCATGGCGCTGGCCATGCTGGTGGGCAACGGCGGCAACGCGCTGGCCGCCCTGCGCATGGGCGAGGGCGACCGCCAGGCGGCGCAGCGCTGCCTGGGCAACACCATCACGCTGGGCATCGTCATCTCGGTGGTCGTGCTCATCTTCACGCAGATCCCGCCGCTGATGGACGTGGTGCTGGGCATCTCGGGCGCAACGGAGCTGGACTGGGAGTATTCGCGCCTGTTCATCCAGATCCTGGGCGCCGGCTTCATCCTGCAGATCATCGGCGCCGGCGTGAACAACTTCATCCGCACCGCCGGCGCGCCCACGCGCGCGCTGGTCACGATGGTGGTGGGCGCCGTGTTCTGCACCATCTTCAACTTCCTGTTCGTCATGGTTCTGGGCTGGGGCGTCGCCGGCAGCGCGCTGGCCACCCTGTGCGGCCAGGCCGCCTCGTGCGTGTGCGTGCTGTGGTACTTCATCTTCACCAAGAGCTGTCCGATGCACCTGCACGTTCGCGAGCTGCGCCCCGACGGCGAGACCATCCGCCGCATCCTGGCGCTCGGCTTCGCCAGCTTCGTCATGCAGATCGGCATGGCCGTGGTGAACCTGGTGCTGAACAACCTTCTCAATATGTACGGCGCGCTGTCGCCCATCGGGGCGGAGGGCGCGAAGGCCTCCATCGGCGTGGTGGGCCGCATCGCCATGTTCACGGTGCTGCCGCTCATCGGCGTGGCCATCGCCATCCAGCCGCTGGAGGGCTACAACTTCGGCGCGCGCCTGTTCAAGCGCGTGCGGAAGACGCTGTGGAGCGGCGTCATCTTCGCCACGGTGCTGGCGACGCTGTGCTGGGCGCTGGTCCATCTGTTCCCGGCGCAGATCATCAGCTTCTTCGGCATCACCGACCCGAACCTGCGCGACTTCACCATCTTCGCCCTGCAGGTGCAGCTGATGATGCTGCCGTTCGTGGGCTTCCAGATCGTGGTGTCGAACTACTTCCAGGCCACGGGCCAGCCCATCAAGTCCATCTTCCTGTCGCTGACGCGCCAGATCTTGTTCCTCATCCCGCTGTACGTGGCGCTGCCCATCATGCTGCCGGTGTGGTTCCCGCAGTACACGGGGCTGGACGCGCTGTACTTCGCCGTGCCGGTGGCGGACTTTTTGGCCATCTTCACGGCGCTGGTGTTCATCCTGGTGGAGCGCCGCCGCCTGCACAAGTTGGAGACGGGCGAGATCCAGGCGCGCTACTAGGGCGGGCCGTCGCGGGCCGGGGCGGAGGCTCTGGCGGCGGCGTGCGGGTCGAGGCGATCCGTGGCGCGGATCGCTGCGGCCCGTCGTTGGCATTCCTCGTCGCAACGCGGGCTCTGTCCGCAGATTGTGTCTGCGCCCGCGCTCCGCAATCTATTCATAGCGCTTTGCTATACTAACTTGCTTGAACCCGAAGGGAAGGGGAAGCCCATGTCCGCGAACGTCGTGAACCGCGCAGCAGCCCGCTCGCGCACGCAGTCCATCGTCTACGTCGCCATGACCGTGGCGCTGCTGGCCGTGTCGGCCTGGGTGTCGGTCCCGTTGGGGCCGGTGCCGTTCACGCTTCAGACGTTCGTCTTGGCGTTCGCCCTGCTGGTGCTGAAGCCCTCGGAATGCCTGGCGGCGCTCGTCTGCTATCTGGCGCTGGGAGCGGTGGGCGTGCCGGTGTTCTCCGGCATGCGCGGCGGCATCGGCATGCTGGCGGGCGGCACGGGCGGCTTTCTGTGGGGCTTCCTGCTGGGCGCCGTTGCGGCCTTTGTGCTGCTGCGCGCCCTGTCCGGCGGTGCGCGGGACGGCGGCCGTTCGGGCCGCGCCGGCTGGGTGCGCGATTTCGCGGCGTGCCTGGTGTTCCTGCTGGTGTCGTACGTGTGCGGCTGGATGCAGCTGATGGCGGTGGCTGGCATGGGCCCGCTGCCGGCGTTCTTGGCGGCCATCGCGCCGTTCATCGTTCCCGATTTAGCGAAGCTGGCCGTTGCGGTGTCCGTGGCCGCCGGCGTGCGCCGCGCTGTCCCTGCCCTGCGCAAAGCCCGCGCGCAGCGTTAGCGGCGGGGCGCGCACAAGCCGGATCCATTCGCTATACTGTTGAGGCGCGCTCTGGAAGGAGCGCGCCTTTGCGATGACGTTGAACCGGCGATACGCCGAAGACGGGAGAATGGCCACATGGGTTGCACGATAATCGGCTGCGGGAAAGCGCTGCCCGCTCTCGAGATTGCCAACGACGATCTGACCGCGCTGGTTGACACCAGCGACGAGTGGATCACCACGCGTACGGGCATCAAGACGCGCCGCATCTGCGTGGACGAGACGAACGTCGACCTGGCGGAGCGCGCCGCGCGCGCCGCGCTGGGCTGGGACGAGGGCGGCTTCAACGAGCGCCGCATCGACCCGGAGGAAATCGATCTGATCGTGTACTCCACCGCTACCCCCGACGTGATGGTGCCCACCTGCGCCGCGCTGCTGCGCCGCCGGCTGGGGCTGTCGAACGCCGTCGCCTTCGACATGAACGCGGCGTGCACGGGCTTCATCTACGGTCTGGGCATCGCCGAGTCCATGATGGCTGCGTCGGCCGCCGGCGCCGCGGGGGCGTCGGGCCGCAACGCGTTCCGCCGCGCGCTGGTGGTGGGCGGCGAACGCCTGACCCGCATCACGAACTGGGAGGACCGCAACACCTGCGTGCTCTTCGGCGACGGCGCGGGTGCTGCCGTGGTGGAATGGAGCGACGAGCGCGCGGGCATCCTGGCCACCTACCTGCGCAACGACGACGACACCGACAACGCGCTCACCTGCCCCACCGCGTTCGACGCGCCGCAGCCCTTCGACGCTCAGGGCGTCTCGCTTGAGGCGGCGCAGGCGGCCGACCCCGGCCTGGCGCGCATCGACGCCGAGCTGGGCGTGACGGAGGCTGTGGAGGCGGGCCGTCCGCGCCAGACGCTGTACATGCACGGGCAGAAGGTGTTCAAGTTCGCCGTGGAGGCCATGGGCCGTGCTGTGGACGAGGTGCTGGAGCGCGCCGGCCTCACCATCGAGGACGTGTCGTTCATCGTGCCCCACCAGGCCAACGAGCGCATCATCAAGTACGCCGCCAAGCGCATGAAGCTGCCGCTCGACCGCTTCCAGATCTCCATCGCGCACCGCGGCAACTCGTCGTCGGCCTGCATCCCCATGACGCTTTCCGACGCCTACGACGCCGGGCGCATCCACCCGGGCGACAAGGTGGTCCTCGTGGGCTTCGGCGGCGGTTTCACCAGCGGCGCCGTGCTGTACGAGGCGTAGGGCCGGGCCGGTTCCGGCTATTTCCCCGCGGGGGCGGGCTGCGGCGGAATCGAGGGGATGGCGACGATGAAACAGGCCCCGCCCTCCGGCAGGTTCACCGCTTCAACGGTGCCGTCGTGCGACTCGACGATGGACTTCACGATGGAAAGCCCCAGTCCCGTGCCGCCCGTTCCGCGGCTGCGCGAGGCGTCGGTGCGGTAGAACCGCTGGAACAGCAGCTTGGGGTCCACGTCGCCGAAGCCGCAGCCGTCGTCCTTCACCGCCACGATGGAGTTGCCGCGCAGTCCGAACAGCTCAACGGTGATGTGCCCGCCTGGCTCGATGAAGCGGCTGGCGTTGTCCACCAGGTTCGACACCACCTGGCGCAGCTGGTCCACATCTCCCAGCACGTCGGGCGCCTCGCCCACCACCTGCACGTTCGCATCGCGCTGCGCCAGCACGGGGCGCAGCGCGTCCACGACGCTTTGGGACAGGTCGCGCAGGTTGACGCGCGCCAGGTTCAAGGGGCGCGTGCCGTCCTCGATGTGCTGCAGGGTCAGCAGGTCGTTCACCAGGCGCGTCAGCCGCTCGCTCTCGCTGACCACGATGGTACAGAACTTGTCGTGCAGCTCTGGCGGCAGGTCGGGGTCGCGCAGCAGGTCGGCGTTGCCCCGGATGGCGGTCAGCGGGGTGCGCAGCTCATGCGCTACGTCGCTGACGAAGGCCGCTTGCTGGCGCTCGCGCAGCACGAGGTCCTGCTGCTGGCTGGCCGACTTCTTCACCAGGGCCGAGATGGTGGAGGCCAGCTCGTCGGCCTCGTAGAGCCGTCCGTCGGAGGTGAAGGTCACGTCGCCCCCGGCGTTGAACGCCTTCACCTGCTGCTCCAAAAGGTTCAGCGGCTCGGCCAGGAAATGGCCGATGGGCAGGCTCAGCCCGAACGTGACAAGCCCCAACGGAACAAGCAGCAAGAAGATGGCCACCGTCGTGTCGGAGGTCAGGAACCACACACACAGCGCAAGCGTGCCCGTCAGCACCGACAGCAGCGTTGCCAGCAAAGCGAAGTATGTCTGCAGCCGCTTGATGGGGCGCCTCCGTCCCTTCCGCCTACTGCCGGAACCGGTAGCCGTAGCCGCGGACCGTCTCCACCAGGCCGGGGTCGTAGCCGGCCTGCTCTATCTTGTCGCGCAGGCGCTTGATGTGGGTGTCCACCGTCTTGGTTTCGGTGAGGTACTCCCAGCCCCAGGCGTCGCGCAGCAGATCCTCGCGCGTCACCACCTTGCCGGCGTTGCGCATCAGGCAGGCCAGCAGCTCGAACTCGCGCGGCGTCAGCTCGATGGCGCCTGCATCGCCCTTGGCGGTGTGCGCGTCCTCGTCCAGCGTGATGCCGCCGGCGGTCACCGCGCGCGAGGCGGTGGGGAAATCGCCGCCGGAGCCGCGGCGCAGCAGCGCACGCACGCGGGCGATGAGCTCGCGCACGCCGAACGGCTTGGCCAGGTAATCGTCGCCGCCGATCTCCAGGCCCACTACCTTGCCCAGCTCGGTGTCGCGCGCCGAAAGGAACAGCACCGGCGCGGAGGTTTTCGACCGCAGGCGGCGGCACAGCTCGTAGCCGTCCATGCCGGGCAGCATGATGTCCAGGATGAACAGGTCGTAGGGGCTTTTCAGCGCCATGTCGAAGGCGCTTTCGCCGTTGTCGGCCACGTCTACGTGGAAGCCCTCCTTCTTCAGCGCGTAGGACACGAACTCGGTGATGGACGGCTCGTCGTCCACCAGAAGGATGCGGGCGGGGGTGTCGCTCATGCCATCTGCCTTTCCTGCCTGCGCCTGGGGGCGCGTTTGCCTGCGGCGCGCGGCCTGCTGCCGGCGCGCGGGGCGCGGTTTGCCGCCGATCAGGGGCGGTTGCCCGTATAATGGGAACCCGCACGGCGGCTTTCACCTGATTATAGCCGTCTGCGCACAAGCGAAGGAAGGACGTTGGGAATATGTTGCTTGCCATCGACGTGGGGAACACCCAGACGGTCATCGGCGTTTACGACGGCGAGGAGCTGGCGCACATGTGGCGCATCGCCACGAACAAGAAGCACACCGCCGACGAGCTGCGGCTGAAGCTGATGCCGCTTCTGGCGTCGGAGGGGCTGGACGCGGCCCGGCTGCGCGGCGCGATTCTGGCATCGGTGGTGCCCCAGCTGACGCACGGGTGGCAGGCGGCCGTGCGCAAGCTGGTGGGGAAGGAGCCGCTGGTGTGCACAGCGGACGCGGCGGGGCCGGAGCTGTTCCCCACGGCGTACGCGAACCCATCGGAGATCGGCGCTGACCGCGTGGCCGACGCCGTGGCGGCGCGCGGGCTGTACGGTGCGCCCGTGGTGGTGGTGGATTTCGGCACGGCCACGAACATCGAGGTCATCGACTGCGACGGCGTGTTCGTGGGCGGCATCATCGCTCCGGGTGTTGAGACGTCGGCTTCGGCTTTGTTCTCGCACGCGAACCGCCTTTCGGCCATCGAGCTTGAGGATCCGCACACCGCCATCGGCGGCAACACCGCCCAGGCCATCCAGGCGGGCATCGTCTACGGCGAGGCCGACCGCGTTGACGGCCTGGTGAAGCGCGTGTTCGACCAGCTGGGCTATACGGCGCCTGTGGTGGCAACGGGCGGTTTGGCCGTGCGGGTGGCGCCGCTTTCGCAGACCATCACCGCGGTGAACTCCGAGCTGACCCTGGAAGGCCTGCGCCGTATCTACGAGGCGCGCGCATGAGCGCAGGGGAGGCGGCGGAGGCGCAGCCGCAGCCGCAGGACGGCCGGCGCGACGCGGGATCGGCGGACGCTGCGGGCGCGGCGGCTTCGGCTTCGGCGGCTTCGAGCGCGCAGCCCGCTGCGGCCGACAAAGGCGCCGATTTCCCGCTGCACTTCGACGGCGAGAACAGCTATCCCGAATGCGAGCGCTGCGGCCGCTGCTGCCAGGTGAACGTGCTGGCGATGACGCACGAGGAAGTGGCGCGCATCCGCGCCTATATGGTCGAGCGCGGTATCCGCCCGATCGACCGGCACCGGGAAAGCTGCTGCCTGGAAGCCGCCGACGGCGCCGGCTGCATGGTGTGGCCCGTGCGCGCCCAGGTGTGCCGCCTGCACAACTGTCACGTGTCGCGCATCGAGATCCTGCGCCGCAACCCTTCGATCCACGTTCCCGACGACATCCCCCTGGTCGATTTGCACGAGTGCTTCATCAACGGCCGCGAGATCGACCCGCGCTACGAGTGCGTTCCGCAAGGCTAGCAATTCCGGCCCTTGGGCGGCGCGGCGCCGTTTTCGCAGGCCGTCGCGAGTACAATGGTTCCCGCCAATCCACCAGGGGAAGGGAGCCCAACCCATGCTGTCCGACATCGAAATCGCGCAGGCGTGCGAGCCGGAGCGCATCACGGAGATCGCCCAGAAGGCCGGCATCGACGAGAAGTACCTCGAGTGCTACGGCAACTACAAGGCGAAGGTCGACTACAACCTGCTGCGCAACGAGCAGCACGAGCCGGGCAAGCTCATCCTGGTGACGGCCATCAATCCCACGCCGGCGGGCGAGGGCAAGACCACCACGACGGTGGGCCTGGCCGACGCGCTGTCCAAGCGCGGCAAGAACGTGATGGTGGCCCTGCGCGAGCCGTCGCTGGGCCCCGTGTTCGGCATCAAGGGCGGCGCGGCGGGCGGCGGCTACGCCCAGGTGGTGCCCATGGAGGACATCAACCTGCACTTCACCGGCGACTTCCACGCTATCGGCGCGGCGAACAACCTGCTGGCCGCGCTGCTTGACGCCCACATCCACAACGGCAACCAGCTGGGCATCGACGTGCGCAAGATCACCTGGAAGCGCGTGGTGGACATGAACGACCGCCAGCTGCGCTTCATCGTGGACGGCCTGGGCGGCAAGGCCAACGGCGTCCCGCGCGAGGACGGCTTCGACATCACGGTGGCCTCCGAGGTGATGGCTATCTTCTGCCTGGCCACCTCCATCACCGACCTGAAGGAGCGCCTCGGCCGCATCGTGGTGGGCTACACCTACGACGACAAGCCCGTCACCGCCCACGACCTGCACGCCGAAGGCGCCATGACCGCGCTGCTCAAGGACGCGCTCAAGCCGAACCTCGTGCAGACGCTCGAAGGCACGCCCGCGTTCGTGCACGGCGGTCCCTTCGCCAACATCGCGCACGGCTGCAACTCCATCATGGCCACGCGCATGGCGATGGCCCTGGGCGACTACTGCGTCACCGAGGCCGGTTTCGGCGCCGATCTGGGTGCGGAGAAGTTCCTGGACATCAAGTGCCGCCTGGCCGGGCTGAAGCCCGACGCCGTGGTGGTGGTGGCCACGGTGCGCGCGCTGAAGAACCACGGCGGCGTGCCGAAGGACCAGCTGGACTACGAGAACCTGGAGGCGCTGGAGGCCGGCCTGCCCAACCTGCTGCAACATGTGGAGAACATCACGCAGGTGTACAACCTGCCGTGCGTGGTGGCCATCAACGAGTTCCCCACCGACACGCCCGCCGAGGTGGAGCTGGTGGAGCGCAAGTGCCGCGAGCTGGGCGTGAACGTGGCGCTGTCGCAGGTGTGGGCGAAGGGCGGCGAGGGCGGTCTGGCCCTGGCCGACGAGGTGGTGCGCCTGTGCGCCGAGGGCGACGAGGCCGGCCGCAGCGCCGACACCTTCCAGTTCGCCTACGGCGACGACCTCTCGCTGGCCGAGAAGATCGAAGCCATTGCGCAGCGCGTCTACCGCGCCGACGGCGTGGTGTTCGAGCCCGCCGCCAAGAAGGAGCTGGCGAAGCTTGAAGAGCTGGGCTTCGGCGGCATGCCGGTGTGCATGGCCAAGACCCAGTATTCGTTCTCTGACGACCAGACGAAGCTGGGCGCTCCGCGTGGGTTCGACGTCACGGTGCGCCAGGTGAAGGTGAGCGCCGGCGCCGGCTTCGTGGTGGCGCTGACGGGCTCCATCATGACGATGCCCGGCCTGGGGAAGAACCCGGCGGCGTTCAAGATCGACGTGGACGAGACGGGCAAGATCTCGGGCCTGTTCTAAGCGCTTTCGCGGGCGGCTGGCGGCGCGGTGGCGCTGCCAGCCGCTTTTTCTTTGCGCCCTTCGTCTTGATGCGGGGTGGAGCTGGCCGTTTGCTACAATCCCGACCGTGCGTTTTCCGGTTGGGGAAGGGCGGGCGATCCTTTTCCCGCCGTGCGTTTCCCGATGATCGAAAAGAGGCTGCGGTGAACCTGGACACGGAATTCCTCGAGCGGCTGGCGTCGGCCGATCCGGCGCCGGGCGGCGGCGGGGCCAGCGCCTATGCGGGCGCGCTGGCGGCGGCGCTGGCGGCAATGGTGGGCAACCTGGCCGTGGGCAAGCCGAAGTATGCTGAGGCGCAGGAGGGCATTCTGGCGTCGCTCGACCGCTTGGCGCAGCTGCGCGCGCGCCTGCTTGAGCTGGTGGAAGCCGACGCGCAGGCGTACCTGCCGCTGAACCGCGCCTACCGGCTTCCGCGCGGCACCGAAGCCGAGGCGGCGGCGCGCCAGCAGGCCATCCAAGAGGCGCTCGGCCCGGCCTGCGACGTTCCGCTGGACATCATGCGCGCGTGCTCGAAGGTCATCGACGAGGCCGATTACCTGGCGCACCACGGCAGCAAGCTGGCGGTGTCGGACGCCGGGGCCGCCGCCGTGCTGGCGCGCGGCGCGCTGGTGTCGGCGGCCATGAACATCTTCCTGAACATGGAGAGCATCACCGACCCCGACCGCGTGCTGCGCTACCGCGCCGAGGTGAACGAGATGATGGTCAGCGCCGAGGTACGCGCAAACGCCGTCGCCTCGCTGGTGATGGGAATCCTGCGCTGAACTGCCCTTTTGCGGTTAGCGGGCGTCAGGGCGTCGGGGCTGCCGTTGAGCTTGCGCGCTGCCGCCGTGTTGCTGGGCCTGCGGCGGCGTTGCGTCCGTTGCGCCGCTGGGCGGCGGCTATAATGGGCGGAATCGACAAAGGGACGGGAGGTTTCGATGGCGAAGCTGTTGCGGGGGAAGCCGGTTGCGGACGCGGTGGTGGCAAACGCGCGGGCGCGGGCGGATGCGCTGATGCGGCGCGGGGTGCGGCCGACGCTGGCCGTCGTGCGCGTGGGGGCCGACCCGGGCGATCTTTCCTACGAGCGCACGCTGGCGAAGCGCGCCGAGGCGGCAGGGGTGGGCGTGCAGGTACAGGCGCTTCCCGCCGACGCGTTGCAGGAGCAGTTGGAAGCGGCCCTCGCCGCGGTGAGCGCTGACGCCTCCATCCATGGCTGCTTGCTGTTCCGCCCGCTGCCAGCGGGGCTGGACGAGGCGGCGGCGTGCGCGCTGATAGCCCCCGCGAAGGATGTTGACGGCATCACGCGGGCTTCTCTGGCAAGCGTGCTGGCGGGCGACGCGCTGCTGCCGTCCTCATCCGGGTTGTGCGGCGAGGCGGCAGGTGCAGGCGACGCCTCTGCTCCTTTTTCCGCAGCGGGGTTCGCCCCCTCCACGGCTGAGGCGTGCGTTCGCCTGCTCGACTTCTACGACGTGCCGCTTTCCGGTGCCCGCGTGACGGTGGTGGGGCGCAGCCTGGTGGTGGGCCGCCCGCTGGCGCTGCTGCTCACCGCGCGCGACGCCACGGTGACGCTGTGCCATTCCCGCACGCGCGACGTGCCGTCGGCCTGCCGTGCGGCGGATGTCGTCGTGCTGGCGACGGGTCGGGCGCGGGCGTTCGACGGCAGCTTCTTCCGCGAAGGGCAGACGGTGCTGGACGTGGGCGTGAGCTTCGACGAGACGGGCGCGATGTGCGGCGATGCGGACGCTTCGTCGGTGGAGCCGGTGGTGGCGGCGCTCACGCCCGTGCCGGGCGGCATCGGCTCGGTGACCACCGCCGTCACGCTGGAGCACGTGGTGGCCGCCGCCGAGCGGGCGTCCCTTTGGCACCTCGGATCGACCCGCGCGCACCCCGGGCCGTGACCGCCTCTCCGCACCCCCGTGTCCCGCACCTCCGCACCCCTCCGCGCCCCGCGCGCGAATCCGCGCAGTTGTCGGCCTTTTGCGAGGAAGATAGACGCACCCGGCACCGTGTCATTGCAATGCGCCCGCTGTGCCGATACCATATCCTGCCGCTGCTTTAAGGACGGATAAGGGAATCGCGGAGGTATCGGCATGGGTTTGACGCGCACGCAAATGATGATGGTCGTGGTGTTTCTGGCAGGCACGGTGTTCGCCGTTCTGAACCAGACGCTGCTTTCGCCGGCATTGCCCACCATCATGGCCGACCTGGGTGTCGACGCCACCACGGTGCAGTGGCTCACGTCAGGCTATTCGCTTACCGAGGCGGTCATCATCCCGTTCGCCGCTTACTTCATCGGACGGTTCACCACGCGCCAGCTGTTTTTGGGTGGCATGACGCTGTTCACGCTGGGCAGCCTGTGCGCCGCGCTGGCGCCGTCGTTCCCCGTGCTGCTTCTGGGCCGCGTGCTGCAGGCGGCGGGCACCGGCTCGGTCATGCCGATGGTGTTCACGGTCATCCTGCTGGTGTTCCCGCGCGAGAAGCGCGGCACGGCCATGGGCATCATCAGCCTGGTCATCGGGTTCGCGCCCGCAGTGGGCCCGGCGCTGGCCGGCCTGCTCATCGACTCGGTGGGGTGGCGCGCGCTGTTCATCATCGTTACGGCGCTTTCGGCGCTCATCGTGGTTTCCGGCTTCATCGCGCTGAAGAACTACGGCGACTTCAAGCGCGTCACGTTCGACCCGGCGTCGGTGGCGCTTACCACCGTGGGCCTGGTGTGCCTGCTGTATGGCCTGTCCACGTTCGCGTCGTCGGACAACCTGGCGCTCACGGCCGCGCTGATCGTCATTGGCGCCGCGCTGATGGTGCTCTACGTCCGCCGCCAGCTGAAGCTGGAGACCCCTATGCTGCAGGTGGGCATCCTGCGCACGCGCCGCTACGCCATCGCGGTGGCGGTGATCGTCATCGTGCAGGCGGCGCTGATGGGCACCGGCGTCATCGTGCCTCTGTACATCCAGAACGTCCTGGGCAATTCGGCCACCATGTCCGGCGTCGCGATGCTGCCCGGCGCGGTGCTGGGCGCCATCATGTCGTTCTTCGCAGGCCGGCTGTTCGACCGCTATGGCGTGCGGCGCATGGTCATTCCCGGCGGCATCGTCATGCTGGTCGGCGCGTTCGGCATGACGCTTCTGGGAATCGACGCGTCCATCGTGGCGGTGGCCGTGGTGGTGACGGTGATGACGGTGGGTTTGCAGGCCATCATGACGCCGCTGAACACCTGGGGCGTGAACTCGCTCGACAATGCTGTCATCCAGCACGCGCAGGGCGTTTCGAACACGTTGAACCAGATCGCCGGCGCGTTCGGCACGGCGCTTCTGGTGTCGCTCTCGGCGCTGGCCCCGGCGCTGGCGCCCGAGGCGGGGGCGCTGGAGCAGCTGTACCTGGGGCAGCACATCGCCTTCTGCGCGATGACGGCCCTGCTGGTGCTGGCGTTCATCGTGGTGGTGGCGCTGGTGAAGGACAAGCCGGCGAAGGAGAAGGGCGCTGCTGCTTCGCCGTCCGAGAAGGGGGCGACCCGCGCGCGCCGCGGCGAGGCGGCGCCGACGGCGGCGGATGCTGTCACGGTGGCTTTCGCGATGGACGCCGATCCGGTGCGCGTGTCCGCCGACGCGCCCATGCGCGAGGTCATCCGCGTGATGGCCGAGGCCGACACGAGCGGCGTTCCCGTGGTGGATGCGGAAGGCGCCCTGGTGGGCTTCGTGTCCGACGGTGACGTGGCGTCGTATCTGGGCAAGAGCGAGCTGTCGTTCTTCGATCCGTCGCTCACGCTGGTGCGCTTCGCCGACGACGGCGATTTCCGGGCGCGCTTGGCCGACCTGCTGGCGCTGAACGTGATGAACGTGGCAACCCGCCACGTGGTGACGGTGGAGGCGGGCGACACCATCGACGACGCGTGCCGCGTGCTGGCCGAGCGCCGCATCAAGAAGGTGCCCGTGGTGCAGGACGGCAAGCTGGTGGGCACGCTGTCGCGGCGCAACATCATCCGCGGCATCGCGCGCGCCGAGGGGCTGGCGGAGTAGCGCCCCGAAAGAAGAAGGCCGAAACGCAAGCGCCCCCGAGATAGGGGGGCGCTTGCGTTTGGGGTGCCAAAGGGTGCCAAAGGGACAGGTGCCAAAGGGACATATCTAATGGCACGCGGCACCGCGTGCCATTAGATATGTCCCTTTGGCACCGTTCGGCTCCAGGCGGCGACTAGCCCAGGATGTCCAGCTCGCGCGGATAGGAGTTCAGCACCTCGCATCCGTCGTCGGTGACGATGACCAGGTCCTCGATGCGCACGCCGAAGCGCCCCGGCAGGTAGATGCCCGGCTCGATGGAGAAGCACATGCCCGGCTGCACCGTTGCCTCGTTGGCCGACGACACGTCGCCCGGCTCGTGCACGTCAAGCCCGATCTGGTGCCCCAGCCGGTGCGTGAAACGCGGACCGTAGCCCGCGTCCTCGATGATGCGGCGGGCGGCGGCGTCGATGTCGCAGAACCGCGCGCCCGGCCGCACGGCTGCGCGCCCGGCCTCGTTCGCGCGCTTCACCGTCTCGTACACGCGGCGCTGCTCGTCGTCGGGTTCGCCGAAGAAGAACGTGCGCGTCATGTCGGAGCAGTATTCGCTCTTGCGGCAGCCCACGTCGAACAGCACGACGTCGCCCTTCTGCAGGCGGGTGCCGTCGGGCTCGTGGTGCGGGTCGGCGGCGTTCGCGCCGAAGCTCACGATGGGAGCGAAGGAGTGGCCGGAAGCGCCCAGGTCGCGGTAGATGTCCTCCAGCTGCGCGGCCACCTGCTGCTCGGTGACGCCCTCGCGCGCCAATTCGCGGAAGCGCGTCATCGCCGCGTCGTTTGCGGCGGAGGCCTCGCGCATCAGCTGACGCTCGCGATCGTCCTTGAGGGCGCGCGCGTCGTCAACGGCGTCGGAGGCCAGCGTGAAACCGGCGACGGCGCCGCGCTCCATCAGGGGGATCAGGAAGCGCGCCGGCAGGTTCTTGTCGCAGCCCAGCGGCGCGTCGGCATCGCAGCGCGCGGCCAGCAAGGCCAGGGGGTCGTCCACGTCCTTGAACGGCACCACGTCGGCCTCGATGCCGGCGGGCGCGGTGAACAGCTCGTTCAAGAACAGCGTCGGGCGCTCCTGTCCGGCGCGCAGCAGCAGCCCCAAAAAGCGCTCGCCCGGGTCGACGTAGGCGCCGACGAGGTACTGGATGGAGCGCGGGTCGCATACCAGCGCCTGCGAAAGGCCGCGCGCGGCCAGGTTGCCAAGGACGGTTTCGATGCGGGTGCTGCTCACGGGCGCTCCTGTTCTCCCAAAGCCGTTTCGTAGGTTCGCGGCGCCGCGCCTTTCCGCCGCGCCGATCGCCCCATGATACTGCATGAGGGGTTGTCGGCACCTGAGAACATACGGTCCACCGCTCCTGACAGCGCTTCGGGTGCAAGGCTTTTGGCGGCGGGCCGGGCTTGCGAGGTGCGCGCTGCGTTGCGGCAAGGTTGTGCTACGCTGGGGAGCATGGAACGGGAGCGGTTGGAACATAGCATCGAGCCGGTGTTCGACGGGTGCTCGCGCGTGCTTTTGCTGGGGACGTTTCCTTCGCCGAAGTCGCGCGAGGCGGGGTTCTTCTACGGGCATCCGCAGAACCGCATGTGGCGCGTGCTGACGGCCGTGATGGGCGAGCCGGAGGCGCCGCGCAGCGTGGACGAGCGGCGCGCGTTTTTGCTGCGCAACCGCATTGCGATGTGGGATGTGATCGCTCGCTGCACCATCGAAGGGGCCTCCGACGCCAGCATCAAGGACGTGGCGCCCAACGACTTGTCGCGCGTGCTGGACGCGGCTCCCATCCGTGCGGTGTTCTGCACGGGGGCGAAAGCGCACGAGCTGTACCGCCGCTGGCAAGAGCCGGTCACGGGCATTCCGGCAACGCGCCTGCCCTCCACCAGCGCGGCGAACGCGGCATGGAGCCTTGAGCGCCTGACGGAGGCGTACCGCATCGTGGCAGAAACCGCACGGGACTGAAGGCGGCGTGCCAGCGCCACGCTGCGCCAGCCGCCCCGGATCGCGGCGCTCTATCCGTCGATCTCGTCGTAGAGGATCCCCCATTCCTCCTCCAGCAGCGCAAAGAACTCCGTCGGCGCCACCACCTCAACCTCCGAATGCGCGAACCCCTTCACGTCACGGGTGACCAGGTAATCTGCTCCTGTTCGCACGGCGCAGCGGGCGATGAGGAAATCTTCCAGATCCGGCCAGCCACAGCGCGTGCCTGCTTCGAGATCCTCCGGTTCCGGCGACACCACCTGGACGAAGGGCAAGGTTTTCTCCATCATGGCGCGCAGGGTGTCCACGGGGATGGCGCGCCTCAGGATGTACTCGGCGTCGGTGTAGGATTGAAGGGACGCCCACAGTTCGACGTCGCCGAACAGCGCGGCGATGCGGAGCTTTTTCGCGTCGGAGAAGTAGGGCTCTCTCCGGGCAAGGTAGTCTATGAGGATGTTGGTATCAAGAAAGAGCTTCATAGGCGCGCCTCAGCTCCTCTTCCAGCAGGTCGTCGTCGCTTTGCCCCGCGAAATAGGAGGCGGGCACGGCGAACGTCGAGGCGGCCAGCTCCCGTTCGAGGCTCGTGCGCTGCTCGTGCGAGAGCCGGCGCACGCCGGGCGAAGGAGCTTTCTCGCAACGGGGCAGCATCCCTGTCGCGTCGACGTATTCGTATGCCTTGTTGATGAGCTCGGTGGGGCTTGACCCCATGCGCTTGAGCCGGCTGTTCACCCGGTTGCGCAACATGAGCGGAACGCGTCCAGAAACCATGGGCTCCATGAACCACCTCCTGTCATACCGTATGACAAAGTATAGCGAAGGAAAGAGCGAAGGTCAAACGGAAAAAGCGCGCCACACCTTCGTGCAGGTTTCGTAACGGGGGGCGCGTTGCCGCTTCGGCTGGCGTATCATGTGCGCCATGGCTAATGGACTGACATATTTGCGCAAGACCTCGACTCCCGAGGCCACCAAGCAGTTGGCGGCGACGCTGGCCCCCTATCTGCGCGGTGACGACGTTATCATGCTGGAAGGCGACCTGGGCGCGGGCAAGACCCAGTTCGTGCAGGGTGTCGCCGAGGGCCTGGGCATCGCCGCGGCCGTCACCAGCCCCACGTTCAACATCCTTCTCCAGTACGATGGCGGGCGCCTGCCGCTGTACCACTTCGATCTGTACCGTCTGGAGGACGCCGACCAGCTGGACGACATCGCCTACTTCGAAACGCTGGAGGGCGGCGGCGCGTCGTTCGTGGAGTGGGGGTCGAAGTTTCCCGAGGCCATGCCGTATGGCTATCTGGAGATCCGCATCGTGGTGGAAGAGGGCGGGGTGCGCGCCATCAAAGCGCACGCCTATGGCACCCGCGCGCGCTCGCTGCTGAAAGTGTGGTCGTCCGATTCGAAATCGCGCCTGATGAAGGTGGCAAGCTAGTGGCGGCCCGTGGCGCGGCCGCCTCCAATGCGGCTGCGCGCTGCGTTCTGGCGTTTGACACCTCCAACGAGGTGATCGCCATCGGCGTGGGCGCGCTTGACCCTTCGACCAAGACGGTGGAGCCCATCGCCTGCGCCGAGGCGCGGGCGCATCGCGCTTCCAACACTCAGCTGCTGCCGCGCATCGACGCGCTGCTGAGCGAGCACAGCCTTGCGCGCGAGAACATCGCCTGCGTGGCGTGCGGGCGCGGCCCGGGTTCGTTCACGGGCGTGCGCATCGCCATGGCCACGGCGAAGGGCGTCGCTGCGGCGCTGGGCGTGGGGCTGGTGGGCTTCTCCACGTTGGACGCGGTGGCCTGGGGTGCCCAGGCGGCTGGCGTGCGCGGGCGGCTGCTGGTGGCCGCCGATGCCATGCGCAAGGAGGTCTACCCGGTCCGCTACCGTCTGGACGACGAGGGCGCGCACCGGCTGGAGGCCGACCGCGTGGTGAAAGCCGCCGACGTTCCCGATGCGTTGGGTGTGCTGGCGGGCGAGGATGCGGAAGCGGAAGGCGACGCACGCTTTGTCGCGGGCGATGCTCTGGTGAAGTATGCGGGCATCCTCTCTCCGTTGGGCGAGGTGCTGCCAGAGGCGCTGTGGGAGCCGACGGGAAGCGGGCTTCTGCGCGCGGTGCAGGCGCTTTGGCGCGCCGACGAGGCCGACCCGTTCGACGCGCTCCGCCATGACCCAGCGCTCGCGCTGCCCGTCTACACGCGCTTGTCCGATGCGGAAGAGAACGAGCGCATCCGCCTGGCGAAGAACGACCCGAAGAACCTGCGCACCGGCGTGCAGGACGTGGCACCGCGCCGCGACCAGCGCGCCACCATGCACGACACCGCCATCCTGAACGCGCGCCCCGATGCGCACGGTATCACCTACAAGCCGCTCGACGCCGCCCATGCCGCCGCCGTGGCGGCCCTCGAAGCGCGCGTGATGGGCTCCGACGCCTGGAGCGAAGCCCTGGTGGCCGACGAGCTGCCGCGCGGAGATCGTACCTGGTGGGCGGCATATGGGGTTCCGCCGTCCTGCCGAACGGCGGAACGGGCCGACGCTGCGGCTTCCCGTGGCACCGGATCTTCGCCCGCTGACGAAGGCTTGCGTACCGAAGTACGCGGCGCCTCCGCCAGCGAACGAATCTTCGGCACCACGGAAACCCTCGCTGACGTTGCGAACGAGATGGAAGGGGAAGGCGCTGCTCAACAGGAGGGCGTCTCTTCCGACCAGCTGCAGCTTGTTGGTTATGCGGGCGGGTGGATCGTCGACGGAGACGTGCAGGTGCTGAAGGTGGGGGTCGACCCGGCGTGGCGGCGGCGGGGCATTGCGCGCGAGCTGTTGGCGCGGGTGGCTTCCGATGCGCGCGACCTGGGCGCTTCCACGTGCTCGTTGGAGGTGCGCGCCGCCAACGAGGGGGCGCAGGCGTTCTACCGCGCGTTGGGGTTCGAGGCGCTGGGCACGCGGCCGCGTTACTACTCCGACGGCGAGGACGCCCTCATCATGCAGGGGTCGCTGCCGCTGGCGCATCACGACGTGGCGGGCATGGAGCTGCAGGTGTTCGACCCGGCTGCCGAGGTCGCGAGCGACCATGCGTCGTCGCCGGCAGAAAGCGCCGCCGTCGCACCCGCTCCCGCCGCCGCATCGTCCGCAACCGCGTCCGGCCCCGAGTCCGCCGCAGCCGCCTCCGCGCTCGACGCGCGCCGCCCGCTCATCCTTGCCATCGAGTCGTCCTGCGACGAAACCGCCGCCGCCATCGTGGACGGTGCGGGCAACCTCGTTTCGGACGTGGTGGCCTCCCAGATCGACTTCCACGCGCGCTTCGGCGGCGTCGTGCCGGAGATCGCCAGCCGCAAGCACATCGAGGCCGTCTGCGGCGTGTGCGACGAATGCTTCGACGTGGCCGCGTCCGCGCTGGGCGTCGTGCGGCTTTCCTGGGCCGACTTGGACGGCGTGGCCGTCACCTACGCACCGGGGCTTCTGGGCGCGCTGGTGGTGGGCGTGGCGTTCGCGAAGGGCGCGGCTTGGGCGGCCGACAAGCCCCTCGTCCGCGTGAACCACCTGGAGGGGCACCTGTACGCGAACAAGATCGCCGCGCCGGGGCTGCAGCCGCCGCTCGTGGCGTCGCTGGTGTCGGGCGGCAACACGATGCTGGTGCACGTGAAGGACTGGGGCAGCTACGAGACGCTGGGCTCCACCATCGACGACGCGGTGGGCGAGGCGTTCGACAAGGTGGCGAAGGCGCTGGGGCTGGGATATCCCGGTGGGCCGGCCATCTCGCGTGCGGCCGCGCAGGGCGACCCGGCGGCCATCGCGTTCCCTCGCGCCATGATGCACTCGGGCGATCTGCGCTTCTCGCTGTCGGGCCTGAAAACGGCCGTGGTCACCTACATCAACGACGAGCGCGCCGCCGGCCGGCCGCTGAACATCCCCGACATCGCGGCCAGCTTCCAGCAGGCGGTGGTGGACGTGCAGGTGTCCAAAGCGAAAAAGGCGCTGCAGCTCACCGGCGCACGCACGTTCTGCCTGGGCGGCGGCGTGGCGGCGAACCCGGTGCTGCGCGCGTCCTACGAGCAACTGTGCGCGAAACTGGGCGTCCGACTGGTCATGCCGCCCCTTTCCGCCTGCGGCGACAACGCCGGCATGATCGCGCTGGTGGCGCTGGACCGGTTCCGCCAGGGGAAGTTCATGGGGCTGGCCGACGACGCGCAGGCGCACGCGAATCTGGACGAGCCCTACTAGCACCTCGTCGCCACAGCGCCGTCCACCGGCGCAAAGCGGCGGCTGGCGCGTAAGGGCGAAGCTCGAACGTCGCGGGCTGAAAAAGCGTGCGACAGGGGGAAACGGAAAGGAAGCGGGGGACGGCCTGCGATGAAGAAGCTCGGTCTGATAGGCGGCATGGGGCCGGAATCCACCATCCCGTACTACCACGACATCGTGCACGGCGTCCACGAGCGCGCGGGCCGTTTCCCGCTTCTGACCATCGAGAGCGTGGACGTGTTCCACGTGCTGCGCCTGGAAAGCGAGGAGCGCTTCAAAGAGCTGGCCGACTACCTGTCCGCCGCGCTCGAGCGCGTGGCCGGCGCCGGCGCCGAGGTGGGGGCCCTGTGCGCGAACACGCCGCACCTCGTGTTCGACGAGCTGCAGCGCCGCTCGCCCATCCCCCTGGTCAGCATCGTGGACGCCTGCTGCCGCGAGGCCGCCCGCCGCGGCTACGGGAAGGTGGGCCTGCTGGGCACCTTGCCCACGATGACGCACGACTTCTATGCGCGCGCGTTCGAGAAAGCGGGCATCCGCTTGGCGGTTCCCGATGATGCCGACCGCCGCTACGTTGCGCGCGTGATCTCCGAAGAGCTGGAGTTCGGCATCGTGCGCGAGGCGACGCGCGCCGGGCTGGCGGCTGTCGCGGAGCGCCTGCGCGCCCGCTGCGGCATCGAGGCCGTGGTGCTGGGCTGCACCGAGCTGCCCCTCATCCTGGACGACTCCGCCACCTGCGTGCCCTGCCTCGACACGATGCGCCTACACGTGGCCGCGCTGGTGGACGCCGCGCTGGAGGAATAGCGCCCGTCGCGGGCGGCGGCAGCTTCCCGCCGCGTTCCCCGCAGGCCGCGTCTGCGCTTTCCCATCCCTTCCGCAGCTCTGTTTTCCCAGGCGATTTGCGCTTTCCCGCTTGGAAGCGCGGAATTCTCGTTGCCGAGGCTTTGCGGTAAACCTATACTCAACGTAGTGGAAACGATTGCCCGGCGGGACGGTGCCGTTGCGCGCCGCGCCGCGTCGGGCAGAGACAGGCCCGCTGCCGCGAGGGGTTTGCGCGGCGGGGCAGGGGAGGGTTCGCATGGCCTACGTCTCCTTCAACAACGTGGTGCGCCGCTACGGCGAGGGCGACGCCGCGGTGTTCGCGCTGGACGGCGCGACGTTTCAGACCGAGCAGGGCGAGCTGTCGGTCATCCTGGGCGCGTCCGGCGCCGGCAAGACCACCGCGCTGAACATCCTGGGCGGCATGGATTCCCCCACGTCGGGCGAGGTCTTGGTGGCCGGCCGCGACATCGCGAAGCTGGTGGGCGACGACCTGGTGGAGTACCGTCGCAACGACATCGGCTTCGTGTTCCAGTTCTACAACCTGGTGCCCAACCTCACGGCGCTGGAGAACGTGGAGCTGGCAAGCCAGATCTGCCCCGACTCGCTGGATCCGGCCGAGACGCTGCGCCAGGTGGGGCTGGGGCACCGGCTGGACAACTTCCCCGCGCAGCTTTCCGGCGGCGAGCAGCAGCGCGTGTCCATCGCGCGCGCTCTGGCGAAGAACCCCAAGCTGCTGCTGTGCGACGAGCCCACCGGCGCGCTGGACTACGCCACGGGCAAGCAGATCCTCAAGCTTCTGCAGGACACCTGCCGCGCCGGCGGCATGACCGTCATCATCGTCACCCACAACGCGGCGCTGGCCGACATGGCCGATCGCGTGATCCGCTTCAAGAACGGCAAGGTGACCAGTCAGGAGCGCAACGAGCATCCCACCCCCATCGAGGACATCGAGTGGTGATGCGCCCATGCCCGCCGCGTTCGTAAAGGACATACTGCGCACCATCCGCGGCAACCTGAAGCGGTTCGTGGCCATCGTGGTCATCACCATCTTGGGCACGTGCATGTTCTCGGGTTTGAAGGCGGGCTGCGACGATCTGCGCGCGGCGGCGGACGATTTCTTCGACAGACAGCAGCTGTTCGACGTGCGCGTGCTGTCCACGCTGGGCCTCACGCAGGACGACGTGGACGCGCTGGCGTCCGTGGAGGGCGTGGAACAGGCGGAAGGCGGCTATTCCGAGACGGCGCGCGTCGTGGTGGACGGCGAACGCGCCACTGTGGACGTGAAGGCGCTTTCGCCATCGGGCCTCAACGAGCCGTACCTGCTGGAGGGCGAGCTGCCCGATGAGCCGGGCGAAGTGGCCGTGACCAGCGGTTTCCTGAAGGACTCCGGCGAGGCCATCGGCGATGAGCTGCGGCTGGACGACCCCGACGACGCGACGGCCGTGTTCGATCGGCGTGATTACACCATCGTGGGCACGGTGATCGACCCGATGGAGGTGAACAACGCCGAGGGCAGCATGGGCTTCCGCGCGGCGCAGTCGTCCGACTACGCGTTCTTCGTGACGGAAGACGACGTGGAAACGGACGCGGCGGAAACCTTCACGGTGGCCTACGTGCGCCTGGCCGGCGCGGACGGGCTGCGCTGCTACTCCGCCGACTACGACGAGGCCGTGGCGCAGGCGACTGACCGGATAGACGCCATTGCCGACGAGCGCGCCCAGGCACGCACCGACGAAGTGGTGGGCGACGCGCTTGAGCAGGTGGAAGACGGCGAAGCCGAGGCGCAGGAGGGCTTCGACGAGGCCGAGCGGGCCTTCGCCGACGGCCAGGCCGAGATAGACGACGGCCGCGCCGAGCTGGAATCGGGCCAGGCCGAGCTGGACGCCGGCCGCCAGGAGCTCATCGACGGGCAGGCCGAGATCGACGCGAACCGCGCCGCGCTCGAGGACGGGCAAGCGCAGCTGGATGAGGGGCGCAGCCAGCTTGAAGACGGCATCGCCCAGATCGAGGCGGGGATCAGCCAGATCGATGCGGGCCTGGCGCAGGCGGAGGAAGCCTTCCAGCAGGGCCTTGCGGAAATCAACGCGAAGTTCGATGCCGCAGTTGCAGCGATCGAAGCCGATGAGAGCCTTTCCGCCGACCAAAAGGCGCAGGAGATAGTCAGGATCGAAGCTCAGCGCTCGTTCGCGATCAAATACGCGGAAGACGCTTACGCCAACGACCAGAACGTTGCGATGCTGAAGGGCCAGAAGGAGGCGCTTGGGCAGCAGCTTTCCGACCTTGAGCAGCAGCGGGCAGGGCTTGAGGCCCAGCAGCAGGAGATCGATGACGGCCTGGCGCAGCTCAACGCCGCGCAGGCGCAGATCGACGCCGGCTGGGCCGAGCTCTACGCCGGCCAATCCGAGCTGGACGACGGTGCTGCCGAACTGGCCGACGGCCAGGCCGAGCTGGACGAGCAGCGCGCCGACTACGAGCAGGAGAAGGCCGACGCGCTGAAAGAGCTGGCCGACGCGCGCGCGGACGTGGAGGCCATCGAGCCTGCCACGTGGTACATCCAGGACCGCTCGTCGCTTTCCGGCTACAGCTCCATCGAGAGCGACGCGGACTCCATCGAGGCGCTGGGCACGGCGTTCCCCATCATATTCCTGGTGGTGGCCATTCTGGTGAGCCTGACCGCCATCACGCGGCTGGTGGAAGAGCAGCGCGGGCTCATCGGCACCTACAAGTCGCTGGGCTTCGCGAAGCACCAGGTGTACGCGAAGTACCTCATCTACGCGCTGTCGGCGTGCATTCTGGGCGGGGCTGTGGGCAACGTGTTCGGGTTCGTGCTTCTGCCCGTGTTCCTGTTCAGCGTGTTCGACGTGATGTACGTGCTGCCCAGCTATCCCATCCTTTACAACCTGGTCAGCGGCACCGTCGGCATTCTGCTGTTCGTGGTGGCCATCGGCGGGTCGGCGTTTCTGGCCTGCCGCAGCGAGATCATGCAGACGCCGGCCGAGCTGCTGCGCCCGAAGACGCCCAAGTTCGGCTCGCGCATCTTCTTGGAGCGCATTCCCTTCGTGTGGAAGCGGCTGTCGTTCTTGAACAAGGTGACGGCGCGCAACCTGTTCCGCTACAAGAAGCGCTTCTTCATGACGGTGGCGGGCATCATGGGCTGCACGGCGCTCATCGTGTGCGCGTTCGTCATCAAGGACTCCGTGGCCCTGATGGCGCCCGAGCAGTACGAGAGCATCGACAAGTACGACATCATGGCGGTGACCAGCGCGGACGATTTCGACCAAGCGCGCGATTCCCTGGCGGCCGACGCGGAGGTGGCGGACCTGAAGGAGGCGCTGGTCGATTCCGGCGAGGTGAACAACGGGCAGGACGGCGTTGACGTGCAGATCATCGTCGTCGCCGACCAAAGCGACCTGGCGTCTTACGTGGGGCTGGCCGACGCGGCCGGGGCGGAGGTGGCGCTGCCTGCGGAAGGGGCCGTCATCACGCAGAACGCCGCCGATGTGCTGGGGCTTTCCGTGGGCGACGCCGTGGAGCTGCAGGACAGTTCGCTGGAGCAGCGCGAGACGACGGTGGCCGCCATCGCCACCAGCTACCTAGGCAACTACGCCTACCTGTCGCAGGAGGCCTACGAGGCGCTGTTCGGGAGCGGCAGCTTCCAGGCGAACGCCGCCTTGCTGCACATGGCGGACGGCGCGGACGGCCCGGCGTTCGCCGACGAGCTGTCGCAGGACGAGGCGTACCTTTCCGTGGTCAGCACGCGCGAGCTGCAGGACAGTTTCGCCACGTCGTTCCAGCTGATCAACACCGTGGTGGCAGTCATCTTGGCGATGGCCGCGGCGCTGGCGTTCGTGGTGCTGTTCACGCTGGCCACCACCAACATCTCCGAGCGCGAGCGCGAGCTGGCCACCATCAAGGTGCTGGGCTTCCGCCGCCGCGAGGTGCACCACTACGTGAACAAGGAGACGCTTATCCTCACGGGCGTCGGCATCGCGTTCGGCCTGGTGGCCGGCCCGCCGCTGGGAGGCTTGCTGCTGGGCTCGCTCAACATGCCCGGCATCGCGTTCCCCGTGCACATCGAGTGGTACAGCATGGTCATCTGCGCCGCGCTGCCCTTCGCGTTCGCCCTCGTGGTGGACGCCATCACCAACCGCACCCTCGACCGCATCGACATGATCGGCGCCCTGAAGAGCGTGGAGTAGCGCCGCGGCGGCGCGCTCGGCTTCCGCTTCGCGCCGGGGCCGCGCTGCGCTTACCGCTTTGCGCTGCCGCGCCGCCGCGTTCCCATGGCGCGGCGTCTTTCGCATGCCGCATTCAAGCGCCCGCCATCTCTGGCGGGCGCATTCGTCGTGGCGCGCTCTCGCGCTCTTGCTTTGCACCAGCGCTTGGCGTGTGTGTCATGAAATGACCGGAATCGGCGGAAACTTAGGGCGCGATGCCCAGTGCATCCAGATCGAATCGGCGGTATGTTGCAAGGGCGGTGCGTCGTGCCTTGGCGCCCCAAAGGGCGCAGCGCGAAGCCGGCGGGCCGTTCAAGACGAGAGGAAGGCAAGCGATGGAGAAAACACCCTATATCGTGGAAAGCGATGGCGTGATGAAGGTGCGCACGTGCGCGTGGTCGCCTCCGGGAGACCACCCCGTGGGATGCGGCCTCATCCTCACCGTGAAGGACAACAAGCTGGTGAAGGTGGAGGGCGACCCCGACAACCCCGTCACGCAGGGCCGCCTGTGCCCGCGCTGCGTCGCGCTTGACGAGGTGATGTACCATCCCGACCGCCTGCTGTCGCCCATGGTGCGCGACCGCGCCGATCGCGGCAAGGACGCCTGGCGCAAGATCAGCTGGGACGAGGCCTACGACCTCATCGAGGCGAAGGTACGCGAGATCTGGAAGGACTACGGCTCCGAGGCCATCTTCACCATCACGGGCACCGGCCGCGAGTCCACGCTGTACGCCCCGGTGTACGGTCCGGCGGTGCTGAACACGCCGAACGGCTCCAGCACGCAGCCGTTCTCCGGCCAGGCCTGCTACGGCCCGCGCGCCACCATCACGAACTTCCTGCTGGGCGCCGGCATCCCCGAGATCGACTGGGCGCAGTACTACGAGGACCGCTACGACCATCCCGGCTACCAGGTGCCCAAGTACATCGTGGTGTGGGGCAAGGACCCGCTGTACTCCAGCCCCGACGGCTTCTTCGGTCACAGCATCATCGACCTGATGAAGCGCGGCTCCAAGATCATCACCATCGACCCGCGCCTCACCTGGCTGGGCGCGCACGCGGAGTACCACCTGCAGCTGCGCCCTGGCACGGACGCCGCAGTGGGCATGGGCCTGTGCAACGTCATCATCCAGGAAGACCTCTACGACCACGACTTCGTGGAGAACTGGTGCTACGGCTTCGACGAGTTCGCCGAGGCCTGTCGCGAGTGGACGCCCGAGCGCGTGGAAGAGGTGTCGTGGGTTCCCGCCGACACGCTGCGCGCCGCCGCCCGCGCCTTCGCCACGAACGCGCCCTCCACGGCCACCTGGGGCGTGGCGCTGGACCAGTCGAAGCAGTCCACGCAGGCGGGTCAGTGCTTCCTGGCGCTGGTGGCCATCTGCGGCTACATCGACGTTCCCGGTGGCATCGCCGTCATGAACACCGAGAGCTTCATCGGCAAGTGGCGCTACGACATGGTGAACACGCTGCCCGACGAGCTGGCCACCAAGCGCGTGGTGGATCCCGACGGCAAGTACGCCCTGTTCAACACTGGTTCCGTTCTGGGCGGCATCCAGGGCGACACGCTGCTGGACTGGCTGGAGGGCCAGTTCGCCGACCGCGAGGGCTACTACAAGCTGCGCATGTGCTGGATGCTGGGCAGCAACCTTCTGGCCTGCGAGGCCGCGCAGTCGAAGCGCTGGTACGAGGCTATGAAGGACCTCGACTTCGTGGTGGCGCAGGACATCTTCATGACGCCGTCCATCATGGGCCTGGCCGACGTGGTGCTGCCGCTGTCTACCTTCGCCGAGCATGAGGGCCTGGTCACGCCGAACTACGGGCGCAACCAGCACTTCATCGGCGCCATGAACGAGGCCATCCGCAACGACAACACCAAAAGCGATCTGGAGATCCTCATCGACATGGGCAAGCGCCTGAAGCCCGAGATGTGGGAGGGCATCGAAGGTCCCGACGATTTCTTCGACAAGCTGCTGCGCGAAAGCTACGGCTACGGCCTGGACGAGGTGAAGGGCGTTCCCGCCAAGATGTCGGGCTACGAGTATTACAAGTACAAGACGGGCAAGCTGCGCCGCGACGGCGAGCCGGGCTTCGAGACGGTCACGGGCAAGGTGGAGCTGTACTCGCCGGTGCTGGAATCCTACGGCGAGAGCCCGGTGCCCTACTACCGCGAGCCCACGTACAGCCCGCTTTCGCAGCCCGAGCTGGCGGAGGAATACCCGCTGGTGTACACGACGGGCGGGCGCAACATCGCCATGTTCCACTCCGAGCATCGCCAGATCCCCAGCCTGCGCGCCATCAACCCTGACCCGCTGGTCACCATCAACCCGGCCACGGCGGCGCGCTTCGGCATCGCCGACGGCGACTGGGTGCTCGTCGAGACGCCGTTCGGCTCGTGCCGCCAGCGCGCGCACCTCACCAACGAGGTGAACGAGAGGCTGATCCACCTGCAGCACGGCTGGTGGTTCCCCGAGCGCAACGGCGAGGCGCCGGAGTTGTACGGAGCTTTCGACAGCAATCCGAACAACCTCATGCCGCACGAGGACGTGGGCGTGACGGGTTACGGCGCGCCGTACAAGAACGGAATCTGCAAGATCAGCCGCACCGAAGCGCCGGTGCAGGCGTAAAGGGGGCACCATGAGCTACGGAATGCTGATCAACTACGAGTACTGCACGGGCTGCCATTCGTGCGAGGTGTCGTGCCGCAAGGAGAAGGGCCTGGCGCAGGACGAATGGGGCATCAAGCTGCAGCAGATCGGGCCCGAGAAGCTGGGCGGCAAGTGGGAGTGGGACTACCTGCCCGTGCCGTCGAGCTTGTGCGACCGCTGCGCCGGCCGCATCGAAGAGGGCAAGAAGCCGCTGTGCCAGCTGCACTGCCTGGCGCACGCCATCGAGGTGCTGCCGGTGGAGAAGCTGGGTGCGCGCATGGCCCAGCTCGCGGGCACCAAGACGGCCTGCTTCGTCAAGTAGCGTCAAGCAGGAGCCGCGCCGTCCGGCTCGAAGCGCCTGCTCGGCCCCGTCCCGCTGCGTTGCGGGGCGGGGCCATTCGCTTTCAGGGGCAGGGAACGTGCGACGGAAGGCGGGGCGGCGGTGCGCTTCAGGTGCTGCGCCCCTGCGGGCGGGTTTTCCTTTAGAATGGGCGGCGGATACGGCAACGCGAGGAAAGGCGGTTCGGCATGCTGAAGCCTGAGGATCTGATCGGCACGTGGGAGATGGTCGAGTACTACCTGGAGAAGGACGGCGAGCGCGTCTACCCGCTGGGGGAGGACTGCAAGGGCTTTCTGATGTACACGCCCGACGGCTACGTGTCGGCCCAGCAGATGGCGACAGGACGCCCCGCCTACGCCAGCGGCGACCTCCACGAGGGCACGGATGCGGAAATGGCCGCCGCGGCGCACGGCTACATGGCCTACGCCGGCCGCTACGAGATCGCCTCTTTGGATCCGGAAACCGGCGACGTGACGGTGCGCCACACGATGAACGTGAGCATGAACCCCACCTGGCTGGGCCAGACGCAGGAGCGCAACGCCCGCGTGAAGGACGGCATCCTGACCATCCACGCGCCGGTGAACGGGGCGCATCTGGTGTGGCGCAAGGTGGCGCAGTAGTCGAGGCGCGCTATGGGTTCAGCAGTTCCAACAGGTCTTCGCGGGAAAGCCCGGCAAGCGAGGTGCCGCTGGCGCCGACCACCTGGTCGGCGAGCTGGGCTTTCGCCTGCTGCAAGCGCTGGATGCGCTCTTCGATGGTGCCTTTGGCGATGACCTTCCGCACGGTGACGGCGCGCGTCTGCCCGATGCGGTGGGCGCGGTCGGTGGCCTGCACCTGGGCGGCCTCGTTCCACCAGGGGTCGGCGTGGATCACCGCCGAGGCGCCCGTCAGGTTCAGCCCCGTGCCGCCCGCCTTCAGCGAGATGAGCAGCGCTGGCGTGTCGTCGGCGTTGAACGCGTTCGCCAGCTCGAGGCGCGTGCGCTTGGGCGTGGCGCCCGTGATGGTGAAAAACGGGACGCGCCGCGCCCGCAGCTGCTCGCCGATGAGCGCTAGAAAACTGGTAAACTGCGAGAACACGAGCGTTTTCTGGCCCGCGTCCCAGGCCGACTCCACCAGCTCCGCCACGGCCGCCAGCTTCGCGGCCGGTCCGGCGTAATCTTCGTATACCAGCGCGGGGTCGCAGCAGAGCAGCCGCAGCTTCGTCAGCTCGGCCAGCACCTCCACGCGGTTCTTCTTGAAGTCGTCGCCTGCGGCGGCGGCCGTCGCGGCGGCGGCGCGGGCCTCGGGCGTGAGGGGCTTCGCCTTGCCGCGGCCGCCTTTCACGCGCTTCTGCTCGGTGAGACGCTCGCGCAGCTGCTGCTCGCAGGCGTCGTAGAGGCGCCGCTGCTCGCCCTCCAGCGCCACGTACACGGTGGATTCCAGCTTTTCGGGAAGGTCGGCCAGCACGTCAGCCTTGCGGCGGCGCAGCATGAAGGGGCCGGCCAGCCGGCGCAGGCGCTCGGCCGCGTCCTCGTCGCCGCCGGCGATGGGCAGCTCGAAGCGCTCGCGGAAGCGCGTGTAGGGGCCCAGCAGTCCCGGCATCAGGAAGTCGAAGATGCTCCACAGATCGCTCAGGCGGTTCTCCATCGGCGTGCCGGTCAGCGCGAAGCGGTGGCGCGCCCGCACGCGCTTCGCCGCGCGCGTGATGAGGGCGGCGGGGTTCTTGATGCAGTGGGCCTCGTCCAGCGCGCAGCAGTAGAACGCGTGCTGCGAGATGGCGTCGGAGTCGACGCGCAGCGTGTCGTAGGAGGTCACGAGCACGTCGCAGGCGGGATGCACCGAGGCGGGGGAGGGTGCGGTCGGCGGCGCGTCTGCGGCCGACGCCGTGGCGCCATCGGCATCGGGCGTGGACTCGGGCATCGCTTCTGCCGTGCCGGCGCCGCCACTCGCCTCGGCCCCCGCCCCGCCGAACGCCTCCGCCAGCGCGCGCCGCCGCTCGGCTTTCGTGCCGGTCACAGCGCGCACGCGCAGCTCGGGCGCGAACCGCTCGAACTCGGCCAGCCAGTTGTACACCAGCGACGCCGGGCACACGATCAGGCTGGGTCCCGTTTCGCGCGCCTCGTCGCGCCGAGCCAGCAGCAGGGCGATGAGCTGCACCGACTTCCCCAGCCCCATCTCGTCGGCCAGGGCGCCGCCGAACCCCGCTTCGCAGCGCGCCTGCAGCCAGCGGAAACCTTCCGCCTGGTAGGGCCGCAGCACGCCGGCCAGCGAAGCGGGCACGGCGAAGCCCTCTTCGCTGACGCCGCGAAAGCCGTCCAGGTAGCGGTCGAACGAGCGGTCGCGCTCCAGGTTGTCCTCTTCGTCCAGGTAGAACGCGCGGAAGCTGGGTAGCTCCACCGCTCCGGACGCCAGCTGCGCCGGCGTGACGCCCAAGTCGGCGGCAAGCTGGTCGAGCTGGGCCAGGTCGCAGTCGGCCAGGTTCAGGAATGCGCCGTTGCGCAGACGGTGGTAGTGCTTGCGCTTGCGGTAGCCCTGCAGCAGCGCGGCCAGTTCGGCAGGCGGCAGGTCGCCCGCCTGGACCGTCAGGTTCAGCAGGTTGCCTGCCAGCGACACGCCGAAGGTCACGCGCGGCGCCGCGCTGCGCAGCAGGCGGTCGAACGCCGGCGTGGTGAGCACCTCGCCCAGCGCGCGGAACTCGGCCAGGCCGCCGTACAGCAGCGCGCCGGCCTCGGCTTCGGCAGCAAGCGGCAGCTTGGCGGGGCTGGGCAGCCAGCCGCCGCCGAAGTAGCGCTCCACCAGCGCTTCCGCCTTCGCCTCGCGCCGCTCGTCGCGCACGGGGCCGCCGCCTGCCGCGCCTGCGCCGCCCGCACCCGCGCCGCCTGCGTCCGCGCCCTCGTCCGCCTGCGTTCCCACGCGGAACTCCGCCGCGCCGTAGGCCGCCTTCGCCTCGCAGACGATCTCGGCTCCCTCGCGGTCGAAGTAGAACCGCAGCGCGCAGGGCACAGGCTTCAGCGCCTCCAGTTCGGGCGGCACCTCCACGGGCAGCGCCGCCTCCATCTGCGGCAGCAGCGTGGAGCAGAACCGCGGCAGGTCGCCGCGCGCCACGCAGACGGGGCGCGTCTCGGGGTCCAGCGCGACGGCCAGAACGTCCGCGCAGCGCATCCAGCCGGCGGGGCAGCGGCGGAACTCGTCGCCGTCCCACACGAACATGCGCCCGCCGCCGCGGACGAGCCGCGCGCTTTCCCGCGCCTCGATGCGGCATCCGCCATCGCTTGCCAGCTCCAGGCGGAGGCCCAGGCTGGGAGCGTCGTCGCTCACGCGCGCGTGGGCCAGCGCCCGCGTGCCGGCGTCGGCGCCCTCTACGTCGAAAACGGTACCGTCCAGCGCGTCCAGAAGCTCCGCCACCTCGGCCGGGGAAAGCGGCAGCTCGCGCCCGACGCGCCCCGCATCCGCCGCCCCGCGCTCCCAGGGGTCGGGCGGCCTGCGCCGCGCTGCGGCCGCGCGGCTCATCACCCGCGCGATGGCGCGGCCCCGCTCGCTCAGCGCCTCGGGCACGTGAGCGAACGCGAGCTTCTTCCCGTAGGCGAACCGCTCGCCCGTGCGCATGCGCTCCAGGAAGTCCGAGACGCTTTTCAGCACGTAGGCGCCCTCCGGCCCGGCGATGCTGAACCGCGCGGACCATTCGCCGTAACCGTAGCGCAGGGTGGGCAGCAGCTCGACGCGGCCCAGCAGGTCCTCGTCGGCCCGTGACGCCTCGGCCCGGCGCATCAGCGCGGCCAGCGGCGCCGATGTGGGCTCGGACGCCTCTGGCGCCGCTTCGTCCCGGATGCCCCGAGCGTCTTGGATGTCCTGCCGCTTCAGCACGCGCTTCCCTGCCCCTTTCTTGCCGCCTGCCAGTGTAGCATGCGCGCAGCGCAACGAACAAACGTTCTTATTATGGTGCCGCCCGCCGCCCGCCTGAGCGCCATGACAGCGCGCGCGTAATGTGGGACAATAGGACGGAAAAAGACAGCTTCATCCATGTTAGGCAGAGCGTTCCATGTCAGCCAGATTCAACATCCGGGCAGCCGATCCCGACGCCATTGCGCGCCTTCAGCGCGACCTGGGCTTGCCGCGTTTCATCGCGGCGACGCTGGTGGCGCGCGGCATCGACGATCCCGCCAAAGCGCAGCAGTTCCTGGAGCCGTCGCTCGACCGCGACTGGCGCGATCCCTACACCATCCCCGGCCTGGCCGACGTGGCTGACGCGCTGGAGGCCGCCATCCGCCGCGGCGACCGCATCGTGGTGTTCGGCGACTTCGACGTGGACGGCATCTCCGCCACCGCCGTGCTCACGCGCGGCCTGCGCGCCCTGGGCGCCTGTGCGCTGCCGTTCATCCCGCGCCGCTTCGACGAGGGCTACGGCATCACCGAAGCCGCGCTCGACCGCGTGTGCCAGCTGGAGCCCGACTTCCTGGTGACGGTGGACTGCGGCATCGCCTGCGCCGCGGAGGTGGAGCTGGTGCGCCAACGCGGCATCGGCGTGGCGATCACCGACCATCACGAGCCTGCCGACCTGGTGCCCCAGGGCGTGCCGGTGGCCGACCCGAAGACCGACCCCTCCTGCAGAAGCTCCATTCTGGCCGGCGTGGGCGTGGCGCTGAAGCTCGTGCAGGCGCTCGGCGGGCGTTTCGGCTACCCGCACCTGTGGCGCAGCTACACCGACCTGGCCACGCTGGGCACGGTCGCCGACCTCATGCCCATGGTGGACGAGAACCGCGCGCTGGTGGCCGACGGCATCGCGCGCATGAACGACGCCCCGCGCCCCTGCATCGCCGCGCTGCTGGCCGCCAGCGGCTCGGCGGGCAAGAAGGTGACCTCCTCGAACTTGAGCTTCTCGCTGATCCCGCGCCTGAACGCGGCGGGCCGCATGGGGGACGCCCAGCCCGCGCTGGACGTGCTGCTGACCGACGACTTCGACGAAGCCTCGCGCAACGCCGAGCGCCTGGAGGGCATCAACGACCAGCGCCGCGCCATCGAGGCCGAGCTGTCGGAGATAGCCCGAGCCCAGGCTGCGCAGGAGTACCACGGCCAGCGCGCACTGGTGGTGGCGGGCGAGGGCTGGCACGAGGGCGTGAAGGGCATCGTGGCCAGCCGCCTGGTGGGCGCCTACGGCGTGCCCTGCCTGCTGTTCACCATCGAGGGCGACGAGGCCCGCGGCTCCGGCCGCAGCGTGGGCCAGGTGAACCTGTTCAAGGCTGTGGAAAGCTGCTCGGACCTGCTCACCCGCTTCGGCGGCCACGAGGCCGCGGTGGGCGTGACGCTGCCCGCTGACAAGCTGCCGGAGTTCTCCGCGCGCCTGTGCGCTTACATGGACGCTCTGCCCGAGGGCGCCTTCCACCCGCTCATCCAGATAGACGCCTGCGTCGATCTGAGCGAGCTCACGCTGGAGAACGTGCAGAAGCTGGATCTGCTGGCGCCGTTCGGCCAGGAGATGCGCACCCCCTGCTACCTGGCGCGCGACGTGATGCTGACGAACTGCCGCGCGGTGGGCGCCGAGAAGAACCACTTTTCGTGCACGCTGACCAACGGCGCGGCCAGCGTGGCCGGCATCATGTTCCACTGCAGCGACATCGAAACCCTCATGCGCACCGACAGCGTGGTGAACGCCGCGTTCGAGGTGCAGATAGATGAGTGGCGCGGCCGCCGCACGGTGAAGGCGATGCTGCAGTCGCTGTCGCCGGCGCGCGCGTGCGCGGCGCTGGAGGCGTGCCTGGATCCCGAGAGCCTCTCGTTCGTGGCCGACCTGTACGCCACGAGCGACGCCGAGCTGTGCGCCGACGCGCCGCACGACGTCCAGCAGATCGAGGCCTACGAGGCCGCGCGCGTGGAGAACCGCGCGTTCTGGGAGCGCAAGGCCGCCGAGGACCCGGAGGGGCTGGAGGGCGAGATCATCCGCGCGCTCATCGGCGAAGGGTGCCTGCACCCCTCGCAGCGCGAGGTGCTGGAGGATTTGCGCGCGGGCCGCAGCGTGCTGGCCGTCATGGCCACCGGGCGCGGCAAGTCGCTCACCTTCCAGGTGCACGCCGCCCTGCTGGCGCTGACGAAGCACCAGGCCAGCGTGTTCGTGTACCCGCTTCGCGCGCTCATCGCCGACCAAGCGTTCCACATCGGCGAGGCGCTGGAGGGCTTCGGCATCGCCGTGTCGTCGCTCACGGGCGAAAGCTCGCCGGAAGAGCGGCGTCAGGTGATGGCGGCCTTGTCCGACGGCAGCTGCGACATTGTGCTCACCACGCCGGAGTTTTTGTCCTACCACGCCGACAAGCTGGCGCGCTGCGGGCGCATCGGCTTCGCCGTGGTGGACGAGGCGCACCACATCGGCCTGGCGAAGGCGGGCCAGCGCGCGGCGTATGCGGCCATCGGCCGCTCGCTGGCGAAGCTGGGCGCGCCCTGCGTGCTGGCGCTCACCGCCACGGCGCCCGCCTCCATCGCCGACGACATCCGCGCGGCGCTGCCCATCGACTCCTGCGTGCTCGACGACGCCGTGCGCCCGAACCTCTACGTGGACGACCAGCGCAACCTGAAGAACCGCGAGGGCTACCTGGCGAACCTGGTGGCCGGCGGCGGCAAGACGCTCGTGTTCGTGAACTCGCGCGAGCAGTCGGTCGTGCTGGCCCGCCGCCTGCGCAAGCGCGTGCCCCAGCTGGCCCCGCTCATCGGCTTCTACAACGCGGGCCTCTCGCGCGTCGAGCGCAAGCGCATCGAAGAGCTGTTCCGCACCGACGCGCTGTCGGTGCTGGTGGCAACCTCGGCGTTCGGCGAGGGCGTGGACATCCCCAACATCCGCCACGTGGTGCTGTTCCACCTGCCGTTCAACGAGGTGGAGTTCAACCAGATGAGCGGCCGGGCCGGCCGCGACGGGAAGCCGGCGTGGGTGCACCTGCTGTTCGGCCGCGCCGACACGCGCATCAACGAGGGCATCCTGGCCGACATGACACCCGACCACGACAGCCTGGCGCTGGTGTACCGCCACCTGCGCGCCCTGCAGCGCGCGGCCGGCGAGGGCTTCTTCGCCGTGAGCAACGCCGATCTGGCGCGGATGGCAAGCGGTCAGCAGCGCGAGATGCGCCCCGCCTCGGCGGCCTGCGGTATCGCGGTGTTCCGCGAGCTGGGGCTGGTGGAAACGCGCACGGCGTTCTCGTCGGGCGAGCCGGTGCGCTCGGTGCGCGTGGCGGACGTCCAGGGCAAAGTGGAGCTCACCGACAGCGTGCGCTATCGCGAGGGCATCGGCGAGCAGGAGATATACCATGCGTTCAAGGAATGGGCCATGGGGAGCGACGCAGCCTCGCTGCAGGCGCGCGTGTCGCGGCCCATCCTTCCGACGGACGACGAAACGGGGAGGGGACGAAGCGATGAGCGCTGACGAGAGAAGGACCGAAGAGCTGCTCGGCGCGCCCGAGGCGGGTTTCGCGCCGCGCCAGACCGTCGAGGACAACCTGCTGGGACGCCCTCACGTGGCCGAGAAGGCGTTCGCGTCGGACGCCCGCTCCGCCGTCGGGCGCGCGTCGGAGACCGAAACGCCCGAAGAGCGCTTCGCGGAGCTGCAGAAGATGACGGCGGCGTATCTGTCGGAAGCCGACGAGGCCGTGCTCCAGAAGGCCTTCGCCTTCGCCAGCGAGGCGCACAAGGGCGTGTGCCGCAAGAGCGGCGAGCCCTACATCATCCACCCGGTTGAGGTGGCCATCATCCTGGCCGATCTGCGCATGGACGTGGAAACGCTGGTAGCGGCGCTTCTGCACGACACCGTGGAGGACACCGATGTCACCGACGAGCTGGTGGAGCGGGAGTTCGGCCAGCACGTGGACCAGCTGGTGGACGGCGTTACGAAGATCACGCGCATCGAGGTGGAAAGCCTCTCCGACAAGCAGGCGGCCACCATCCGCAAGATGTTCGTGGCCATGAGTCGCGACATCCGCGTGATCGTCATCAAGCTGGCTGACCGCCTGCACAACATGCGCACGCTGGGCGCCCTGCCGGAGGACCGCCGCATCTTCAAGGCGCGCGAAACGCTGGAGATCTACGCCCCCATCGCGCACCGTTTGGGTATCAACTCCATCAAGTGGGAGCTGGAGGATCTGGCGTTCTACTACCTGGAGCCCAACAAGTACAAGCAGGTGGCCCGCATGGTCATGGAAAGCCGCGGCGAGCGCGAAGGCTACCTTGAGCAGGTGCTGGACAAGCTGCGCGAGGAAATGGAGCGCGTGAGCATCCAGGCGCAGGTGATGGGCCGCCCCAAGCACTTGTACTCCATCTACCAGAAGATGACGAAGAAGGGCAAGGGCTTCTCGGAGATCTACGACCTCATTGCCGTGCGCCTTATCGTGAAGTCGGTGAAGGACTGCTACTCGGCGCTGGGCGCGGTGCACACGTTGTGGCACCCCATGCCCGGGCGGTTCAAAGACTACATCGCCATGCCGAAGTTCAACATGTACCAGAGCCTGCACACCACGGTCATCGGGCCGGCGGGTCGCCCGCTTGAGGTGCAGATCCGCACCGAGGACATGCATCGCATGGACGAGTACGGCGTGGCGGCGCACTGGCGCTACAAGGAAAACGGTGGCAAGCGCGGCGACGACGTGCTGGACCAGCAGTTGGCGTGGCTGCGCGAGGTGGTGGACTGGCAGGACGAGACGCCCGACTCGCGCGAGTTCCTGAAGGACCTGAAGGTGGACTTGGCGCCCAACGAGGTGTTCGTGTTCACGCCGAAAGGCGAGGCCATGAGCCTGCGCGCCGGCTCCACGCCGGTGGACTTCGCCTACGCCATCCACACCGAGGTGGGCAACCACTGCGTGGGCGCGAAGGTCAACGGCATCATCGTGCCGCTCACCTACGAGCTGCAGACGGGCGACCGCGTGGAGATCCTCACGCAGAAGAGCGCGGGCCCCTCGCGCGACTGGCTGAACTACGTCAAGACCCCCAGCGCGCGCAGCAAGATCCGCTCGTACTTCAGCAAGGTCAGCCGCGGGGACGATTTGCAGGCCGGCCGCGACAAGCTGACGCGCGAGATGCGCAAGCACGGGCTGGGCATCTCCAGCGCGCAGTCGATGCGCGCCATGAAGACGGTGGCCGACCACATGGGCTACAAGGACGCCGACGACATGCTGGTGAACATCGGCACCGGCCGCGAGAGCGCTCAGCACGTGGCGAACCGCCTGCTGAAAATCCTGGTGGACAAGGGCAACGAGGCCGACGAGGGCAGCGCGCTGGTCGCCGGCGCCATGTCCACGGGCAAGATGCCGCCCATGCTGACTACGGTGCGCCCGACCCGCCGCCACGAGACGCACTCCAGCAACGGCGTGGTGGTGAAGGGCGTGGACGACGTGCTGGTGCGCCTGTCGCGCTGCTGCAACCCGGTGCCCGGCGACGCCATCATAGGGTTCGTCACGCGCGGGCGCGGCGTGTCGGTGCACCGCGCCGACTGCCCCAACGCAAAGGATCTGGAGAAGGACCCGGAGCGCATCATCGACGTGTCGTGGGAAAGCGAGCCGGCGCCCAACACGTCCTACCAGGTGGAAGTGCTGGTGGAGGCGCTCGACCGCATGAACCTGTTCCTGGACGTGACGGCGGTGATCTCCGGCATGGGCGCCAACCTGCTGTCGTCGAACCTGGCCGTGCATCGCGACGGCATGGCCGAGATGCGCTTTCTGTTCCAGGTGTCCGACATCGGCGTGATCGACCGGATGCTGGGGAAGCTACAGGACGTGGAGGGCGTGTTCGACGCCCGCCGCACCCTGCCGGGCGAGCCGGTGGGGAAGAGGAAGTAGGGCGCTTCGCCTCAACGGCCGGACGGAACGGGCCGACCGTTGAGGCGCGCTTCGAGAGGGAGCGTTCCCCGACAGGAGGGATTGAGAAAGATGATGAAGCGGACGATGTACAAGATCAACGACGTGTGCGTGACGGCGGGCTTCATGGTGATGGGGCCGCTGCAGAACAACGTGTACTTCATCACCGACGGGAAGGCCACGTTCGTGGTGGATCCCAGCTGCGATGCCGACGCCATCATGGAGGCGCTGGGCGGGGTGAAGCTGGACGCCATCGTCCTCACGCATCGCCACAGCGACCACACCGGTGCGGCAGCGCGGCTGCAGAAGAAGACGGGCGCTGCGGTCATCGCCTCGGCGGTGGACGCCCCGGTCATCGCTGGCGAACAGCCCGACCCCGATGGCCTGCCCGGTTCCGATCCGTGTCCGGTGGATCAGCGCGTCTCCGACGGCGACGTGGTGAAGCTGGGCGACATGGCCTGGCGCGTGATGCTGACTCCCGGCCACACCTCCGGCGGGATCTGCCTGTTCCTGGACCCGCAGTTCGGCAGCAACCCTGCGGGCAAGCCGCTGCTGATCTCGGGCGACACGCTGTTCTGCGGCTCCATCGGCCGCACCGACTTCGCCGGCGGCAGCCTGTCCCAGATGCGTGCCTCGCTGAAGAAGCTGGCCACCCTGCCCGACGAGACGCTGGTGCTGCCCGGCCACAACGACCTCACCACCATCGCCGCCGAGCGCCGCCGCGTGTTCGCCTATTATGCTTCTTAGTTCCGCGGTTCTGCCGAACCGCGGAACGGGCCGACGCTGCGGCGCCGCCTGGCACCCGATCTTCGCGCGATCCCGCGGACTTGCGGACCCGTTGTACGCGGCGCCCGCGCGATCTCACGAATCTCGAGCACCAGACGACGCCTCGCTGACTGGCGTTGGACCTGGGATAGAAGAAAAGGCTCCGCTCGCTGACTCTTTTTCTACCTGGGGTGGAAGTTTTGGCGCCGATCATGGAGTTTAAGCACGCGCTCAGGCGGTTTGCCGGCGCTTTACAATCCCTTTACGTTACACTTGTCCAGCTGCGCAAAACGGACGCGTCGAAGGGGTTGCCGTGACCATCGAATGGGGCATGTTCATCGCCGAGCTGGCTTCGAACCCCTTGCTTTTGACCGTCACCTTGCTGAACATCGGCGTCATCGTGGTGAACGGCGCCACCGATGCGCCCAACGCCATCGCCACGGTGGTGTCCACCCGCTGCATGAAGCCCACGCCCGCCATCATCATGGCGGCGATCTGCAACTTCTTCGGGCTGCTGGTCATCACGCTCGTATCGTCGGCGGTGGCCAACACCATCTTCCACATGGTCGACTTCGGGGGCGACAACCACCAGGCCATTATCGCGCTCATGGCGGCGATGGTGGCCATCATCGTATGGGGCGTGGCCGCCTGGGCGTTCGGCCTGCCTACCAGCCAAAGCCACTCGCTCATCGCGGGGCTTACCGGTGCGGCCATCGCGCTGCAGGGCGGCTTGGGCGGCATCAACGGCGGCGAGTGGATGAAGGTCATCTACGGCCTGGTGCTCTCCACCTTCCTGGGCTTCGGCTCGGGGTGGGGCCTGGCGAAGCTCATCGGCATCGCCTGCCGGCGCTTCGACCGGCGCAAGTCCGACCACGTGTTCAAATGGGCCCAGATCGCGGCCGGCGCGGGTGTGGCGTTCATGCACGGCGCGCAGGACGGCCAGAAGTTCATGGGCGTGTTCATTCTGGCCATCACGCTGGCGACGGGCATCGGCCAGGCCGATTCGCTGGTCCTGCCGGTGTGGCTGATGATCTTCTGCGCGCTGAACATGGGCCTGGGCACGGCGGTGGGCGGCAAGAAGATCATCAAGAGCGTGGGCATGGACATGGTGAAGATGGAGAAGTACCAGGGCTTCGCCGCCAGCCTGGGCGCCACGTTGTGCCTGATCCTGGCTACGTTCACGGGCATGCCGGTGTCCACCACGCACACCAAGACCACCGCCATCATGGGCGTGGGCGCCGCCAAGCGCAAAAGCGCGGTGAAGTGGAGCGTGGCGCTGGACATGGTGAAGACCTGGGTGCTCACGTTCCCGGGATGCGGCCTGTTGGGATTCGTGTTCGCCAGGATATTCCTGGCGGTTATGTGATGGAGGAACATCCGGCCCGCCGCGGGCGCGGATCCTGCGGCGGGCCGGGCAAGTCTGCGGCCGTGACGGCGGGGCGCGAAGCGGCGCCTTCGCGGGCGCGGCAGGCGGGGAAAGGCGGGAAGCCGTGGGAAAGAAGAGCCGCAAGTTCGATTACTTCGAGCAGTTCGAGAAGCAGGTCGAGGTGGCCATCGAAGAGGCCGACCTTCTGGTGGAGGCCGTGGAAGGGTTCACGAACGCCGACGCGCTGAAGCCCTACATGGACCGCGCGCACCAGATCGAGCGCCGCGGCGACGACGTGAACCACGCCATCCTGCAAAACGTCGCCACCGACTTCATCACGCCCATCGAGCGCGAGGACATCATCGACCTGGCGCAGAAGCTCGACACCATTATCGACTACATAGAGGACGTCATCCAGAGCATGTACATGTATGACGTCCACATTGTGCCCGAGGGCGCGCCCGAGTTCGCCCGCCTCATCCGCAAGGGCGTGGGCGCCCTGGGCAAGGCGATGGGCGACTTCAGCAGCTTCAAGAAGTCGAAGAAGTTCCGCGCTCTCGTGCGCGACGTGTCCGACTACGAGGAAGAGGCCGACCGCCTGGTCCTGAAGGTCATCCGCCACCTGCACACCACCGACCGCGACAACCCCATGCGTGCCCACGTCTGGTCGCGCGTCTTCGAGCGCATGGAGAAGTGCAGCGACGCCTGCGAGCACGCCGCCGACACGATGAACTCAATCATGTTAAAAAATGTTTAGGTTGCGGCTCCGCCTTACTCCACCGACACGATGACGGCTTCCACGGGCTTGCCGGAGAAGTTCAGGCCGGCGGTGATACGGCGGGCGTCCTCGACGCCGAACGCCTCGCTGTCGAAGGCGGCGATGTTCCCCTGCGCCTTCCGCAGTGCGCGGGCGTACAGATCGGCGAAGCTTTCCGTGGACGCCTCGGCGGTGAAGGGGTTTTCCCAGCGCTCGCGCTGGCGGTTGTCGAACAGGCTCTCGGTGCGCTCGACGGGGCGGTGCGTCATCGCGCGGCAGAACGAGTAGGGGCGCGCCAGCTGCTCCAGGTTGCCCAGCGCCAGGCGCTTCAGCCCGCTGGGCGAGTGGAACACGCTCTGGCCCAGGCGCATGGCGTGCACGCTGTCGCGGAACAGGCTCTCCGGCACGGTGCGGCCGTACACGGCCATCGCCACGTAGGCGTAGAGCTTCGAGACGATGCCCAGCATGCGCTCGGTGCCCTTCAGGATGTCGCGCGCGGGGTTGAACCGCTCCACCGTCTCGGCGCGCTGCGTGAACAGCACCAGCTCGTCCAGCTCGGTTTCGATGTAGGCGTGCACCTCGTGGCCGTCGGCGCGGGTCAGCCCCGGCTCGCCGGCGTCGCACAGCGCGTACTGCTGCGCGAAGATGAACGGGTGCGCCGTGGCGTCCAGCGTGTAGTGGCACAGAAATCCCAGCGCGTAGGCGCGTGCCACGCTGCGCTCGGGCGCGGCCAGAAACGGCAGCCCCGTCTTGAACGCGTCGATCAGCTCGGCGGGCTTCGCGTCGTGCATGACGCTGCCCAGGTCGTGGTTGGCGTGCAGCCAGGGCAGCGCCACGCTGTAGAACAGCGGGTCGGGACCTTGGTTGCCCAGAAGGAACGCCTCGGCCTCGTCGCGCGAGCCGCCGATCATGCCGAACAGCTCGTGGTAGACCTCGTGGCCGAAGGTGTCGTGCGTGATGATGGAGGGCATGGCGCGCCTTTCTGACTTCGTTTTTACGTATCGCCAGGGTGCATCATATACAATATGCGCTGCTGCAGCGGCGCTGCAGCAGCATCGACAGAAGAAAGACGAGGTTCGAAAGACATGGCACTGGGCGGATTGACGAAGCAGGAGCGCAGCTGGGTCCTTTACGACGTGGGCAACTCCGCGTTCGTCATGCTGTCCACGGCGCTGATCCCGGTGTACTTCGCCAGCATCGCCGACCCGAACTCGTCGGTGGTGGTGGCGTGGGGCTATGCCGAGACGGTGGCATCGCTCATCCTGGCGCTGCTCATGCCGTTTCTGGGCAGCCTGGCCGACATCAAGGGCAACAAGAAGAAGTTCCTAGTGGGCTTCATGGGCACCGGCGCGGTGGCGTGCGCGTGCCTGGGCGGCCCCACCGATGCGTTGCCGTTCCTGATCCTGTACGTCGTCTCGTCCGTCATGCTGAACGGGTCGATGGTGTTCTACGACGGCATGCTGGTGGACGCCACCACCGAGGATCGCTACGACAAGGTGAGCTCGCACGGCTACGCGTGGGGCTACATCGGCTCGTGCATCCCGTTCATCGCGTGCCTGGCGGTGGTGCTGGGCGGCGGCGCCGTGGGCATCGACATGATGCTGGGCATGAAGATAGCCTTCGTCATCACGGCGGCGTGGTGGGTGGCGTTCACCATCCCGCTGATCCGCAACGTGAAGCAGACGCACTACAAGGAACGCGAGCCCCGCATGATCCGCAACACCTTCGCGGGCCTGGGCCGCACCATCAAGGCCATCGTGCGCGACAGGCGGCTGCGCCTGTTCATGCTGGCGTTCTTCTTCTACATCGACGGTGTGCACACCATCATCAAGATGTCCACCAGCTACGGCACCGATTTGGGCATCGACTCCACCCAGCTGGTGCTGGCGCTTCTGGTGACGCAGTTCGTAGCGTTCCCCTCGGCCATCGCCTACGGGCGCCTGTCCGAGCGCTTCGGAACCAAGCGCATGCTGCTGGTGGCAGTGGTGGCCTACCTGTGCATCGTGCTGTTCGCGGCGTTCTTCCTGAAATCGGCCGTGGAGTTCTGGGTCCTTGCCATTTGCGTGGGCCTGTTCCAAGGCGGCATCCAGGCGCTCTCGCGCAGCGAGTTCGGCAAGCTCATCCCCAAGGACAACGCCAACGAGTACTACGGCTTCTTCGACATCTTCGGCAAGTACGCCGCCGTCATGGGCACCTTCCTGGTGAGCGTGTTCACGCAGATCACGGGGAATTCGTCGGCCGGCGTGCTGTCCATCGCCGTGCTGTTCGTCATCGGCTTCATCCTGCTGGCCCGCATGCCGGAAAAGGAGTAGGCTTTACGCGATGGCATCGCGCCGCCGAGGCGCTTTCAAGAAGGCGGGATTGACATGGCGAAACGCGAGAAGGCGTCCACCACGCGACGGACGCTTCACTACTATTGGCTGGTTACGCGGCGGCATTTTGGGCTGTTCGCGCTGCTGGTGCTGTCGACGCTGTTTTTCGGCGGGTTCCAAACGTACATGAACCCGTTTGTGATGGGGCTCATCGTCGACCGCGTGAGCGCGGCGCCTGTTGCCGCCGACCAGGTGTTTTTGGTGTTCGGACCCTACATCGCGGCGCTCATCCTCGTGAACGTGTGCGGTCAGACGTGCAGCAAGCTGCAGGACTACTCGCTGTGGAAGCTTGAGATCGCGGTGAGCTACGACCTGGCAACCATGAGCTTCGACGCGCTGTCCAACCAGTCGATGACGTTTCACTCCAACCGCTTTGGCGGCACGCTCGTGTCGCAGACCTCCAAGTTCATGGCGGCGTACAATCAGCTGGTAGAAGCGCTGGTCCATCCGTTTTTGCCGGTGCTCGGCTCGGTGGTGTTCGTGTGCGTGCTGCTGGGGCCGCGCGTGCCGCTCTACGTTGTGATCCTGATGGCGCTGTTCGCGGTGTATGCGCTGGTGTCCTACATCATGTATAAGCGCATCCTGCACTTGAACGAGAACGCCGCGAAAGCGCAGAACGACCTGTCGGGCGAGCTGTCCGACGCGGTGACCAACATCCTTACGGTGAAGACGTACGGGCGCGAGGACTACGAGCGCGGGCTGTTCGACAAAGCGAACCGCGAGGTGGTGCTGCGCGATTCCAAGCGCATGCGCTCGTCGCTGGTGCGCGGCGTGATCACGGCGGGGATTGCGGTGGTCATCATGAGCGTGGTGGCGGTGTTCATCTCGGGCGGCAATGCCTGGTTCGGCATAACGCCCGGCACGCTGGTGATGATGTTCACCTACACCTACACCATGACGCTGCAGTTCAACTTCATCAACTCGGGCTTGCAGCGTTTCAACCGCGCGTTCGGCGACGCAAGCGGAATGACGGCCGTGCTTGACGAACCGCGTCTGGTGTCCGACGCGCCCGGAGCGCCCGATCTGGTGGTGCGCGAGGGAGCCATTGCGTTTGAGAAGATCGGGTTTGCCTACGAAGACGGCGGCGTGCTCACGTGCGTGTTCGACGGGCTTGATCTGCGTATTCCTGCCGGTCAACGCGTTGGCTTGGTGGGCATGAGCGGTGCGGGCAAAACGACGCTCACCAAGCTTTTGCTGCGGCTGTCGGACATTCAAGAGGGCCGCATCCTCGTGGACGGGCAGGATGTGTCCGCTTGCACCCAGCAGAGCCTGCGCAGCCAGATCGCCTACGTGCCGCAAGAAGCGCTGCTGTTCCATCGCTCCATTGCAGAGAACATTGCCTATGGACGTCCCGATGCTTCGATGGAGGAGATCCGAGAAGCCGCGCGGCGTGCCAACGCGCTCGAGTTCATCGAGCGGCTGCCGCAGGGCTTCGACACTATCACCGGCGAGCGAGGCGTCAAGCTGTCGGGCGGGCAGCGCCAGCGCATCGCCATCGCACGGGCGCTTTTGGCCGACTGCCCCATTCTCGTTCTCGATGAGGCGACGAGCGCGCTCGACTCCGAAAGCGAGCATTTGGTGCAGGACGCGCTGGCGACGCTCATGCGCGGGCGCACCTGCATCGTGGTGGCGCACCGTCTGAGCACGGTGGCCAGCCTCGACCGCATCGTGGTGCTGGCAGACGGGCGCGTGGTGGAGGACGGCGCGCACGACGAGCTCATCGCCTCCGGCGGCGAGTACGCCCACCTCTGGAGCCGCCAGACGGGCGCGTATTTGGAATAGGGCCCGAAAGGCGGGGAGGGCTTAGGCGCTTTGGCCCCGGAGCGGCTGGCTCGCAGGAGGCTGCCGCGGGCTACCTTGTCTCGCGGCCGGCGCGCAGCATGCGCAGCGCCCTGTCGATGCACGCGACGGCGGCGTCGATCTCCTCGTGCGTGTTGTAGAACGCGGGCGACAGGCGCGCGGCCCCCGCGACGCCGAAGGCCTCCATGGCGGGTTGCGCGCAGTTGTGCCCCGACCTCAGCGCCACACCCATTTTGTCCACCAGTGCGCACAGGTCAAACGGATGCGCTCCTTCTGCGACGAACGACACGCAGCCGCATCGGCGCTTGGGGCTTCCCAGGATCCGCACCCCGTCGAGGCGCGCCAGCGAGTCGACGGCATGCCGGACCAGTTCGTCCTCGTAGGCGGCGATCTCGGTGCGTCCGAGCTGCTCGAGGTAGTCCATCGCCGCCCTCAGCGCCACCGCCCCCATGTAGTTCGGAGTGCCCGCTTCCAGGCGCAGGGGCAGCGCGGAATACGTCGTCTCTGCGAGCGTCACCTTGTCCACCATCTCGCCGCCGAACTCGCAAGGGGCGAGCCTTTCCAGCGCTTCGCGGGCGCCGTAGAGCGCGCCTATACCCGTTCCCGCGCACATCTTGTGTCCCGAAAACGCGAAGAAGTCGCATTCCATGTCCTGCACGTCCACGACGCCGTGCCGCATCGCCTGCGCACCGTCGACCACCAACAGCGCTCCGGCGTCGTGGGCCATGCGCGCGATGCGCTTGATCGGGGTCGCGGCTCCGGTCACGTTGGAGCAGGCGGTGACGGCCACCACCTTCGGCCTGCGCTCCAGCACACGCGCAAGATCGTTCAGATCGATATCTCCTGCACCGTCGATGCGGGCGCACAGAAAATCGGCTCCCCGCTCGCGGCAGAGCTGCTGCCACGGTACGAAGTTGGAATGGTGCTCGAGCTGGGTGGCGACCACCGCGTTGCCCGGCCCGATGCTCTCGCGCAGCCCACCCGCGACGGTGTTGAGCGCCTCGGTGGCGCCGCGCGTGAACACGATGCAGTCCTCGTCGGGGGCGTTCACGAAGGCGGCGACGCGCTTGCGCGCCTCTTCCAGCGCGTCGGTGGCGAGGCTTGCCATCCGGTGCGCCGCGCGATGCACGTTGCCGTTGCCGGTGCGGTACTGCTCGGCTACGCGCGCGATGACGCACTCGGGCACTTGGGTCGTGGCCGCGCTGTCGAGGTAGACGAGCGGCTTGCCGTAGACCGTCTGGTCGAGGATGGGGAAATCGCGGCGGATGGCGGGCACGTCGAGCATGGCGCTACCTGGCTTCGAGGTGGCTGTACAGCGCATGCGCAAGCTGGGGCACCGTTTCGGCCTCGGCGGATTCCTCGGGGGTGAGCCGCACGCCCAGCGCCCGTTGGAGCGACAGCGAGAGCAGCACCTTCTTAATGTCGGTCGAGCTTTGGTTGGTGCAGGTGTTGGATCCTTGAGCCAACTTCACGCTGCGGTCGTTGACGCGCAGAAGCTTCTCGATGCTCGCTTCCGCCAGATCGAAGATCCTGTCGGTGACGCACTCTTCGGGAGTGAGGAAGAACTTGCTGCGAACGTACTCCATCACCAGGTCGGCGAACTCCGCCTGGGACAGTGAGGGATCCGCCAGCTCCTCCACGATGCGTGCCGCACGCGCGTCGGACGCTTCGAGCTGCTGCTTGAGGGTGGTGCCCTCGGGGGTTCGATCGGCTTGTGCTGCTTGTTTGGGTTGCTCAGCCTGCTTCGTCGGCGCAGCCTGCTCTGCTCGTTCTGCCATGCGCTCCTCCTGTTCGGTCTCGTTCGCAGCGACGCTACGCGCAGCTGCCCGTTTTCCTCTGCTGTTCAAGAGCCGACGAGCGCACGACCTCCCAGATCGACGCCACGCCCGTTTTGCGCTTTGCGTCGAAGATGCTTGCAAGCTCCGTTTCCTCCACGAACCGAAGGGGGCAGGCCAGCACCGCGTCGGGCGAGCGCCCCTCGAACATGATCTGGAAGATGCGTATGACTCCGCGCACCATGAGCGTGTCGCTGTCGCCGCGCAGCCTCAGCGCGCCGTCGGGCCAGTCGACGTAGAGCCACACCTGCGACTGGCATCCGTCCACCAGTGCGTCGTCGGATTTCAGCGTGTCCTCCAGCTCCTCGAGTTCGGCCGAGAGCTTGAGGAGCTGGTCAAACTGGTCGAGTGCGTCCCCGCATGAGGCGAACCTCTCGATGATTCGCTCCTGCGCCTGCTCGGGTGTTTCCATGCAAAGGACTCCTTGCCGCGTGCTCTTCCGCGCGTCCCTCGTGCCGGAGGGGGCGCATCGTTTTCCAAAACGGCGTTCGACCTATCTGGGCCGGGTGCCGTCTCCCACCGGAGGACGTGCGACGTTTGCCCCCCGCTGCGCTTTCCGCGCTCTCCCATCGGAAGGTCGCGCCCTTCGGGATCCCAGCACGGTTTCGTGTTGGGATCCCGAAGGGCTTGCAAGACGGGTCTTGCAAGCCCGAAATGCGACGCCGCAGGTTGGGAGGGTTCTGCGGCGTCGCGCCGTCAGCCGCATGGCTTCGGGCTTCGTTTGGTGCCGCCCGAAGCGCGAGCCTGGGCGGGTCGAGTGGATCGGCTACGCCTGCACGATCTCCAAGCCCAGCAGCTCGCCCAGCTCGATGATCTGCTCCTCGAAGTCGCCGTAGATCAGCGGCATGTGGTTGCCGATGGCGGCCTGCTTCTTGAAGAAGTCCTTGGAGTCCTTCACCTGGAAGAACACGCCCATCGAGCAGTTGGTGTCGTTGTAGCCGATGCTGTCGACGATGGTGCCCTTCGCTACGAACAGCTTCTCGACCGTGGGGTCGATGCGGCACATCGTGATCGTCTGGCCGGCGTCCTTGGCGAAGTCGTAGCGGATGGTGGCGCCCCAGCCGCTGTGGGCGAACTCGCGGATAGCGTAGTCGCGCACGGGGGCGTCGAACCCGGTCCAGCGGCGGTTCGGCACGCTGTGGAACGTGAGCACGACGTTGTCGAGGTCCTTCAGATCCACCATCTTCTGGTCAACCGTGTCAGGGTTGAAGAACAGCGCTTTGGGAAGCGGGGCGCGCACGCCGTTGCGGATGGGGCTGGTGAAGCAGTTGCCCATGTACGACGGGCGACGGCCGATCGCCTGCAGCATGATCTTGCTGATCAAGGCACCGAGATCGTACTCGCATGCGCTCGGGATGCCCTCCTCGTTGTTGAGCGAGTGGTTCAGGCACATGGTGAACTGCATCTCGTTGAGTCGGCGCGTGGCGCACAAGTCGGGGCACGGCGCGGTGAAGCAGTTGCATTCGTAGGCGTCGAGGAACTTGTTGATGGCGTAGCGGCCTTCAACGGACTTCTTGACCATCTCGCGCGTCATGTCGCACTCGACGGCGCCCTCGATGAGCTCGTCGGTTTGGCGGTCGATCTCGGCGGCGTCCTCCGGCGTGAAATTGAGTCCGGCGCGACCGGGCGTGCAGTGGTTCTCCATCGGGTCGCCGTAGCTCGTCTGGTCGAGCAGCTCATGGGCGCTCACATAGCGGAAGCGCGTGCCGAACTTGGCGGTGACCTTCTCGGGGTCGATGATGCTGTCGGGCGAGCTGACCGACACCGTGGAAGTCATGCGCGTCGCGCACAGCGCCTTGGCTTCGCGCAGAGCCTTGCGGGCGCGCAGCACCGTCATGTACTCGGTGGCGTCCTCCCAGGCCTCGAAGGCGTAGAACTCAAGCCCGCGGGACAGGAACTCGGCCGAGGTGATCGCCGAGGCGCAGCACGCCTGGGTGATGGCGCAGGGCTTGCGGTAGCGCTGCGCGAACTCGAGCGCCAGGTCGTAGGGGCGGCTGGCATAGCCGATGTAGTACAGGTCGACCTCTTCGCTGCCCTCGCCCAGCTTGTCGAGCATCTCGTCGGTGGTTAGGAAGTTCTCGTCGCGCTGAACCTCGACGGGTTCCAGCAGGTTGACCACGTTCTCGGGCATGGCGTCTTTGAGCTGCTGGTACCAGCCCTTGAACTTTTCGGCGGCCATCATCAGGTCGAAGTCCTTCTCCAGCTGCATGCCTTCGCCAAAGCGACACGGGCCTTCGAACTTGTACTCGTGATACAGCGTCAGGAACAAGGGTTTGACGTTAAGGCGCACGTCGTCAAGTTTTTTGATTGCCATAGCGTATCCTCTCATCTGATTCTGGTGGCGTGACAAACGAGGCGCCTTCGCTTGCTGCGCCGATTACGGGGTCAGTTTAGGAGACGCGAAGAGGGCGCGTCACGAGGCAGTAACCACCCAGAACCGAAAAGACGTTATGCATTTTGCATAGCAGAGATTTGCGAGAAAGGCTTTGATAACACGTACGGATTCGACTGCAGATTAGGAAAGTAGTCGGCATTCGCCGGCGGATGGCACAAAGGGCGAAACGGGAAGATCACCTAGCATCTCTTTGGGGCGCGGCGGGCATGATAATTGCGTTGTCGATAGCGTAGGCGAACGTGAGATCCCGACGGGTCTCGGCGTCTGACGTATCGATGCCGAATGTCTTCTCGATGCGATCGATGCGGTACTTCACGTTGTTTCGATGCATGGGGAGCTTTTCTGCCACCACTGAGGCGCGACGTTCGTTTGCAAGGTAGTGGAACAGGAATTCGTAGTTGTCGGTATTCATGCGCTCGTCCTGTTCTGCGATGCGCTTGAGAGTCCGGTAGGCATTCGTCATATGGAGAAGTTCGATGCCTTCATCTCCACTCACATTGATCAGGTGATCGAAGTAGTACAGGTCGAACGGAAAAATTCCTGGTAGTTGCGGGCGTCTTCTCAGGGCAGCGCGAGATGCATGCGCTGCGTTTTCGGAATCGGACAGCCCAACGCCGATTCGCTCGGCAGCGCGTGCCTGAAGATAGGCTCCACGAGCTTGGTCGAGCGTGGTGAAGGTCGAGCTGCGGCCGCATACCATGCCGTAACGTGCGAGTAGGCTGCTCAGGCGGTTCGATACCGAGTTGCACCCTTGCGGGCAGGCTCCATCCCGACAATGCTTCGGGCAGGAGCTGTTCGCGCAGTTGAAGCACAGGACGACTACTGCCTGCTTGACTATAAGGGCTTTTGCGGGAGCAACCTCGCGGGCGACATCAGCTAGCAAGCGCGGAGTGGGCGCAGAGTTGGACGAGGAATCAATGTGGAACAGACAAAACTGTGCCTCGTAGGGGATGCCTGCAAACTCGCAGCGCTCCATGATGGTAGCGTGCGTGTTGATGTGCCCTTCGATGAGATCTCTCAAAAACGAGTCGACTGAGCTTCCCGAAGGTTTTCCTTCGGGGTACTCGCGTTCGACATAATGCGCGACGCGCCGGATGAGTATGCTAAAAATGTCAAAAAGATAGGGTGCTGGATCGATGTGGTTGCACATCATGATCAAGATGATAGAGAACGAGTCGCGTGTTTTGAACGAGTACACGATGGTGGTGTACTTGCAGATGCGTCGCGTGTCGTTCACGATGAAACCGTTTTGCGTTGCCCAAGGCGCAAAACGCTTGTTCAGCTTGAACTTGCGGATGTTTTCTTCCGTATGGTACCCATGGTTGATTAGCTCGACGGTGATCGGGTCGTCGCATTCGATGCCCGTTGTATGCGCGAGCAGCTTTAGGGCCGGGTCGACGACTACGGTGTTGTTGGCCAAAAACGGCTCCGATAGATCCAGCAATCGCTGGATGCCCTCGTTGGCGAGGCACGAAGCGTCCATCGCCTCTTCCCATTCGCTATAGGCGAGAAACACGTCCTGCAAGAACGTGAGTGCTTCGAAAAGATCCATGTCGCCGACAAACGAGCAGGAAGCGCCGCTAACGCTGGGGCGCTCCGGAGTCCCAATGTAGATCAGATTGATCCCCCCGCGTGATCCTTGGGGGACTTGCGAGGCGTCGTCGGTAAGATAAAGCAAGTCCGAACGGTCGGGGTTGATGGATTCCACGCCGAGATAAAGGCGTACATCGGCAAACGCCTGATCAGACGTTTGCGTCCGAACGACGGTTCCGTGCGCCTTCAATTCGTGTGCGATGATATTCATCGTGATTCCCATAGCGCCCCCGTTCTTTATCCCGTAAAGTCTACCTGCCAATGCGAATGGGGCCAAGAGCGTTCAGCATAGCGAAAAGAGTAACCTCTATGCGTTTCGCATGGTTTAAAGGATCCCGTTTTCGCCTTTGGACGCAAGGGGTGAAACGATACGCGCGGCAGACCTTGGCCGTTTCCGGGCGGATAACTCCTGCTGTTTCTTTGAGATTCGTCCTCTCTGCTCGGATGTTGGGCGAAGCTGCGGCGTTGTTTGCGTCATCGTTTGTCGAGGCTTGACGGTTGCATGCAAGTGCGAGAGGGTCCTGGCAGGTCGCGGGCCGTGTTTTTCTGCGATACAATGGAACGGTCTGACGGGGATTAAGGGGACGGTCCCAACGCGACTTAACGATGAGCCGAACAGGGGACAGCTATGCCCAAACGAGGATCGTCTGATCAGCACGACGCCAACGTTTCCGACAAGCACGCACATGACGGCGTCGTTCCCGCTTCGGCAATCGCCCGCGGCGTTCAGGGGATCGATCATCGCTGGCACCATCTCAAGTATCTGAGCTTGGCTCTGTACTCCGCGTGGATTCTTCTTACCATGACCAACAACGGAGCAACCTCGACGTTTGGGGATGCGCGTTCGGGCATGGTGAGCTCCAAGCTGTATCTGTATTCGGGCATCTCGCTTGCGGTATGCCTTATCGGAGCGGGCGTGCTTCAAAAGCAAGCGGGCAAGTTGGTCGAGAACGGGCTTTTCGTAGTGCTGATGGGTCTGCTCGCTTCGCTTGCGACCTATCTGCTTTCCGGGGGCGTGCTTGCCGACGACGGCGGTTCGCGCATCGCCTTTGCCCTCTGCGGTGTGGCAACGGGGGTGGGCACCGCCTTCGTCTGCCTGAGGATCGGATGCCTGTACAGCGCGCCGCCGCGAGGAGAGGTGCCGTTTTTCCTGATCGCAAAGTCGATGCTGCTTGGGAATCTGCTGTTCTTCATGATCGCGTGCCTGCCCGCCCCGATCTCGCAGGTGGTGCTGAGCCTGCTTCCCGTCCTTGCGAGCATCATGGTGCTGCTGGGATCCGGCAGCCCCGAAGTGCGCAAAGACACCACCGACCTGGTCGCGGCCGAATCGCTGCCGTGCGGCTACTTTCCCAAGCTTCTCGTTTCGGTGACCGTATTCAGCGTCGCCGTCGGCGTGATCAAAGGGTTCTCCACGTTGATGCAGAGTGCCGGGGACGTGTCCAGCCAGTCGATCGTCGTCGTGTTTTTGAGTTTTCTTATCCTGGGCGCCATCATGCTTGTTGCGGGGGCCGTGCTTGCGGTGCGCAACTACGAGATCAGCAAGATCTACTTTCCGCTCATGGTGTGCTCGTGCGTTGCCGTCATCCTGTGCGCTTTGGCAGGTTCGTCGATGGGTGCGGTGCAGAACATCGTCATCAACGTGGGCTACAACGTCTTCATCGTGGCGGTGTAGGCGCTTTTGTCCGACCTTGCGGAGCGCACGACGCTTTCCGCCGTGCGCACCTTCGGCTTTGGGCGAGGCGCGTCCGCGCTGGGGACGACGGTCGGCTGGTTTGTCGCCTACGGCGTAATCGGATCGGGAGCCGAGCCCGTTGCGTTTCTGGTTCCGTTCTTTATGGTCGCTGCGGTGCTGGTGTTCGCGACGGTCTTGCTTGTGCTGGGCCAGCAGACGGTGAGCGAGGCGCTTGAGCGCATGTTCGAGGGCCGCGTTCAGGCAAGCGCGCAACCCAGCCGCAGCGAGACGATGGATCCTCAGCTTGTGTGGGACGAGCTGTGCGCTCAGCTGGCCAAGGAGCACGGCCTGACCGCGCGCGAGGGCGAGGTGTTCCGCCTTTTGAGCCGCGGAAGGACGAACGGCTACATCGCGCTTGACCTCAACATCTCGCAGAACACCGTGAAAGACCACACGCGCAACGTGTTCGCCAAGATGGGCGTCCACTCTCGACAAGAGCTCATCGATGTGATCGAGCGGCGCATGGAGGGTTCGCCGAACGTCTGACGCATGTCCTCTCAGCCATGCCCTTGCTTTCAAGAAGGGGGCGGCCTGATTCCCCTTCTCGTCCTTCGACGCTTCGAGCGCCGCATCCAAAACACCTGATGAATCGACGGCAACCCGTTTCGGGTGAGGGTGAATTCTGCGCCTCGCTGCGCAAAACAGCCCGTTACGGGTCTGCCGCGCCTCCTTCTGCGCGCGTATGGTGGCACCGTCAAAGCTCGCTTTCGTTTGTCCCCTTTACAGCGGAGGCGAGCTTTGTCATGGCCACCTAAAGAGAGGAGAGGGAATGGCTGACAACAAACCGTACATCACCGAGGTAGGTGACGGCGTGCTCAAGGTCCGCACCTGCGCATGGTCGCCTCCGGGAGATCATCCCGTCGGATGCGGTATGTTCATCACGGTGAAGGACAACAAGATCGTGAAGGTCGAGGGCGATCCCGATCACCCGATCACGCACGGGCGCCTGTGCCCCCGGTGCATCGCGCTTGACGAGGTGGTGTACCACAAGGACCGTCTCATGAGCCCCATGAAGCGCGACCGCGCCGATCGCGGCAAGGACAAGTGGGAGAAGATCTCTTGGGACGAGGCGTACGACCTGCTTGAGGAGAAGATCCGCGAGATCCAGGACACGTACGGCGCAGAGGCGATCTTCACGTTGACGGGCACCGGCCGCGAGTCGACGCTGTACGCTCCCGTCTACGGTCCCGCTATCATGAACACGCCCAACGGAGCAAGCACCTACGCGTTCAGCGGCGAGGCCTGCTACGGCCCGCGCGCTACCGTCACCAACTACCTGCTGGGCGCCGGCGTTCCCGAGATCGACTCGGCGCAGTACCTCCCGGGCGGTTACGACGATCCGGCGTACGTTGTTCCGAAGTACATCCTGGTGTGGGGCAAGGACCCGCTGTACTCCAACCCCGACGGCTTCTTCGGCCATTCCATCGTCGACCTGATGAAGCGCGGCTCGAAGATCATCACCATCGACCCGCGCCTGACGTGGCTCGGCGCGCGTGCCGAGCACCACCTGCAGCTGCGCCCCGGCACCGACGCCGCGGTGGGCATGGGCCTGCTCAACGTGATCATCAGCGAGGGCCTGTACGATCACGCGTTCGTCGAGAAGTGGTGCTACGGTTTCGACGAGCTTGCCGAGGCTGTCAAGGAGTGGACGCCCGAGCGCGTCCAAGAGGTGAGCTGGATCGACGCCGACGCGCTTGTGGGCGCGGCTCGCGCGTTTGCCACCAACGCTCCCCTCCACGGCGACCTGGGGCGTGGCGCTTGACCAGTCCAAGGCCTCCACGCAGGGCGCCCAGTGCTTCCTGGCGCTCGTCGCCATCTGCGGCTATCTGGACGTTCCGGGCGGCGTGACCATCACCAAGCCCACGAGCTTCATCGGCCAGTGACGCTACGACATGTCCGACACGCTTACTCCGGGCATGTCCGAAAAGCACATCGTCGACCCCACGGGCAAGTACCGCCTGTTTAACACCGGCGCTGCCACGGGCGGCGTCCAGGGCGACACCCTGCTCAACTGGCTCGAGGGCATGTACAAGGACGTTCCGGGCTACTACGACCTGCGCATGTGCTGGATCATCGGCAACAACCCGCTTGCCTGCATGGCGGACCAGCCGAAGCGCTGGTACGAGGCCATGAAGAACCTCGACTTCATCGTCGCCCAGGACATCTTCATGACCCCCACCATCATGGGCCTGTGCGACCTGGTGCTCCCGCTGTCCACCTTTGCCGAGCACGACGGCCTCGTCACGCCCAACTACGGACGCAACCAGCACTTCATCGGCGCTATGAACAAGGCGATCGAGAACCCCGACACGAAGAGCGACCTCGAGATCCTCATCGACATGGGTCGCCGTATGCGCCCCGAACTGTGGGAGAGCTTCGAGACGGTGGACGACTTCTTTGACGCCAAGCTCAAGGAGAACTACGGCTACGGGCTCGAAGACGTGCGCGCCGTGCCCGTCAAACAGGCCGATTACACGTACCGCAAGTACGAGGCGGGCGGTCTGCGCGACGACGGCGAGCCTGGATTCCAGACGGTTACCGGCCTCGTTGAGCTGCACTCTCCCATCCTGGAGTCCTACGACGAGCAGCCGCTGCCTTACTTCGAGGAGCCTGAGTACAGCCCTGTTTCGCAGCCTGCCGAGGTTGTGGAGAAGTACCCGCTCGTCTACACCACGGGCGGACGCCACATCAGCATGTTCCATTCCGAGCATCGCCAGATCCCCAGCATGCGTGCGCTGCATCCCGATGCGCTGGTGACCATCAATCCTGCGACCGCCGCCCGCTACGGTATCGAAGAGGGCAACTGGGTGCGCGCCGAGACCGTGTTCGGCTCGTGCGTCCAGAAGGCTCGCCTCACCGAAGAGGTGAACGAGAAGATGATCCACCTCGAGCATGCATGGTGGTACCCCGAGCAGGACGGCGAGGCCCCTAACCTGTTTGGCGTTTGGAAGTCGAACGTGAACAGCCTCATGCCGCACGAAAGCGTTGGCGTGACCGGCTACGGCGCTCCGTACAAGAACGGTATTTGCAACATCTGCAAAGTCGACAGCCTTGACGACCTGGGCGAGTAGGCGAGAGGAGGAAACCATGAAATACGGCATGTTGATCGATTACGGCTACTGCACGGGATGCCAGTCCTGCGAGGTGTCGTGCCGCAAGGAGCATGATCTTCCCCTCGATCAGTGGGGCATCAAGGTTCAGCAGATCGGCCCCCACAAGCTGGGCGGCTCTTGGGAATGGGATTGCGTCCCCGTTCCCTCGCACTTGTGCGACCTGTGCGCGGACAGGCTCGAGGAAGGGAAAAAGCCGCTGTGCGCCCTGCATTGCCTGGCCAACGTGATCGAGGTGCTTCCCGTAGAGGAGATGCCTCGCTGCATGGCCGAGATCGGCCACGGCAAGGTGAGCTGCTTTCTGCCCTAGCAGGTAAAGCAGCCAGAAGCGCGGCTGCCAGCACGGCGGCCGCGCTTTTTCGTTGCGGGGATCGAGAGCCTGCGCTGCAGGAGCTTTGCCTTCTGTTCCGGTTAGGCGATGACGAACATCGCCACAAACGCGGCGGTGGCGATCCACATCAGGGGATGGACATCCCGCCCGCGTCCCTGCACCAGCATGATCACGCAGTACGAGATGAATCCCATGCCGATGCTGTTGGTGATGGAATAGGTCATGGGAATGCCCACGATGGTGAAAAACGCCGGCATCGCGTGCTCGATGCGCTTCCAGTCGATCTCTGCGATGTCGGTAAGCATCAGGTACCCGACCACCACCAGCGCGCCGCAGGTCGCTGCGCTGGACACCATGCCGACGATGGGTGCGAAGAAAGCGCACAGCACGAACAGGATGCCCACGACGATGTTCGACAGGCCAGTGCGGGTCCCTGCGGCGGCTCCCGAAGTGGACTCCACAAAGCTCGTGATGGAGCTTGCGCCGAGGAAACCGCTTGCGGCAGCGGCTGCGGAGTCGACCAAGAGGATGGGCTGCACGTCTTCGACGTTGCCTTTCTTATTCACGAAATGAGCCTGCTCGCCCACGGCCGCCACGGTGCCCATCGTGTCGAAGAAGTCGCTCATAAGCAGCGGGAACACGAACATGAGCAGGATAGGCTGCATGAACACTTGGATGATCGCTAGCGTTCCGGTGGCGGGATCGGTCTGGAACGGTGCGGCGAATGCGCTGAAATCGAGACCGAAGTTCCACTCGGTCGGCAACAGCGTCACGCCAAGCGGAATCCCCACGATGGTGGCGGCGATGATCGAGATGATCAGGCCGCCTTTGATTTTGAGCACTTGCAGGACAACCGCAACGAGGATCGAGATAAGCGTCACGATGCAGGTGGGGGAGGACACCTCGCCCAGTGCTAGGATGGTGGATTCGTCCGCTGCGATAAGTCTGCCGCCCTTAAGCCCGATGAAAGCGGCGAACAGGCCGATGCCGATGCCGATTGCGCGGCGCAAGTCCACCGGGATGGCGTCCATGATGGCTTTGCGCAGGCCGCAGAGCACAAGGATCAGGATCGCGATGCCCTCGAGGAATATGACGGCCATGGCGACGCGCCAGTCGACGCCGATCTCGCCGAGGCACAGCGTGTAGGCGACGATGGCGTTGATGCCCATTCCCGATGCCAGCGCGATCGGGCGGTTTGCGATAAGCCCCATCGCAATGGTCATGATGGCGGCGCCAAGGCACGTCGAGGTGAGCGCCGCTTCGAATGGGATGCCCGCCGCCTCCATGAGGCCGGGGTTCACTGCGATGATGTACGCCATCGCCAAAAAAGGTGGTGACGCCGCCGACGACTTCGTCGGACACCGAGCTGCCGCGTTCGCTGATCTTGAAGAAGCCGTCCATGAAAGGCCTTTCGGGACGGGGTTTCCTGCGCGTATTGTACCAGCAGAAACATCGTTTCGGGATGAGAGGCAGCGCGGAAGCGAAGATGCTTGCGACCGGGTTTTGCCGAGCATCGTGCGGATCGCTTCCGTCTAGCTCAGCCGTCTTGCGGAAGCGGGACGCGATGCTATCCTTTGCGAAAAGAGGTGCCCGGGAGGAAGAGGAAGCGATGGAGCGCAGGCCGGTTTTGGACGTGGGCAAGGTTGCAGAGCTCGAGAAGCGCATCGCGGCGGCGGGAACGTCGCTTGCCGATCTGATGGAGCGCGCGGGGGCGGCGGTAGCCGATGCGGCGTTGCAGCTCGCCAAGCAGGTGCAGGCGGAGCGTCTTGCGCCGTTGAAAGCCGCCGCCCACGACGCAAGCCTGCCCCTGCCCGTGCCGGGACCGCCGCTGTTTCTGGTGCTGTGCGGTTCGGGCAACAATGGAGGCGATGGCTGGGTGGCGGCGCGCATTCTGGCGCAGCGGGGCTTTCGCGTGGTTGCCCTGACCGCCTGTCCGCCTGTCGAGATCAAGGCGCAACCCGCGCTCGATGCCGCCGTGGAGGCGGCGCGCGTGCTGGAGGAAGCGGAGGGCTGCCGCATCGTCGTGGATCCCGACATCCTTATCTTCTTCGTTTACAGCCACGCCGACGTGGTGATAGATGCGATTCTGGGAACAGGGTTTTCGGGCGGCACCGTGCGCAAGCCCTACGACTGGTGGATCCGCGCCGTGAACGAGATCCGTTCCGGCCATATGCGCGTTGTGGCCGCCGACGTCCCCAGCGGGCTGTCCGCGCAGACGGGTGACGCCGCCGATCCGTGCATCAAGGCGGATCTGACGGTGACGATGATCGTGCAAAAGCCGGGCCTGATCGCGCCGGGAGCCGCCCCCTATTGCGGAGAGGTGCGGGTGGCTCCGCTTGCGCCCATTGACGGGCTGCTGGAGGGCTTGGACGGCGTGTAGGAAGAGAGAGGGGCTTGCCGCCCCCTGCGTATCCGGGCCGTTCGTTTTGCGAAGGCTTTGTCCTCTAAGGCCGTTTATCGTCCACCAAGGCCGTTTAATGACCAAACCGTATTTTTCTGCCACTTCATCTATCAGGCAATATGCGTGTTTTCCCTGATGAAACTCATGCAAAAAGATGGCAGAAAATCACGGTTCGGTCATTTTTCTGCATCGGGCCTGCTACGCGTGGGCCGGCAGCGGCGAGCGGCAGCTACGAGCGGCGGCTACGAGTGAGGAGCCTCTTTTCCGATGCTGCCGCACATTTTGCGCGGCAGCATCGTTGTAGGGAAGTGAAGGGAGGTGGCGGCTTGCTTGACGCCGGGGAAATCGAATGCATCGTGGAGGCATGCTACGACGATGTGCTGGCGTACTGCCGAAGGCATGCGCCTCGCGGGATCGACCCCCGCGACGTGGCGCAGGAGACGTTTCTCCGGTTTGTGAGATGCGCGCCGCGCTATGCGGAGGCGGGCAAGCCGCGCGCCTACCTGGTGACGATCGCGCGCAACCTGTGCATCGACGCAGCGCGCACGTCGCGCGAAGTGCCTGCGGCGTTCGGCGAGCGTTCGGCGGCGGATGCGGAGGGCGGCGGCGCGCCGCACGAGGCAGAACCCCGGGCAGCCGACTCGGTGGCGCTCGGAGCCGCCTCGTGCCGCGCCGCAGCGGGAAGCGAGGGCGATGTCGAGCTTGCCCTTGCGTTGGAAAAGCTGCCCGACGATCTGCGGGAAGCGGTGGAGTTGCGCTACGACCAAGGCTTCAAGATCGGCGAGATCGCCAAGGTGCTGGGGATTTCGCGCTTTGCCGTGCGGCGCCGCATAGAAGGGGCGCTTGCTCGGCTGAAAGGCGAGCTGGACGAAGGCGCCGAGGCGCCTGACGGAAGGGGGCGTGAATGATGGGCGGCAGCGGCATCGATGAGCGCCTGCGTTGCCATTATCGAGAGGAACGCGCACGTTGGGACGAGGGGGCGGAACCCGATTGGCGCGCGGCCGTTGCGCGGGCGGCGGTTGCCGAGTCGAAGCGCGCGGCGGACGAAGCGTTTGCCGGTGATCCGCTCGTCCGCATCCGCGCCTTCGCCCGCTTCGTGCTGGGGCAGGTGCGCTTCATCTGCAGGCGCGTGTGGGCGGCCCAGCTCGCGCTCGTCGTCGCCATGGTGGCGCTGTGCGCGACAACCGAGCAGCTCCTTCCCGGTGTTGCGGCTCAACGCACGGCGCTGCTCTTCAGCGTGCTGGGATGCGCGTCGGTGGCGGTGGGTCTGCCCGATCTCATGGCGAGCCGGGCGAACGGGACCGAAGAGCTGGAATACGCCTGCCGATTCGACTGCCGCGCGGTGATGCTGGCGCGGATGATCCTGCTGGGCGCCTCCGAAGTGCTCGCGATGACGCTTGCCGTCCTCGTCGCGCCCGCCGTCGCCGACACGGACGCCTTCGCCCTGCTGCTCCATGCCTGCGCGCCGTACTTCCTTTCGTGCCTCGGATGCCTGGCGCTTGCGCGCAGGGTCGGCTCGAACGCGGCGCTTCCCGCCATGCTGGCGTGGACGGTGCTGGTTATGGCGGCGGCCTTGGGGCTGTATCAGGTGGCGGATGCGGCGTACGAGGCGGCGTCGGCGGGCGCATGGGCGTTCGTCGCCGTGGCGGCAGCGGCGCTCGCGCTGCGCGAAGCGCGCCGTTGGCTCGATCAGGCGGCGGAAGGGCTCGATCGGCTCGTCGCGGCGAAGCCGCTCCCATGACGCGCCCGCGTCGCGTTGCCGTCCGTTCCCCCGAATCCCCATGACCAGAGGAGGCATTCCATGGAATTGACCATCGACCGGCTCACCAAGCAGTTCGGGGCGAAGATAGCGGTCGACCGCGTGTCCGCGAAGCTTCGCCCGGGCGTCTACGGCCTGCTGGGCGCCAACGGCGCGGGCAAGACGACGCTCATGCGCATGGTGTGCGACGTGCTGCGCCCCACTTCGGGGCAGATCCTGCTCGACGGCGCCGACGTGCGCGAGTTGGGGGCCGACTACCGCGCCCGGCTGGGGTACCTGCCGCAGGACTTCGGCTACTACCCCGATTTCACGGCGCTCGACTTCATGGAGTACCTCGCCGCGCTTAAGGGGCTGCCCCGCCGCGAGGCGCGCGAGCGCAGCTTGGAGTTGCTGGACGGTGTGGGGCTGGGAGACGCCGCGCGCCAGAAGATCCGCACGTTCTCGGGCGGGATGAAGCAACGCCTCGGCATCGCGCAGGCGGTGGTGAACGACCCGGATATCCTCGTGCTCGACGAGCCAACGGCGGGCCTCGATCCGAAGGAGCGCGTGCGGTTCCGCAACCTCATCGCGTCGTTCGCGCAGGACAAGATCGTCATCCTGTCCACGCACATCGTGTCGGACGTGGAGTACATCGCCGATGAGATCCTCGTGATGCGCGCGGGCTCGTTCGTCATGCGCGGCGCGCCCGACGAGGTGACGTCCCAGGTGGCGGGCAAGGTGTGGGAGTGCCACGTGGACGCGCGGCAGGCGGATGCGCTGGCGGCGCGCCTGGTGGTGAGCAACGTGCACTACGCGCCCGACGGGCACGCCGTGATGCGCGTCGTGGCCGACGAGCCGCCGCTGCCCGACGCCGCGCCGCTTGGGCCCACGCTGGAGGACCTGTACCTCCATGTGTTCCGCGATGAAGGCGTGGCGGCTTCGCGCTCCTGACAAACCGAAGGAAAGGGGAGGGGTACCCATGTTCACCCTGATCAAGTTCGAGCTGAAGAAGCTGCTCGGCCGCCGTGTGGCGCAGGTGGCGTGCATCGGCATCCTCGTGATGCTGGCGGGCGTCATGGCGCTGAACGTGGTGCAGCAGAAAACCTCGTCGAGCGACGGCGAGATCATCAGCGGCACCGAGGCCATCGCGTGCCGCCATGCTGCCGATGACGCGCACGCCGGAAAGCTCACTCCCGAGCGCGTGGCCGCCGACGTGCGCACGTACATGGAGGCGGTGTTTTCCCAGGTTGATCCCGAGGACGTGGTCGATCTGTCTGATGCGGCGGCATACCAGCTGATGCTGGAAACGTACCCTCGGGAAACGCGCGCCGTCATCTTCGACAGCTACTACTCCTACCTTCTCTCGCCTTGGAACCCCGGCGGGCGCGAGCCCTACCAGGTGGCGGCCGACCTCATCGCGCAGGCGGGTTCTGCCGAGGCGGCGGCGCAGCAGGCGGGCCAGGCGTTCTTGGGCGCCATCGCTGCGAAGGTGCGGGACAGCCTCGATGACGGCATGCGCGGCACATGGACGTACTCGGACGCCGAGCGCGCGTTCTGGACCGACAAGCAGGAGCAGGTTGCCGAGCCGCTTGCCTACGGGTACGCCGACGGCTGGGACGACATTCTCAACTGCGCGGCGTTCCTCGCGTTCGCGATGGTGGCGGTGTGCGTCGCGCTGGCACCGATGTTCGCCGGCGAGTATCAGCAGGGCGCCGATGCGGTGCTGCTGGCTTCTCGCTACGGGCGCACGAAGCTGATCGTCGCGAAGCTGGCGGCGGCGTTCGTGTTCACGACGGCGTATTTCGCGTTGGCGACCGCCATCATCGTGGGCGTAGCGCTGGCGTTTTTCGGGGCGGACGGGGCGGGGCTGCCCGTGCAGGCGATGTCGCTTTCCATCCCGTACAACCTCACGATGGCGCAGGCGACGGCCGCTGCGCTGGGGCTGGCCTACCTCATGGCGCTCGGGTTCGCGGCGCTCACGCTGGCGCTCTCGGCCCTGTTCCGCTCGATACTGGCGGTGTTCGCGCTCGACGTGGCGCTCATTTTCATCACGGGCCTTCTGCCCACGGGCGGCAATGGCGTGCTCATGCACATCCAGTACCTGTTCCCGCTGAACACGCTCGTGCCGTCGCCGCTTCTGTCGGACATGGTGTCGTATCCGCTGGGGCCGGTGGTGGTCGGCCTCATCGGCATGGCGGCGCTGGTGTACGCCGTGGTGCTGCTCGTGTGCGCCCCCGCCTCGGCCCTTGTCTGGAGACGGCATCAGGTGGCGTGACTCTGCACTAAGACTTGCTGGGACGAAGGGCGCCGCAGCAGGTTTCGCCTAGCGCTCCTACAGCGCGGTGCCCTTCGTCGGCGTGTAGAGGCGGCTCATGTCGACGCCCTCGTGCTCGAGCAGCCAGGTCTTCCGCGCCAGGCCGCCCGCGTAGCCGGTGAGGCTGCCGTCGGCGCCCACCACGCGGTGGCACGGGATGATGATCGAGACGGGGTTGTGGCCCACGGCGCCGCCCACCGCCAGCGCCGCCGTCTTGCGGCCGTCGCGGCGGCGCGCCACCTCCTGCGCGATCTCGCCGTAAGTGGTCGTCTCGCCGTAGGGGATCTCGGTGAGGATCTGCCACACCATCTGGCGGAACTCGCCGCCGATGGGGGCCAACGGCACGTCGGCGATGGAGGGGCGCTTGCCTGCGAAGTAGGCGTCCAGCCAGGCGCGGGCCTCGGCGAAGGCGGGCGCGTCGTCGTCGCGCGCCATGGCCTCGGGGACGGTGCCGCCGTGGTATTTCTGTCCTTCGAGCCACAGACCGCAGATGGCGGCTCCGTCGCTGGCTAAGGTGAGCGCGCTCACGGGCGAAGCGTATTCGGTTGAGTAGTACATGCGGGTTCCTTTCTATCCCAGCGAGTTCCAAAGGCTTACGGTCGCGTAGCTGCGCCAGGGGCGCCACTGCTCGGCAAGCGCGAGGCGCTCCTTCGGCGACAGGTCGGGCAGCGCGTGCTTGACGCCGGCGTCGGTTTCCAGGAAGGCGTCGGGATAGCCCATGGTGCGCATGGCGATGTAGTTCGCCGACCAAGGGCCGATGCCTTTCACCGCTAGCAGGCGCTCCATCTGCGCCGATGCGTCGGAGCCGGGCCCCAGATCGAGCTCGCCCGCTGCCATCAGCCGCGCGATCTCGGCGATGGTGCGGCTGCGCGTCCTGATCACGCCGAGCGTGCCGAGGGCGTCTTCGATAGGATCGAGCGCCAGCATCTCGGCGGGGGTGGGGAAGAAGCGCGTGAGCTGGGCGATGGCAGGATCGGGTTCAGGCATGGAGCTGTTGCGACCTGCCGCAGAAACAGGGGCTGGCGTGGGGATCGGCGCAGGGTCGGGCGCCGCGTCGAACCCCGTCGGCGTTCCGTATGCTTCCACGATGCGCGCCGCCAGCTTGTTCGCGGCGACGACGGTGACCTGCTGGCCCAGCACGGCGCGCACCGCCGTCTCGAACGGGTCGAAGCAGCCGGGCAGGCGCGTGCCCAAGACGGCGGCGCCGGGTACCGCGTCGTCGAGCGACGCAAGGCGCTCGTGGATGGCCCGCGGGTTGCTGTCGGTGTCGAACTGGCGGCGAATGCGGGCGATCACCTGCGGCAACGCGGGTAGAAGCGATTCGCTCAGCGTGACGGAGAGCGCGTTGCGCCGTGCGTCGTTCTCGACGCGCACCCAGCCGTGCGCCTCGCTTCCGCCGGGGAGCGGGATGCGCGCCGAACGCAGGTATGAGTCGTCGCCGATCACCTCGACGCCCGCCAGCGCGCGCATGCGGAAGAACCCGAGCAGCTTCTCGAAGCCGTACGGTGGCCGATAGCCCAGCCGCACGGTGAAGCTTGCGTCGATGTCGGTGGAGTCGACGATGCTTGAGCCGCTGCTCGCTGCTTTGGTTTCGTCCCGCTCGCCCCGCGCGGCTTTCCCCTTCGTGTCCATGCGTTTGCGCAAATCGGTTGGTGTGAGGCGGTAGCGTTCGCGGAACAGGGCGTTCATCCGACGCACGCTGCCGAAGCCGGCTGCCTGCGCCACCTGCGCCACGGGCAGCGCCGTGTCGGTGAGCAGCGATTTCGCCAGCAGCAGCCGGCAGGTCTGCAGGTATTGGACGGGCGTGACGGCAAACTCCTCCTCGAACACGCGGCGCAGGTGCCTGCTCGTGTAGCCGAGCCGGGCCGCCAGTCGCTCCACGCTGTCGGCGCGCGCGCAGTCATCGCGCAGCAGCGCGGCAGCACGCCGCGCGAGGTTCGCCGTCGCATCGACGCTCGCCATTCCCGGCGCCATCTCGGGGCGGCAGATCAGGCAGGGGCGGTATCCGGCGGCTTCGGCTTCGGCGGCGGTGCGGTAGAGCGTGCAATGCTCGTATTTGGGCATATGCGCCGTGCACACGGGCCGGCAGTAGATGCGCGTGGAGGAAACGCCCACGAACACCTGGCCGTCGAACCTCGAATCGCGCGATGCGAATGCGGCGTATAGCGCGCGTCGGCGGTCCTCGGGCTCGTTGAGGTTCTGCGCTGCAAGCAGCGCATCCGATCTTCCCTGCTCCATGGCCCTCCCCTTCCTCCTTGTGCATGAGTATACGCCGAGCGGGAAGGGGCGTGCGCCGTTTTCGGACATGGGGACGTCTTGCCGTAAGGCGCCAAAGAACGCCAGGTGCCAAAGGCAAGCCAGACGCCAAAGGCACGATGCCGCAGGCGTCAAAGGGGCGCGTCTAACGGCATGCGAGCGAGCCATGAGGCGCGCCCCTTTGACGCCTGATGGGGCGGGTGCGGGGTGGGGCGCGGGATGCCGAAAAGGCGGCCGTCGCAGGAAGGGGGCGACGGCCGCCGCAAGAGGAGGTGGCGGGAAGGAAGGGCCCGCCGGCAGGCGGCGCCGGCCTAGCAGGCGGCGTCTGCCTTGCCGTGCGCCTCGCCGTGCACCACGGGGTCTCCGTACTCGTCGATGGTGCCCTTAGCGCGGCCTTCCAGGTATTTCTGCCGCGCGATGCCGCGTCGGAACGACACGTCGGCTTTGCCGGTGTGCAGCTGATAGCAGTACCAGAACACGAACGGCAGGCCCGCCAACCCGTTTACCAGGCCCCACCAGAACATCACGTCGGGGTTGAACCATGCCTCGCTGTTCATGATGGTGGGGAACAGGGCCGGGAAGCAGCTCCGCAGCAGCAGGTGCGCGCCCAGCGTGTAGATGCGGCCGGTGATGTAGAGCTCGGGCCGCCGCTTGACGATGGGGTACAGCTCCGCCGCGGCGAGGATGCAGCAGGTGCTGGCGAAGAATGCATGGCCTTCCGCGTACACGAAGCAGGCGTTCCACGACGTGTACAGCAGGTTCCACATCGGCACGGTGTAGGAGAGGATCTCGCCGTGGCTGGAGGTGTCGTACTTCCAATACTTGTCGCCGAACGGCATGGTGATGCACAGGACGAGCCCTGCCAACGCGTTCATGACGTTGCCCATCTCGAAATCGCGTAGCGTGGCTTCGGCGATGTTGCAGAACACGATGCCGTAGAGCACCCAGCGCACCCAGCGCTTGCGCATGGTGCGCCAAAACGGCGTGTCTTTGTTCTCCACGGCGGCGATGCGGCCCACGCCTGCGAAGATGAGCGGCAGGATGACCGAGAGGTTCTTCGCCCAGCGGAACCAGTCGTCGCCGGGAATGTTGATGATCCACAAAGGCACGGTGATAAGCGACACCACCCACACCCACATCGAAGCGCGGTAGTGCGTGCGCATGAACTCGGTGAGCAGCATCAGCAGCACGGTGTAGGCGATCATCGAGAGAGGGGTGACCCACAAAGGAACGCTCATGGCGACCCTCCTTTTCCGTCTTGCGCGAAGGCGGCGATGCCGAAGGGGAAGGCGCCATCAGTGTAGCAGGAGGCGCGCTCCCGGTTCTTTCACACAAAGGGATCTTCTGTAAAGACTTCCACGTCAAGCGTCCGTATACTCCGGGGGAAAGGGCGCGCTGGTTCGGCAACGGACAAAGCCTCCTCCCTTTGGGAGAGGAGGCGGGAAGGAGCGCGGGGCGGGGAAGGCGAAGGGGAAGGCCCGAACCGCCGCCGATGGCAGACGACAAGGGAGGTCGCCATGGGCATCCTGTATCAAGCATCCGATCCGATGTATCTCGCCATCTGGCTGTTCGTGCTGTTCGCGCTGATGGCGTTTAACGAGCTGGGCCGCATGAAACCCTGGACGGGGCTCGTGCTGTTCGCGGCAGCTCCCCTCGTTCTAACGATCTTCGTGTGGCCGACCACCGCCGCGCCGGGCAACGAGTACGGCACGGGGACTTGGTTCAACTGGGTGAAAACCTATTCCGCGCTGGCGGGCTGCTTGGGCTTCATGGCGCTGCGGTTCGTGAAGTGGCGCGGAAAAGACGGGCGCGTCCATCATCTGCACGAGAAGCGCTGGGCGCTGTGCTTTCCGCCGCTCATCCTGGCAGTCAACATCGCCGAGGCGGTGGTGCGCGATTTCCAGGTGTTCGGCTTCGGGCTGTGGACGGGCGGCTTCGTCGAGAACTTGTGGACCATCTCGGGGCCGTGGAACATCATGAACGGCATAGCCGGTGTCCTGAACATCCTCACCATCTGCGGGTGGTTCGGCATCATCATCTCGAAAGATCCTTCGCGCGACATGATCTGGCCCGACATGATCTGGGCGTGGATCATCGCCTACGACCTGTGGAACTTCGCCTACACCTACAACTGCATCTCCGACCATTCCGCCTATTGCGGCCTTGCTCTGCTTCTGGCGTGCACCATCCCCACGTTTTTCATCAAACGCGGCGCATGGCTGCAGCATCGTGCGCAGACGCTTGCCTTGTGGATCATGTTCATCATGACGGTGCCGCAGTTCGCCGATGTGCTGGCGCCCATTCCCACCACGCATAATCCCACGGCGTTCTTCGTCGTGAGCCTGCTTGCCCTGGCATCGAACGTCGCGGTGGCGATATGGCAGGCGCATCGCATCCGCACGCGCAAGCTCAACCCGCTCAAGGACGAGATCTACTCCGATACCAAGGCGTACCTCAGCGTGAAGCGGGAAAACGAGTAGCCCGCCGCCCATGCTTCCCGGCGCCGCTCGCTATACTGTCGCTAGCAAGGTGAGGGGCCGTGCGAATGCGCACGGCCCGCATAGGCGACGGCGAGGTGCGCGGCGATGGACTACGGACTGCCGTGGGGTGAGATGAAAGCGGGCGGATACGGTCTGCTTGCGGCGCATTCGGGCCGTCCTCGGGCGCTTTCCGAAAGCAAGCGCCTCGGCGGCCAAAAAGGCGAGATCATGCAGGCGGCGCGCAAGCTCTACGAGCAGCAGGGCGTCGCCTGCACCACGGTGAAGGACATCGCGCGCGAGGCAGGCATCACCCGCGAGCTGGTGTACTACTATTTCCGTAACAAGCAAGCCGTCACCGAGGCGGTTCTCGACGACTACGTGGAAGACTTGGTAGAGTCCGCCATCGTGTGGAACGAGATGAGGAAGTTCGGCGACACACGGGGGTCGCTGAAAAAGTGCATCGCCACCTTCCGCCGCGCGCTCTACGACGCTACGGGCAAGCCGCGGCCAATGATCGCCGTGCTGGAGGAGCTCGGCGTGCGCGACGAGTTCGACGTGCGTGCCGTGCGCGAGACGGTGGACTGCATCAACGCCCATATCGTCACGGAATACGCGGAGCATCACAAGATCGAGATCGAGCTGGTCTACGAGATGTTCTGCGTGGTGATATTCGGCATGGTGGGGCTGCTGAAGGTGAAGCCTGACATCAGCGACGAGGCGCTCATGAAAGTGGTGGAGCAGACGCTCAGGCTCGACATGAAGCCGCTCCGCCCGCCCGAGGCGGACCGGGCAGCGGGCTAAGCGCCAACCTTCCTTGCTGCGTCGGTCGGAATGGGCTCGGCATCAAGGCCGTTCGCGTTTACGAGCGCGCTGTCGGTCTGGGAGCTTGCTGCAGCATCCGGATGAGCGGGCTTCTCTTTGGCGGATTCATCTTCGGGCGTCGTGCTTTCGCTCTCCGGCGAGTCTTCTCCGGAAGGGTCTTTTTCGTCGTCGCCGTGCGGCAGCACCAGGTTCATCACGAGTGCGACCACGAACGTGAGCGCGATGGAGTTGTCCACGAAAATGTTCTGCACGATCTCGGGGAACGCCGTGAAGATGCCGCCCACCTGGGTGAAGCCGATGCCGATGGCCAGCGACGTGGCCGCGATGGTGATGTTGCGCTGCGTGAAGCCCGCCTTCGCCACCATCTGGAAGCCGCTCGTCACGATGGTACCGAACATCATGATGGTGCAGCCGCCGAGCACCGCGTCGGGCACCGAGCTGAACACGGCGCTGACGGCGGGTACGAAGCCGGCGATCACGAGGATGCCCGCGCCGCACGCGATGGCCTTGCGGTTGATGACGTGCGTCATGCCGATGAGGCCGATGTTCTGCGCGAACGTGGTCAGCGGGGTACAGCCGAAGATGCCGGCGATGGCGCTCGTGAAGCCGTCGGCGGAGACCGAGCCGGCGATCTCGCGCTCGGTGGCGTTGCGGCGGAAGCCGATCTGGGCGATGGCGTCGGTGTCGCCGATGTTCTCGGCGGCGCTCACGAGGAACAGCAGCGTCACCGAGATGATGGCGCCGACGTTGAACTCGGGCGTGAACGGCATGATCTGCGGCAGAGACGCGACCTGCAGGCCTTGGAACACCGATAGGTCGACCTTGCCCATGAACAGCGCCACCACATAGCCCACGATCAGGCCGAACAGCACCGACAGCTGCTTGATGCTGCCCTTTGCGAGGCCCTGGAACAAAAGGCACGCCACCAGCGACAGCGTGCCGAGGAAGAGGTTCTCCGGCGAGGCGAAGTCGGGCGCGCCCGAGCCGCCGGCGAACGTCTCGGCGCCGGTACGCAACAGCGAGAAGCCGATGGAGGTCACGACGACGGCCGACACGATGGGGCCGATGAAGCGCCGCCAGTACTTCGCCAACAGGCCGAGCACCATGAGGATGACGCCGCCCGCGATGACCGAGCCCATGACAGTGCCGTAGCCGTAGGTGGCCGCGACGCCCGACAGCACGGTGACGAACGTGAAGCTCACGCCCATGACGATGGGCAGCTTGGAGCCGATGCGCCACACGGCGAACAGCTGCACAAAGGTTCCGATGCCTGCCACGATCATCGCGTTTTGGATAAGGCTTGCGGTCATCGCCTCGTCGAACCCCGCTGCTGCGCAGATGATGGCGATGGGGGCGAGGTTGGCGACGAACATCGCCAGCACGTGCTGGATGCCGTAGGGCAGCGCCTTGGCAAGCGATACCTTGCCGTGGAAGTCGGCGAGTTCGGCTTCGAGGGAGGTTGCCGATTGGTTCCGGCTTTCGTTGGTGGTGACTGCCATGGTCGTGTCCCCGTTTCGTTAGTGGGCCGCTGTGGTTCGCGATGCGAGCGTGCAAAGGCGCGACACCTGATTGTACGGGTTTGGGGGCGGCGTGTGAACAAGCGAATTGGTTTTTCGCCGGTGCGCAACAGGGCCTTCCGCTCGAGTCCTCGAATGCGTTGAACACGACGGCGAAAGCGGGTTCGCCGGCGGCGTTGCGTTCGGATTGCGGGACATCGGTGAAGCTGGAGCCGCCTATGTCGGATGATGTCTCCGAAACGGGAGAGATGCTGAACGTTGCCCCGTGCTCCGTCGGCGCCGGTGATGCTGCAGTCATTCAAGGCGCCGAGCGACTTCGTCAATACTTGCGCGCGTTGCCGGTGTCGGGGGTGAGCGATATCCCCGAGGCGCTTGATGATGGGTTCGGGCTGGATGATGCGGTGGAAAAGGCGCAGGAAGCCGTAGAGCCCATCGGGCGCTCTGCGCAAAACGCGGCGACCGTCGTCGCTGATCGGACCTCATCGACGAGGGCTGCTTTGGTGGGGCATCGGCAAGCTAGGGGCAGTTGCTGCGGGTTCAGCGAAGGCGACGGGGGTCTCGGCTTTCCGTCCGGAAGAGAAAAGATCTTTGATCGGACGACTCGTCCGATCAAAGAGAAAGCAAATGCGCGGAGGACCGCGGTCAGATTCGGCAACGAGAGCGACTCGCCGTGCATGCCGGCGGGTTTTCGCCAGCCCGGTGCGAATTTCAGCCGGCATGCACGGTTTTCCCGGCTCTATTAAGCTGCGAGCCAGATTGGTGCTCTCTATTTTGCCTGCTCGCGGGATCGTCGTGCATATCGGCACTTTTTCGATCGTGCATACCGGGAACATTTTGCGCGCGACTGGCGAATCTGCGCCGATATGCACGATCTTGCCGCGCATCAAAAAACGCCCGGACGATCATCCGACCGTCCGGGCGTTCGAAATCCGGGCGCCCGAACTGAAGCGATGCCGGCGAGGATCGCTTCAGGCGGCCCCTATTCCCTCCCCGTCCAGCAGTAGGTGCAGATCTTCTCGGCGGGGATGCCGATGGCCTCGATCATGCCCTGGAGCGACTGATACCCTAGCGAGTCGAAGCCCATCTGCTCGCAGATGCTCTTGAGCAGGCATTTGCCGCGCTCGGTGGAGCTGTCGGCGTACTCGTCAAGGTGCTGCTGACCCTCGTCGCCCTCGAGCTCCTGCACCACGCGGCGTGCGATGAGGTCCATGTCCGACTTACCGCGCGAGAAGCTCAGGTACTTGCAGCTGAACATGATGGGCGGGCAGGCCGAGCGCATGTGCACTTCCTTCGCGCCGGCCTTGTACAGGAAGTCCACCGTCTCGCGCAGCTGGGTGCCGCGCACGATGGAATCGTCCACGAACAGCAGCTTCTTGTCCTTGATGAGCTCGGGGATGTGGATCTGCTTCATCTTCGCCACGTGGTTGCGCACTTCCTGGTTGCTCGGCATGAACGAGCGCGCCCAGGTGGGCGTGTACTTGATGAACGGGCGGGCGAACTGCACGCCGCTTTCGGTGGCGTAGCCGATGGCATGCGGCGTGCCCGAGTCGGGGACGCCGGCGACGTAGTCCACTTCGGGCAACGTGCCGGCCGCGCGCTCGTCGCGCGCCATGACGGCGCCGTTGCGGTAGCGCATGACTTCAACGTTCATTCCCTCGTAGCAGGAGTTCGGGTAGCCGTAGTACACCCACATGAACGCGCAGACGCGCTCCTGGTCGCCGGTAGGGGCGATGGTGCGGAAGCCGTCGGCATCGATGCTCACGATCTCGGCCGGGCCCAGCTCGTAGGCGTCGGCATAGCCCAGCTTCTGGTAGGCGAACGACTCGAACGCCACGCAGTGCCCGCTGTCGTTCTTGCCCACCAGCACGGGCAGGCGGCCCATGGCGTCACGCGCGACGATCAGCTGGCCGTCGGCGGTCATGATGAGCAGCGTCAGCGAGCCGTCCACCATGCTCTGCGCGTAGCGGATGCCCTCCACCAGGTCGTTCTTCTGCGTGATGAGCGCGCCAATGAGCTCGGTGTCGTTCACCTTGCCGGAGCTCATGGCCATGAACTGGTGCTCGCCGCTGGCGAAGCAGCTTTCCACCAGCTCTTCGGCGTTGTTGATGGCGCTGACCGTGGTCAGGGCGAACGTGCCCAGATGCGAGCGGATCAGCAGTGGCTGCGGGTCGGTGTCGCTGATGCAGCCCACGCCGCAGGTGCCGTGGAAGGTGTCCAGGTCGCTTTCGAACTTCGTGCGGAAGGGGGTGTTCTCGATGGAGTGGATCTCGCGCTGGAAGCCGTCCCTCTCGTCAAGCAGCACCATGCCGGCGCGCTTCGTGCCCAGATGCGAGTGGTAGTCCACGCCGAAGAACACGTCCAGCGTCACATCGCGATGCGACGCGACAGCGAAGAAAGCACCCATTTTTCGAACCCCCTGCCGATACCGCGCGCGGCCCTTCCGCGCGCAAGAAAGAAGCAATTGTACGGGACGCGTCAAGTATACGGGCTTGATCTGGCGGATCTTGAGAAAATGCGCAGAATGCCGCCGCGGCTCCGCCAGCGTCGCGACTTCGGCGGGCGTAACGGCCGAATGCGGGCGCAGGGGGAACGCCGCTGCGGCGCCCTCACGGCGCGAGGGCGTTCTGGGCTATAATCGGTCACCGCTGCAAGCGCGCTCCGGCGCGCTTTTTCCGGTTGGACAAGATGAAGGCGAAGGAGGTGCGCGGCGGCATGGGCGGGTTTTCGAAAGGGCCGAAGGCGATGGGCGCGCTGATGCTGCTGGGCGCCGCTTTCGTGTGGGGGATGGCGTTCGCGGCGCAGTCGGCCGCCTCCGAAGTGGTGGGCTCGTTCAGTTTCATCGCGGGGAAGAGCACGGTGGCCTGCCTGTTCATGGCCGCGCTCATCGCCGGGCGCCACGTTGCAAAGCGTCGCCGCGCTGCGCACCGCAGCGCCGCCGCAACCGCCGCGCCCGCTTCCGACTCCCAGCCTGCCGACTCCGCCCCTCGCAGCTTCTTCGCCGCGCATCGCCGTGTCATCATCGGCGGCATCCTGTGCGGCCTGGTGCTGTTCGCCGCCGACAACTGCCAGCAGTTCGGCATCACCGCCTATCCGCCCGACGCCGCCGCGTCGGGCCGCGCCGGCTTCCTCACCGCCACCTACGTGGTTATCGTGGCGCTGCTGGCTCGCTTCATGGGCAAGCGCATCCATCCCGCCGTTGTCGTGGCGGTGTTCGTGTGTCTGGCGGGCATGTATCTGCTGTGCGTTCCGCCTGGTCAGGGCTTCGGCGGCGTGTATTTGGGTGATGTCGTCATGCTGCTGGGCGCGGTGTTCTACGCGCTGCACATCGTGGCGGTGGGTCGCTTCGCTTTGGAAGACGCGCTGTGGCTGTCGTGCGTGCAGTTCGGCACCAGCGCCGCGCTGTCGGCGGTGGTGGCGGTGGTTCACGAGGGCGCCGCGCCGGCCGACCTGCTGCCGGCCCTGCTTCCCATCCTGTACGTGGGCATCTTCTCCACGGGGCTGGGCTACACGCTGCAGAACATCGGCCAGCGCACCGTCGACGAGGCACCGGCCGCCATCCTGATGAGCCTGGAGTCGGTGTTCGCGGCGCTGGGAGGCTGGGCGCTTCTGGGCGAGCAGCTGGGCGGCACGGAGCTCGTCGGCTGCGCGTTGGTGTTCGTCGCCGTGCTGCTGGCGCAGCTTCCCCAGCTCAAACGTGCGCGTTCATCGTGAAGCGCGCTGATCGGGCGGCCGGGTTTGCTATGATGTGAGCCGCATAGTTCCGCCTGCGACAAGAAAGAGCCCCATGTCTTTGATCGTATGCAAATTCGGCGGCACGTCGGTCGCCTCGCCCGAGCGCATCCAGAAGGTCGCGCAACGGCTGATAAAGCGCAAGCAAGCCGGCAACGACGTGGTGGCCGTGGTGTCGGCCATGGGCAAGACCACCGACGAGCTGGTGGGCCTGGCCGCCGCCCTGAACGCCGACCCGCCGGCGCGCGAGATGGACCGTTTGCTGTCCACCGGCGAGCAGGTGTCCATGACGCTTCTGGCCATGGCCATCGAGGCGCGCGGCTACAAGGCCATGAGCTTCACCGGCCGCCAGGCCGGCATCGAAACCGACGGCGCGCATGCGAAGGCGAAGATCGTCAAGGTGCACAACGAGCGCATCATGGACGCGCTGCAGCGCGGCTACATCCCGGTGGTCGCGGGCTTCCAGGGCATCGACCCCCACGGCGACATCACCACGCTGGGTCGCGGCGGCTCCGACACCACGGCGGTGGCGGTGGCTTGGGGCATCGGTGCCGACGTGTGCGAGATCTACTCCGACGTGGACGGCGTTTACACCGCCGACCCGCGCATCTGCCCGCGTGCGAAGAAGCTCGACCAGGTGTCCTACGAGGACATGCTGGAGTTGTCCGGCGCCGGCGCGGGCGTGCTGCAGATGCGCGCCGTGGAATTCGCGCGCAAGTTCGACGTGGTCATCCATTCCCGCTCGGCGTTCTCCGACGCGGAGGGCACCTACATCAAGGAGGAAACCGACATGATGGAAGAAGCCGTCATCACCGGCATCGCGCACGACACGTCCGAGGTAAAGGTGACCATCCGCGGCGTGCCCGACACCTCCGGCGTGGCGGCCAAGGTGTTCAGCGCGCTTGCCGGCAACGCGGTCAGCGTGGACATGATCATCCAGAACGTGTCGGAGGACGGCCTGACCGACATCAGCTTCACCTGCCCCGGCGGCGACCTGAGGCGCGCCGAGGAAACGCTGTCGTTCGTGCTGCCTGACATCAACGCGCGCGAGTACGTGGTAGACAAGGACATCGCGAAGGTGAGCCTGGTGGGCACGGGCATGAAGTCGTCGCCGGGCGTGGCCGCCAAGGCGTTCAGCACGCTGGGCGCAAACAACATCAACATCCTGGCCATTTCCACCTCGCCCATCCGCCTGTCGGTGGTGATCGACTCCGCTCAGGTGGCCGAGGCGGTGCGCTGTCTGCACAGCGCGTTCGGACTGGATAGCGACAGCGTGTTCGAAGAGACGCAGCTTTCCGCTGAAGAGATAGCCGCGAAAATGGCGAAGGGGCGCTAACGATGACGTGGACGAAGGAAATGCCGGCGCGGCCGGTGGTGGCGGTTGCGGGCGCTACGGGCGCGGTGGGCGTCGAGTTCTTGCAGGTGCTGCATGACCTGGACTTTCCCGCAAGCGAGGTGCGCGCTTTGGCCAGCGCGCGCAGCGTGGGGAAGAAACTGGCGTTCGCGGGCTGCGGCGACGTTCCCGCCGGCGAGCTGACCGTGCAGGAGATGACGCCCGAAAGCTTCCAGGGCGTGGACATCGCGCTGTTCAGCTGCGGGGCCGACCTATCGAAGAAGATGCGGCAGGCGGTGGTGGACGCCGGCGCGGTGATGATCGACAACTCCAGCGCGTTCCGCATGGACGAGGACGTGCCGCTGGTGGTGCCCGAGGTGAATCCGGGTGATCTGGCCTGGCATTCCGGCGTCATCGCCAACCCCAACTGCTCCACCATCCAGATGGTGGTGGCGCTGAAGCCCCTGCACGACCTGGCGCGCATCAAGCGCGTGGTGGTGTCCACCTACCAGGCGGCTTCCGGCGCGGGCGCCCCGGCAATGCGCGAGCTCTACGACCAGACGCGCGAGTACCTGGGCGGCACGCCTGATGACCAGCTGACCGTCGAGGCGTTCCAGCACCGCATCGCGTTCAACTGCATACCGCACATCGACAAGTTCTTCGACGACGGCTCCACCAAGGAAGAGTGGAAGATGGTGGTGGAGACGAAGAAGATCATGGGCGACGAGGGCATAAAGGTGGCGGCCACCTGCGTGCGCGTGCCCGTGCTGCGCTGCCACGGCGAGGCGGTGAACGTTGAGTTCGACTCCGACGTGACGCCCGAGCAGGCGCGTGCGGCGCTGGCCGCGGCGCCCGGCGTGACGGTGATGGACGACCCCGCCACCAACGTCTACCCTATGCCCGGCCTGCTGGCCGGCACCGACGACACCTACGTGGGCCGCATCCGCCGCGACGAGTCGGTGGAGCACGGCCTGGCGTTTTGGGTGGTGGCCGACCAGATCCGCAAGGGCGCGGCCCTCAACGCCGTGCAGATCGCGCAGCTGCTGGTGCCGTCGGCTTCGTAGGACTTGCTTTTGGCTGACGGCGGAGCGCCGTGACGCCGCAAGCGGTGCGGCGGCAACGCCTGTCAGGGCGATTGACGTTCGAGCGCCCCTGGGCGGACCGAGAGGTCCAGCCCAGGGGCGCTTTCGTGCGGGTGGGGCGATGGCTGAAGTGGGGGGGGCGAGGGGTTTCGGCTGCGGCGTCGGCTCCGACTCCGGAGCCCCACCCGCTTCCCTTGGCGCTTTCTAGCGCAGCGTCACGCCTTCGGGAAGGTCGACGGTGCGCCAGTCCTCGGCGTCCTCTTCGTCGTCGGCGGTGGCGACGGGCGCGGGCGCTTCCTCCTTGGGCTTGCCGAACGCGGCGTCGAAGGCGTCCAGGTGCAGGCGCGGCACGGCGAATACGACGCGGCCCACGGCGCCGGGATGCGCGTCGATCCATGCCTTGAACGCGTCCACCACCTGCTGGGCGGGGTAGCCCAAGCGTCCGCAGGCGAACGCGTTAACCAGAAGCGTCTCGCATTCGTTTGCGGCCGCCACGGTCAGGATCGTCTCGATGCGGCGCGTCAGCTCATGGTCGCATTCCGCCTCGGAGCGGTGGTTCTCAAGCGCGCGGGCGCGCAGCGGCTCGGCGATGGCCAGCACGTTGGCGCGGCGCACGTCGCCGCCGCGCGAGAACGTCACGTCGGACAGGTAGGCGCAGCGGTCGGTGAACAGCTGGCCGCGGCGGTAGTCGCGGTTCTTGTCGTGGTAGTCGCGCTTGATGCCGCACAGCACCTCGTACAGGTTGCTGTCGGCGCACAGCACTTGTTCGGGACCGAATGCGCCGTCAAGGTAGGCGCCGCCGGGGCGCGTGAACGAGGCGGGATCCACCACCAGCGCCTTCCCCGTGCCGAAGCGGTAGAGCGCCTCGGGCAGAAACGCCGTGGTCACGATGGTCTCGGTGGTTTCGAAGGCGGCCTCGGGCAGCGGCAGGCTGCGGCCCTCGCCTTCCTCGTAGATGACGGCCGCTTCGACAGTCGCCGCCGTTTCGCTGGCGAACGCCCCTTTCATCAGGGCGTTGTGCTTGCGGGCCTGCTCTGCGCGCTGCTCTTTGTCTGCCATGGCAACCTCCTGGATGCGTGTTCGCGAACCTCTCCATCATACCGCTTGCGCGCCGCGCATCCCGTCTGCGCGCGCGATTGTAACGAGCATGTTGACCCTGCGCGCAGCGCGCCGCCTGCCGTTGCGAGTGGTGTTGCGCGGTTTTCGGCCCCATCGTTGTTGCGGAGGGCTTTCTGCTTTGTTGCCAGTTGGGGCAGTCGGGCCGTGTCGCCTTCCGTCGTGCGACGTGGTGCGGCTTTCGGTTCTGTGCCATTGCGCGGTTTTCGGCCCCGCGCCGCCGCGTGTTGCGTTCGGGTCCCTTCTTTGCTGCCGGGTCGCTCCGCGCTGCTTCCCGTCAGGTTTGCTCCCCTCCGCCTCCGTCCGACGACTGCAGCGTCCCGTATAATGTGCGGCATGGATACGAGAAGCGAAACGATGCAACCACGCCGTCCCGACCCGTCGGGCAGGCCCGCGCGCCCTGCGCAGCCGAAAAAGCCCCAGAAGCCGAAGAGGCCCAAGAAGGAGCGCCTCGATGCGCTGATGGTGGCGCAGGGGCTGGCGGCCGATGCAGGCGAGGCGCTGCGGCTCGTGCTGGCCCATCAGGTGAAGGTGGGCGATTCCTACCCTGCGAGCGCCGCCGTCCGCGTGCCGGTCGATGCCGCCATCGAAGTGCGCGGCCGCAAGCGCTTCGTGTCGCGCGGCGGCCTGAAGCTGCAGGGAGCCCTCGACGCGTTCGGGCAGGATGTGGCCGGCTTGCGCTGCATCGACATCGGCTCGTCCACCGGCGGCTTCACCGACTGCCTGCTGCAGGCCGGCGCGGCGGCTGTGGCCTGCGTGGACGTGAACTACGGCCAGCTGGCGTGGAGCATCCGCAAAAACGAGCGCGTCAGCGTGTTCGAGCGCACGAACATCCGCCTAGCCGACCCGGCGCAGCTCGGCGCGCCTTTCGACGTGCTGGTGGCCGACCTCAGCTTCATCGGTCTGGCGACGCTGGCGCCCACGTTCGCGCGTCTGTGCACGCCGGGAAGCGTGTTCATCGGCCTGGTGAAGCCCCAGTTCGAGTCGCGCCACGACGAGACCGACCACGGCGTGGTGCGCGACGCCGCCGTGCGCGAGCGCGTGGTGGCCGAGGTGCGCACCGCCCTGGAGGCCGAAGGCTTCTGCGTGACCGGCGTGGTGGAAAGCCCCATCACCGGCCCCGAAGGCAATGTGGAATATCTGGTGCGCGCGGTTTACGGCGGCCCCCTCGGCTGAAATCCTGCTATAAACGACTCGGCGATTGGAGCGATGGAATTTCCGTCACCCCTGATAGAAAGGCGCAAATCACATGGCCGAATTCATTTATCAGATGTACAAGGCGCGCAAGGCGCATGGCGACAAGGTCATCCTGGACGACGTGACGCTGTCGTTCTACCCGGGTGCGAAGATCGGCGTGGTGGGCCCCAACGGCATGGGCAAGTCCACGCTGCTGAAGCTGATGGCGGGGCTGGAGGAAGTTTCCAACGGCGAGGCGCGCCTGACGCCCGGCTACACGGTGGGCATCCTGCAGCAGGAGCCGCCGCTGGAGGAGGACAAGACCGTCCTGGAGAACATTCAGCTGGCGTTCGCCGACATCCTGGCGAAGGTGGAGCGCTTCAACCAGGTGAGCGCCGAGATGGGCGACCCCGATGCCGACTTCGACGCGCTGATGGACGAGATGGGCAAGCTGCAGGACGAGATCGACGCGAAGAACGGCTGGGATCTGGACAGCCAGCTGTCGCAGGCGATGGACGCGCTGCAGTGCCCCGACCCCGACATGCCGGTGAACGTGCTTTCCGGCGGCGAGCGCCGTCGCGTGGCGCTGTGCCGCCTGCTGCTGGAGGCGCCCGACCTGCTGCTGCTTGACGAGCCCACCAACCACCTGGACGCCGAGAGCGTGCTGTGGCTGGAGAAGTTCCTGCACAACTACGAGGGCGCCGTGCTGGCCGTCACGCACGACCGTTACTTCCTGGACAACGTGGCCGAGTGGATCTGCGAGGTGGACCGCGGCCATCTGTACCCCTACAAGGGCAACTACTCCACCTACCTGGAGACGAAGGCCGCGCGCCTGGCCGCGCAGAAGCAGCGCGACGAGAAGCTGGCGAAGCGCCTGGCCAACGAGCTCGAGTGGGTGCGTTCCAGCCCCAAGGCGCGCCAGGCGAAGAGCCGCGCCCGTCTGGAGCGTTACGACCAGATGGTGGCCGAAGCCTCCCAGAGCAAGCGCCCCGACTTCACCTCCATCCGCATCCCCGCTGGTCCCCGCCTGGGCGCCGAGGTGCTGCGCGTGGAGCACCTGCACAAGGCGTTCGGCGAGCGCGTGCTCATCGACGATCTGTCCTTCGAGCTGCCGCGCAACGGCATCGTGGGCGTCATCGGCCCCAACGGCGTGGGCAAGTCCACCCTGTTCAAGATGATCGTGGGGAAGGAGCAGCCCACTTCCGGCGCTCTCACGCTGGGCGAGACGGTGAAGGTGGCCTACGTGGACCAGGGCCGCGAGGGCATTGACGACAGCAAGAGCGTGTGGGAGGTCGTGTCGGGCGGCTTGGACTACATGATGGTGTGCGAGACCGAGGTGCCCAGCCGCGCCTACGTGGCCAGCTTCGGCTTCAAGGGCTCTGACCAGCAGAAACCCGCCGGCGTGCTGTCGGGCGGCGAGCGCAACCGCCTGAACCTGGCGCTCACGCTGTCGCAGGGCGGCAATTTGCTGCTGCTTGACGAGCCCACCAACGACCTGGACGTGGAAACCCTCGCCAGCCTGGAGGAAGCGTTGATGGCGTTTCCGGGCTGCGCCGTCGTGACCAGCCACGACCGCATGTTCCTCGACCGCGTGGCCACGCACATCCTGGCGTGGGAGGGCACCGACGAGAATCCTGGCAACTGGTTCTGGTTCGAAGGCAACTTCGACAGCTATCAGAAGAACCGCGTGGAGCGCCTGGGCGAAGAAGCCTCGCGCCCGCATCGCATCCACCGCAAGCTCACGCGCGACTAACGCCAAGGCGCCGCAGGCCGAACGGCGGAAGCACCGTTCTGCCCGTTGGCTCGAGGCCGGTTGCGTCTGCCAAAGCGAAGACCCTTCTCCCTCTGGCGAGGCCAGCGGGGGAAGGGCTTCTTGCTTTGGGGAAGTCTTTGGCGGCCTTTTCTCAAGGCTGGGCTGATGGGGCTTCGGGGCTGCGCGTGCATATCTTTATGTCTCCTTGCTTAGTTGTACGTTGTACTATATACTCAGGGGCAACGAGAGGAAGGAGCGCGGATGGCATCCGATGCGATGGTGACGGGGCGCATGTCGCCTGAGAAAAAGGAAGAGGGGAACCGCATTCTGGCATCGCTGGGGTCGAACCCCTCGCAGGCCATCAACCAGCTGTACGACTTCGTCATCGCGAAGCGGGCGCTGCCGTTCGCGGACAAGCCGGCGCAGCGCACCTATTCGAAGGAGGAAATCGCCGAAGCGGTGGCCTGGGTGAAAAGCCTGCGCGGCTCTGCGCAGCTCTCCGGCAGGTTCGCGACGATGACCGTCAAGGAAGCAAAGAGGGAGCGTCTCATCGCGAAGGGGCTGATGGAGGGTCTGTCATGAGGCTGCTTGTCGACACCAACATAATCATCGATTACCTTCAAGACAGAAAGCCGTTCTCCGAGCCGGCCGAGCTTCTGCTTGCTCTAGGGCATGTGGGAGAGCATGAGCTTTGGATGAGCTCGTCCCAGATTGCCGATACGTTCTATCTTCTCTCGGAGGGCGGCAAGCCCGCTTTGGCGGAGAATGCGAAGCGCCTGATGCGGCAGGTGAGGCAGGTCGTTCGCGTGGGATCGCTCGGGGAGCTCGATATTGATACCGTCCTCGACTCGCCGTGGGAAGATGTCGAGGACGCCTGCGTCTACCAGTGCGCGCGCAAGGTGAAAGCGGACGCCATCATCACGCGCAACCAGGAGGATTTCTCCCGGTCGTCCATCAAGGTGTTCGATTGCGACGAGCTGTTCGACTACCTTCGGGAAGAAAAGGGCCTCGACTACGGCTTCATCGAGCTGTAGCGGCCGTGCAAGATCTGCCGCTCGGGTTCAGCTTGCTTGGAGAGTCGAAATCCAGCTTGCTTCAGGGCGTAGCGCGCCATGTCGTGCTACACGCCCGTAGCTGTACGACCAGGCTTTGCGAGCGCCTAAGCGCAGCGCCGGCTCGTTCCGTTGGTGGGAAAGCCGGCGCGGCTGCTAGTTCTTCAGCGAGTTGAGCGGGGCGGGGATGCGTCCGCCGCGGTGGGCGAACACGGTGCCGGCGTGCTGGTTCACGGGCATGATGGGCGCGTAGCCCAGAAGCCCGCCGAACTCCAGGCGGTCGCCCACGTTCTTGCCGATGGCGGGGATGATGCGCACGGCGGTGGTCTTGGAGTTGATCATGCCGATGGCGCATTCGTCGGCGATGATGCCGGCGATGGTCTCCACCGAGGTGTCGCCCGGCACGGCGATCATGTCCAGACCCACCGAGCACACGCAGGTCATGGCCTCAAGCTTCTCCAGGCACAGCGCGCCCGCTTCCGCCGCGCGGATCATGCCGGCGTCCTCCGACACGGGGATGAACGCACCGGACAGTCCGCCGACGCTGCTCGACGCCATCACGCCGCCCTTCTTCACGGCGTCGTTGAGCATCGCCAGCGCCGCCGTGGTGCCGGGGCCGCCGCAGGTGCCCACGCCGATGGCCTCCAGGATCTCGGCCACCGAATCGCCCTCGGCGGGCGTGGGGGCAAGCGAGAGGTCCAGGATGCCCTGCGCCACGCCCAGGCGGCGGCTGGCCTCGCGCGCCATCAGCTCGCCGGCGCGGGTGATCTTGAACGCGGTGGCCTTGATGGCCTCCGCTACGGTGGTCAAATCGGCATCCTTGGGCATGCCCGCCAGCACCGCACGCACCACGCCCGGACCTGACACGCCCACGTTCACCACGGCATCGGCTTCGCCCGAGCCGTGGAAGGCGCCGGCCATGAAGGGGTTGTCCTCGACGGCGTTGCAGAACACCACCAGCTTGCCTGCGCCGATGCACTGGCGGTCGGCGGTGGCTTCGGCGGTGGCGCGGATGATGTTCGCCATCTTCAGCACGGCGTCCATGTTGATGCCGGCGCGCGTGGAACCCACGTTCACCGACGAGCACACGCGGTCGGTGACGGACAGCGCGTGCGGGATGGACTCCATCAGCTTCACATCGGCGCGCGAGGCCCCCTTGTGCACGAGCGCGGTGAAGCCGCCCACGAAATCGACGCCCACTTCCTTGCCGGCGCGGTCCATCGCCTCGGCCACAGGCGTCAGGTCGTCCTCGCGCACAGCCGAGCAGATCTCGGCGATGGGCGTGACGGAGATGCGCTTGTTCACGATGGGGATGCCGAACTCGCGCTCAAGCTGCTCGGCCACGGGCACCAGCTGCTTGGCCGCGCTCACCATGCGGTTGTACACCTTGCGCGCCACCGCGTCGGCGCTGTTGTCGGCGCAGCCGCGCAGGTTCAGACCCAGCGTGATGGTGCGGATGTCCAGGTGCTCCTCGCTCACCATCGCGAGGGTTTCGGCGATTTCCTGGGGCGTGATCTGCATGGGTGCTCCGTCCTTTCAAAGGCGCCCGCGCGTTCGGGGCGCCTGCGGGTTCGCGTATTCGCCTAGCATAGCAAACCCGCAGGCGATCAGACGCCGAAGCTGCCCATATGCACGGGATCGGCGGAACGCCAGGGCGCGGGACTTTGCGCGTTCTGGCGACTTCGGGGGCTTTATCCGCCTTGTTGCGCTCCGCACCGGCGCTCGCCGGTTTGGGCGCATTGCCGATGCTCTCCGCCGGCACCACCCGCCGTTCCGGGACGTTCGTCGCTAGCGCCCGTCGTCCTCGTCGCTCGTATCGCAAGCAGATGCGGTGGCCGTCACCACCGTTTCCAGATGGAGCGTCTGCCCAGAGAGGTCGTGCGAGGTGCGCTTGGTGCACGACACGGTGCACGAAAGCTTCCCGTGCGCCCCGCGCTGGCGGGCGCGGCGCATCGCCTCGTCGTGCGCCGCTTCCGTCGCCCTCTCCAGCGCCTCGTCCTCGCTGGCGGCGTGGGCGCGTCCGCCGTCGAAGGTGACGGTGTAGCCCACGATGCCGAACGCGTCGTACTGGGGAACGACCGTCGCGCGGCCGCGCGCGCTCACCGCAGCCGTCGCCGCGCCCACCGCGTTGGCCACCTCGGAGTTGCCGGGGATGACGCAGCGCGCTCCCAGCAGGCGCGCCGTCTCCGGCACCAGCAGGTGGCTGGGCGCGCCCACGCCCACCACGGCGGCCCGCAGCGCGAAGTCCAGGTCGAACAGAGTGCTGTCGGTTCCTGCCAGGGCGCGCCGCCAGTTCTCTTCGATGAGGGCGTCGAAGGCTCCGGCCGCTGCGTCGTCGGCGGCGCGCGGGTAGCGGCGTGCGATGAGGATGCGCGCCAGGTTCAGGTAGAGGGCGTGCTCCACCAGGCGGTACACATCGGCGGCGATCTGCTGTTCGGGCTCGTTGCCGGCCATGCCCAGCGCTTTGCCCAAGATGCGCGCGGCCAGAAGCGCCGCTTCGCCGTCGTAGCGGTTGAAGTGCCCGGCAAGGTGCATGGCGTCGGTGGGGGTGAACCCGAACCGCATCACCACGCCCTCGGCCTCCAGCCGTTCGGTCGTGCGCACGTAGCGGTCCACCTTGATGCCGTCGCCGATGAGCGCCGGTCCGCAGCGCAGGTCGGCCACGATGTCGCGCTCCGCCGCCGTGTAGCGCGCGGGGTCGGCGGGCTCGCGGACCAAGTAGAGGCCCTCGCATGGCGCGGGCCCGCCGACGCAGGGCGACGAGGCCCGCTGCGCCAGGGCCTCTTTGAGCTCGGGCCAGCGCTGCGCTGCAGCCGAAACGGGTTCCACCCGGCGCGTCTCCAGCGCGCACCGCCCGCCCTCGATGCGCACCGCGGTGTCGCCGCCCAGTCCGAAGGTTTCCACGAACGCGCCCTTCACCTGCGTTTTCCACGACCCGATGCGGATGCGGTCGGTCAGCGCGGGCTCGCCGCCCGCCACCAGCGACACGTCGGAGGTGGTGCCGCCCATGTCCACGATCACGCAGTCGGGGCTTTTCGCCAGCTCGCGCGCACCCAGGATGCTGGCGGCCGGACCAGACAGGATAGTCTCGACGGGGTGCTGGCGGGCGAACGCCTCGTCCATCAGGCTGCCGTCGCTGCGCACGACGAACACGGGCGCGTCGATGCCGCGCTGCTCCAGCGAGCGCCGCACCGAGGACAGGAAGTCCTCGATAACGGGAAGCAGCCGCGCGTTCAGCAGCGCCGTGGCGCCGCGCTCCATCATGTTCAGGTCGCTCGCCAGCTCGCTGGCCATGATCACGGGCACGCCGAACCGCGCCGCCAAGACCTCTTTGGCATGGCGCTCGCACACCGCTCCGTTACGTGCGGCGTTGGCCTCCACCACGCCCAGCGACTCGGCGTCGGCCAGCCAGTCCTCGTTCTCGGCGATGACGGCGTTCCAGTCGGGCTCGTCCACCACGCTGCCGTCGAACGACCCGTGCGTGTCGAGGCACAGCACGTCCTCATCGCGCAGCCCGTAGACGCGCTCGGCGTCGATGCGCCGCATCACGGCGCGCGTGGTGCCCATGAGGATGAGCTTGGCGCGGCCGCCCTTGCCCTCCACGCAGGCGTTGGTGGCCAGCGTGGTGGAAAGCGCGATGCGGCGCGCCGCACGCAGAAGCTCCGGCGGAAGCGTGTCCATCGCGTTCGAGATGCCGCAGGACAGGTCCTCCTTGGTGGTGCGCGCCTTGCCCTTCGCCAACACGGTGCGGTTGCGCAGGTCGAACGCAACAGCGTCGGTGTAGGTTCCTCCGGTGTCGATGCCTATGACGATGTGCGGCTTCACGGCCCCTCCTTCTCATGCGAACCTGCCCATGGTAGCCCAACGGCTCCGCCTCCGACAGCGGCCCGCCGCACGATGCCGCGCCCCGCCGCTTGTGCGCGATGCTGCGCGTGGGGCCGCCGGGCCTGCGGATTCGGCTGCCTAGGGGCCGTTGCGGCGAGCATGTCTGCGCCGGTCGCTCGCCGCCCGCGCCGCCTGCTCGTTCCGCATCCTCCCGGCCGCTGCGCCGCCCAAGCGCTTGCCCCGTCCGCCGCGCTTCTTCCGCTTGAAGTCCGCGCTTGCGAGGCGGATAATCCATAACTATCTTCGAACAAGCATAGTTCGCGGCCTCGTTTCCGCTTGGCGTCGTTGCCGAGGGAGCCGGGCTGCGATGCAGAAAGGGAAGGGGCGGGTCGCCATGCGGGACCATTCAAACCACATCGAGCTTTCGCGAGAAGAAGCCGTAGCCGCCATGTTGGAGCGCTGCGCGTTCCCGAAGATGCCGGGCGCGCCGACGGAGGAGCTGGTGCCCGTGGCGGAATCGTTTGGCCGCATCCTGTCCCGCGACGTGGCTGCGCAGGTGAACAAGCCCAACGCCCTGCAGTGCTGCATGGACTCCATCGCCGTGCATTGGGATGCGTTCGAGGGTCTGGCGGAAGGCCAGCTGCCCGACACGTCCGCGTGGGTGCGCGGGGTGGACTGGGAGTTCGCCAACACCGGCGTTGTCATGCCGGAGGGCTTCGACACTGCCATCGTCATCGAGCACGTGCGGGTGTCCGACGACGAGCAGCGCGTGTCCATCGACGCTGCCCCCTCGGCGCGTTTCGCCGGCACGCGCGCGCCGGGCAGCCAGATGCGGCGCGGCGACATGCTGGCGCGAGCGGGGGAGAAGGTGACGCCCGACGTGGCCGCGCGGCTGGCCAGCGGGAACGTGACTGCAGTGCCCGTGCGCGTGAAGCCGAAGGTGGCGTTCATCCCCACCGGCAACGAGCTGGTGGCGCCGGGCGGTCCCATCGAGGCCGGTCGCAACATCGAGACGAACAGCTTGCTGGTTCGCGGCAAGGTGGAGAAGTGGGGCGGCATCCCGCTGCTGTTCGACATCGTTCCCGATGACCCGCAGCTCATCAAGGACGCCATCCGTCGCGCCTGTGCGATGGCCGACATCGTGGTGCTGAACGCCGGCTCGTCGAAGGGCTCGGAGGACTGGAGCTGCGAGCAGATGGAAGAGCTCGGCCAGGTGATCTGCCACGAGACGAACCACGGCCCCGGACACCACAGCTCGTATGCGCTGGTGGACGGCACGCCGGTGGTGGGCATCTCGGGCCCGCCGGCGGGCGCGTCGTTCACGCTGAACTTCTACCTGCGCCCGCTGATGCGGAAGTTCCTGGGGCTGTCCCCCGAGCCGGAGCGCATCCCGGTGCGCTTGGCGGCTCCGTTCCCCGCGAAGGGCGGCCACAGCGCCAAGCCGCAGGCTGCCGCGCTCGCGAAGGTCGCCGGCGAGGTGCGGCCGTCCGTGGTGGCGCCGGGGGCGCCGTTCTTCAGCATCAAGTTCCTCACCGTGAAGGCGCAGCCCGACGGCACGCTTTCCGGCACGCCGCTGCCGGGCCGCCCCGGCTCGCCCGAGGCCGAGGCGGCGAACGCCTACTACATGATGCCGTCCGGCCCCGGCACCCAGCCGCCCGCGCCCGGCGACGTCATCTGGGTGGAGCTGCGGTAAGCGCAACCGCCGCGGATGGAAGGGGGAGCGTCGGATACGGGCGCCCCCTCCGTCGCTGATCACCCCCATGCCGGCGCGCCTCTGCGTCGCCGGGGCGTTCGTCGCCCGTGTCCGCCGCGCCAACGCTTCGCCCGCCGTCCTGTCCAATGCCGCCTCGCCTGCCCAGTGCCCCATCCGCCCGTTCACCGGGCTCTTCGTCAACAAGAACGTAAAATCCACGCCAGGCGGCCTGGTTGCGGTTGCCAATCGCGGCGCAACCTCGTACAATGGCGGAAATTGAACAGGCTGTTGATTATTGGCCGCTGTGTTGATTGAGCTCGATCAGCATGAAGCGACCCCGCGTACCGGGGAGGGCCTCCGGCAGCGCCCGTCGCCGCCCGCCGTTGCAGGGCTCCGACGGGACGGCCTCGAGGGTAAGGAGCACGTTTGGCGCCCACCGCCAACACCGACCGCCGCATCGCGCGTTCAAAGCGCGCCCTGCGCACCGCGCTCATCGAGCTGATGGAAGAGCGCGGCCTTGACGGGCTGTCGGTAAACGACCTGTGCGCCCGCGCCGACCTGAACCGCGGCACCTTCTACAACCACTTCCACGACAAAGACGACCTGCTCACCACGCTGGAGGACGAGGTCATCGCCGACCTTGAGCGCATCCAGGAACAGATGCAGGGCCTCACGGTGATGGATCTGGTGCGCTACCGCGTGCGCAAGCAGCCGCTGCCGTTTCTGGTGAACCTGTTCGACTACCTGCGCGAGCAGGGCGACTTCCTGCATGCGGTCACGGGCTCGGGCGGCGACATCCGCTTCGCGCCGCGCCTGCGCGACTCGGTGTGCGCGAACCTTATCCAGTCCATCCTGCACGAGCGCTACCGCACCAACCCCACCCCGTTCGTCCAGTACTACGTGGCCTTCTACGCCTCGGCGTACCTGGGCGTTATCGAGCACTGGATCGAAACGGGCATGCAGGAAAGCTCGGAGGAGATGGCGCTCATCTTCATGCGCCTGTTCTTCATCAAACCGGGCGAATCGATCACGTTGTAGGCGCCCCGCAGCACCTTGGCGGCGAGGCGGAATGCAAGGAAAGGACCCATCATGGCGGAGAAGGCCGTGAACGCGACAATCGAGCAGAAGCCAGGCGAGAACGCCGCAACGGCGGGTGCAGGCGCCCCGGCGCAGGGTGGCAAGCACCTGCACATCGGCATCGACGTGGGATCCACCACGGTCAAGTTCGCCATCTTGGACGATGCGAACAACGTGCTGTACTCCATCTACCAGCGCCACCACGCCGACGTGCGCGCCACCATCGTGGAGGTGCTGGAGAAGGCAGCCGAAGAGTTCGGCGACGAGGTGATGACCATCGCCATCACCGGATCGGGCGGCCTGCTTCTGGCACAGTGGCTGGGCATCGAGTTCGTGCAGGAAGTCATCGCATCCAAGACGGCGGTGGAGACGTTCATCCCCAAGACCGACGTGGCCATCGAGCTGGGCGGCGAGGACGCGAAGATCATCTACTTCGACCAGGGCATCGAACAGCGCATGAACGGCACCTGCGCCGGCGGCACGGGCGCGTTCATCGACCAGATGGCCGCGCTGCTGGACACCGACGCGGGCGGTCTGAATGAGCTGGCGAAAAGCCACACGACCATCTACCCCATTGCCAGCCGCTGCGGCGTGTTCGCGAAAACCGATGTGCAGCCGCTGCTCAACGAAGGCGCGCGGAAAGAGGACATCGCCGCATCCATCTTCCAGTCCGTGGTGACCCAGACCATCTCCGGTCTGGCGTGCGGCCGTCCCATCAGGGGATACGTTGCGTTCTTGGGCGGGCCTTTGCAATATCTGCCGGAGCTGCGCAAGCGCTTCTACGAGACGCTGGAGCTCGACGACGAGCACATCATCGTGCCCGACAACGCGCACCTGTTCGTGGCCAGCGGCTGCGCCATCGCCGGCGCGGAAAGCGAGCATGCCAAGCCCGAGCGCCTCAACGACGTGGTGGAGCGCCTGAAGAACCTCGGCGACATCCAGGGCTCGGAAGTGGTGCGCTTGGATCCGCTGTTCACGGGCGAGGATGACTACGCTTCCTTCAAGCGCCGCCACGATGCCGAGCGCGTGCGCCGCGGCGACCTGGAAAGCTACGAAGGCGTGGCCTACCTGGGCATCGATGCGGGCTCCACCACGTTCAAGGCCGCGCTCATCGCCGAGGACGGCGCGCTTCTGTGGAGCCATTACGCCAGCAACAAGGGCGACGTGCTGGGCTGCGCGAAATCGGCGCTGGCTGCCATGTACCAGGCGCTTCCCGCCGACCCGCAGACGGGCCATCCGCTCGTGCGCATCGGGCATGCCACGGTGACCGGCTACGGCGAGGCGCTGCTTCTGGAGGCGCTGCGCGTGGACTCCGGCGAGATCGAGACGGTGGCGCATTTGCGCGGCGCCCAGGAGATGCTGCCGGGCGTGGAGTTCATCCTGGACATTGGTGGCCAGGACATGAAGTGCCTGCGTGTGAAGGACGGCGTCATCGACCACATCATGCTGAACGAGGCGTGCTCTTCGGGCTGCGGCAGCTTCATCGAAAGCTTCGCCAGCGGTCTTAACCTGGACGTGGCCGAGTTCGCGCAGACCGCCATCCGCGCCAAGGCGCCGGTGGATCTGGGCAGCCGCTGCACCGTGTTCATGAACAGCCGCGTGAAGCAGGCCCAGAAGGAGGGCGCCACGGTGGGCGACATCGCTGCGGGCCTGGCCATCTCGGTCATCAAGAACGCGCTGTTCAAGGTCATCAAGATCCGCGACCCGCATGACGTGGGCGAGCGCGTCATCGTGCAGGGCGGCACGTTCTTGAACGACGCCGTGCTGCGTGCCTTCGAGCAGCTGGCGGGCGTGGATGCTGTGCGCCCCGACATCGCCGGCAACATGGGAGCCTACGGTGCGGCCTTGCTGGCGCGCGACCGCTACCACGCCGCGCTGCACCGCAGCGCGCTGAACGCGGGCGACACCGGCTCCATCGCGCCGACCGTCGCGTCCACGCTGCTGTCCCTCGACCAGATCGAGGCTCTGGCGCCCACGCATCGCACCGTGCGCTGCAAGGGCTGCTCGAACGCGTGCCTTCTGACCGTGAACGACTTCGGCAAGGACGAGAAGACCGGCAAGCATCGCCGCTTCATCACCGGCAACCGTTGCGAGAAGGGCGAAAGCTTCGGCAAGGGCTCTGAGGCGGCGGACGTGCCCAACCTGTTCGAGTACAAGACGCACCGCCTGTTCGACTACGAGCCGCTGGCGCCTGAGGACGCGCCGCGCGGCAGCGTGGGCATCCCGCGCGCGCTGAACATGTACGAGAACTACCCCTTCTGGTTCACCTTCTTCACGAAGCTGGGCTGGCGCGTGGTGCTGTCCGACCCGTCCACGAAGAAGACTTACGAGGCCGGCATCGAGTCCATGCCGTCGGAAAGCGTATGCTACCCGGCGAAGCTGTCGCACGGCCACATCATGAACCTGCTGGACAAGCACCCCGACTTCATCTGGTTCCCCTGCAGCAAGTGGGAGCGCCAGGAGGACGAGGGCGCCGGCAACCACTTCAACTGCCCCATCGTGGCCAGCTACGCCGAGGCGCTGCGCCTCAACATCGACGAGCTGCGCACCTCCGACGTGCAGTTCCTCAACCCCTGGCTGCCCTACGATCGCAAGGACCTGCTGAAGAAGCGTCTGTACGAGGATCTGGTCAAGGCGCACCCCGAGCTCATGGGGAAGGGTGTGGCCGCCCCGACGCGCGCCGAGGTTGATGCTGCGGTGGAGGCCGCCTGGGCCGAAGACGAGGCGTTCAAGCGCGACATGCGCACCAAGGGCGAGCAGACGCTGGCCTGGATGGAGCAGACGGGCACGCACGGCATCGTGCTGGCCGGGCGCCCCTACCACAACGACCCCGAGATCAACCACGCCATCCCCGAGCTTCTGACCAGCTTCGGCCTGGCGGTGCTGACGGAAGACTCCATCGCGCATCTGGGCACGCTGGAGCGCCCCATCCGCCTGGTGGACCAGTGGATGTACCACACGCGCCTGTACGCGGCGGCGAAGGTGGCCACCGGACGGAAGGATCTGGACCTCATCCAGCTGAACAGCTTCGGCTGCGGCCTGGACGCGCTGACCACCGACCAGGTGCAGGAGATCCTGGAGCGCGCCGGCAAGGTGTACACGGTGCTGAAGATCGACGAGGTGTCCAACCTGGGCGCCGCGCGCATTCGCGTGCGCAGCCTCTTGGCCGCGTTGAAAGACCAGGCCGACGAAGAGGCCGAGGCACAGGCCCAGGTGGCCGGCTGCCCGGTGGCCTCCCTTGACGTGGAGAAGGTCGTCGCCGACATGGAGGCGCGCATCGAGGCGAGCGACGGTTCCGCCGAAGGCCGCATCGCCGCCGAGCTGGCAGAGCAGTCCGCTGCGACCCACGCCGCCGAAGCCGTCGACGCTCGCGCGCAGGTCGCCGCCGAGCACGTGCCCAGCGCCCCCGAGACGTTCACCCAGAAGGCCGCGCCCGAGGTGCAGGAGCGCTTCCGCCAACGCGAGGGCGCTTCCACCGAGTTCCCGCGCGCGGTGTTCACCGAGCAGATGAAGGAAGAGGGCTACACCATCCTGTGTCCGCAGATGGCGCCCATCCACTTCGACCTGCTCATCGACATCTTCCAGCGCAACGGCTACAACCTGGAGCTTCTGCCCAGCGTTGACCACGGCGCGGTGGATGCGGGTCTTAAGTACGTGAACAACGACATCTGCTACCCGTCCATCCTGGTGACGGGCCAGATCATGGAGGCCGTGATGAGCGGCCGCTACGACACTGACAAGCTGGCCGTCATCATCACCCAGACCGGCGGTGGCTGCCGCGCCACCAACTACATCTCGCTGATCCGCAAGGCGCTGGCGGCGGTGGGCCTGCCGCACGTGCCGGTCATCGCGCTGTCGTTCAAGGATTTGGGCGAGGATAACCCCGGCTTCAAGATCACGCCGCAGATGCTGATGCAGGCGGTGTATGCGCTGCAGTACGGCGACCTGCTGATGATGACGCTGTACCGCACGCGCCCCTACGAGGTGGAGCCGGGCAGCGCGAACCGCCTGTTTGACCACTGGATGGAGGTGTGCAAAGGACAGCTGCGTCGAGGGCTGAAAGGCGCGGAGTTCAAGCGCACGGTGCGCCAGATCGTCGAGGACTTCGACACCCTGCCTCTTCAGGGCGAGGGCACCAAGCCGCGCGTGGGCGTGGTGGGCGAGATCTTGGTGAAGTTCCATCCCACGGCGAACAACCAGATCGTGGACGTCATCGAGCGAGAGGGCTGCGAGGCGGTCGTGCCCGGGCTGATCGAGTTCTTCTTGTTCGGCATCGCCGGCGGCATCTTCCAGCGCCAGCTGGGCAAGACCAAGAAGAGCGAGGTGGGAAGCAAGATCGCGCTGAAGGCGATCGCCAAGCTGCGCGAGCCGGTGCGCCGCGCGCTGGAGGAGTCGAACCGCTTCGAACCGCCCACCGACATCTACGAGCTTGCCGAATACGCCAGCGAGATCCTGAGCCTGTGCAATTCGATGGGCGAGGGATGGCTGCTCACCGCCGAGATGGTGGAGCTCATCAAGACGGGCGCGCCCAACGTGGTGTGCACGCAGCCGTTCGCCTGCCTGCCCAATCACGTGGTGGGCAAGGCGGTCATCAAGGAGCTGCGCCGCCGCTATCCGGCGAGCAACATCGTGGCGGTGGACTACGACCCCGGCGCTTCCGAGGTCAACCAGCTCAACCGCATCAAGCTGATGATCAGCGTGGCGAAGGCGAACTTGGCGGATAAGGAGCGCGAGGCGCGCGTGCTGCGTGCACGCGCCAACGGAACAGAGGATCCGGCGCTGGGCGTCCAGGCGAAGGCGGCGGCCGGCTGCGGCTGCTGCGCCGTGGAGGAGGATTTCCACACCGAAGACGAGGTGCGCACCGAGCGCGCATAGGCATCGGAAAACGCAATCCAGGAGCCGCCGCCCCCCGCGCCGCGCGTGCGGGGGGTGTTCCTATAGTTTTGTCAACCGATTTCCCCCGATTGATCCCCCAAATAGGCAATGCTGACGCAGAACCCGCTTATGGGCCCTGCGGTTTCTACGAAGAGGCGGCTGGCTATGCCGAGTACGGGAC
>DVIW01000019.1 GCA_018710945.1 Candidatus Aphodovivens avistercoris | reverse complement strand
GCCGCCGAGTTCTGGATGATCGAGCCGGAGATCGCCTTCGCCGACCTTGAGGACGACATGAACCTGGCCGAGGACATGCTGAAGCACGTGATCAACCACGTGATGCAGACGTGCCCCGACGAGCTGGCCATGCTGAACCGCTTCGTGGACAAGGGCCTCATCGAGCGCTTGACGCACGTGGCCACGAGCGACTTCGCGCGCGTGAGCTACACCGAGGCCATCGCGATTCTGGAGGACGCCGTGGCGGCGGGAACGAAGTTCGACTACCCCGTCAGCTGGGGCGTGGACCTGCAGACCGAGCACGAGCGCTACCTGACCGAGCGGCACTTCAAGAAGCCCACGTTCGTGACCGACTACCCGGCGTCCATCAAGGCGTTCTACATGCGCCTGAACGACGACGGCAAGACGGTGGCCGCGGCGGACTGCCTGGTGCCGGGCATCGGCGAGATCATCGGCGGCAGCCAGCGCGAGGAGCGCCTGGACGTGCTGACGCGCCGCATCGAAGAGCTGGGCATGGAGGCCGACCAGTACAAGTACTACTGCGATCTGCGCCGCTTCGGCACGTGCAAGCACGCCGGCTTCGGCCTGGGCTTCGAGCGCCTGGTGATGTACCTCACCGGCGTGGCGAACATCCGCGACGTCATCCCGCATCCGCGCACCGTGGGCAACGCGGAGTTCTAGGGAGGCTGGTCGGCGCAAGGGCCGCGTGCGCCTTCCTCGTTCGGGAGGGCGCACGCAGGCTGCGTCCCGATGAGCGCGGCGGGCGCGCAGCGTGCGCGGTAGCGCGCGGTTGCCGGGCACGGCGAAAGGGGCAACATGGCAGAAAGCGGGCAGAGAGCTTTCATCCGGTCGCTGCACGCCTGCGCGGCGCGGGCGGCAGAAGATGTGCGCGAGCGCTTCGGGTTGGACTTCGTGGGCGTGTCGATCGTGCCTGACGGATCGGCGCCCATCCTCACCTGGCAGTACGGCGCCGGCAGCACGACGGGCAATTACGCGCTGATCCATCTTCCCGAGGGCGTGGGCGCACTCGGGAAAGTGCAGAAGCTGCGACGCGGGCTTGTGGTCAACAGCGTCGAGGACGACATCCCGCAAGGCGAGTTGTTCCAGTACCCGATCATCGTGGCCGAGGCGCTCGCGAGCTTTCTTTCATTTCCGCTGATGGAAGGCGATCGGCTTCGCGTCATCCTCATCTGCGCGACGCGATTCGTGCGCACGTTCGACGAGGTGTCCTGCGGCCTGATGCAGCAGTACGCGGCTGAACGGTTCTCGCTTATGCCGTGCGGGGAGCCACCGCTTGAGGTGCATGGCAAGCAGGAAGGGTTCGCCTACACCGAGATCACCCACCGGCTGCTGCAGGCGCAGGAGGACGAGCGCCGCCGCATCGCGCGCGAGCTGCATGACGGCATCTCGCAAGAGGTTCTCGTAGCTCAGATCGAATTGCGCAAGCTGGGGTATTTGCCCCAGGAGGAATGGCCGGCTGCGGTGGATGCGGCGAGCGGCAGGCTCAAAGACGTCATCGCCCATATCAGCGCAATCGCCCGCGCGTTACGCCCGGCGGCGCTTGACGAGCTGGGGCTGGTGGCGGCGCTTGAAGCATTGTGCGCGACCATGGAGAAGGCGTTCGGTGTGCGCGTGACAAGGAGCATCGCCGACCCGGGTCCGCTCGGATCCGACAAGGAGATCGTTCTGTACCGCATCTGCCAGGAGGCGCTGTCCAACGCGTGCAAGTACTCCGGTGCCGACGAGGTGCGCGTGTCGCTGGTGGCGGGCGAGGGCCGCTTGATCTTGCGCGTTGCGGACGACGGCACCGGGTTCGACCCGCACAGGCCGCAGGCAAAAGGCAGCGGGCTGGGGCTGGGCGGCATGCGCGAGCGGGCGGGCCTGGTGGGAGGATCGCTGGAGATCGACGCGGCGTCCGGCGAAGGCTGCGCGGTAACGCTCGCGATGGCATTGGGCGGCGCGCAGTGAGCCGACGCGCAGTGAGGCGCGGCGGCTGGCGCGGCGGTGCCGGGCTCGTATCGCAAGGAGGTCGATGATGATTCGGATCGTGCTGACCGACGACCATGCGGTCGTCAGGATGGGTTTTCGCATGATCATCGAGCAGCAGATGGATTTGCGGGTCGTGGGCGAGGCGTCTGATCCCGAAAGCGCGTTCGAGCTGGTGGCAAACGAGAGGCCCGACGTGCTGGTCACCGATGTCTCGATGGGCACCGAGAAAAGCGGGCTGCTTTTGGCCGAACGCGTCCGCGAGAGCGGGATCGGCACGCGCGTGGTGGTGCTGAGCATGCATGACGAGCAGGAGTACCTTGCCCAGGCGCTCAAGGCGGGTGCGCTTGGGTACGTGCTGAAAAGCTCGTCCGATGCCGAGTTGATCAAAGCGATCAGGCGCGCGGCCGCTGACGAATCGTACGTGTGCGACGACATGATGGACGGGTTCGTGCGTAACTCGGTGAGCCGGGTCGATCCGTCCGCCGACGCGCTGTCCCCGCGCGAGGCGGAACTTGTCTCGTTGGCGGTGCGCGGCTACTCCAACCACGAGATCGCCGATGCCCTGGCGATCTCGGTGAAGACGGTCGAGGGCCGCAAGTCCAAAATCATGGCGAAGCTCGGCGTACGCTCGCGCCCCGAGCTGTTTGACTACGCGGTGAAGCACGGCTTGGTGAAGCTGTAGGTGCCCGCGTGTTCGGACCGCCCGTCCGTCTGGCCTGCCCGGGCATCTGGCTCGCCTGCGCATCCGGCATGCCCGGGCGTCTGGCTTGCTTGCGCTTACGGTCCGCCCGCGCCGCCCGCTTCCGACGCCGCCTGCGCGCCCCTGCCCGCGCCGACCGCTCCCCGAAATGAGGGGAATCCCTCCCTCCAGCGCAGGGCGATCCCTCTTCTACGCGCGTTTGCGCGCGACCCACAATGTCCTTAGCGTGCAAAACGAGAGGACGGGGAGGGAGAGACGAGAACCATGGGAAGCGAAATCACGCGTCGCACCTTTGTGAAGGCGGGATCCGCTGCCGCGCTTGCCGCGATGGGAGCGGGCGCCGTCGGCGCGGCGACCGGCATTCCCGCAGCAAAAGCGCTGGCGGAATCGGCGCCGCCCGAAGGCGAGTGGGTGCGCACCACTTGCGCCCCCAACTGCACAGGGGCCTGTGGCATGAAGGCGTTCGTCCACGACGGGCGGATCAAGATGATCTCGCAGGCGGCGGACTACCCCTTCGAGCGCTACAACCCGCGCGGTTGCCTTAAAGGCATCTCCATCAACACGATGATCCACGGACCGGAGCGTCTGACCGCGCCGCTGGTGCGCAACGAGCAGACCGGCGAGCTGGAGGAGGCCGACTGGGACACCGCGCTGGACACCGCAGCAGAAAAGCTGCGCGCCATCGCGGAAAAGTACGGACCCGACTCCATCGGCGTTATCTGGCAGGTGCAGGGCACCGGCCACGTGCAAAAAGGCGCGCTGGTGCGCCTGACCAACATGATGGGTTGGTCGGCGATTGGAGGTTATGAGCTCAACGGCGATCTGCCGATGTTTTGGCCCGAGACGTTCGGGTGTCAAAGCGAAGAGCTGGAATCGTACTGTTGGGAGGATTCGCGCTACACGATGATCTTCGGCTCCAACCCGATGGTCACGCGCCTGCCCGACTCGCATTTCCTCAACTACTCGCGCGAGGCGGGCGGCAAGGTGGTGTGCTTCGACCCCAACTACTCCGCCACCGCCGAGAAGTCGACCGAATGGGTGCGCATCAAGCCCGATACCGACGCGGCGTTCGCGTTGGCTGCCGCCAAGGTGATCATCGACGAGGGGCTGCATGACGAGGCGTTCTGCAAGAACTTCACCGATCTGCCGCTGCTCGTCGATACGGCGACGGGCAAGCGTCTGACGGCGGAGCAGGTGGCGGGGCTTTCCGCCTTCGAGGCGCCCGAGTACCGCCAGACCTACGTCGCCTGGGACGAGGCTGCCGGAGCGTTTGCGGCGGTCGATCCCGAGCATCTTGGCGGAACCGAGGGGTACGCGCTCGAGGGCACGTTCGAAGTTCCGTTGGCCGGCGGCGGCACCGCTAGCGCCAAAACGTCGTTCACGCTGCTGCGCGAGAGCCTTGAGGCGTATGGCCTGGAGTCCGCAAGCGCCCTTACCGACGTGCCCGCCGACACCATCCAGCGCATCGCGCGCGAGTGCGCTGCAGTCAAGCCCATGCACATCATCTTCGGCGGCTCCGCCATGCAGTGGCACCACGGCGATCTCAAGGGCCGTGCGTGCGCGCTGCTTGCCGCTCTTACGGGCAACATCGGGCAGCTGGGCGGCGGCATCTCGACGTATGTGGGCCAGTACAAGACGCGCTTCAACACGGCATCGTGGTTTATCCCGCCGCGCCCCAAGCGCGCCTCCGCTCCGTTCCATTACGCCGTCAACGGCCGCACCGACACCATGAGCGCGAGCTTTCCCAAAGCGGGGTTCAAGGCGCTGGTGATCGGCTGGGGCAACCCGTTCGAGCAGCACAACGTGGCCAACTGGCTGCGCAGCGCCAAGGAGTCCGGCGAGCTGGAATGCGTCATCTGCTTCGAGTTCCAGCGCACCAAGACGGTGGACTACTCCGACGTGACGTTCGCCAGCGCCAGCTGGTACGAGA
>DVIW01000018.1 GCA_018710945.1 Candidatus Aphodovivens avistercoris | reverse complement strand
CGTACCCGCCCGCCCCGCCCGGACCCTACCCTTTCTGGCTTGTGGCGTTTGCGGCCGGCTTCACTTTTGGGGGTGGGGTTGGGACGGCCTGCGAGGCGCTTGGAGAACGGGGTTCTGGCTTTTCTCTTTTTGGCGTTCGCCGCCGTTGCGGCATCTATTGTTATCTTTGATTCTAGGGTTGGCGCTTGCTTGCGTTGGCTGCATGCTCTTTTGCTGCTGAGCTTGGTTGCTTCCTTTTCTTTGCTTCGTTGCTTGTTTTGTTTATCGGCTTGCTGGTGCGATCTTGCTTGCTTCGTCTTTCCTCTTCCCTCTTCCTTTCCTTTTGTTTCGTTTCTCTTCTCTGCGCGACGCTGGCTGGTGGTTTGTTTTGCCTGGTAGGGGTTCCGTATCCTTCTAATGTTTCATAGCTCGTAACGTGTTCGACTTGCGTTGGCAACATGGTTGACGCGAGATTGAAACGTGCGGGCCCACGGTTGGAAACATTCGGGCCGTAACCTCGTTGAGAGGCGCAGATCTGCTGCGCCATCGAGACGAGGAGCGCCTATGCAACGAAAACGACCGCCTCGCGAGGGCGAGGTGCGCATCCCATCGGGGTGCGCCATCGCGGGGATCATGGACAGAAGCGGCGCGCGGCACGACGGCGGGGACATCCTGACCTCCATCGCGCTGATGCACGACCGCTCCAACGGCCTGGGCGGGGGGTTCGCCGCCTACGGCATCTACCCCGACTACGCAGAGCTGTACGCTTTCCACATCATGTACGAAAGCGCCGAAGCCCGCCGTGAGACCGAGGCTTACCTCGACGCCTGGTTCATGAGCGAGAAGCAGGAGCGCATCCCCACCGAAAGCGTGCCCAGCATCAAGGACGCGCCTGACATCTGGCGCTATTTCCTGGCGCCCCACCCCATCCGCCTGTCGATGAGCGGGCTGGACGAGGCCGAGTACACCATGCAGCGCGTCTTCCACATCAACGGCTGCATCGACGGGGCGTTCGTGGCCTCTTCGGGCAAGAACATGGGCGCGTTCAAGGGCGTGGGCTACCCTGAGGACATCGGCGAGTTCTACCGCATTCGCGACTACAAGGCCTGGGCGTGGACGGCGCACGGGCGCTTTCCCACCAACACGCCGGGCTGGTGGGGCGGCGCGCATCCCTTCACGCTGCTGAACTGGTCGGTGGTGCACAACGGCGAGATATCCAGCTACGACGCCAACCGCCGCTACATCGAGCAGTACGGCTACCACTGCGAGCTGCAGACCGACACCGAGGTCATCACCTACCTGTTCGACCTGTTGGCGCGTCGCCACGGTTTCAGCTTGGAAACGGCTGCGCACATCATGTCCGCTCCCACCTGGGACGAGATCGACCGCATGGAGCCAGCGCGGCGCGCTTTCGAGACGGCGCTGCGCGTCACCTACCCCAGCGCCCTGGTCAACGGGCCGTTCTCGGTCATCATCGGATCGAACGAGGGGCTGGTGGCCCTGAACGACCGCTTGAAGCTGCGCGCGCTCATGGCGGCGGAAAAGGGCAGCATGGTGTATTTGGCAAGCGAGCAGGCGGCCATCGAAGTGGTGTGCCCCGACGCGCGCAACGTCCGTTCCATCGGAGGCGGCGAGCCCTTCGTGGTGCTGCTGGACAGCGTTGCGGAGCGGCGCCGCCACGAGCCGCCCGAGAACAAGCCCGAGGCGCGGCGCCCCCATGCATTGGAAGTGGGCGTGCAGCCGACGACGCGGAAGGAGGCGTAAGGACATGCTCGACTACCTGCTGCCGCGCTACAAGGTGCTGCGCGACGCCGACCTGTGCATCCGCTGCGGCGTGTGCGAGCGGTCGTGCTCAAACGAAGTGCACCGCGTGGACGAGGAGCTGGGCCGCGTGCGGGCCGACCACCGCCGCTGTGTGAACTGCCAGCGGTGCGTGGCCATGTGCCCCACCGGCGCGTTGGCCATAACCAACTGGCCCCAGGTGGGCAACGGCTCGTCGAACTGGACGTTGGAGAACCTGCAGGACATCGCGAAGCAGTCCCAGACCGGCGGCGTGCTGCTGGCCTCCATGGGCAACCCCCGCCCCTACCCCATCTACTGGGACAAGCTGCTGCTGAACGCCAGCCAGGTGACCAATCCCTCCATCGACCCTCTGCGCGAGCCCATGGAGACGCGGGTGTTTCTGGGGTCGCGCCCCGAATCGCTCAAGGTGAACGAGCGCGACCACCGCATGGTCGCCAACATCCCGCCCCAGCTGAAGCTGGACGTGCCGCTGATGTTCTCGGCCATGAGCTTCGGCTCCATATCGCTGTCCGCCCAGACGGCGCTGGCGATGGCCGCCAAAGAGCTGGGAACGTTCTTCAACACCGGCGAAGGCGGATTCCATCGCAGCCTGCGGGAGTACGGCGACCACGCCATCGTCCAGGTTGCCTCCGGCCGCTTCGGCGTTGATCCGGACTACCTGGCGGCAGGGGCGGCCATCGAGATCAAGATCGGCCAGGGAGCCAAGCCTGGCATCGGCGGGCACCTGCCAGGCGAGAAGATCGACGCCGAGGTGTCGCGCACCCGCATGATCCCGCAGGGAACCGACGCCATCAGCCCTGCGCCGCACCACGACATCTACTCCATCGAGGATCTGCGCCAGCTGATCTTCTCGCTGAAGGAGGCGACGCGCTACGAGAAGCCCGTAGCGGTCAAGATAGCCGCCGTCCACAACGTGGCGGCCATCGCCAGCGGCGTTGCGCGCGCAGGGGCGGACATCATCGTGGTGGACGGCTTCCGCGGCGGAACCGGCGCGGCGCCCAAGCGCACGCGCGACTGCGTGGGCATTCCCATCGAGCTGGCGCTGGCTGCCGTGGACGCGCGGCTTCGCGAGGAAAGCCTGCGCTCCACGGTCAGCCTGGTGGTGGGCGGCTCCATCCGGAACTCCGCCGACATCGTGCGCGCCGTGGCGCTGGGAGCCGACGCGGTCTACATCGCCTCGGCGGCGCTCATCGCGCTGGGATGCCACCAGTGCCAAGACTGCTCCAGCGGCAAGTGCAACTGGGGCATCGCCACGCAGCGCGCCGACCTGGTAAAGCGGCTGAACCCCGAGATCGCCGCAGAGCGGGTGGTCAACCTGGTGCGCGCGTGGAACCACGAGATACAGGAGCTCATGGGCGGCATGGGCATCAACGCCATCGAAAGCCTGCGCGGCAACCGCCTGATGCTGCGCAGCATCGGCCTCACCGACCGAGAGCTTTCGATCCTCGGCGTCAAGCATGCGGGAGAGTGATTGCATGAAAAGGATCTACGCCCTGGAAGCCTGGTGCGTGGGCTGCAAGCGCTGCGAGGTGGCCTGCAAGACGTTCCATTCCCGCAGCAAGGACGCCGTGACGGCGTTCCTGCACGAGCAGCCCACTCCCCGCGCCCGCGTGCGGGTCGAAGGAGATCTAATGCTGTCGGCGGCAGTGAACTGCCGCCACTGCGACGAACCGAAGTGCGTGGAGGGCTGCATTTCCGGCGCCATGCGCAAAGACCCCGTCACTGGGGTGGTGACTTGCGACCAAAGCAAGTGCGTGGGATGCCGCACCTGCATGTCAATGTGCCCTTACGGTTGCGTGAGCGTGCAGGACGCCGGCGGGCGCCTGGCGGCGTTCAAGTGCGACCTGTGCGGCGACGGCGCAGGAACTGCGGGAGAGCCGAGCTGCGTGGCGGCGTGCCCCAACCGCGCGCTCATCTACGTTGAGAGCGAGGGATGCGAAGATGGCCGCTGAGAAGAACGCCTCCACCCGCGGAGCAACGACCCGGCCGGGCTTTGAGGCCCCCGGCTTCGCCGACTACCTGATCTTGGGAAACTCGGCAGCAGGCGTCACGGCCGCCGAGCGCATCAGACAGGCGGATCCGAATGGCTCCATCGTCATCGCAAGCCCCGAGCCCCACGCCGCCTACGGACGCCCGCTCATCTCCTACCTCATCGAGGGGAAGACCTCCGAAGAGCGCATCGGCTACAAAAACGCGAGGTTTTACGAGCGTCTAGGGGTCACGGCGCTTCTTGGCCCTGGGTTCGACGCGGTGTCGCTTGATGCCGCGGCCCACGAATGCGCCTTCTCGGGCGGCGCGCGCATCCGTTACGGCAAATGCCTCGTCGCCACGGGAAGCGTTCCGTTCACGCCTCCCATCGAAGGCCTGGCGGGGCGCGCGAACGTGTGCACGTTCATGACGCTGGACGATGCGCGCTGCGCGTGCCGCCTCGCCGCCCAAGCGCGCGAGCGCGCTGCGGCGGAGGGGCGCGAGAGCCATGCGGTGGTGATAGGCGCCGGCCTCATCGGGCTGAAGGCCGCCGAGGCGCTTTCCTCGAAGGTGGACCGCATCACCGTGCTGGAGCTGGCCGGTCGCATCCTGCCCGCCGTGCTCGACGACGAGGCCGCCGCGCTGCTGCAGCGCTACCTGGCCGACCACCGTATCGAATGCCGTCCCGGCGTTTCGGCGCAGCAGGTGCTTGGCGAAGGCGACGAAGCGACGGGCGCGCTGCTCACCGACGGCTCGCGCATCGACTGCGACTTCATCGTCGCGGCGGTGGGCGTGCGCCCCAACACGGGCTTCGTCGTGGAAGCGGGCGCCGAGCAGGGACGCGGACTGGTGTGCGGCCCCGACCTGCAGACGAGCCTGCCGGACGTGTACGCCGCAGGCGACGTGGTGCAGGTGCGCGACGCGCTCGACGGCTCGCTGCGTCCGTTGGCGCTGTGGCCCAACGCCGTTGCGCAGGGGCGCATCGCCGGGGCGCACATGGCGGGCGCAGCCAACGCGCCGACGTTCGAGGGGTCCTTCGCGGTGAACGCGGTGGATTTCTTCGACGCCTCTCTGCTGACGGCCGGCATCATCAACCCTTCTGAAGACAGCGGCTGCGAGGTGCGCGTGCAGCGCGACGAGGAGGCGGGATCCTACGCGAAGCTCGTTGTGCGCAACGGCGCGCTGGCAGGCTACATCCTGCTGAACCGTCCGGAACGCGCCGGAGTCCTGACCTCGCTCATCGCCAGCGGCGCTCCGCTGTCCCAGCTGCAGGGCGGTCTGGAGGCATTGGCCGAACCTTGCAACCTGGACTTCCCCGTCGAGGAGCGCTGGACGCGGCTGCATTGCGGGTATCCAGCGGGGTTGGACCGACGCGGCTGGAAGCGCTAGGAGGCAGCCGTCCTTCCCTTGCGGCCGCAGGCGCCTTGACGCCCTGCGGCCGCCTTCTCTGAAAGAAAGGAGCGCGTCGCATGAGCGCAACCGAAACGAAAGAGGCTCCCCGCCCCGCCGCGATGGCCCATGAGGCGGTCGAACTGGGAACCATGCACTTCAAGGAGGCCAACGAGCTGGTGCGTGCGGCGCTGTCCCGCGCCGACGAGGTCGAGGTGCGCGGCGCCGGCGGACAGCGCTACCTGGGCTGCGCGATGCCGGCCGGCAAGCGCCTTCAGATCCACGGCACGCCCGGGAACGACCTGGCCTGCTACATGGACGGCGGCGAAGTCGAGGTGTTCGGCAACGCCCAGGACCAGGTGGGAAACACCATGAACGCAGGCGAGGTGGCCGTGCACGGCCGCTGCGGCGACGCGGCGGGCTACGGCATGCGCGGCGGCGCCATCTACATCCGCAACGACTGCGGCTGGCGCGTCGGCGTTCACATGAAAGAGTACGAAGGGCACCGACCCGCCATCGTGGTGGGCGGTGACGCGGGCAGCTTTCTGGGCGAGTATCTTGCGGGCGGCGTGATCGTGCTGCTGGGGCATGCCGGAGCCCACCTGGCCACGGGGATGCACGGCGGCGTCATCTACCTGGCGCATCCCCTTTCCGACGGCGAGACACCCGCCGGGCTTCTGCACGAGCCGGTCGATGAGGCCGATCTGGCCGTGCTCCGCCCGCTGCTCAAACGCTACAACCAGCTGTTCGCTGGCGAGGCGCAACCCGTCAGCGAAGAGGGCTCGGGGTTCTGGCGCCTGCGTCCGGCAAGCTCGCGTCCTTACGGGGCCCTTTACGCCGGCTGACGTGCGGCGACGTGCGCAGGGAGCCTGCGATTCGGGCGCGAGCCGCATGCGAGACGGCCACGGCGCAGCGCGGCGCCTGTAGCACGATGGAAACGAACCGGACGCGAAACGGTAACACGACCGACGCGCGCGCGAAACACCGCGCTTGTACGCTGTAACACGAAAAGCGCAGGCCAAGACGAGGCGGGCGCACGACCAGGAAGGATCGCCATGACGAATATCTCGGAGATCTACGGCTCGATGGTGTTCAACGAGCACACGATGCAGGAGCGCCTGCCATCCGCCACGTACAAAAAGCTGCTCAAGACCATCAAGGAGGGCGCGCCGCTGGACGCGGAGGTGGCCAACGTGGTGGCGCACGCCATGAAGGAATGGGCCATCGAGAAGGGCGCCACCCACTACACGCACTGGTTCCAGCCGCTTTCGGGCGTCACGTCGGAGAAGCACGACAGCTTCCTGGATCCCACCGGGGACGGCCGCGCCATCATGAGCTTCTCGGGCAAGGAGCTCATCCAGGGCGAGCCCGACGCCTCCAGCTTCCCCTCCGGCGGCCTGCGCGCCACTTTCGAGGCCCGTGGCTACACGGCGTGGGATCCCACCAGCTACGCGTTCATCAAGGACGAGGTGCTGTGCATCCCCACCGCCTTCTGCAGCTACACCGGCGAGGCGCTGGACAAGAAGACGCCGCTTTTGCGCTCCATGAGCGCGGTCGACGCCCAGGCGAACCGCGTGCTGTCGCTGTTCGGCGAGCCCAAGCGGCGCGTGGTGGCCACCGTTGGCTCTGAGCAGGAGTTCTTCTTGATTCCCGAAGACGAGTACGCGCGGCGCGAGGACCTGGTGCTCACCGGCCGCACGCTGTTCGGCTGGTCGCCCTGCAAGGGTCAAGAGCTCGAAGAGCACTACTTCGGCGCCATCCGCCCCACCGTCAACGAGTTCATGAAGGAGCTCGACGACGAGCTGTGGGCGCTGGGCGTGTCCGCCAAGACCAAGCACAACGAGGTGGCTCCCGCCCAGCACGAGCTGGCGCCCATCTTCACCAACGCCAACCGCGCCATCGACGAGAACCTGCTGACCATGGAGAAAATGCGCCTTCTGGCCAGCCACCACGGCCTGGTGTGCCTGCTGCACGAGAAGCCCTTCGAGGGCATCAACGGAAGCGGCAAGCACAACAACTGGTCGATCGCGGCCGACGGGAAGAACCTTCTCGATCCGGGCGAGAGCCCCATGGAGAACCTGCGCTTCCTCGTGTTCCTTGTGGGCGTCATCCAGGCGGTGGACGACTACCAAGAACTGCTGCGCGCTTCGGCGGCCAGCGCGGGCAACGACCACCGACTCGGCGCGAACGAGGCGCCGCCGGCCATCGTGTCCATCTTCCTGGGCGACGAGCTGAACGCGGTGGTGGACGCCCTGATCGCTGACGGAGAGGACGGCTTCGAGAACGCCGACCGCGTGACGATGGACCTGGGCGTGGCGGTGCTCCCCCGCTTCCTGAAGGACAGCACCGACCGCAACCGCACGAGCCCCTTCGCCTTCACCGGCAACAAGTTCGAGTTCCGCATGCCCGGCTCGAACGTTAACCTGGCCGATGCCAACACCGTCCTGAACACCGCCATGGCGAAAAGCCTGAAAGAGTTCGCCGACGCGCTGGAGCAGGCGGACCCCGCCGACTTCAAGCAGGAGGCCCTCGCCTACGTGAAGCGCACGCTGCGCGACCACAAGCGCATCATCTTCAACGGCGACGGCTACGCGCCCGAGTGGGAGGAAGAGGCCGCGCGCCGCGGTCTGGCCAACCACAAGACCACCGCTGACGCGCTGCCGTGCTTCCTGGATGAGAAGTCCGTCGAGCTGTTCGAAGAGTTCGGCGTCCTGACCAAGGCCGAGCTGTTCAGCCGCTACGAGGTGAAGCTGGAGAAGTACAACAAGCTCATCAACATCGAAGGCCGCGTGATGCGCCGCATGACCAGGCGCACGTACCTGCCGGCCATCATCGCGTTCGCCACCGACGTCGCCAACGGCATCAACGCGTTCAAGGCCGCCGGCACTACCGCTCCCACCTCCCAGCAGGAGGCGTTGCTTGACAAGCTGCTGTCCGGCATCGACGACATCAACGCCGCGCTTAAAGAGGTGGAACGCGCCGCATCCGATGTCAAGGCCATCGAAGACGAGCAGGAGAAGGCGAACCACAACGCCCACGTCATGCTGCCCGCCATGGAGCGGCTGCGTCAGACGGTCGATGACATGGAGATCATCACCAGCCGCGACCTGTGGCCGGTTCCCAGCTACAATAACCTCCTGTTCTACGTGTAGCGAGGAGGTTCTGCTAGCGAGGCGCAGGGCTGCGATGCGGCCTTCGCGCCTCGCTTTACGGTGCGCTGCGCTGGCGCTGCGGCAAAGCGGCAGGTGAGGTGACGACGAGGAGGGTGCGGAAAATGGAGCTTGCGTTCGAGAAGATGCACGGTCTGGGCAACGATTTCGCCGTTTTCGAGGATTGGGATGCGCGCGTGGAGCTTGCGCCCGACCAGGTGGCGCGGCTGTGCGATAGGCACACGGGCATCGGCGCGGACGGGTTGATCTTCGTGCGGCCCTCCGATGCGCCGGGATGCCGGGCGTTCATGCACTACCTCAACTCCGACGGCACCTTGGCGCAGATGTGCGGCAACGGCGTGCGCTGCTTCGCGAAGTACCTGGTGGACCACGGGTTTGTCGATCCGGCGCGCCGCCAGGTTGACGTGGAGACGCGCGCGGGGACCCGCCGCATCTCCTTCGACGTGGACGCGGCAGGCAAGCTGGTGCGCGCGTCGGTGGACATGGGGCGCCCCGTGCTCGATCCCGAACAGGTGCCGACGCGCTGCCCTGCCGACGCAACGACGCCGGAGGGCCAGCCCTACGCGGGCGCGGCGGAGATCGCCTCGCCGTGGGGGCCGTTCCGCTTCGCCTGCGTGTCGATGGGCAACCCCCATGCGGTCTGCTTCGTGGACAGCTGGGACAACCTGCCCGACGAGCTGTTCGCAGAGCCGGCCGACAAGGGGCTTGCCGGCTTCGACGTGGCGCGCGTTGGCGCGTTCTTCGAGGCGCACCCGTCGTTTCCGGAAAAGACCAACGTCGAGTTCGTGGAGGCGCGCCCTGAGGGGCTGGCGATGCGCGTATGGGAGCGCGGCTGCGGCGAGACGCTGGCTTGCGGAACGGGCGCGTGCGCCGTGGCGGTGGCGGCGATGCTGTCCGGGCGCGCAGAGGGCGAGGCGGACGTGATGCCGCCGGGCGGCACGCTGCGCATCCGCTGGGCCGACGACGGGCACGTGGTCATGACAGGCCCCGCCGCAAGCGTTTACACAGGCACGGTGGAGGTGCCGCAACGCTGATCTGCGGTGGCGCGGCGCACGCTGGCGAAGCGGCTTGAGGTGCAGTGAATCGCAGGTGAGCGGGATCGAGGGGCGCTGCGGCGCCCCTTACTTGTAGTCGGCGGGGTTCTTCGCGGCCGAGCCGGTGGTGTTCGCCGCGCTGCGCAGCTCGTGGCCGAAGCGGACGGCCCCTTCCCCGAAGCGGTCCTTCAGGCTGTCGGTGGCGGCCAGGAGCCGGCGCCGGCGCTCCTCGTCAAGCGGGGCCTCCGCCGCCTCGGGCGCGCCCTCGCCGTCATCGAGCGCGAACAGCCGCTCCTGCACGACGGGCTGCTCCTCGAAGCCCGTCACCGCCACGCCCACCAAGCGCACGGGGATGCCGGGGCGCCAGATCTCGTCGATCATGCGGAGCAGACGCGGGGTGAAGGCCAGATCGTCCGCCGTGGGCGCCTCCAGCCGGTGCTGGACCGAGCGCACGGTGCGGTCGCCGAAGCGCATGCGCAGCGCCAGCGTGCGGCCCTCAAGCCCCTTGCGGCGCAGACGGCGGCCCACTTTCGCGGCCATGGCCGCCACCGCGGCCTCCACGTCGGCGCGCTGCGTCAGGTCCTCGGCGAAGCTCGTCTCATTCGACACGGATTTCACCTCGTCGTCCTCGGCCACCCCACCCGCGTCCAGCCCGCAGGCGCGGACGAACATCGTGCGCCCGTTCTTCCCGAACAGCCGCACCAGACGCGCCTCGCCCGCCGCCGCCACGTCGCCCAGCGTCAGGATGCCGCGGCTGCGCAGCTTCTCCTCCGCCGCCGCGCCGATGCCGCTCAAGGCGCGCACGGGCAGCGGAGAGAGGAAGTCGCGCTCGGTGCCGGGGAACACCACGGTCAGCCCACGCGGCTTGTCCATGTCCGAGGCGATCTTCGCCACAGTCTTGGAGGTTCCCGCCCCCACCGAGCAGGTGACGCCCAGCGCCTCGACGCGCGCCTGGATGCGCTGCGCGATGGCGACGGGGTGCTCGCGGTTGACCTCGGTGGGCGTGACGTCCATGAACGCCTCGTCGATGCTGACCTGCTGCACAAGCGGCGTCTCGTCGCGCAGGATGCCCATGATGGCGTTGGAGACGCTGCGGTAGCGGTCGAAGTGCCCATGCGTCCAGATGGCGTCAGGACACAGGCGCTTGGCCTGCGAGGACGGCATGGCGCTGTGCACGCCGAAGCGGCGCGCCTCGTAGGAGGCGGTGGAGACCACGCCGCGCTTGTCGGGGTCGCCGCCCACGATGACGGGCTTGCCGCGCCAGCCCGGATGATCCAGCTGCTCCACGGAGGCGAAGAACGCGTCCAGATCCACCAACAGGATGGCGCGACCCTCCCACGCGGGAAGCCCTGGGGCGGCTTCGGAGGGGACGGGCGCACGCCCGCCCGGCGTGGCGGCTTCGGCAAAGTCGGCAGTGCCGGCGGAAGCGCACGGAGCGCCGTCAGCACGCTCTTCCGGCGCCGGCCCGGCAGAGGCGGACGAGGCGCACGCAGATCCAGTATGTTCGATCAAGCGATCCATGGGAAAAGTGTAGCACGCGCACGCGAATGCGCCGTCGCGCAGCCGCCGCCTAGCGCCCTTCCTTCCCCGAAAACGACGAAGGGCCCGCGAGGGGCCCTTCGAGGAGTTCCAGTTGGAACGTGCGCTTACGCGGTCGGCGGCTTGGGAGCGCCAGGAGCCGCGGGGGCACCCGGAGCACCGGGGGCCTTCGGGGCGCCAGGAGCCGCGGGGGCACCCGGAACCGGCTTGTCGCCGTTGATGTACGGGGTCAGGTCGCACTTGCAGAAGGGGCAGTTCTTAAGAACGATGCCGCCCATCATCTGGATGGTCTTGCCGCACTCGGGGCACTTGTGGCCGCCGCCGGATGCGTCTGCAGGTCTGAAGCACATACGCAATTCCTCCTCTGGTTGGAAACAACGAGGGCTACTTTACCATAACAGCAGCGCACCTGCGCACCAATGCGCATACCGTCGGCAAACGGTATTCACCGAGTTTTCAAATTCCTTGCCCATATTTCAGTGAAAATATGGTATTTAGGCAGTGTCATTTTTTGATTCGACAGCACGCCGACGTCGACGCCCAGAGGGCACCGCGCGCGGCGAAGGGGGTTCGATGAAGCGCTTCGTGCTCGCATCCATCGCATGGTTGGCGTTGGCGCTCGGTGCCGTGGGCGCGCTCGTGCCTGTACTGCCCACTACCCCGCTTCTGCTGCTGTCGTCCTTCCTCTTCGCCAAAAGCTCGCCGCGGCTGCATGCCTGGATCTGCTCGACGCGCCTGTACCGCGGCTACGTGGTGCCCTTCAAGCAGCAAGGCGGCCTGACGCGCCGCCGCAAGGTGCGCATCCTGGCGGTTTCCTACGCAGTGCTGGCTGTCTCGGCCATTGCCGTGCGCGAGCCGGCGGTCTGGGTCGTTCTGGCGTTGGTTGCCGCCGCATTGGCCGTCGGCATCCTCGCCCGCATCCCCACCGTTTCCGCAACGGAGCAGCAAGCGGGCGAGTTCACGCTCTAATACAGTTCAGGTCGACGGTGCTCGAGCACGGGGATGGCGGCGCGCGCCTCGCGCACATTGACGAGATCGATCTCGTCCACGACGAGCTCCTCGCCGAAGAAGCTGCCGTTTTCATGGATGATGCCGAACGGGTCGACCACGCAGCTGTAGCCGATGTGTTTCTTGTCGGCGATGCTCGTGCCGGGTGGGTCCACACGGCTCACGCCTACCATGTACATTCCGTTCTCAATAGCACGCGCTTGCAGCAGCGCCTGCCAGTGCTCGGCCTTCAGCGGGCCCGTCACCCACGCTGAAGGGTTGATGAGGATGTCGCATCCCGCCACGGCAGCAGCGCGTGCCACTTCGGGGAAGCGCAGGTCGTAGCAAATGGAGAGGCCGATGCGTCCGAATGGCGTGTCGATGGGCGCAAACAGCGCCTCGCCCGCGCTCACGCAATCGCTCTCGCGCTTGCCCTGCGCGTCGAACAGGTGGGTCTTGCGGTAGAAGCCGCGGCATACGCCCGCATCGTCGGTGATGCGGGCGGTGTTGTAGGGCTGGCGGGCTGGATCCTCGTTGCGCTCGTTCGCCGTGGAGACGATCCACAGCCCGTAGCGCGCGGCGATGGCATCGACCGCCTTGCAAAACGGCCCGTCGAGCGGCTCTGCCGTGGCTCGGAACTCCTCGGGCGCGCTTTCGAAGGGAGTCATGAGGCACTCTGGGAACACAAGCAGATCGCATTCCGCCTCGGCCGCCTCGCGGGCGTAGCGCTCCACAAGAGCGATCACGTCGCCGTCGGCGGGATGCGCGCACTGTGCGAGCCCGATGAAGCAGACGCCGTCGGCAGGGGCATCGCTCGGTGTTTTCGCAGCTGGGTTCATGGTGAGCCTCCCGCCCTTCCGCGTGGCTTCAAACTGCTCCAAGTGTACGCCAGAACCCGATACGATTTCCAGAGAAGGAGCGCGCTTCGCAGACGGCCGCCTGAAAAGAGGGCAGATCTTCCCTGCCCCTTGTTGCATCACGACGACTCTGGTGCTCGACGCCGTTCAATCAGCGAAAAGGTGGTGGGCCCGGCCGGATTCGAACCGACAACCAAAGGATTATGAGTCCCCTGCTCCACCGTTGAGCTACAGGCCCGTTTTGAAAAAAAGCCCGCATGCGCGGGCTTTGGGATTCATGGCTCCCCGGGTAGGATTCGAACCTACAACCCTCCGGTTAACAGCCGGATGCTCTGCCGTTGAGCTACCGAGGAATGTAACGCGTCTTTGAAGCGCGCAAGTGAGTATTATACAGGAACCTCTCCATCGCGCAAGACGTATTTTTCGTCTATTTCGGGGACGTTTCGCGCGCCTAGTACACCATCCCCATGGCCTCGCGGACCTCGGCCAGGGTGGCGTCGGCGATCTCGTTGGCGCGGCGGTTGCCGTCATGCAGGATGTCCCTGATGTAGTCCAGGTCCTTCTCGAACCCGCGGCGACGCTCGCGGATGGGCGCCAGGTAGCCGTTGACGCTCTCGGTGACGTACTTCTTCAGCGCGCCCGCGCCCGCGTCCCCGATCTCGGCGGCGATGTCCTCCTCGCGGCGCCCGGTGCACAGCGCGGCGGTGGTCAGCAGCGCCGACACGCCGGGGCGGCCCTCCTTGTCGTAGGTGATGGTGCGCTCGGAGTCGGTCTTGGACTTCTTGATGAGCTTGGCCGTCTCCTCCTCCGTAAGGCACAGGCTGATGGCGTTGCCGTAGCTCTTGGACATCTTGCGCCCGTCGAGGCCGGGGATCTCCGGCGCGTCGTTCAGCACGCCCTCCGGCTCGGGGAACACGCGCCCGTAGCGCTCGTTGAAGCGACGCGCCACCTGGCGGGTCTGCTCGATGTGGGGCAGCTGGTCCTTGCCCACCGGCACGATGTTGCCCTTGCAGAACAGGATGTCGCACGCCTGGTGGACCGGATAGGTGAGCAGAAGGCCGGTGAGCGCATGGCCCGAGGCCTCCATCTCGGACTTCACCGTGGGGTTGCGCAGCAGCTCGGCCTCAGTGACCAGCGAGAGGAACGGCAGCATCAGCTGGTTCAAAGCCGGCACGGCCGAATGCGTGAAGATAATGGTCTTCTCGGGGTCGATGCCGCAGGCCAGGTAGTCCATCACCATGTTGTAGACGTTGTCCTGGATGTGCTCGGTGGTGTCGCGGTCGGTGATCACCTGGTAGTCGGCGATGACGATGCGGGTGGTGACGCCCAAATCCTGCAGCGCCACGCGCTCTTTGATGGTGCCGAAGTAATGCCCCAGGTGCAGCCGGCCCGTCGGGCGGTCGCCGGTGAGCATGAGGTACTTGTCGGGATGGACGGGAAGGTCGGCGCGGATCTCGTCGGATCGCTTGCGGCTGGCCTCGAAGCTGTCGTTGCTCATGGGTAGGACTCTTTCGATCGGTCATGTTCCGGAAACGGCCGCATCAAGCGGCCTGAACCAGTATAGCGGTATCCGGCCGCGATGGGACGCAACCCGGCGGGAAAGCGCAACGGAAGGGGCGCTGCTCGTTCGCGCGACGGCACAGCCCTCCCCTTCCGCCCACGCACCTCGTTCCAGCCCAGCCTCGCAGGCACCGGCCCCGCCGCCGCCAACCAACCCGCTCCCACGCCGCGCCCAAAAAAACGGCGGAAGCCGCCCGAAGGCGGCTTCCAGCCCCAAGCTCCCCCACGGCGCGCCGTCGCAGCGCGCTGCAGCCCGAAGCCTACAGCGACAGCTCGGTGCGCTTGATCAGGTCGTCCTGCGCGGCCTTGTACACCTCCACGAAGTACGCGGAGAAGCCGGCGATGCGCACGACCAGGTCCTTGTAGTTCTCCGGGTGCGCCTGCGCGTCGCGCAGCGTGTCGGCGGAGACGATGTTCAGCTGCATCTCGGCGCCGCCCAGATCGAAGAAGTAGGTGGACATGAGGTCGATCAGCTTGTCGGTGCCCTCCTGCCCGGCCACCGCCGACGGGCTGAACTTCATGTTCAGCAGGATGCCGTTGGTGTACTTCTGGTGGTCGAAGCGCGTCACCGAGTTCAGGATGGCCGTGGGGCCGCTCACGTCGAGCCCCTGCACGGCGCTGATGCCGTCGGAGAGCGGCTCGCCCGAGCGGCGGCCGTCGGGCGTGGCGCCCGTGAACTTGCCGTAGGTGACGTTCAGCGTGACGGGGAACATGCCGGCCGCGTAGTTGTTGCCGCGCGGGCCGGTCTTGGTGGCCACGTAGTCGGCGAAGCCCTCGGCCACGAACTTGGCGTAGCGGTCGGCGTAGGCGTCGCCGTTGCCGTAGTGGACGATCTCGGTCAGCAGGCGCTGGCGCAGGTCCTCGTAGCCCTCCCAGTTGGCGTGCAGGGCGTCGAGCAGCTCCTGCCCCGTGCACATATGGCGGCGGAACACGGCCTCGTCGATGATGTTGAGCGACTCGATGACGTTGCCCAGACCGATGCCCGAGATGCCGGTGGAGTTGTACTTCGCGCCGCCGTAGGTGACGTCGCGCCCGCTTTCCATGCAGCCGGTCATCATCGACGACACGAGGGGCTGCGGCATGAATTCGCGCGCCACCAGCTCGTAGGCGTTGTTCATCGCCACGTACCAGTCAACCCAGTAGCGCATCTGCGCGGTGTAGGCGTCCTTGACCTCTTCGATGGACTCCATCTCCGCCAGAGTCCCCATGTTCGGGCCGAACTGCGTCTCGGTGTCCACCAGGGGTCCGGTGGTGCGGTAGGCCTTGCCGCCGTTGATGGCCAGCATGAGCATGTGCGCGTTGTTGATGTAGGAGTTGGTGCCCATGCCTCCCGAGGCCGGCCACGACGCGCCGCCCACCGCCGGCTCCACGCAGCCGATCAGGCAGTAGTTGCGCGCATCGGCTTCCTCGGTGCCGCGCTTCTCCAGCGTGGGGATGATCTGCTCGTCGGAGAACCACGCCGGCACGCCGCCGTTGACCTTGTTCACGGCGATGGCGCACTCCCACAGCTTCTTCGGCGTGCCGCGGTGCACGCGCAGCGCCTGGGAGGGGCTGTGCATCTTCATGCGGCCCATGGCCTCAAGCCCCATGTAGGTGATGGGGTTGGTGGCGTCGTTGCCCTTAGCGTCCACGCCGCCCAGCGTGATCAGCTGACCGGAGGTGTAGCCCGGCGACGACAGCGCCACGCGGCCAGCCCACGCCTTGTTGCACTCGGCCACCTTCAGGTAGTACAGATCCACCAGCTCCTGGGCCTCTTCCCAGGTGATGGCGCCGGATTCCAGGTCGCGTTCGACGTACTCGCCCAGAAGCTGGTCGAGGCGCCCCACGCTCGTGCCGTGCATGTTGGCGTCCATCAGGATGGCGTTCTGGTAGAACCACAGCGCCTGGATGGCGTCGCGGAAGTCGCGGGCGGGGTTCTCCATGATCCAGCCCATCGTGTCGGCCATGCGCTCAAGCTCGGCCTTGCGGGCGGGATCCGTGCACTCTGCCGCCATCTTCTCCAGCTCAGCGGCGTAACGCTTGGCGAAGGTGATGATGCCCTCGCACACGATGGACACGCCGCGGTAGAACTCGTAGGCGCGCGCGTCCTCGCCCTGCAAACCCTCGGCCAGAAGCTTCGCGGCCTTCTCGTCGGCCTCGGCCTTCACCGCGGCGAAGCCCACGTGCAGCGGGCGCCAGTAGTTGGGCGCGAAGTGGCCCACCGGCTGCGGGCAGATGTCCTGGGCGGTGAAGGTCAGCGCGCAGTTGCTGGCCAGCGGTGCGTACTCGGGCGGGATGTAGGGGTTCACCTTGGCGTTGAGGCATTCCTCGTCCCAGAACGCCAGGGTGTCGAAGATGTAGGCCTTGTCCTCGGGCGAGTAGAGGTAGGGGTCGCACTCGCGCGTGGACAGCGAGTCGTCGGAAAGCTCCGGCACCAGCCAGCTGACGCTGTACTCGGGGTAGAGCGCCGAGGCCTTGTAGGTAGCGGTGTAGCTGCCCACGATCAGCTCGTCCTCGCGGATGAACACGGGCATCTGCTCGCACATGTTCTTGAAGTTCAGCGCGCGCTTCATCGTGCCGCTCATGGAGCGGTTCTTCTGGTAGAACTCCGTGATGATGCGGTAGCGCGTCAGGTCGAGCCGCGGCACCGTGTCGCGGTAGAGCTGGCGCATGCGCTCGACACGTGCGCTCATCGGGCTGAATTCGTACATGGCTTCCTCCTGTTCCCGCTGCGCCTTCCGCAGCGTCTCCGGCTTCGGACCGTCCGTCCCTGATGCGTTGCGGCGCCCGGCGAAAGCCCGGGCGCCGCCATCAAAGGAAGGATCGGCGAACGTGCTAGAACGAGTTCTCGGTGCGGCTGATGATGTCGTTTTGCAGCTCAGGTGTCATCTCCACGAAGTAGGCGGAGTACCCCGCGATGCGCACCACCAGATCGCGGTAGGATTTCGGATCCTTCTGCGCCGCGCGCATGGTCTCGGCGGACACGATGTTGTACTGCACCTCCATGCCGCCGTTGTCGAAGTAGGCCTCCGTCATGGCGCGCAGCTTGGCCAGGCCCGCGTCGTCGGACACGGCCGAGGGGTGGATGCGGATGTTGAGCGCCAGGCCGTCGGTGTAGCGGCTGTGCTCGAAGCAGCATTCGGAGTTGAACACCGCCGTGGGCCCGCACACGTCGCGGCCCTGGGCCGGCGAGCACGCGTCGGCCAGCGGCTGGCCGTCCTTGCGCCCGTCGGGCGTGGCCCAGGTCTGCTTGCCCTGGGCGATGTGGTCCGACGCGCCGTACTGGCCGGCCTTGTACACCTTGGAGCGGGTGGAGTAGCACTCGCCGCACACGTCGTAGTACAGGTCGCAGATCCAGGTCATCTGCTCGTCGGCGTAGGGGTCGTCGTTGCCGAAGTGCGGCACGCTGTTCAGCACCTGCTGCCGCAGGTCCTCATACCCCTCCCAGTTCGCCATCACGGCGTCGTAGAGCTCGCGCGCCGTGCAGAGCTTCTGATCGAACACCATGTAGCGAATGGTGGTCAGCGAGTCGGCCACCGTGGCCAAGCCCGTCGCCACGCTGCCGAAGCTGTTGTACTTCGCGCCGCCCTGCGTGCAGTCCTTGCCAGACTCCATGCAGCCCTCGATGCCGATGGACAGCACCGCGTGGCTCGTGCGGCGCATCATCAGGTACTCGGAGAAGTTGTTCATCGAAACGTTCCACTTGACGGCCCAGCGCACGATCTTCTCCACCGCGGCCTTCACCTCGTCGAACGAGCCCATCTCGTACAGGTAACCGGTGTGCACGGGCGCGCCCTTGCCGGTCTTGGGGTTCACGCCGTCGTTGATGGCCATGTCCAGCAGCACCGAGAAGAAGATGGAGGCGTGCGCGGCCGCCACGCCGTTGGGCGCCGGGAAGTCCGTCCCGCAGCCCACGAACTCCTGGCAGCCGATGACGCCGTAGTCGCGCGCGTCGCGCAGGCTGAAGCCCAGTTCGCGCTGCAGGCCGGGGATGACCACCTCGTCGTTTTGGTACAGCGGCAGCCCGCCCACCAGACGCGAGGTGCACAGCGCGCACTCCCACAGCTTGTCGGGCGTGTTCTTGTTGAAGCGCAGCGAGATGGTGGGGTCGTGCAGCGAGAGGCGTCCCACGCTCTCCAGCACCATGTAGGTGACGGGGTTGGTGGCGTCCTCGCCCGTTTCGGGATCGACGCCGCCGATGGTGGTGTGCTGGTAGGTGTTGTTGGCGCCGGCCACCGCCGCGATCATGGGCGGGCAGGCGTTGTAGAAGCAGGTGGACTTCAAGAAGAACGCGTCAACGAGCTCCTGGGCCTCGTCCTCAGTGAGGCGGCCGGCCTCAAGATCAGCCTTCAAATAAGGCCAGGTGTACTGGTCGAAGCGGCCAAAGGCCAGCGCGGGCTCCTTCGCCTCGGCATAGATGAGCAGGTGGTACATGAGCGCCGCCTGGCAGGCTTCCCAGAACGTGGTGGCGGGACCCTCGGCGATGTGGTCCAACCCCTCGGCCATGCGCCGCAGCTCGTCAGAGCGCGCCGCATCGGCGGTCGCGTCCGCCTTGGCGCGGCACGCTTCCGCATAGCGGCGGATCATCGTGGTGGCCGCGTCGCAGACGATGACGGCCGATTCGTAGAACAGGCAGCGGTCCACGTCCTCGCCCATCAGGTTGCCCTTGTGGGCATCCAGCCAGTCCTGCGCCTCCTTGCGGACGGCGCCGTAGCCCGTGTCCACGATTTTCTTCGTGCCGGGAACCAAATGCCCGCAGGGCAGCGAGGCCAGCGGCGCGCCCTTGGAGTAGAAGGTGCACTCGGTGTCGGCGAATTCCTCGTAGCCTTCCGGCTGCCACGCCTCCACTTCCTTGGTGAAGCGGTGCTGCTGCCAGTACGGCTCGATGGCGCGGAACGTCTCCACCGCCTCGGGGCTGACGGCCAGCTTCACGTTCTCCTCTTTGCGGTGCAGAAGCCCGTCGTCTTGCAGCTTCCACAGGTCGGTGTGGTCGATCTCGCCGAGCACCCAGCCCGGGCCGTCCCACTCGGGCCACACGTTGGACGCGCAAAAGCCGTTGGCCTGGTTGCCCACGAAGATGTCATCGTCCTCGATGCGGATGGTCTTCTTCGTGCACACGTCGCGGGTGGCCATCGGGATGCGCAGCATCCACGGCACGTTCTCGGTGCGCTGGTAAGATTCCGTGACGATCTTGGCGCGCTCGTCGTCGATGACGATGATGCGCTCGCGGATGCGCTCGTGCATCGCCTTGATGCGCTCGGTTACCGGTCTGAACTCATACATAGGCCCTCTTTTCCTTGGCAGGCGGCTGCGGCGCGCCGCCTTTTCTGCTCAATCTGTTGTACCGCCTTGCGCGGCAGGGCGCTAGGGCGCGCACGCACAGGGTTTCGCGCTTCCGTCGGCATTTCGTACTGCCTGCACAGCGGCGCGCGGCACGGCGGCGCTTCCGTGGTCAAGATGCACTGTGGAGAGGCGGAGAATGTGCACGGATGACTTTGAACGCCCGGACGTTCCGCGCGATACTTTGAAGGCCGCGCAATGAGGGGCGTGAGCCCTGCGGGCTTGCGGCGGCCTGGCCGAGCGCCTGGCAGCAGGCCCGCTGCCAGGCGCTCGGCGTCGGCGGCCTGCGCGAAAAACGAACGGGAGGAGACGCGAATGGGACGGTTCTGCCTGAACGCCCACATGATCGCCGACGCCCTGCGGGGCAACGTGCGCGAGGAGTACTACCACTTCGAGGGCGGCGCCGCCATCACGCACGCCGAGCTGTACGAGCCGGACATCTACCGCATCAAGCAGGACTGCGCCTACCTGTGCCTGGAAGGCGAGCTTCCCCCGCGCAAGCGGCTCGAGCGCGGCGGGTGCCTCATCTGCAACGAGACCACCTACCGCGAAAGCGGCGACGCCTACGGCAACTGCGACGTCATCGTGGTGGAAGGGCTTACCGCCGCGCGCATCGCCAACGTGGTCAGCAGCCTGATCGAGCGCAAGTCCTCCCAGGCGCGCGAGCTCGAGCTGCTCGTGCGCGAAGGCGGCTCGCTGGAAGAGATCCTGCAGGCCGGCGAGCGGCTGTGCGGCTTCCCCCTGTGCGTGCTCGACGTGAACCAGGACACCCTGGCCGTCAGCTCGCGCCGCCCCGAGCTGGCACATCCGCTGTGGGACACCGTCATGCGCGACGACAAGCCGCTGAGAAGCGACATCCTGGACCACTGCAAGCCCGCGCCCCACGACCTGCGCAACCCGCTGCACGCCGGCACGATGCAGCTCATCGACATATCCGGCTGGAGCGCCTACCTGCACATGCTCGACCGCCGCGGGCGGCCCGTCATCTCGCTGTGGGCGTGCGCGTGGGAGGCGTCGCATCCGTTCGGCGCGGGCGACCTGGTGGCGCTGGAGTGGGTGGCCGCGGAGCTTGAGCAGTGGCTGCTCCATGCGAAGTCGCTGCTGACCGGGCGCGGCAAGCGCACCGAGCGCTACCTCATCGACATCCTTGAGGGCGTGTTCGTGGACGACTGGCAGATCGCCGACGCAGGGCGCCAGGTGGGCTACGACTGCGAGGCCTCGCCCGAGCATTTGCTGCTGATCCTGCAGCCGGGCGAGGACAAGCCGCGCCCCGACGCGCTCATCCGCAACCTGGAGGCCGCCGAGAAGTTGGTGCCGCAGGGGCTGTGGGCCATCTCCGGCTGCACCCTGACGGCGCTCATCGGCGTGGAGGAATGCAGCTACCTGTCCGAATCCGAGCAGCGCGCCCTGGAGGCCTTCTGCAAGCAGAACGGCTACTTCGGCATGCTGGGCACGCCGTTTCCGCACCTGGCCGACACGCCCAAGGTGGTGCGCCAGCTGACCGACTGCTTCTGCTACCTGGATCCGAACCAGACGCCGTTCGGGCTGTACCACTACTACAACTACGCCGTGGTGCAGAGCATGAACGCCGTCGTGCGCATTCAGCCCGTCGAGACGCTGCTGCACCCCGTCGTGCGCAAGATCCTGAAGTACGACACCGAGAACCAGACCGACTACCTGGACACGCTGGAAACCTACCTGACGTTCCGCTGCAACATCACCGACACGGCCCGCCAGCTGCACATGCACCGCAACACGCTGCAGCACCGCGTGAAGAAGATCGAGGAGATCGCCGGCTGCTCCTTCGAGGACTGGAGCCTGCGGCGCGCCATCCTGTTCTCCAACGACTACCTGAAGTTCGTCCACGACGACTTCCCCGCCGATCTGCGCACGGTGGGCTGAGGCCGCCCCCGCCCTGCCCCGTCCCGCTGCGGTGCGACGGCCCGTCGCGGCGTGCGCCCCGCGGCATCCCGCCGCCGCACCCAGCACCCGCCGCGCCGCACGCGCCTAAAACGCGAAAAGCCGGCCGATCGGCGGACGAGCTTCCCTTCTCGCTCGTCCGCCGCCGGCCGGCCTATGCCGAGCGCGCAGGACCGGGAACCCGTTCGGCACCCTGCGTGCGAGGCGGCGTTTCAGCGCCGCGCTGCGCCCTGAAGGCTACAGCGACAGCTCAGTGCGCTTGATCAGGTCGTCCTGCGCGGCCTTGTACACCTCCACGAAGTACGCGGAGAAGCCGGCGATGCGCACGACCAGGTCCTTGTAGTTCTCAGGATGCTTCTGCGCGTCGCGCAGCGTGTCGGCGGAGACGATGTTCAGCTGCATCTCCATGCCGCCCATGTCGAAGAAGTACGTGGACATGAGGTCGATCAGCTTGCTCTCGCCCTCGTCGCCGGCGATGGCCGACGGGCTGAACTTCATGTTCAGCAGCATGCCGTTGGAATACTTCTGATGGTCGAAGCCCGTCACCGTGTTCAGGATGGCCGTGGGGCCGCTGACGTCGAGCCCCTGTACGGCCGAGATGCCGTCGGAGAGCGGCTCGCCGGTGCGGCGGCCGTCGGGCGTGGCGCCCGTGAACTTGCCGTAGGTGACGTTCATGGTCACCGGGTACATGCCGGCGGCGTAGCGGTTGCCGCGCGCGCCCTTGCGGGTGACCACGTAGTCGGCGAAGCTCTCGGCCACGAAGCGGCACTGGGCGTCGGCCTCGGGGTCGCCGTTGCCGTAGTGCGGGATCTCGGTCAAAAGGCGCTGACGCAGGTCCTCGTAGCCCTCCCAGTTCGCCACGAGCGCGTCGTAAAGCTCGCGGGTGGTGCAGATGTCGCCACGGAAGCAGGCGTGGTCGATGACGTTGAGCGACTCGACCACGTTGCCCAAGCCGATGCCCGAGATGCCGGTGGAGTTGTACTTCGCGCCTCCGTCCATGACGTCCTTGCCGGACTCCATGCAGCCGGTCATCATCGCGGAGACGAGCGGCTGGGGCATCTCGCGGCGCGCCACGCTCTCGAAGGCGTTCACCATGGCGGCGTACCAGTTCACCCAGTACTCCATCTGCGTTATGTAGGCGGCCTTCACCTCTTCGATGGAGTTCATCTCGTACAGGTAGCCGGTGTGCGGGCCGAACTGCGTGGTGGTGTCGGCCAGAGGGCCGCTGGTCCGGTAGCCCCTGCCGTCGTTGATGGCGAACACGAGCATGTTGGCGAAGTTCGCGTAGGTGGACACGCCCAGACCGCCGCAGGCGGGCCACTCGGCGCCGCCGATGGAGGGCTCCACGCAGCCGATCAGGCAGTAGTCCCACACGTCCTCTTCCAGGATGCCGCGCTTGCGCAGCGCCGGCATGATCTGCTCGTCGGAGAACCACGCCGGCACGCCGCCGTTGACCTTGTTCACGGCGATGGCGCACTCCCACAGCTTGCGCGGGGTGCCGCGGTGCACGCGCAGGCCCTGGGTGGGGCTGTGCATCTTCATGCGGCCCATGGCCTCCAGGCCCATGTAGGTGATGGCGTTGGTGATGTCGTTGCCGTTCTCGTCAATGCCGCCCAGCGTGATCAGCTGGCCGGAGGTGTAGCCCGGCGAGGAGTAAGCGGTGCGTCCCGCCCACACCTTGTTGCACTCGGCCACCTTCAGGTAGTACAGATCCACCAGCTCCTGGGCCTCTTCCCAGGTGATGGCGCCGGACGCAAGGTCGCGCTCGGCGTAGTCGCCCAGGATGCGGTCCAGGCGCCCCACGCTCGTGCCGTGCATGTTGCCGTCCATCAGGATGCACATCTGGTAGAACCACAGCGCCTGGATGGCGTCGCGGAAGTCGCGGGCGGGGTTCTCCATGATCCAGCCCATCGTGTCGGCCATGCGCTCAAGCTCGGCCTTGCGGGCAGGATCTTCGCACTCCTCCGCCAGGCGCGCCAGCTCGGCGGAGTAGCGCTTGGCGTAAGTCATGATGCCCTCGCACACGATGGCGACGCCGCGGTAGAAGTTGTAAGAGTCCACCTTGTCGCCGGGGATGCCGTCGGCCTCAAGCTCGGCGATGTGGCGCTCGGCGTCCTCCTTCACCTTCTTGAAGCCCACGCGCAGCGGCTTGATGTAGTTCGGCGCGTAGTGGCCGATGGGCTGCGGGCAGATGCCCGTGGCCGTGAAGTTCACGACGCTGTTGTCGGCGATGCCCTTGTAGGTTTCCGGCACGTAGGGATCCACCTTCGCGCACAGGCACTCCTCGTCCCAGAAGCCCACGGTTTCCAGGATGTAGGCCTTGTCCTCTTCGGTGTACTTGTACGGGTCGGCGTCGCGCGTGGCAAGCGAGCCGTCCGTCAGCTCGGGAACCAGCCAGCCCAACGCGTACTCGGGGTAGAGCGCCGAGGCCTTGTAGCTCTTGACGTAGCTGCCCACGATCAGCTCGTCGTCGCGCACGAAGATGGGCATCTTCTCGCACATGTTGCGGAAGTTCAGCGCGCGCTTCAGGTTGCCCGTCACGTTGCGGTTGTTCATGTAGAACTCGGTGATGATGCGGTAGCGCGTCGTGTCGAGGTACGGCACGGTGTCGCGGTAGAGCGCGCGCACGCGCTGCACGCGATCGGTTAGCGGAGAAAACGTATACATGCAAACCTCCTTAAAGTATCCGAAAGGCGGCCGGTCGGCAGTGGGAGGAACCCCGCCCGCCACGGGAGACGCGGGCGGGAGCCGGCACGGCCGCCTTCAGGAGCGGTTCCGCCACAGGGGGCGGCAATCAAACGGCGCTTAGGCAGCGGCCACCTCGGCGGTCTCTTCCTTGTCGAAGCCCACCTTGTTGGCGCGGTACATGCCGAACAGCACCAGGATGACGCTCAGGATCATCGAGCCCACGATGACGATGGTCAGCGGGGTCAGGTAGGTGCCCGTCACGTCGTAGAGCATGCCGTTGATGGACACGCCCAAAGCGCCCAGGATGGAGTTGCCCATCGTGGAGTACGACCACATCTTGGCGTAGTCCTTCGAGCCGAACATCTTGCGGCACACGATAGGCGCCAGAACCGTCTGGTTGCCGTTGACGAAGCCGTAGAGCAGCGAGCCGGCCAGCAGCATGAAGGTGTTGCCGCCGCTGACGATCATCAGAACGGCGCCGATCAGCGGGATGGCGGTGCTGATGAGGAACGTCTTCTTAATGCCGATGGCGTCGTTCAGGGTGCCCATGCCGATCTTAGCCACGAGGTTGCCCAGCTGGTACATGGACAAAAGCAGGCCGGTGAGGGTGGCGTCCAGGCCCAGCGAGGTGCCGAAGCCGGCCAGATGCTGGCCGAACGAGCAGGTCAGCGAGATGCTGGCGCCGATGAAGAAGATGACGACCACCAGGCCGGTCTTCCAAGCGCGGCTGGCGGAGATGCCGGTGGTGTCGGCGGCCTTGGCGGCGGCGGCCACGTCGGAGCCTTCCTCAGCGCCGTAGGGCAGCATGCCCTTGTCGGCGGGCTTCAGCTTCAGCACGAAGGCGCACACCGGCACGGACAGGATCAGCGACACGACGCCGGCCACGACGTAGGTGCCCTGCCAGCCCATGGACACGCACAGGTTGGTCAGCACGGGAGAGAACACCGCGGCGCCCAGGCCGGACGAGCAGGTGGCGATGCCCATGGCGAAGCCGGTCTTCTTGGCGAACCAGTTCTGGATGACGATGGGAATGGCCGCGAAGAACGTGAAGGCGGTGGAGAAGCCCAGCACGACGGCGGCGATCCACCACATCCACACCTGGGTGAAGAAGCTCATCGCGATGAAGCTGCCGCCCGCCAGGATGGACACGACGGTCATCAGCACGTTGAAGTTCTTCGTGGAGATCCAGCGACCGGCGATGGGCATGGTGAACGCAGTGCACCAACCCATGATGGTCATGTACAGCGACAGGTCGCCGCGACCGCAGCCGATGGAGTCGGCGACGGGCTGCAGGAACACGCCGGCGGTGTTCATGATGATGCCCAGCTGGCCGGCTTGCAAAAGGAAGCAGCCGACCATGATGACCCACGCGTAGTGGAGGCCCTTCTTCTGTTCCATGATGATAGAATCCCTTCTTTCTATCGCCTTCGCCCCTTGCGGGGCCCTACCCTATGCGCAACCCGCCGCCCCGCCCCTCAGCAGGGCGGCGGGCGATAGGACTACTTCAAGCCGCGCACGACGATGGTCTTGCGCTGCGAGTACTCCTCGATGAGGTCCGGAATGCCCTCGCGGCCGATGCCGGAGCTCTTGTAGCCGCCGAAGCAGTGGATGGGGCTGCGGAAGCTGCCCTCGCCGTTGGCCACCACGGTGCCGCTCTCGATGCGGCTGGCGATGGCGATGCCGTGCTCCAGCGTGCCGGCCACCACGCCGCCGTTCAGGCCGAAGATGCTCTGGTTCGCCACGCGGATGGCCTCGTCGTCGCCGTCCACGCCGATGACGCTCCACACCGGGCCGAAGATCTCCAGGTCGCTGGCCACGTCCGCATCGGCCGGAACGTCCAGCACGGTGGGATCGTAGTAGGCCCCGTCGCGCTTGCCGCCGCAGACGAGCTTGGCGCCCTGCTCGATGGTGTGGGCCACCTGCTCCTCCACTTCCTTGGCCGCGCGCTCGCTGACCATGCAGCCCATGTCGTTGGCGGCGTCAGCGGGGTCGCCCACCTTGATGGCGGAAACGGCCGCGGCCAGCTTCTCCAGGTAGGCGTCCTTGATTGCGTTGTCGACGATGAAGCGCTTGGTGATGCAGCAGATCTGGCCGGCGTTGGCCATGCGGCACATCGACTGCGCCACGGCCTCGTCCAGGTTGGCGTCGGCGGTGATGACCAGCGGATCGTTGCCGCCCAGCTCCAGCAGGATGCGGTGGAAGTACGGCGCGGAGTACTGGTAGATCTGCGAGCCCACGCCCGTGGAGCCGGTCAGCGTCACGGCGTCGATCTTCGGCGTGGCCACCAGCCACTCGCCCATCTTCGCGCCCGGGCCGGCCAGCGCCTGCACGACGCCGGCGGGGAAGCCGGCTTCCTGCATGATCTCGGCGTAGCGCATGATGAGCAGTGGGCAGTCGGAGGGCGCCTTGATGATGATGGCGTTGCCCATCACCAGGGCGGGAGCCGTCTTGAACGTCAGCGTGGCCACAGGGAAGTTGAAGGGGCCGATGCACACGACCACGCCCAGAGGCTCGGTCTTGGTGAAGGCCAGCGTGCCGATGGCGCCGTCGGCGGCGGCGGGATCGGGGAAGGTCTGGCCCAGGTGCACGTCGGCGGCCGAGCAGGCCAGGCGCAGCAGGCTGTAAACCTCGGTGGCCTCGCCGCGAGCCTGCATGATGGGCTTGCCCATCTCGGCGGTGACCAGCTGGGCGATCTCCTCGGCATGCTCCTCGAACAGGTCGGCCGCCTTCAGGATGATGGCCTTGCGCTCGGCATACGGCATGGCGCCCCACACCTTCTTGCCCTTCTGGGCGGCCTCCAGCGCGCGCTCGACGTCCTCCTTGGTGGCCAGCGGGTAGCGGCCCAGCTCCTCGCCCGTGGCGGGGTTGGTGGACACGCGGGTGGCGCCGTCAGAGGCAGGCACGAACTCGCCGTCGATGAGAAGAAGCTTGTCCATTTTGGGTTCCTTTCCCTTGGGGGATAGTCCTGCACACCGCGCCCGCCGCACAAGCGGCAGGCGCGGACGATGCCGTTTAGAACGCGTTCTCGGTGCGGCTGATGATGTCGTTTTGCAGATCGGGGGTCATCTCAACGAAGTACGCGGAGAAGCCGGCGATGCGCACCACCAAATCGCGGTAGGCCTTCGGATCCTTCTGCGCCGCGCGCATGGTCTCGGCCGACACGATGTTGTACTGCACCTCCATGCCGCCGTTCTCGAAGTAGGCCTTGGTCATGTCCGTGAGCTTCTTCACGCCCTCATCGTCGGAGACGGCCGAGGGGTGGATGCGGATGTTGAGGGCCAAACCGTCCATGAAGCGGCTGTGGTCGAAGCAGCACTCGGAGTTGAACACCGCCGTCGGGCCGTTCTCGTCGCGGCCCTGGGCAGGCGAAGTAGCGTCGGCGATGGGCTGGGCGTCCAGGCGGCCGTCGGGAGTGGCCCAGGTCAGCTTGCCCTGCGCGATGTGGTCGGAGGCGCCGTAGAGGCCCGCCTTGTACACCTTGGAGCGCACGCTGTGGCACTCGCCGCACAGGTCGCGGTACAGATCGACGATCCAGGTCATCTCGGCGTCGGCGTAGGGGTCGTCGTTGCCGAAGTGCGGCACGTTGTTCAGCACCTGCTGGCGCAGGTCCTCATACCCCTCCCAGTTCGCCATGAAGGCGTCGTAGAGTTCCTTGGCAGTGCACAGCTTCTTGTCGAACACCATGTACTTGATGGTGGTCAGCGAGTCGGCGATGGTGGCAAGGCCGGTGGCAACGCCGCCGTAGCTGTTGTACTTCGCGCCGCCCTGCGTGCAGTCCTTGCCGGTTTCCATGCAGCCCTCGATGCCCATGGACAAAGCGGCCAAGCTCGTGCGGCGCATCATGAGGTACTCGGTGTAGTTGTGCATGGTCACCTGCCACTTGATGACCCACTCCGCCACCTTGCGGATGGCGTCCTTCACCTCGTCGAGCGACTTCATGTCGTACAGATAGCCGGTCTGCACGGGGCAGCCCTTGCCGTTCTTGGGGTTCACGCCGTTGTTCAGGGCCATGTCCATGATGACGCCGAACAGGATGGCGGCGTGCGGCGGGGTGATGCCGTTGGGCGCCGGGAAGTCCGTGCCGCAGCCGACGATCTCCTGGCAGCCGATGAAGCCGTAGTCGCGCGCGTCACGCAGCTCGAAGCCCAGCTCGGACTGGAGGGCCGGGATGATCACCTCGTCGTTCTGGTACAGCGGCAGGCCGCCCACCAGGCGCGACGTGCAGATGGCGCACTCCCACAGCTTGTCGGGCGTGTTCTTGTTGAAGCGCAGCGAGATGGTGGGGTCGTGCAGCGAGAGGCGCCCGATGGTCTCCAGCACCATGTAGGTGACCGGGTTGGTGGCGTCCTCGCCCGTCTCGGGGATCACGCCGCCGATGGTGGTGTGCTGGTAGGTGTTGTTCGCGCCCGCGATGTCGGCCACCGCCGGCGGGCAGGCGTTGTAGAAGCAGGTGGACTTCAGGAAGAAGGCGTCCACGAGCTCCTGCGCCTCGTCCTCGGTAAGGCGCCCGGCCTCCAGGTCGGCCTTCAGGTAGGGCCAGGTGTACTGGTCGAAGCGGCCGAAGGCCAGCGCCGGCTCCTTCGCCTCGGCGTAGATGAGCAGGTGGTACATCAGCGTCGCCTGGCAGGCCTCCCAGAACGTGGTGGCGGGACCCTCGGCGATGTGGTCGAGGCCCTCGGCCATCTTCAGCAGCTCGGCCGCGCGCGCCTCGTCGGCGCCATCGGCCTTGTCGCGGCACGCCTGGGCGTAGCGGCGGATCATCGTGGTGGCCGCGTCGCAGACGATGACGATGGAGTTGTAGAACAGGCAGCGATCCACGTCCTCGCCCATCAGGTTGCCCTCATGCGCGTCGATCCAGTCCTGCGCCTCCTTGCGGATGGCGCCGTAGCCGCGGTCCACGATCTTCTTCGTGCCGGGGATCAGGTGCCCCGCCGGCAGGCCGGCGATGTCCTGGAAGGTGTTGTAGCTGCCTGCGCCGCACTCGGCGAACTGCTGGTAGCCCTCGGGCTGCCAGGCCTTGGCAACCTCGCCGAAGCGGTGGGTCTTCCAGAAGGGGGCCATCTTGCGGAACTCTTCCACCGCCTCGGGGCGGATGGCCAGCTTCACGTTCTCGGCCTTGCGGTGCAGAAGGCCGTCGTCGCCCATCGTCCACAAATCGGTGTTGTCGATCTCGGCGAGCACCCAGCCCGCGCCGTCCCACTCCGGCCACACGTTGGACGCGCAGAAGCCGTTGGCCTGGTTGCCCACGAAGATGTCGTCATCCTCGACCAGCACGGTCTTGTTCGCGCACACGTCGTAGGTCGCCAGCGGGATGCGCAGCATCCAGGGCATGTTCTCGCTCTTCGCATACGACTCCGTGACGATGCGGGCGCGTTCGTCGTCGATGACGATGATGCGATCGCGGATGCGGTCGTGCATCGCCTTGATGCGCTCGGTCACCGGTCTGAACTCGTACATACGAGCCGCCTCCTTCCCCTCCCGCCCCTTCCGCGGGATCGTTTCAGGCTTTGCCTCTGGCGTAATGATGGACGCGCGGGAAGCGGCTCGCTATGCATATCGTGCACAAGGTTGGCGCGGATTGCGGGCAAACTGCCGACGTTGGCGCGCCCCTGAAGCCGCGCCGCGATTTGGCGGGTTGAATTGCACAACCTTTCCCGGAGGGATTGTGCAATTCAACCCGTGCGCGCCCTTGCAGGTCGTGGGATGCTCCACGATGAGTAAATCGCTCTGAAAAGGAGGGTCCCATGTCCGCTACCGCGTTGGTTTACGACATCCAGGGCTATTCCGTCCACGACGGCCCCGGCATCCGCACGACGGTGTTCCTGAAAGGCTGCCCGCTGCGCTGCCCGTGGTGCCACAGCCCCGAGTCGCAGTCGTTCAAAAAGCAGGTGTGCTTCAAGCAGACCTCGTGCCTGGGCATCGAGCGCTGCGAGACCTCGTGCCTGAACGCCTGCCCCACCCCCGGCGCGCTCGTGCGCGGCGAGGAAGTGGACGACATGCCCGAGTTTCCCGACGAGTCGGGCGAGATGGCGCCGCCCGAGAAGAAGACGGTGCCCCACATCGTCCGCAGCCTGTGCGACGACTGCCAGGCCTGTACGCAGGTGTGCTACGCGAAGGCGCTCTACGTGTGCGGCGATGAGTGGACCGCCGACGACATGGTGAAGCGCGTCCTGCGCGACCGTCGCTTCTACGAGAAGTCCGGCGGCGGCGTCACGCTGTCAGGCGGCGAGCCGCTGTGCCAGCTGGAGTTCGCCGTCGAGTTCCTGAAGAAGTGCAAGGAGGCCGGGCTGCACACGGCGCTGGACACGACGGGCTTCGTGCCCGAGACGTCCATCGCGGCCGTGCTGCCCTACGTGGATCTGTTCCTCTACGACCTCAAGCACATGGACTCCGACCTGCACAAGCAGGTGATCGGCGTGCCGAACGAGCCCATCCACGCCAACGCGCGCTTCATCGCGCAGCACGGCGGCAACCTGCAGGTGCGCATCCCCGTGATCCCGCGCTTCAACGACAACGAGGAGAACATGGGCAAGACCGCCGACTTCTGCAAGGAGCTGGGGGGTGCCGTGTCGCTCATCCAGCTTCTCCCCTACCACACGCTGGGAGTTTCCAAGTACGAGCGGCTGCAGTGGGACCAGCCCATCTTCGAGGCGCCGCCCATGCCCGAAGAGCGCGTGAAGGAGTTCGCGGAGTTCTTCAAGGAACGAGGGCTCAACGTGCAGGTGCATTAGGAAGCGCTAAACTAGGCAAAGCGGCCGGGCTCGGGCGCATCGCGCACCCGGCCGCTTCGGCAGCACGGCGCCGGCAGGCGGCGCGGAGGACGCAAGGGAGGGGTTTTCCGCATGGAATGCACGGAACGCTACAAGCTGGGAATCGAGACGTTCGTCCACGAGCTGCGCGACCACATCGCGTTCACCAAGCTCTCGCCGCACCGCCAGCCGTTGGTGGAGCGCTTCGAGGTGTACGACGAGTCCACCAGCGTGCTGCACAACGACTGCCTGTACCTGTGCCTTGACGAGGCGCTGCCGCCCTGCAAGCACGTGCAGCCCGGCACCTGCATCATCAGCTGCGACAAGGAGCGCATCTGCGGCGACGCCTCGTGCACGCGCTGCAACCTGGTGGCGCTTTCCGACATGGCGCCCAAGGCGCTGATCAACGCGATAACGGCGCTGTTCGACCGCTACGGCCAGGCCAGCCGCGAGCTGGAGCTGCACTGCGGAAGCGACGCCGACCTGCCGCGCTTCCTGAACACGGCCCAGCAGGTGCTGGGGATGCCCGTGGCCGTGATGGACGAGAAGCTGGACGTGGTGATGACCAGCGACTGCAAGGAGCTGTTCGCCAACCCGCTGTGGGAGACCATCGTGCGCGACCGCAAGACGCAGCGCAGCGAGCTTCTGGACAACCAGAACGGCAAGATCTACCAGCTGCACGGCGAAGACGACCCGGCGCTGGACGACGAGGCGCACGCGCACGTGCACACCTTCGCCGACTACGAGTCGGCCTCGTGCAACATCCACATGCACATCGTTCCCACGGCCACGCTGTGGGCCTTCCAAACCAAGCCCTACCAAAGCTTCGAGGCGCACGAGCTGCAGTTCCTCTCGTGGATGGCGTCGTGTCTGGACCGCTGGGCGCTGGCCACCAAGCTTCTGCATCCCAGCCGCGGCAACAAGCGCGAGCGCTACCTGATCGACCTGCTGCGCGGCGACTTCGCCTCCGACGAGGGCTACGCGCAGGCCGCTGGGCGCGGCGTGGGCGTAGCGGCGGTGGAAGGCCCGGAGTACCAGCTGATGGCGCTCAAGCCCAGCGTGCCTACGCGCCCGGAGCGCATGATCAAGGCGCTGGAGGATTTGGAGGCCGCCATCCCCGGCTGCACGGGCGTGCTGCGCGAGATCGGCATCGTGGCGCTCATGCCGGTGGCCGAGGGGCAGTACCTGTCGAACAAGCAGCAGCAGGAGGTGCGCAAGCTCTGCCAGCGGCAGAACCTTTACGCGCTGCTCAGCTCGCCCTACAAGCGGCTCACCGACACGACGGCGGTGCTGAAGCAGATCCAGGACTGCTTCGCGTTCATCGACGTGCGCGCCAACCCCTGCGGGCTGTACCACTACTACAACTACATGCTGAAGCAGAGCATGCACCTGGTCATGGAGAACCAGCCGGTTGAGACGATGCTGCATCCGATGATCCGCACGCTCATCAGCTACGACCACCAGTGCCACACTGACTACCTGGAGACGTTCAAGATCTACCTGAACAACCGCTGCAACGTCACCGAGACCGCCAAGCAGCTGCACATGCACCGCAACACGCTGCTGCACCGCATCAAGCGCATCGAGGAGCTTTTGGGCTCCACCTTCGACGACTGGACGCTGCGCCGCATGCTGCTGCTGTCGTTCGACTACCTCTACCTAGACGACGACAGGGACATTTAGGGGCGCCGCGGGCGAGGGCCGGCGAGGCTCAGGCAGCGAACGGCTCCGGGTGGCAGGTTGCGCTTCCCCGCTGCCCGCCCACCGCGCTGGCCCGCCCTACGCGCGGCGGACGAGGTAGCACTTGTGGATCTTCGGGTTGCGCTCGAAGTCGTGCGGGATGGTCTGGGCGGTGATGTCCTCCAGCGCCACGCCGTACTTCTGAAGCGTCTCCACGTCGGGCTTGAACGAGCGCAGGTTGCACGAGAAGACGGCCAGACCGTCCTCGGACAGCAGGCGCGACACGCCGATGAGCAGCTCGGCGTGGTCGCGCTGCACGTCCCAGGTGCGCTTGCCCATGGCCTTGCTGTTGGAGAACGTGGGCGGGTCCACGAAGATCAGATCGAAGCGGAAGCCGCGGCGCCGCGCGTAGGTGACCCACTCCATCGCGTCGGAGCGCTCGAAGTAGGCGTCCGGGCCGTCGAAGCCGTTGGCGGCCATGTTGCGCTCGGCCCAGTCCAGATACGTCTGCGACAGGTCCACCGTCACCGTCTCGGCCGCGCCGCCCGCCGCCGCGTGCACCGAGGCCGAGCCCGTGTAGGCGAACAGGTTCAGGAACCGCGCCCCGCGCGCGTGGGAACCCACCAGCTCGCGCGTGAGCCGGTGGTCCAGAAACAGCCCTGTGTCCAGGTACCCGTTCAGGTCCACCTCGAACGCCAGGCCGTCCTCGGTCGTGTTCACGATGAAGGGACGCCGCTCGTCGGAGCGGTACTGCCCGCCGCCTTTCTCGCGGCGGCGCACCTTCGCGAACGTGTGGGCCGGCAGCGCCCCCAGCACAGCGGGTGCGAGCGCCAGCACGTCCTCGAAACGGCGGCGCGCGCGGTCGGCGTCGATGGAGGGCGGCGGCGCGTACTCGGCGATGTGGAGGAAGCGGCCCGGCTCGCCGCCATGATCGCCCTCGTACACGTCGATGGCAACGGAGAAGTCGGGCAGGTCGGCATCGTAGACGCGGTAGCACGCGATGCCCTCGCGGCGCGCCCACTTGCGGCGCTCGCGCGCGTTCTTGCGCAAGCGCGCGGCGAACTGGTCGGCATGGGCATCACGCACGGCGATGGCGCGGTCGGGCCCGCCCTGCGCATCGGGCACAGCCACCGTGCGCACGGCGGCGCCGGGATCCCATGCGCGCAGATCGGCCGCGAAGCGCCCGCGCCCGCTGCGCACGGCGGCTGCGGGAGCGGAGCCCAGCAGCGCCTCGAGCGAGGCGTCCGCCCCCGCCGCTGTCGCGATGCCGCCCGGCGTCGCGCAGGCGGCTGCCTGCGCGAACGCGCCGTAGCAGGCGTGCGCGTTCGCCTCGGTGGCGTACTGGTCGGGTGCTGCCAGAAGCGAGGCCACCGACAGGACGCGCCCGCCGCGCGCCAGCTCCTGCGCCCATTCGAGCGCGTCGGCCCCTTCCCAGGCGCCCAGGCGCGCATCCACGAGCGGCGCCACTCCCGCCCGGGCGAAGCGCTTGCGGGCCGCCGCGCGCCGGCGCTGCGAGGGCAGCCCGGCCACGATGCGCCCGGCGCCGTCGGCGGCGCAGGCGGCCAGGCCCGCCTCGAAGCGGTCGTCCGCCTCGGCCAGAAGCTCGTCCCACCAAGCGGCGTCGACGCAGGCCAAGCCTGAAAAGCCCCACTTCTCCCGCGCCAGGCCCGGCGCGCCGCCGGCGGCCAGAAGCGCCGCCTCGCAGGCCAGCACGCCGTCGGCCGACTGCGCGTCCAGAAGCGCCGCGCCGTCGGCGAGGCCCTCCCAGCCGGCAAGCGCCAGCAAGGCGGCTGCCTGCGCACAGGAGGTGGAAAGCGCGTCCCGCTCCGCCTCGTCCAGATACGCCCGGCGGTACAGCGACGCGCCGGCCAGATCCACCGACACCGTGGCCTTCGCTCCGTGCACGAGCACGTCCACCGACACGTCCGGGCTGGCGGCGTCCACGTTCGGCCGCGTTCCGCGCGAAGCGCGCACTGCGTCGGCGATGGCGTCCTTGGCCTTCAGCGCGATGAACGAGGTGTTGCGCAGCTGCTCGTTGCCCCCGTGCGCGCGCACGGCGAACGTGGCGCCCTCAGACAGAAGGCCGTCCCAGGCAAGTGCGGCCACGCCTTCGTAGAGGGCGTCGGCGCTGGCGGCTTCCACGCGCCCCGCCACCAGCAGGATGCGCGAGGCCAGACGGCTCCACAAACACGCGCGCAGCGCCGACAGCATGGGACAGAAGAACGCCACGCCTCCGCTCAGCGGGCGCGTGCGCCGGATACCCAGCCCCTGCAGCTCGCGGGACAGAAGCGGCTCCAGCCCCGCAAGGCAGCTGGCGAAGAACTCGCGCTCGTCGCGGGCGTGGGACGTGTCCATGCGTTTCCTCCTTGCTTCGGCGCGGCGGCAGCGTCGGCGGACGCCCCGGCGCAGCGCGCTTGCGAAAAGGCCCCGACGGCCAGCCCGCCGCGCCGCGCCTTTCCTGCCGAGGGCAGGAGGGACGCGGCGCCCGCGAACCGGTCGCCGGGGCCTCGCGAACCTTTTTCGCCGCCCCCTTGCGCGGGGTGGCAGCGACGATCGTTACTCGTCCAGGAAGTCCTTCAGCTTGCTCGACTTCGAGGGATGGCGCAGCTTCGCCAGCGTCTTGCTCTCGATCTGGCGGATGCGCTCGCGCGTGACGCCGAACTCGCGGCCCACTTCCTCCAGCGTGCGCTGGTGGCCGTCCTCCAGGCCGAAGCGCAGGCTGATGACCTTGCGCTCGCGCTCGGCCAGGCTGTCCAGCACCTTGCTCAGCTGCTCCTGCAGCATGCTGAAGCTGGCGGCGTCGGGCGGTGCCACGGCCGAGTCGTCCTCGATGAAGTCGCCCAGCTGGCTGTCCTCTTCCTCGCCGATGGGCGTCTCCAGGCTCACCGGCTCCTGGCTGATCTTCTGGATCTCGCGCACGCGCTCGGCGGTCAGGCCCATCTCCTCGCCGATCTCCTCAGGCGTTGGCTCGCGGCCTTTCTCCTGCAGAAGCTGGCGTTGGATGCGCACGAGCTTGTTGATGGTCTCCACCATGTGCACCGGGATGCGGATGGTGCGCGCCTGGTCGGCGATGGCGCGCGTGATGGCCTGGCGGATCCACCACGTGGCGTAGGTGGAGAACTTGAAGCCCTTCTTGTAGTCGAACTTCTCCACCGCGCGGATGAGGCCCAAGTTGCCCTCCTGGATGAGGTCGAGGAACAGCATGCCGCGGCCCACGTAGCGCTTGGCGATGGAAACCACCAGGCGCAGGTTGGCCTCGATGAGCTGCTGCTTCGCGTCCAGGCCCAGCTGCTCGATGCGGCCCAGGCGGCGGCGCTCGCGACGCTCCATCTCGATCTCGCCGGCGTCGGCCGCTTCCAGCTTCTCGGAAGCCTCGACACCCGCCTCGATCTTCATGGCCAGGTCGATCTCCTCGGCGGCGGTGAGCAGCGGCACCTTGCCGATCTCCTTGAGGTACATGCGCACCGGGTCGCCAGTGAGCATGGTCACGCCGCCGTCGGCCGAGCGCTTGCGCGCGCTGCGGGCCGTGCGGGCCTTCGCCTTGCCCACCTTGGGAAGCTGGACGTCGCTGGCGGCTTTGAGCTCTTCTTCGGGAATGCCCTCCAGCAAGTCCTCGCCGTCCTCGCCGGACAGCGACTCGCTGTCGGATTCGGTGGAGTCGGCCTCGGACTCCACGCTCTTCAGCGCCTCTTCCGGAGCCGATTCCGGCTCGTCGTCGAGGGCGTCTCCTTCTAGGATCTCCTCCGTCTCCTTCGGGTTCTTCGCGGCTTGGTTCTTTTCCTGTGCAGACGATTTCTTCTTGGAGGCTTCAGCCACGTGATCTTCCTTTCGATCGAAGGCGCGCGCAACCAGCGCACCGGCACGCGCATAAAGATACAGCAGAGCATTGTAGCATAACGCTTTCCCGTTGATCAACGGCGGAATGGACCGCTTGCGCCGCAGCGCGAACGCGCCGAACGGGCCGCTTCGCCAGCCGTTCCTTACAACAGGTCCACCGGGTCCACGTCAACGGCGACGTTGGCGCCCTTCGTCGTGCGGCGGGCGCGGAAGTACGGCAGCAGGACGCCTGAGAGGTTGGAGGCCGGCGGGCACTTCACCACCACGTGCCAGCGATAGGTGCCGCGCAGCTTCGCCAGCACGCAGGGTGCGGCGGGCAGCACCGTCCAGCCGGGGGCGTCGGGCGCGTAGTCGTGGACGCGCGCCGCCAGGTCGGCCTGCACGCTTTGGGCGGTGGTGCGCACGGCCTCTTCGTCGGGGCCCCACACTAGCACGTTGGCCATGCGCACGAACGGCGGGTACCCCAGCATCCGGCGCTTGGGCAGCTCGTCGGCCAGAAACGCCGCACGGTCGTAGCGGGCTGCGGCGCAGATGGCGGCGTTGTCGGCCTCGTAGGTCTGCACCATCACGCGCCCGGGCAGCTGCGCGCGCCCGGCGCGGCCCGCCACCTGTTCCACCAGGTCGAACGTGCGCTCGGCGGCGCGGTAGTCGGGCAGGTGCAGCTGGGTGTCGGCATTGATGACGCCCACCAGCGTCACGTCGTCGAAGTCGAGCCCCTTCGCTATCATCTGCGTGCCCAGAAGCACCGCAGCATCGCTTGCGGCGAAGCGCCCGAGCAGCCGCTCGTGGGCGCCCTTGCCCTTGGTGGTGTCGGCGTCCATGCGGATGATGGGCACCTCCGGCCCCGCGCCCGGCAGGGCGTCCAGAAGCGCACGCAGCTCGTCCTCAACGCGCTGGGTGCCCGCGCCGAACCGCTTGAGGTAGGGGCTGCCGCACTCCGGGCAGCGCGCCGGCGCGACGATGCGGTAGCCGCAGTGATGGCAGATGAGGAAGTTGCCGCGCTCGTGGTAGGTCAGCGAGGTAGAGCACGATGGGCATTCCGGCACGAACCCGCAGTCGCGGCACAACAGGAATTTCGCGAACCCGCGCTGGTTCAGCAGCAGCACCGCCTTGCGACCGGCGGAGAGCTCTTCCTGCAGCGCGGCGGTCAACGCGCACGAGAACATGGAGCGCGAACCCGAGCCGAACTCGCGCGCCATGTCCACCACCTGCACGGCGGGAAGCGGGCGCCCGTTGGCGCGCTCGGGCAGCTCCACCCGGCGCCACGCAGGGTCGGTGCGGCACGCGAAGAGCGTCTCGATGGAAGGCGTGGCGCTGCCCAGCACCACCGCCGCCCCGCTGCGGCGCGCCAGCCACACGGCCACGTCGCGCGCGTGATAGCGCGGGGCGCTGTCCTGCTTGTAGGAGCCCTCGTGCTCCTCGTCGATGATGATGAGCCCGCGGTTGGCCAGCGGGGCGAACAACGCGCTGCGCGCCCCCACCACCACGCGCGCCTGGCCAGAGCGGATGAAGTCCCATTGGTCGTAGCGCTCGCCGGCGCTCATGCGCGAATGCATGACGGCTACCCGCTCGCCGAAGCGCGCGCGGAAGCGGGCCACGGTCTGGGGGGTCAGCGAGATCTCGGGCACCAGCACGCACGCGGTGCGCCCGCGCGCCAGCACGTCCTCGATGGCGCGCAGGTACACCTCGGTCTTGCCCGAGCCGGTAACGCCGTCCACGCACACCACGCCGCCGACCCCTTCGCGGCACGCGTCGCGGATGGCCTCGACGGCGGCCGCCTGGCCGGGCGTGAGCTGCGGGCGGGGCGCGGGGGCGGCATCCGAAGCGGCCCCTTCCCCGCCGCCTGTCTCTCCCACCGCACCCGGCGAAGAGACGGGCACGCGGTAGCGGCGGCGCGACTCGATGCGCACCGCGCCCTTGTCCGCCAGCGCCTTCAGCGCGCCGGAGACGCTGCCCACCTGGGCGGAAAGCTCCGCCACGCGCACCTCGCCGAGCGCGAGCGCCTCCACGATGGCCTGCTGCTTCACCGCATTCTTGCGCGGCTTGAAATCCGCCAGAGCGGGCCCGGGCACGGCCCAGCGGTCGTCGACCTCGCCCACGGCGGGCGCCTCCAGCCGCCAGCCGCCCTGGGCGGTGCGCACGAGGCGCGGCACGCCGCCGGGCGGGGTAAACAGGCGCACGCAGGAGGACAGCGGGGCGATGTAGCGCTCCGAGAGCCACTGAGCGCACGCAGCGCCCTCTTCGTCGAAGTAAGGACCGCCCACCACGCGCTGCACGGGCTTGAGCTTCGCCGGGTCGACGCCGGCCTGCGCCGGGTCGGATTCGGAAACCTCCACGACGAACCCCACCGCGCGGCGCGCGCCCAGCGGCACGAGCACCGCGCAGCCCACCTGCACCGGCCCGGTGCCGGTCTCGTCGGCGTCGTCGGGAACGGCGTAGGTGTAGGGCGCGTCGAGCGCCTGCGTGGGAATATCGAGGATAACCGATGCGAGTTTCATGCAGATCAGTATACCAGCCGCCCGGCAGCGGGACCGCATCGCCCAAAGAACGCGCGTTTCCTGCTATGCTGTTGCCCATCATCGCAAGGCAACGCGCCCGGCGGCCCCAAGCGCCGTCGGGCCTGGACACGATACGAGGTGAACGGTGAGTTACGAAGGCGGACGCGAAGAAAGGTTCGACCGCGACGGCTACCGCGGGCGCGGCGGGCGCGGCGGCGACCAGGGAAGGGACGGCGGACGCCCGCGCGGCGGCAAGCCCTACGGCAAGCGCGACGACCGGGGCGGGAAGCCCTACGGGGACCGCAAGCCTTACGGCGAGCGCGGCGGGCGCGACGGCAAGCCCTACGGCGACCGGGACCGCAAACCCTATGGCGACCGCGATGGGAAGCCGCGGGGCGGAAAGCCCTACGGCGAGCGCAAGCCCTATGGCGATCGGGACCGCAAGCCCTTCGACCGCGACGGCGGCCCGCGCGACGAGCGCAAGCCCTACGGCGGCGGCCACGGAGACGGCCCGCGCGGCGGCAAGCCCTTCGGCGACCGCAAGCCCTACGGCGACCGCGGCGGGAAGAAGCCCTTCGACCGCGGCCACGACCGCGACGGAGCGCCCCGCGGCGGCTCCTTCGGCGGCCGCGACCGGCGCGACGACCGCTTCGACCGCGCCCCGCGCGAGAAGCTGCACGTGGACCGCGGCGGCGGCCGCGGCTTCCGCAAGGACGACGAAGGCCCGCGCCGCGGCGACGCGGAGCTTTTGCGCTCCGTGCTCGAGCGCATCTCGGGCAAGGGCTACGCCGCCTACCGCGACGTGGAGGGCGTCTACGCCTTCGACAGCTACGAGCTTTCCATCCACCGCTCGCAGCGCGACCCGTTCGCCCCGCCCTCGCGCGTGACCGTGCGGGTTCCGCAGGACGTGGCCGGCTTCGATGCCGCGCTGTTCGACGAGCCGTGGAAGCGCGTCGCGCTGCAGGACCGCGTTCTGCGCGCGTTCAACCAGGCCATCGCCCGCAACCCGCTCGATTTCGCCGACTTCATCAAGGGCGGCGCGTTCACCTGCAGCCGCCCCGGCCAGGAGGTTCTGGAGCGCTCGGCCTGCCAGATCGACGGCGAGGCCGTGCAGGTGAGCTTCGAGGCGTCCTTCCCCGCGCGCGAGCGCGCCATCGCCACGCGCGAGTTCGAGGAGATGTTCTTCACCGTGCTGCCGCGCATCGTGCGCGACTCGCTTTTGGCCGTCAGCTACGCCGAGGGCGAGCTTGAGGCCGTGGCGAACCTGGCCGACGACCAGCACGCCCTGCGCGAGCAGATGGAGCAGCGGGGCCTGGTGGCGTTCGTGGCCGACGGCGCCGTGCTGCCGCGCGAAAGCGGCATCTCCGCGCGCCCCATGGAAAACGCCGTCCCGTTCCGCTCGCCCGAGTCGCTGCGCGTGGCGCTGGAGGCGCCGCACGCCGGCACCGTGGAGGGCATGGGCGTCCCGCGCGGCGTCACGCTTGTCGTGGGCGGCGGCTACCACGGCAAGTCCACGCTTTTGAAGGCCATCGAGAGCGGCGTGTACGACCACATCGCCGGCGACGGCCGCGAGTTCGTGCTGTGCGACCGCACGGCCATGAAGCTGCGCGCCGAGGACGGCCGCAGCGTGCGCGGCACCGACATCTCGCTGTTCATCAACAACCTGCCCAACAACGTGCCCACCGACAGCTTCTGGACCGACGACGCCAGCGGCTCCACGTCGCAGGCGGCTTCCACGGCCGAGGCGCTGGAGGCCGGCTGCCGCGCGTTCCTCATCGACGAGGACACCTCGGCCACCAACTTCATGGTGCGCGAAGAGCTGATGCAGGCCGTCATCGCGCGCGAGGGCGAGCCCATCACGCCGTTCGTCGAGCGCCTGCGCGACCTGTACGAGCGGGCGGGCGTGTCCACCATCGTGGTGGCCGGCTCGTCCGGCGCGTTCTTCGGCGTGGCCGACACCATCATCCAGATGGAGAACTACGAGCCGCGCGACATCGCGGACGCCGTGAAAGAGGTGTGCGCCCAGCGCGGCGCCGCCCCCGTACCGCGCGCCGAGGGCTTCGCGCTGCCCGGCAAGGACCGCACCATCGCCACGCCGCAGCACCCGCTGACGGTCAAGACCGCCTCCGAGGCCCGCAAGGACGACAAGGCCCGCCGCGAGGGCGCCGGCGCGAAGGGCCCGGAGCGCCTGCGCGTGAAGGTGCTCGGCGGCGTGGACGTGCGCGTGGGCGGCTTGGGCGCCGACATGCGCTTCGTCGAGCAGCTGGCCGACGCGGAGCAGGCCAAGGCGCTCGGCTGCATCGTGAAGTGGTGCATGGAGCGCGACCTGTTCTCGCGCCAGTCGGTGTGCGCCGTCGTGGCCGAGGCCATGGCCGCCGTGGAAGAGGGCGGGCTGGCAGCCGTCGCCGACACCTCCTTCCCTGCCTGCGGCCTGGCGCTGCCGCGCCGCGAAGAGGTGTTCGCCTGCATCAACCGCCTACGCCCGCGCGACTAAAATGAACCGGCGCGGCGGATGCTCGCACCCGCCGCGCCGATCGAAGGCGTTTCGCAGCGCCCCGCCGACCGCCGGCGGGGCGCTTTCGTTTTCTGATCCCTACGCCAGCCCGCAGGCGGCGCGCAAAGCGTCCACGCGATCGGTGCGCTCCCAGGTGAACTCGGGAAGCTCGCGGCCGAAGTGCCCGTAGGCGGCCGTCTTGCGGTAGATGGGACGGCGCAAATCCAGCGCGTCGATGATGGCGCCGGGACGCAGGTCGAACACCTGCGCGATGGCGCGCTCGATGTCGGCCTCGGGCACCTTCGCGGTGCCGAACGTGTCCACCATCAGCGACACCGGCTGCGCCACGCCGATGGCGTAGGCCACCTGCACCTCGCAGCGGGAGGCCAGACCGGCCGCGACCACGTTCTTCGCCACCCAGCGCGCCGCGTAGGCGGCCGAGCGGTCCACCTTGGTGCAGTCCTTGCCGGAGAACGCGCCGCCGCCGTGGCGGCCCATGCCGCCGTAGGTGTCCACGATGATCTTGCGGCCGGTCACGCCGCAGTCGCCCATGGGACCGCCGATGACGAAGCGGCCGGTGGGGTTGATGTGGATCTGCGCCGTCTCCGACAGCTTTATGCCCTCGTCGGCCAGCACCGGACGCACCACGTGCTCCACGATGTCGGCGCGCAGCGTGGCGTTGTCCACGTCCTCGGCGTGCTGCGACGACACCACCACCTTCTCCACGTTCACGGGGCGGCCGTCCTCGTAGCGCACGGTCACCTGCGTCTTGCCGTCGGGGCGCAGGTAGGGCAGCGTGCCGTCCTTGCGCACCTGGGAAAGCCGCTCGCTCATGCGCTGGGCCAGGTAGATGGGCATGGGCATGAGGGTCTTCGTCTCGTCGCAGGCGTAGCCGAACATCATCCCTTGGTCGCCCGCGCCCACCAGCTCGTAGGGGTCGTCGGCGGCCTCGCCGTGCTGGGCCTCCCACGACTCGTCGACGCCCTGGGCGATGTCGGGGCTCTGCTCGTGGATGGCGTTCAGCACGCCGCAGGTGGTGCCGTCGAAGCCGTACTTGGCGCGGTCGTAGCCGATGTCGCAGATCACTTCGCGCACGATGGACTGCACGTCCACCCATGCCTGCGTGCGGATCTCGCCGGCCACCACGGCCAGGCCGGTGGTCACCATCGTCTCGCAGGCGCAGCGCACCTTCTTCACGTCGGCAGGCTGGCCGCTCGGCGCCACGTAGCCCTCTTTCTGCAGCTGGATCTCCTTCTCCAGAATGGCGTCCAGGATGGCGTCGGAAATCTGGTCGCAGATCTTGTCGGGATGGCCCTCGGTGACCGATTCCGAGGTGAACAGGAAACTGGATTGGGCAGTGTTCGTTTCAGTGGCCATGAAGCTCCTCCTTCATCGCTGTCGGCCGTACCACCTTAAGGCGTTTGGCGCCGCGCTTGCCGGCCGTTGCCGCCGACCGGAAGCGCCGGGGCGCCTGCCCCAGGTTGGTGCCGGGATCGACGAGCCAACTCTCTCCCCCGGCTCTTGATAAACGGATACGCGCCCGCCTTCGCGGGCAAGCTGTAGGGAATGGTACCCGTACCCAAGGATAATGGCAATAGTCCTCTACCTGCACCGAGCAAACACGCTGCACGATGGACACCCCACGCCCCCACCGTTGTACACCTTGCCCACCCCCACCTGCAAAATGCCGTAGGGCCGCCTCGGCGGCGGGGTCTCGCGCGCAGTTCCGCAGCGACTCGAGGCGCCCAGTGGGCGCC
>DVIW01000017.1 GCA_018710945.1 Candidatus Aphodovivens avistercoris | reverse complement strand
GAAGGGGAAGAAGGAGGGGAAGGGTCCGCGCTCCTTCCCGTTTGTCGCCCGTGCCCCCGCCTGCGCTCCTTCCCGCCCGCCCCATTGTTTCCGCCTCGTTAACTGTTCCTCGCCCGTTGGCGGGCGTCTCGGGCGCGTTCCGGCCCGTTTGCTATGATGGCAGCACACGAGTGGCCGCGCCCTCCGGCGCGCCCGCACGCCTCGGCTGCCTGCGCCGACGGCGCCGTTCGCCCCGGGAATCCGCCCGGTCGCGTCCGCGTTGCCGCCGTCCGCCAGGCCGCAGTGGCGTTCAGGCCGTGCCATGCTCGTTACCGCTTGCGACGCAGAGAGGAACGACGATGTCAGAGGCAAGCACCGTGCTCGAGAAAATCGAAGAGCATCGCGCCAAGATCGACGAGATCGACAAGCAGCTCGTCGAGCTCTTGAACCGCCGTGCCGGCCATTCGCTGGTCATTCGCGGTTTGAAGCCCGGCGCCAAGATGGGCCTGTACGACCCGAAGCGCGAGGAAGAGATCTTCGAGAAGGTGGACGGCTACAACAACGGTCCCTTGTACAACGAGAACCTGCGCGAGATCTACGCCTGCATCCTGAAAGTCATGAAGGAGACCCCGTCCGTATGAGCACGATAGAAGACAACCAGCCCCAGGCGGCGAAGGCACCTGCCATCCCGCCCATTCCCAACCTTGGCACGCGCACCGACGAGATCACCATCTACGCCGGCCCGTGCTCCATCGAGTCCACCGAGCAGTTCGACGAAGTGGCCGCCTGCGTGGCCGAGCTCGGCCTGCACTGGATCCGCGGCGGCGCGTTCAAGCCGCGCACCAACCCGCACAGCTTCCAGGGCCTCGGCGAAGAGGGCCTGAAGATTATGGCCGACGCCGGCCAGAAGTACGGCCTGAAGACCCTCACCGAGGTCATGGACTCCGCCCACTGCGAGATGGTCCACTCCTACGTGGACGGCCTGCAGGTGGGCGCGCGCAACTTCCAGAACTTCAGCCTGCTGAAGAACATCGGCCACGTCACGCGCGATTCGCACAAAATGGTGCTGTACAAGCGCGGCTTCGCCGGCTCCATCGCCGAGTGGCTGGCCGCTTGCGACTACATCACCTGCGAGGGCAACGACAACGTGGTGCTGTGCGAGCGCGGCATCCGCACGTTCGAGACGGCCACGCGCTTCACGCTGGACATTTCGGCCGTGCCGGTGGTGCACAAGCAGAGCCTGTACCCCATCTGCATCGACGTGTCGCATCCCGCCGGGCAGCGCGACCTCGTGCCGTCGCTGGCCTATGCCGCGGTGGCCGCCGGATGCGACTCCATCATGATCGAGGTGCATCCCAACCCGCCCAAGGCCCTCTCCGACGGCCCGCAGCAGCTCACGCCCGCCCAGTTCACCGAGCTGGTGGCTGAGCTGCGCAAGATCGCCGCGGTGTTCGGGAAGAAGATCGTGTAGGGTTTCCGCTGCCGTCTGCCGGCGCGCTGCGCCGACGTTGCCGAAGCGCTACAATACAGGCTCGCAGTTTGAGTTCAATCGTTTTGCCTCAAGGGGCGCGTCGTTTCGGCGTGCCCCTTTTGCGCGCCCGATGCGAGAAGGAGCAAGCGGCATGCCCATCGACCTGGATACCCTCAACGGACCGCAGCGCGAAGCGGTGGAATGCACCGAAGGCCCCCTGTTGGTGCTGGCCGGCGCCGGCTCGGGCAAGACGCGCGTGCTCACCTGCCGCATCGCCAACCTCATCGAGAACAAGCGCGTGGCTCCGTGGGAGATCCTTGCCATCACCTTCACCAACAAGGCAGCCGCCGAGATGCGCGAGCGCCTGGGCGCGCTGGTGGGTCCGCGCGCCCGCGGCATGTGGGTGTCCACCTTCCACAGCATGTGCGTGCGCATCCTGCGCGCCGACGCGGAGAAGATGGGCTTCACCCGCAACTTCACCATCTACGACACCGACGACCAGAAGCGCCTGTACAAAGAGATCATGTCCGAGCTGGACATCGACCCGAAGCGCTTCCCGGTGAACGCCCTCATGAACCGCATCTCCACGGCGAAGAACGAGCTCGTCGTGCCCGCCGAGTTCGAGAAGCAGGCGGCCGACCCGGTGGGGAAGGTGGCCTCGCGCGTCTACGAGCGGCTGCAGCAGCGCCTGCGCGCGGCGAACGCCTTCGACTTCGACGACCTTTTGCTTTACGCCTACCTGCTGTTGAAGCACCATCCCGAGGTGCTGGCGGCCTATCAGGACCGCTTCCGCTACCTCATGGTGGACGAGTACCAGGACACCAACCACGCCCAGTACGCCATCTGCGGCCTTCTAGCGGCGAAGCACCAGAACATCATGGTGGTGGGCGACGACGACCAGTCCATCTACAGCTGGCGCGGCGCCGACATCCGCAACATCCTCGACTTCGAGCAGGACTACCCGACGGCGCGCACCGTGAAGCTGGAGCAGAACTACCGCAGCGTGGGCAACGTGCTGGCCGCCGCGAATGCCGTCATCGCCAACAACCAGCACCGCAAGGCGAAAAAGCTCTTCACCGACGCCGAGGACGGCGAGAAGATCCACGTCTACCTGGCCTCCGACGAGCGCGACGAGGGGCGCTGGATCGCCGGCGAGATAGAGAAGCAGCACGCGGGCGGCCTGTCGTACAACCAGGTGGCCGTGTTCTACCGCACCAACGCGCAGAGCCGCATGCTCGAAGACATGCTGCTGCGCGCCGGCGTTCCCTACCGCATCGTGGGCGGCACGCGCTTCTTCGACCGCGCCGAGATCCGCGACGTGATGGCCTACCTCACGCTGGCGGTGAACCCCGCCGACGACATCGCTGCGAAGCGCATCGTCAACGTGCCGCGCCGCGGCATCGGCAAGGCCACCGTCGAGCGCATCGAGCAGTTCGCCTCCGAGATGGACATGCCCTTTTTGGAGGCGGCCGAACTGGCCGTGGCTGACCCGGAGCTGCGCGCGTCCGTGCGCAAGTCGCTCGGCGAGTTCGTCGGCCTGTTGAAGGAGGCGCAGAACTACGCCGGCGAGCTGCGCAACGTTGTGGAGATGATCATCGACCGCAGCGGCCTGGTGAAGGCGCTGGAGCTGGAGAACACCGACGAGGCGCGCGGCCGCATCGAGAACATCCAGGAGTTTCTGAGCGTCGCCAACGAGTTCGCGGAAACGCATACCGAAGACGACGCCGAGTTCGAGGCGCCTACGGCCGAGGGCGCCGCAGCGGGGGAGGGCCAGCCCCCCGTCCGCGTGCTGCGAGGCGACTCGCTGGCCGACTTCATCGAGTGGGTGCGCCTGCGCACCGACCTGGACTCCATGGCCGAGGACGGCAACGCCGTCACGATGATGACGGTGCACGCCTCCAAGGGCCTGGAATTCGACTGCGTGTTCGTGGCCGGCATGGAGGAGACGCTGTTCCCGCACATGAACAGCGTCAACGACGCGGCGGGCATTGAGGAGGAGCGCCGGCTGGCCTACGTGGCCATCACGCGCGCCCGCAAGCGGCTGTTCCTCACCTGCGCGTCGCAGCGCCAGATCTTCGGCCAGACCTCGGCGAACCCCGTCTCGCGCTTCATCCAGGAGATCCCCTCCGAGCTGCGGCAGACCACGGGTCTGGGCTCGGCGGGCTTCAGCGGCACGGGCTGGGAGAAGCGCGGCAGCCGCCGGGGCATCTCCGGCTCGGGCGCCGAGGCGGGCGGCGGGCGCGTGTTCGGCCGCTCGAGCGCGTCGGGATCGCGCGGGCGCGACGACGTGCGCGGCCATGCGGGCACGCGCGACGTGGGCAAGAAGGACGCCGCCAAGATGACCTTCGCGAAGGGCGATGCGGTGGACCACAAGACGTTCGGCCGCGGCACCGTGGTGAAGGTGGACGGCGACACGCTCCACGTGAAGTTCGCCAAGACCGGCCAGACGAAGAAGCTGCTGAAGGACTACGCTCCCATCGTGAAGGTGGCGCGCTAGCCGCTTTCCATTGGAGCTGGGGGGCGTGGGGCGCGTCCGGGACGTCTTGCCGATTCAGGGCGCGTGCCGGATCGTCTGACGGATGCCCCCGGCGTCTTGGATCGGCCTTGCGGCTCGGTTTCTAGCGCGCTTTGCGCTCCTCGTTGCGCGAGGCGTCCACCATCGCCAGCAGCTCCTGTTGGTTGTGGATGTCCAGCTTGCGGTAGATGTGGCTGATGTGCGTCTTCGCCGTGCTCTTGGAGATGCACAGCTTCTCCTGGATGAACGCGGCGTTGTGCCCCTTGGCAAGGAGGAACATCACCTCGGTCTCGCGCCGCGACAGCAGGTAGCGGTTGGCGATCTCCTCGCACTGCGTGCGGAAGCGCCCGCGCACCTTCGCGCGCTCCTCCTCGCTCGCAGAATCCTTGGGCAGCTCCGCGGCGCCGGCTGCAGCGTCCTGCTCGGGCCAGCCGATCATCGCGGCATCGTAGCTCAGCGTGCCGGGCGCCGCCGGAGGCATGCTGGCCGAAAGCGGCGCGCCGAAGGCTCCCACCGCGTCAAGCCCCACACTCCAAGCGGGGCGCATGGCCCGCTGCTGCAGGGCGGCCGCCTGGTCGATCTCCTTGTTGAAGGCCGCCACGCTGGCGTCGTCTTCGCCGGCATGCGGCAGGATGATGCGCTTGATGTCGCGTACGCGCGGCAGCAGGGCCATGGCCAGCATGAGCGCGGTCAGCAGGATCACCACGACACTGCCCTGGCCGTAGGGCAGCGAGGCGGTCAGCCAGGGCTGCTCGATGAGCGCGACCCCGCACAGCGTCCCCAAGGCGATGGCGGCCGAGTTGATGCCGAACATGCACACGGGGGAAAGGCGGAACTCCTGGGCGAGTTGCGCCGGCAGCACCCACATCAGCGCCTCCAGGCACAGAAAGCCCATCAGCAGAAGCAGCGAGGAGGCCAAGCCGCCCGTTTCCAGGAACGTGGGAAGGAACAGCGCCGTCAGTGCCACGACGGGAACGAGCGGACGGAAGAGGAAGTCCCAGTGGCTGCGCTTGTCGATGGAGAACGCCACCACCATCAGCACGATGGCCGCCGTGCCGCCGGCGAACAGGGCGATCAGCTGCACGGTGGGGTTGGTGGAGGGGAGGATGGCGCGCAAGCCGATGCTCTTGAACACCCCCAGCGCGAACCCGAACAGCAGGATGGGCACGCTGAAGCGGATGAGGAAGGGCCCTTTCTTGATGGGAAGCGGGTTGAAGATGGGCACGGCGTGGCGCAGCGCGTAGCTCACCGGCGTCAGGCGCCAGATGAGGGGAAGCTCCATGAGCGGCAGCGCAGCGGCCGCCAGGCCGCAGAACGGCGCGGGCACCACGTGGATGATGAGCGAGTACAGCATCGTGCCCAGCACCACGGCGACCGAGGAGTTCAGCACGATGGAGGCGGTGTTGTAGCGGGCGTAGGCGGTGCCCCACAGCATGGTGTAGAGCCCGGCGCCCACGCCCACCAGCAGGCCCGCGGCCACCAGCAGGGCGGTGGAGGTTCCCAGCGCCACCGTGGAGAACAGCAGCAGCGAGCCGACCGCAGACACGGCGGAGGCGATGATCATCGCCGTGCGTGCGGTGTAGAAGCGCAGCAGCCGCTGGTCGGTGATGGAAGTGAACAGCGTCAGCACGGCGAAAGCCGCCAGCATGGTGACGAAGTACGTCTGGGTGCCGACATGCAGGGGAGCAGCGTCGAACACGGCGTCGGCGCTGAACAGCACGCAGTACGTCCAAGCAAGGTGGATGCCGAACCCGAACGCCAGCGACCCCAGCTCGCCCTGCGTCCCCCGTTCGTTGCCGTCGTCCACCGTGATGCTGATACGCGGAAAAGAAACCGGCATCCAAGCCCTCCTCGGCATCGTCCCCGAAGGGTGAAGTCCCCCGAAACCACCCTTCAACACCGTTTGTTGCCGCCTATTCTATCATCCCTTGGCGCATTGGGGACCACGATGCTCCCAATGGAGCGTTTTCCCATGTGGAACAGGGAGGTGCCGCGTCGGATCATCCTTTGACGGAGCGCTTGGCGGCTCCGCTTCACCGTTCCTTCATCCCGCGTCCGGGCATCGTTCCGCGTTTTGCCGGGGTGCCGCGCCGTCATCCTGCAGGGATGCCGGCCGGATGAAGGGCGCCGCGCGAAAAGAAACGCCGCCACCAGGATTGTGGTTGACGGCGAAAAGGGGGCGAGCTTCCCATCAGGCGTTTTATTTTTTCGTCTGCACTCGTCTCCACGAAATCAACCCAAGAGGTTGATGGTTATTCTGCGAAGCGTACTTCTGGTATGGTGACCGTTCGCCGTTCACAGGGTACCGTTCGGTCTGTGTTTCTTTTGCAAAAGCTTGAGGAGCAATGTGCCCGATTTCTGCAAAGGAAATGCACCGACGGATGGAAAGAGAATCGCGAAAGGAGGCGCAAGCGCAGTCGTTTCTTCCGGCCGCGTAGGAGTTTCCGCATGCGGGCGGGCGCCGTAGAGGGACGGCGGCCGCGCATCCCCGGGCTTGGGCCGCACGGCTTGGCGGGGGACCGCAGGAGCAACGCGGCGTGGTCTTGCCACTGCGCGCAATGGGGAAGTTCACGTTCGGCGCCGAAATTGGGGGGCGCCGTTCGAGTGAATGAATCTGTTAAAGGAGGGATTGATGGACGGAAAAGAATTCACTGTTTCCGAAGTCATCGACCGCGCCGGTATTTCCGGCCATACTTGGCTTGTGTTCGTCCTTCTGGCGTTCGCAATGATTTTCGACGGCTACGACTTCATGGTCGTCAACTCGACCAACTCCTACGTTGGTCCTACGTTCTTCGCTGACGCAATCGCGGCTGGCACCTACAGCAACGCTCTCACCGGTTCTCTGACCACGTGGGGCCTGCTGGGCATGGTGCTCGGCGGTGCTGTCGGCGGCATCATGTCCGACAAGTTCGGCCGCAAGAAGATGCTGACCATCGCGGTTATCTTCTACGGCGTGTTCACGCTGCCCCAGGCTTTCGCGCCCAACTATGAGTTCTTCTGCGCGTTCCGCCTGATCGCCGGCTTCGGCGTTGGCTCCTGCATCCCGGTTGTTACCACCGTGTTCTCCGAGAGCATGCCTTCCAAGCAGCGCGGCATCTTCGTCACCTTCGGCATGGCCTTCATGGTCGTCGGCTGGGTTCTCGCCGGCCTGATCGCCGCCCCGATCTGCTCTGCTCCTGAGCCGATCCTGGGCCTGGGCTTCCTGGCTCCCGAGATCACCCTGGTCAACGGCACCACCGCTGTTGAGAACTGGCGCCTCTGCTACCTGATCGGCGCTATTCCGATCATCTACGGCATCATCCTGTTCTTCGCGATGCACGAGACCCCGCACTGGTACGCCAACAACGGCATGAAGGACAAGGCGTGCGAGCGTCTGCATCAGATCGTTCAGTCGACGGCTCACGTTGACGCCACGTTCGATCCCAACCTGCTGATCGTTCCGCCGAAGCCCGCCAAGACTGGCCCGGCCGCCCTGTTCTCCAGCAAGTTCATCATCGGCACCTGCGCCGTGTGGTCCGCTTACTTCGTCGGCCAGTTCTGCGTGTACGGCATGAACGCCTGGATCCCCTCTTGGTTCCAGGGCAACGGCTTCAGCGCTGCCGACTCCGTCAACCTGCAGACCTGGAACAACGTCGGTGCCATCCTGTCCAACATCTCGGTTGGCTTCGTGTCCGACTCCATCGGCCGCAAGCGCACCCTGTCGATCGGCTGGATCGCCTGTATCGCGACCATCATCCTGTGCTCGGTATGCGTTCCGATGTTCCCGGGCATCGCGCCGGTCAACGGCGCCGAGCTGGCTGGTGGCTCCGCTGGCAACTTCATCCCCTGCCTGATCCTGATGCTGCTGTTCGGCTTCGCTCTTAACTTCACCATCACGGCTGTCCAGCCGCTGATGCCCGAGGCTTACCCGACCGCCCTGCGCAACACCGGTACCTCTTGGTGCCAGGCGTTCGCCCGCTTCGGCGGCTCCGGCTCCTCGATCGTTCTGGGCGCTGCTGCTGCTCTGCCGATGTTCCAGCACACCGTCAACGGCGCTTCTATGAACAACTGGTCAATGGTAGTGCTCGTGCTGCTGGTTCCGTTCGTGCTTGGCCTGATCTGCACGATACTGTTCGCCAAGAACACCGGTGGCAAGACGATGGACCAGATCCAGGAATCCTTCGACAGCAACCCGCTGTCCGAGACCGACGGCAATGGCCGCTTCTGGATCATGATCATCGTGGTCATCATCAACTTCATCGGCTGCATCGTTTGCCCGCTGGCTATCCCCGGATTCTCCGGCACCGCCATGGCTCTGCCGATCATGCTCGTCGCTATGCTGCTCCCGTTCGCCTACTTCCTGATCTTCGGTATCCAGGGTCTGGGCAAGGAAAAGGCTGCTGGCGTCCAGTAGGTCAACCTGCTTGACGCTCAGGCGCGCAAGCGCCGAGCCTGACGCGATTCGAACCTAGTTCGAGCTGCAGAAGGGCCGGTCCGCAAGGGCCGGCCCTTTTTTCATGCCCTTCTGCGTTGAAAGGGGTTGGTGGGGACGGCTGGCGAGGCTTGAGGCCGCAGGAGCGTCAAACGCGCCTGCGGGAGGGCTTTCTAGGGACGCTTCTCCGCTCTGGTAAACCCGAAAAAGGGAAGGGCGCCCCCGGCGATGCCGGAGACGCCCTAGGATGGCGCAGAGGCGCGGTGCGTCCGCGAGGCTGGCAGAAGAGCTGGCAGAAGCGCGCTACTTGCCCTTGTTCTCCTTCTGCAGGGCTCGGTAGGCCTGCTTGGCCTCGGCGAGCTTCTGCTCCTGGTCTTCCTTCTGCTTCGCCTCTTTCTCGTGGCGCTTCTTGTAGTGGCTGTTCGGGTTGTCGATGGGGCGTCCCGTGGAGCGGATGACCTTCACGAGCGGATGGTCGTTGGCGATCATCTCCTGGATCTGCTCGTAGGTGTAGCCCTTGTTCTCGAAGATGCGGTTCTTCAGGCGCTGCAGGCGCGTGCCGATCTCGCGGTCCTCGCCTTCGCTCAAGCCCTTCCACTCTTCCTTCAGGCCGATGGCCACGATGCACGCCACCGCGATGCGCAGCTTCTCAAGCTCGGGCACGTGCACCTCGTAGCACATGCCGTGGTTCTTGAAGTTGACCACTTTCACGCGCACGGTCTTTTTGTTGTAGCTGGTCAGCGTCTCTTCAACCACGCTGAAGGGCGGGTTGTTGAAGCTGCCGTACATGTCCCACACCATGCCCTCGATGTAGTAGTGATGCTCAATGACGTAGGTGTGCAGCGTGTACTCGAAGCGCTCGTACTGGATGCGGTAGGTCAGCGCCAAGTGATCGGGCTTGATCTGGCCCACCTGGCCGCCCATGCGACCGATGATCTGCACCTTGTCCTTCTCGGTTTTCCAGCCCTGCTTGCTTTCGAAGTGCAGGAACAGATCGCCGTCCTCGTACCAGGTATCGAAATCCTCGTGGCGCTTGAGCGCGTCCAGGGGGATGTACACTTTGTTGAACTTCAAGGCATTCTCTCCTTGCCGGATCGTGGCTTTTCGCTAAGGAAAAGTATATACCATTTGGGGCTTTCGGCCCGCCGCGCACAGGGCTCGAACAGCCTCTTTCCCGGCTTCTTGCCGGGCGTTTCGCGTCGCATTCCCGGCTTGGGACGCATCTGGCTGCGCAGGCGCTCTCACGCGTTTTTGGGGATGCTGCGCGCACCCCTTCCAATTTGTCCTCCGAGGATGATTCCCGCCCGCTTCAACCAGCAAAATCGCAAAATGTTGGGATATGATTTTGTGAAGGCACTGCAAGCCGTTGAACTGGGAAAACCATATGTTGTCATTCTGTGGGCTATCCAAAATCAACCTTCAAGGACGATGCGATTGGAGCTAAAATTGTCCCTGTGATTCGATGCGCCGAAAAGGGCAGCAACTACACTGCTCTCAGAGGGGAAATGGGGATGTTCGCGAAGCACGCGAACGCTTTCCTGCGGCCTGTTTCGAGGTCATTCGCGCCGAGGTTTTCCAAGGCGCATGACATATAAAAGGTAGGCCAAGCGCACGCAAGCGCTTCGATTGCAGTGAAAGGAGGATAGGCTATGTGCTTCAGACCAGCTGATGCCGGTGGCGGTGGACACCAGTGCCCCGAGTGCGGCAAGACCATCCAGGCGATGGGCGGCATCGTTCTCAAGAACTGCCCGTTCTGCAAGTGCGACTTGACCAAGTACATGAACGGGGATGCTCCCGCTCCTGGCGCACCCAAGGCCCCCGGCGCACCTGGCGCCCCCGCGGCTCCTGGCGCCCCCGGCGCCCCGAAGCCTCCGGCGGCGAACTAGCCCTCGTTCGATCCGCGCGGCGTTCGGTGCCATAGGATGCTGCGAACTGGAAGCGGGCAGGACGCCCGCAACCGAAAGGATCGCTCCTGGGCGCGCGGTAAAACGCGCAAGAAGTTTCTACTGTACTGAGTGAAACGTGTAGAAAGAAGGAAAACATGGCATACGGCAAGCAATGGCGTGTCGATATGGGAGACGGCACGGTCGTCACCCGCTCCAACACCTGGTCCCCTCCGGGATCCCACCCCGTTGGATACGGTGTCAAGGTCGTCACCAAGGACGGCAAGCTGATCCGCATCGAGGGCGATGACGACAACCCGATCACCACGGGTCGCGTCAACGCCATGAACCTGGCTCTGCGCGAGTACACCTACGCTCCCGAGCGCGTCATCTACCCGATGAAGCGTGCTTTCGAGGATCGCGGCAAGATGAAGTGGGAGCGCACCACCTGGGATGAGGCTCTCGACACCATCTGCGAGAAGGTCCGCTACTTCCAGAACACTTACGGCCCCGAGTCCATCGTCTGCTTCGGTGGCACCGGCCGTGAGGCGTGCATCTACTACTACGCTCTGACCTTCTCCGTGCTGCAGTCGCCCAACTGCTGCTACACGCAGTCCGGTTGGTCCTGCTACGGCCCCCGTTGCTCCATCGCCGACTACGTGCTGGGCGCTGGCTATCCTGAGCTCGACTACGCCGGCCACCTGCCGGGCAGCTACCAGGATCCCGCCTACACGCTGTCCAAGTGGGTTGTGGTTTGGGGCAAGGAGCCGCTGCCTTCCAACGGCGACGGTTTCTTCGGTCACTGCCTCGTCGACATGATGAAGCTTGGCACCCACATCATCTCCATCGATCCGCGCATCACCTGGGTTGGCGCCCATGACGGCAACATCAATCTGCAGGTGCGTCCGCAGACCGACACCGCTCTGGCTCTCGGCATCATGAACCTCATGTTCGAGAACGAGGAGTACGACAAGGAGTTCGCCGAGAAGTGGATCTACGGTCTCGACGAGCTGAAGGCCCGCGCTGCCGAGTACCCGGTCGACAAGGTCGCCGAGATCACGACCGTCGACGCTGAGGACATCAAGCGCGTTGCCCACATCATCGGCACCGAGCGCCCGATCGGTTGGGCGTGGGGTCTGGCCTTCGACCAGAACAAGAACGGCGTGCAGCTGTCCCAGGCGTTCATCCTCCTGGCTGCGCTGTCCGGCGCCGTCGACCGCCCCGGTGGCATCACCCTGGGCCCGCCGTCTGCTCTGCTGGGCAAGTGGCGCATGGAGCAGCGTGGCGCTATGGACGACGAGGTTTGGCAGAAGCGCATCGGCGCTGCTGCGTGGCCGGGCCTGTCCACGGGCATGGCTACCACCCAGCCTGACGAGACGCTGAACACCATGGAGTCCGACGAGCCCTACGCTCTGAAGATGGGCTGGTTCAACAGCTCCAACTTCCTGACCCCGACCTGCTCTGCTCAGCCGAAGCGTTGGCACAAGGCCCTGCAGAAGCTCGAGTTCGTGGTTATCCAGGACCTGACCCTGACCCCGACGGCCATGGCCGTGGGCGACTACTTCCTGCCGATGGCCACCTGGGCTGAGCACGACGGCATCGTGCTGACCCACTACGGCCGCAACACTGTGTTCATGGGCCCCATGAACAAGGCGCTGCAGGTGGGCGAGTGCAAGTCCGACATCGAGATCTGCCTGATGTTCGGTCAGCGCCTGAACCCGACCTGGTGGCCGTGGTACAAGCCCGCTGGCGACACCCTGGACGTGAGCACGCTGGCTCACTCCGAGTCCCCGGCTCAGGTTACCTCCGACACCCGCGGCAAGCTGGATCTGGACGCTCTGCAGGTTGCTGTCGAGCAGTTCTTCTCCGACCAGCTGTCCGAGCTGGGCTACGACTGGAAGACCTTCCAGGAGCTCGGCATCTACCAGCCCGGTGCCCATGGCTTCGAGTACGAGAAGTACGAGAAGGGCCTGCTCCGCTTCGACGGCGAGCCTGGCTTCAACACCATCACCGGCCAGATCGAAGCCTACTCGATTCTGTACGAATCCTGGGGCGAGGATCCGCTGCCGTACTACGAGGAGCCGAACTACAGCCCGATCAGCAAGCCTGACTTCGCTGGCCAGTACCCGCTGATCTCCACGTCCGGTTCTCGTCGTTACAGCTCCTTCCACTCCGAGCATCGTCATGTGCCCTCGCTGCGCCAGATCGATCCGTGGCCGTGGGTTCAGATCAACCCGGAGACCGCCAAGGAGTACGGCATCACCGACGGCGACTGGTGCGAGGTTTACAACATGTTCGGTGAGGCCCGCTTCAAGGCTGAGGTCACCCCGATCATCAAGCCCGGTATCCTGAACTGCGCTCATGGCTGGTGGTTCCCCGAGCAGGACGGCGAGGAGCCCAACCTGTTCGGCGTGTGGAAGTCCAACTTCAACAGCCTGGTGCCGCACTTCAACGTTGGTAAGCTCGGCTTCGGCGCTCCGTACAAGGGCGTTATGTGCAACATCCGCCGTGTCCGCAGCCTCGATGCTGACTAACTGAAAGGGAGTGACACACATGGCAGATCAGAAGTACGCTCTGCTCGTTGACTACACCTACTTCTCCGGCAACCATGCTGCCGAGATCGCCTGCAAGGAAGAGCTGGGTCTCCCGCTCGAGCAGTATGGCATCAAGGAAGTCCAGGTTGGCCCGTTCAAGAAGGGCGAGGGCAACGACGGCGACGCGTGGGAGTGGTTCTACATCCCCTGCCCGACGTCCATCTTCTCCGAGCACTGGGGAACCAACGGCGACAAGGCCGGTCAGCGTCCCCTGGCTGTCCAGGTTGAAGAGTCCGCGTCCATGTACTACGGCACTCTGGAGGAAATGATCGCCAAGATGGGCGAATTCGACCGCCCCATGGTGCTCTTCCAGCTGTAAGTTAGTGCTATGATTATCCTGGCCGCTGGTCGATGGCTGGCGGCCAGGATGTCATGTAGGGATTAACAACAAGGAGGGTGCAAATGACCCGCGACGAATTCTTCGAGCTCGACGCCGCTGCTGCAGCCGACGAGCTGAACAAGGGCATCGAGGCCGGCCAGAGCAAGGACGAGGTCCTCGCCGATCATGGGATTACCCAGGCTGACCTGATGAAGGCCCAGATCTTCTTTGTGAAGGGCAAGTTCATTGCCCGCGCCTGGGGTGGCTACACCTCCACGAAGCGCACGGGCAACGAGGCTGGCGACACCGAGACCGGTGTCGGCGGAAGCGACCCGTCCAAGGGCTTCGCTGGCATCTAAGGCTTTGCGCCTTTTGTCTGCGTAAGGCTCGTCTCCATTGCGAGGCGGGCCTTTTTTCTTACGGATCCCCCCGTCTTGCCGAAAGGCATATTCGCTGATGGGCTTGCGCGAATTGGCTTTCGGCAGGATACGGAGGCGATGGCTTTCGGGGAGAGTTGACAGAGGTTCGGACGCTCCCTATCCTCTTGTTTTGCAAACGACGATCGTGCTCTTAGGAGGGCAGGAACATGGCAACGGAAGAAGAGATCAGGGCCGAGATCGAAGAGCTGGGGCGTCTGACCCCCGAGCAGGAAGACATCCTGTACAACATCACGCTGAAGCAGGATGAACTTGGGCGCCAGACCACCAACATGCTGCTGGAGAAGGTGGTCGACAGCCCTGTCTACCAGCCGATGATCGACCGCGAGTACCTTACCTACGACGTGTTCAACCACGGCAGCAAGCACGAGGTGGCCTGCCTGTACGTCACCCTGAAGGGCGTGCGCTACTGCATCATGCACGCTGACGAGCTTTCGCGCCGCCGCAAGCTGAATCCGGCGGGCGCTCCCTGGACCATCGACTAGCGCATCGAAGCAGGGAAAGGGAAGGGGCGTCCGCGGTGCGGTCGCCCCTTCGTTTAAGGTGGCAGAGCGCGATGGCGGAACGGAGGCTGTCGTTGGCGGCCTTCCTTCTGGCACGCGCTTTCGTTCACGGTGCTTGGAGGAGCGCCGAACCAGGATGCGGATGAGGCCATGTCGTACACGGAGCAGGTTGATTTGAGCGTGCTGCTGCAGAACACCGAGAAACCCGCGCTGTCGTATCCCGACAGGAGGGCGGCTGCGGCGGTTGACGTGAGCAAGCTGGATGTATGTTTCGGAGGTTTCACGCCTATGGCGCTCAGCGACGGCACCGCTTCAAGCAAGCAGGTGGAACAGGCTCAGGAACGCGTGCGCGCGCGGCGCGAGTCGCTTGAGCGTGCGGCTGCCATCGAGGCGGCGCGCGCATCGGATGCGCGCGAGCACGTGGACGCGGCGGGGAACCGGTGGCGCTACGTGGTGCTGGACGGCACCACGGTGCGCGTCGAGCGATGCGAGCCGGCAGGTATCGAACTGGCCATCCCCGACGCCATCGAGGGGTTGCCGGTGGTGGCGCTGGCTGCCGACGCGCTGGCCTATCTGCCCGAGGTCGAGGTCGTCAGTTGCCCCGACTCCATCGTCTCCGTGGGCTTCTGCGCCTTCCGCGAGTGCAAGAGCCTGCGCACCTTGCTGCTGCCTGCCGGTGCGGCCGATTTCCAATCCGACTGGTACCGCAACTGCCGCGCGCTGAAGAACCTGCGCCTTCCGGGGCGCTTGGCGAAGCTGGAGGCGAGCATCTTCGACGTTGCGGGGCTGGAGTGCCTTTTCATCGGCGCGGGGGCCTGCGACATCGCGCCGGGCGCGTTCGCGAAAAGCCGCCTGCTGTCCGTCGAGGTGGATGCCGACAATCCCTTCCTCATGACCGACGGTGCGGCCCTGTACAGTGCTGATGGGTCGGTGCTGGCCGCCTTGGCGGTGCCGTGCGAAGAGTATGCGGTGCGGGCGGGCTGCCGCGCGGTCGCCAAGAAGGGCTTCAGCGGGTTTGCGGGCCTGCGGCACGTTGCACTGCCGGAATCGCTGGAGGTGCTGGGCGCGTTCGCGTTCGCCGGTACGGCGGTAGACGAGTTCACGGCGCCCGCCGCCTTGCGGGAGATCAGGGAGAAGGCGTTCTTCAACTGCAGCCGCTTGAAGCGCGTGACGCTGAACGCGGGCCTGCGCGCGGTGGAGGCCAACGCGTTTTCCGGCACGTCCCTTGAAGAGCTGGTCCTTCCCGTCTCCGTGGAGGAGATTGGCTGCCCGCTGGCGGCGGGGACGGGACTGGTCTACGCAGGACCGGAGGCGACGTTCCGCATCGAAGAAGGGTCGGAACATCTGTCCCTCGACGGAGCCGGAGGCCTCTACGAGCGCGGGCCTGAAGGGCTGGCGTTCGTGCGCCTGATGGATCCGGCGGCGACGCGCTATGCGGTGCGGGCCGGCACCGTCGCCATCGCCGACGAGGCGTTCTTGGGGCATGCGGCGCTGGCCGAGATGGAGCTGCCCGAGGGGCTCAGGCGTATCGGCGCCCGTGCGTTCAAGGCGTGCCGGAAGCTTTCGCGGATCAACCTGCCGGATGCGTTGGAAGAAGTGGGCGACGAGGCGTTCCTGGACACCGCGCTTGAATCGGTCGCGCTGCCGGCGGGCCTTGCGCGGCTGGGGGCGAACGCGCTCGTGACCTACGGCGCGCACCACAGCGAGAACCCGTCGCTTTCCGCTGTGGAAGTGGCGCCGAGCAACGAGCGGTTCTACCTGGACGGCAGCTTGCTTCTAGAGCGCAAGGCGACCGGTGCTGCGCGCGTGCTTCTGTGCACGGGCGGCGCGGCGGAGGTGGAGATCCCGTCCGAAGTGGACGAGATCGCGCCCTACGCGTTCAACGGGGTGCGCGGCATCGAGCGGCTGCGCCTGTCTGACAAGATCGGCACCGTGGGCATGCGCGGCTTGGCGGTGGACGGCCTGGTGGGCTGTATCGAAGTGGACCTGCAGGTCCCCATCGCGGGGCATGAGCGCTTCGAGCTGCGCTTCCCCGACACCGACCGCAGCGCGCAGCAGCAGATGCTGGCGCTCAGCGTGCCGAACCACGTGGACGTGGCGTCGCTGTTCGAGCACTACGACAGCGCCATCGTCAACGCGAGCAGCTTCGACCCCGAGCACGTGGCGCGCTTGGATTTGTACGAGCAGAGCGTGCGTTTGGTGGCGCGCCTGAAGGATCCCATGTTCCTGACGCCGGTGAACCGCAGCCTGTGCGAGCGCGTGCTGACCCTCAACATCGGGGACGTGTGCGCCGAGGCGGCGAAGCACGACGACCGGCGCCTGCTGGACGACCTGATGGACGGCGGGTACGTGAACGAGGACAACATCGGCGCGATGATCGAGCGCGTGGGCGCGGTGCAGGACGCGTCGATGACGGGGTATCTGCTGGAAGCGAAGCGGCTGAGGTTCGGACGCGAAGCGTTCGACTTCGACCTGTAGCGTCGGAAAGGGGGATGCGATGGACCGTGCGCCGAAACCCGTGGACGCCAAGATGGAGCGCCGCCTTCAGGAGGACGCGCTGGGCGCCGACATCATCGACGAGTGCCGCACCCAGCTGATGATGAAGTTCCGCTTCCTCGACCTGGCGCTGTGGCGCATGGATCTGATGCCGCTGCGCGCGGGCGCGGCCTACCCGCTGGCCACCGACGCGAAGCGGGTGGTGTACGATCCGCCGCGGGTGATCGCGCGGTTCCGCGAATCGTTCGACGAATCGGTGCGCGACTACCTGCACCTGGTGATGCACTGCATCTTCCGCCATCCCTTCGACGAGGGGCACGGCAACGCCGAGGCATGGAGCCTCACCTGCGACGTGCTGGCGGAAAGCGCCGTCATGGACATGTGCGGCGGTCGGTTCGAAAGCGCCGACGACCCGCTGCGCCGCGAAGCGCTCAGCCAGATGCGCCTGCTGGTGGGCCGCCTTCTGCCCGGCAAGGTGTACACGCTGGTGAAGGGGCTGGTGCAGACGCCCGACGGCCAGCATTACCGCGGGCTGGGCCGCAGCGTGCTGAACGAGTGGCACGTGCTGTTCGAGCGCGACGACCACGGCGCGTGGCCGGCCAACAACAAGCGCGCCGATGCCGACGCCTCTCAGGACCCGACGCCCCAGGACGTGCGCGAGGACGACGAGGACCCCGAGGCCCAGGCGGACAGTGTGCGCATGGAGACGCAGGGCGAAGGCGAGTCGCCCGAAGAGGCGCAGCCCGACCATCCCCAGCAGGCCCTACAGGAGCAGGCGCCCGAGGACGGCGGCGAAGAGGACGCCGAGGAAGCCGCCGAGGGCGACGAGGGCCGCGAAAGCGCGTCTGAGCAGGACGGCGCCGACCCGGCGGACGCCGATGAGCTGGAGCGGCGCGAGAAGGAATGGGAGGATGTCTCGAAGCAGATCGAGATGAACCTGGAGACCTTCTCGAAGGAATGGGGCGAAGAGGCGGGCAGCCTCATGGCGAACCTGGCCCTGGCGAACCGCGCTACCGTCCGCTACACCGACTTTTTGCGCCGGTTCATGGTGGTGGGCGAGGAGATGCGGCTGAACATGGACGAGTTCGACTACATCTACTACGCCTTCGGCATGGAGCGCTACGGCAACATGCCGCTCATCGAGCCCTTGGAGTACAAGGAGGCCGAGCGCGTGCGCGACTTCGCCATCGTCATCGACACGTCGGAGTCGGTGAGCGGGGATCTGGTGCGGCGGTTCATCACGCACACCTTCGACATCCTGAAAAGCTCGCAGGACTACGCGACCGAGGTGAACATCCATGTGGTGCAGTGCGACGCGCGCGTGCAGTCGGACCTGAAGATCACAGATCTGCGCGACATCGATGCGCTGATGGAGGGCTTCACCGTGCGCGGCTTCGGCGGAACCGACTTCCGCCCCGCCTTCGACTACGTGGAGGCGCTGCGGCGGCGCGGCGAGCTGCGCGACATGAAGGGGCTGATCTACTTCACCGACGGGCTGGGGCAGTTCCCGGAGAAGCCGCCGGACTACGACGCGGCCTTCGTGTTCATGGACGACGAGGAGCGCGAGGCGCCGCCGGTGCCGCCGTGGGCGATGAAGGTGGTCGTGGACGACGCGGGCATACGCGGGCTGAAGAGCGAGAACGTGCGGCCGTAGGCGGCGCGTGCGGGAAAGGCGGAAACGATGAACATCCAATCGGCGAAGCAGCAGATCAAAGACGCGGTGGAAGCGTATCTGAAGAAGGACGACGCGGGGCTGCACGTCATCGCGCCGGTGCACCAGCGCCCGATGTTCCTGCTGGGCGCGCCGGGCATCGGCAAGACGGCCATCATGGAGCAGATCGCGCGCGAGTTGGGCATCGGCATCGTGTCGTACTCCATGACGCACCACACGCGCCAGAGCGCGCTGGGCCTGCCGCGCATCGGGCACCGATCGTTCGAGGGCTTCGAGTACGAGGCGTCGGAGTACACGATGTCGGAGATCGTGGCGGCCATCTACGACTACATGGAGCGTACGGGGCTGCGCCAGGGCATCCTGTTCCTTGACGAGATCAACTGCGTGTCTGAGACGCTCTACCCCAGCATGCTGCAGTTCCTCCAGTTCAAGACGTTCGGCAAGCACAAGGTGCCCGACGACTGGGTGGTGGTGTGCGCCGGCAACCCGCCCGAGTACAACCGCAGCGTGCACGAGTTCGACATCGTGACGCTGGACCGCCTGCGCGAAATCGACGTGGAGCCGGACTACGGCGCGTGGAAGGCCTACGCCCAGAAAAAGGGGCTGCACCCGGCGGTGACCACCTTTTTGGACGCGAAGAAGGACTGCTTCTACAAGGTGGAGAGCAAGCCGGGCGGCGGCAAGGCGTTCGTGACGGCGCGCGGCTGGGAGGACCTGGCGTGCGCGATAGCCCTGTACGAGGATCTGGGCAAGCCGGTGGACCGCGAGCTGTTCAGCCAGTTTCTGCGCGACGATAGCATCGCGGACGCGTTCGCCGTGTATTACGCGCTGTTCCAGAAGTACCGCTCGGACTACCAGGTGGACGAGATTTTGGAAGGTGCGGCGCCCGAAGGCATACGCGAGCGCGCGAAGGAGGCGGAGTTCGACGAGCGCGTGGCGCTGATCAGCCTGATTCTGGACGGCCTGGCGCGCGCGTGCGCCGAGGTGCTGGAGCAGGAGGCCGTGGCGCTGGAGCTGCGCGATACGCTGCGCGACGCCAAGGGCGAGTTTTTGCACGGCGGCGCGACGGTGGCCGAAGCGCTGGACGGCCGCATTGCGCGGCGCGAGGCGGCGCTGGCGCGCAAGGTGGCCGCCGGCACGGCGTCGCGCGACCACGTGCGCCGCGAGCGGCTGGTGGCGCGCCTTCTGCGCGGGTTCTCGGCCCAGTGCGCGCTGGAGAAGAAGACGGCGGGCGAGGAGGCGTTCCGCGTCATCGAGGCGGCGTACAAGGCCGAGGTGGGCAAGATCAAGCCCGCTGCGGCGCAGGCCGGCGCCAAGATGGACAACGCGTTCGCGTTCGTGGACGCCTGCTTCGGCACGCGCGAGATGCTGGTGTTCATCGCCGAGCTGGCTACGCGCAAGGACACGACGCAGTACCTGGCACACTACGGCAACGAGACCTACTACCGCCACAACGCCGATCTGCAGGCGGATTCGGCGCGCATGGGGCTGGCGGAGCGCGCCAGCATGTTGGAAGAGCTCGCCGGCAACATCGACCAGGAGCGCGCGGCGGTGCCCGGCGACCGCGCGGCGGCGGGGCTGTCGCTGGCGGGGGCCGAGACGAGCGCCGCGGCGCAGCGGCAGGAGGGCGCGGGCGGTGCGGACGCGTTGGCGGCCTACTACTCCGGCAAGCAGTTCGAGTACGGGTTCACCAGCGTGTGCAAGATGCTGCTGCCCGTCTCCGAGCTGAAGGGCAAGAAGGTGCTGGACATCTGCTGCCGGCGCGGGCGGGGCGTCTACAAGCTCAGCGCGATGGTGGGCAACGGCGGCTCGGCGATGGGCGTGGATTGGAGCCCGTCCTACATCGCGGAGGCGCAAGACGGCATGGACCGCGCCTGGCACGACAGCGGCCTGGCGCGCAACAACATGGAGTTCCGCGTGGCCTATCCGGAGAACCTGATCGCCGCCGGCGTGGGGTCGGGCGTGTTCGACATGGTGTACTGCAACAACGTGGCAACGCTGTTCTTCGACCAGGCGCAGGCCCTCAAGGAGTTCGCGCGCGTGCTGAAGCCCGGCGGGCTGCTGGTGCTGGAGACGGTGTTCGCCGATGGGCCGCGCACGCCCGAGGTGGTGGAGGCGGCCCGTGCGGCGGGCAACAGCGTGCAGGCCGCGCGCACGCAGGAGGAGAACTTCGCCTGGCTTGAGGCGGCAGGGTTCGCGGCGCCCTCCATCGAGGAATCCTACGAGGTGGAGGCGGCGCGCGGCTACAAGGCCGGCAGCGCGTACCAGGCGGTGGAAGGCGATGCGGACGTGCGGTACCGCGCGGTGTCGCTGTACGTGAGGAAGAGGTAGGGAAGAAATGGCCGAAGTGCCGGTGGAACGGAAGTTCCGCGGGTCGGTGCGCTTGGCGACGCTGCATCTGTGGCGCGTCGCCAAGTCGACCGACCTGGAGAAATGCTTTGCGGAAGCGCGCGCTCTGCGCATGATAGGGGCCGAGCACGAGGCGTTCATCCGCCGCTGCTTCGCGCTGGACGCCCAGCTGGAGGCGGGTGAGGAGCCTGCCGAGCCCATCACCGAGGAGCTGGTGCACGAGCTGCAGATGTGCGTGCTGCGCCTGAACTCGGCCGACCCGGCCTAGCGGGGTGCGGAACCTGTCGGCAGACAGCACCGCACGCGGGCGGGTGCGCCGGGTTACGCGGGGGAGATGGGCGGGCGGGGTGGTGAGCGCCTACCGCGCCGCGCGTTCCCGCGCCTTCTCCCTTCCTTGCCAGATAAGGTAAGCTGCCACGCCGACGGCCAGGATGGGCAGGCCCGAGAAGAACATGGCCTCGAAGCCGAAGCCGGCCGACACGGCGCCGCCGATGACGGGGCCGACAGCGTAGCCGACGTCGGTTCCCAGCAGGTAGGTGGACATGGCCACGCCCGAGCGCTCGGGTGGCTCCAGCTCGCCGCACTTCGCCTGGATGGAGGGCGTGACGGTGCCGCTGCCGAGCGCCTTGCAGGCGGCCGCCACGAGGAACAGCCACAGGTGCTGCGACGAGGCGATGAGCACCACGGCCAGCACCTCGAAGGCCACCGACGGCAAAAACACCGCCGAGAGCCCGTGCTTGTCGGCCAGCTTCCCCGCGAACGGGCGCGTGAAGAACAGCGTGACGGAGTTGACGACGAAGAACAGCGAGATGCCCGCCACGCCGCGCGCGTCGCCCACCATGACGATGTAGGTGGAGATGATGCCCCAGATGGTCAGGTAGCAGCAGGCGGCGAACGCGAGCGGCAGGCACCGCACGCTGACGAAGCGGTCGAGGCCGCGGCGGGCGCCCTTCGCGCCGCCGGCTTCCGGACGGCGGGTTTCGCCAGCCTCTGTGCCGCGCGCACGGGCGGCGGGGTGGGGCGCGTCGGGCGGCAGGGCGAGCGCCAGCGCGAGCGTGCAGCCCGCGATGGCAGCGCCCGCAAGGAACATCGGCATGAACCCGAAGGCGCTGCTCACCGCCACGCCGAGCGCCGGGCCCAGCGCGTTGGCGAACACGTAAGAGGTGCCGAACCAGCCCATGCCCTCGCTGCGCCGCGCTTCGGGCAGGCTGTCCATCGCCATGGCCGAGATGGCGGTGCCGAACAGCGCGTAGAAGAAGCCGTGGACGACGCGCAGCGCCACGAGCGCGGCGTAGCTGGAAACGAACGCGTAGCCAACCTGCGCGAGGCAGCCGACGACGACCGCCGTCATGACGATGCGCTTGCGTCCCAGGCGGTCGGCCAGAACGCCGCTGGCGGGGCGCGCGAACAGCGCGGCGAAGGTGAACGCGCCCGCCACGACGCCCGCCATGACGAGGGTGCAGCCCAGCCCCGTGGCGTACTGGGCGATGACGGGCGTGATCATGTTGTAGGTGAACAGGTCAAGCGTCTGGATGAGCGCGAGCAGGACGAACCCGCGCGTCCACAGGCGCGGCTTGGGTTCGGGGCTGCGGCGGTCCGCAGGATGCGGGCTGTTCGTCGTTCCCGCCATGGCCCTCCGTTCGCGAGATGGGGTTGCCGGCGCCGGTGCGCGGCGATGGGGCGCTTGGAGCGAAGCGCCTCGGGGCAATTATACGCGTCCGAGGGTCTTCCCGTCCGCTCCGCACGCCGCGGGGCAGAGCGGACGCGGACGGGCGGGGCGCTTGTGCGGCGTCGGTTCCGCTGCGGGAGCGCCCTGCCCGCGTCTCTAATCCCCGAACACCTTGCGGCTGCCGATGTAGTCCTTCGGCTTGCTGATGCCGAACTCGGCGGCGGCTTGGGCGCGGGCAGCGCCGGCGGCGCCCGACTTTGTGGCGAAGCTCTCGCAGAATCCCTTCAGTCCGATGAGCAGCTCTTCGAGCGTGCCATGGTAGACGTCCTCCAGGAACGTCTTGAACGTGGCGTACACCTCGTCCTTGCCGCCGATGCGCAGCTTCGGCGCGCTGACGGCCAGAAAGCCGTGGAGCGCGGCGTTGAGGCGCTGCGAGCCGGGGTCGTCGGCGTAGAGGCGCTCGATGGGCTGCCAGTAGCGCTCGTAGAGCCGTTTCTGCTCGTCGTAGCCAGCGTTCACGAGCAGCAGGTTGCGCACGAGGTCGGCGGTGGTGAGCGGCAGGCCCTTCGAGTTGAGGCTCTCGAAGATGAGCTGCGGGCGGTCGTCGCCGTCGAGCACGGCCGACACGATGAGCAACGCTCCGATGCCGCGCCAGATGACCTCGGCATCCGCGCGCGAGAAGCCTTCCCCCATGCGGTCGCGGAAGCGCCGGTAGTTCGCTGCCACGTTGGCCGACAGCTCTTCCTCGTCCTTGGGGAGGGGCGTTCCCTCCACCACCGCGTCCATCGTGGCGCGGTCGACGCGCGAGAGGACGAGCTTCACGGCCGCGGGCGCGCCGTCGACGTGCAGGTAGCGGCGCGTGATGTCCGCCGCGTCAATGCCGTCAAGGGCGCAGCCGGCCTCCGCCATCCAGTCGCGCAGCGCGGTGAGCAGCAGAAGCAGCGTGGCCGTGCGCTGCTGTCCGTCGATGACGTCGAGCCGCCGCTTGACGGCGCCCGCTCCCGGCTCGGGGGCGTAGAGCAGCGTGCCGATGAAGTGCGCGCTTCCCGTGCGCCCGGCGCGCTGGATGTCGGCCCACAGCGTGTCGCACTGCTTCTCGTTCCACGCGTAGACGCGCTGGTAGACGGGGATGACGAGCTGGGTGCCCGCCGCCCCGATGAAATCGAGGAACGCTTCCTGCTTCGTGATCATCTTCCCTCACCTCACAGCGTGGCGTCGACGGCGTCGCGCTCGCGGCGCACCTTCTCGGCGTAGGCCGCGTTGGCGGCAGGCTTCTTCTCGTAGTGCGACACGAGCGTGGCGGCGCCGTTTTTCGCCCATTTGAACGCCGACTTGTACTTCTTCACGGCATGGTAGCGGTAGTTCTCGGCCCACACCATGCAGAAGCTGCGCAGCTCGGCGAGCAGGCTTTCGGTGGTGCCGTCGAACTCGTCCTCGACGTAGCGCTTGAACACGCTGTACACCTCGCCGGCGCCCTTCGCGCGCACCTTGCGGAAGCGCACGGACAGCCACCCCTGGATGGCGTTGTCGAGGCGCAGCGAGCCGGGGTCGGGCTGGAACATGCCCTCGATGGGGTCCCAGTACTCGTCGTAGAGGCGCGTCTGCTCGTCGTGGCTCTCGGCGAGCAGCAGGTAGTTGCGCACGAGGTCGGCCGTGGTGAGCGGCTTGCCCTTGGAGTTGAGGCTTTCGAAGATGAGCTGTGCGTTGTCGTCAGCGCCCACCTCGGCGTCGATGACGAAGAGGCGCTCAAGCCCCGCCCAGAGCGCCCTGGCGTCGAAGTCGTCGGCGGCCATGAGGCCCTCGAAGAAGGCGAGGTTGCCCACGACGTTCTCGGACGGGTGCGCGGGCAAGGGCGCGCCGGCGATGATCGCGTCGAGCGTGGGGCCGTCGTCGCGCGAGAGGGCGAGCTTCGCGCGGGCCTGCGCGCCGTCGCCTGTCCAAAGGAAGCGCTCCGTGATGCCGGCGGCGTCGATGCCGGGCAGCGCAGCTCCCGCAGCGGCGAGATGCCGCGCGAGTGCGACGAGGATAAGCGTGAGCGTGGTGAGGCGCTGTTGGCCGTCGATGACGGCGAGCCGGCGCGTGCCTGCGTCGTCGCGCCCCTCGTCGGAGTACAGCAGCGTGCCGACGAAGTGCGACGCGTCTGCGCGGGCGGCGCGGTGCACGTCGAGCCACAGCTCGCGGCACTGGCGCTCCTTCCACGCGTAGAGGCGCTGGTAGGCGGGGATGACGAACCGCGCATCCGGTGCCCCCAGCAGGTCGAGCAAGGCGTCTTTCCGTGTTTGCATAGGCGCACCTCCCGTGTTGCCGCCGTTCTTTTCTCTGAGTATAGGAAAGCGCGGCGGCGGGCGCTGGACGTTTCCGTACAATGTGTATGATAACCAACGTGCCGCCGACGTAGAATGAACGCGGGCAAGCGGAGCAAGCCGCCCGTTGCAGCGAGGCAGGAAGGGGAGCGCGATGGCTGATGCGCGGTTCGAGAAAAGCGGCGCGGCGATACGGGAGGCGCTGCTGCGGCTGCTGGTGGCGCGGCGGCTCGACGACATAACCATGTCGGAGCTGGCGCGCATGGCGGGCGTGAGCCGCTCGACGCTCTACGCGCACTTCGGCAACGTGCAGGAGGCGTACCTGGCGCTTGTGGGGGAGTTCCTGGCAGGGCTGCGCTCGCTCGGCGCGCATCTGCACTGCGGCGACTGCGGCGCAGCCGGCGAGCGCCCGTTCTGCGTCGCGCTGCGCGACGCGGGACCGTACGCGCCCGTGGTGCGCGACGCGCGCTTTCTGCCCACGCTGTTCGCGCTGGCAGAGGAAGGGGGCCTGGCGGGCGGCATGCTGGACGCGTTTCTGGGGCTGGGCATGAGCCGGTTGCAGGCGGAGGCGCTGTTCCGCTTTCAGATGAGCGGCTGCTACGCCGTGGCGCTGTCCGAGGTTCCCGACGGCGAATGGGAGGTAGTGCAGCGCACGCTCGACGCGTTCGTCCGCGGCGGCATGGGCGCCGTGCGCGTGCCGCTCGGCTGAGCGCAGGCGGCGCGGCGTGCGGGTTGCCGCCTTGGATTCGGGCGCGCCGGCCGTTTGGGGCGAAGCCTAGCCGGCGGGGTTGCGCTTCGCGGCGCCTCCTTCGCGTTGCGCGGCGAAGAACGCTTTCAGGGTTCTGCCCCGTCGCGGGGCACGCGCGGGAGCGTTTGCGTTACAATTACCCCTGCTGCCCGCAACGCGGGCGCGCGCATCCCGCACGGGGGGCGGGGCGCGAGGTAACGGACATTCGCAACATCTGGAGTGAGACGGTGGAAGTAAAAGACAAGGTGCGCGAGGACGACGGCGAGCGCCAGGAGCTCGTCTTGACCATCACGGCATCGGCGGAGGAAGTGGACGCCGCGGCCGACAAGTTCTTCAAAGAGGTCGCCAAGCGCGACATTCCGGGCTTCCGCAAGGGCAAGGCGCCGCGCACGGTGCTGGAGCAGACCGTGGGCGGGCACGTGAACGCCATGGGCGGCGTGGCCGAGCAGCTCATCAACGATCTGGCCTTCAAGGCCATCGACGGGGCGGACGTGATCTTCGTCGGCGAGCCCGAGTTCAACGTGGACGCCCAGCTGGAGACGGGCAAGCCCTTCTCGTTCACGGTGAGCGGCCAGGTGGCGCCCGTCATGACGCTGACCAGCTACGAGCCGGTGTCCATCGAGATGCCGCCCGAGGAGGCCACCGAGGCCGAGATCGACGAGCAGCTGCGCCAGCTGCAGGACTACTACCATTCCTTCGAGGACATCGAGGACCCCGACCATGAGGCCGCGATGGGCGATTACGTGCAGGCCGTGGTGACGGTGACCAACAACGGCCGCCTGCTGCCCAGCATGAACCAGACCAACCGCATGATCGGCCTGGGCAAGGGTTCCATGCCCGAGGGCTTCGACGCGCAGCTGGTGGGCGCGAAGGCCGGCGAGGTGCGCGAGTTCGACTTCGAGGCGAAGGACGACGAGGGCAACGCGGCCTTCGGCGACGGGAACCTGCACGCCGTGGTGGAGGTGAAGGGCTTCCGCCGCGAGGTGCTGCCGCCCATCGACGACGCGCTGGCCGTGAAAGTGGGCTGCACCGACGTGTCCGACATGCGCGACCAGATGCGCCGCGCCATCAACATGCAGAAGGGCAAGGACCTTCCCAAGCTGATGGTCGACCGCGTGGTGGACGCCGCGCTTGAGCGCTTGGACGGTGAGGTGCCTTCCTACTACGTGGACTTCATCCGCCAGGACGTGGGCCGCGAGCTCATGCATTCGCTGGAGAAGAAGGGCACCAACCTGCAGGACTTCCTGCTGCACAACCAGCTGGACAGCGACGACTTCAAGGCGCAGGTGTCTGGCGAGGCGCAGCGCCGCGCGGCCATCGACTGCATGCTGGAGGCCGTGTTCGCCCACGAGGGCATGGAAGTGACCGACGAGGACATCGACCGCATGTTCGAAGGCGGCACCGCCCAGGACCAGACCCGCGAGGCGTGGGAGAAGGCCAACCGCATGTCCGACATCCGCAAGATGTGCCGCCAGCAGAAGGCCACGCGCTGGCTGGTGGACAACGCCCAGGTGACGGTTGTGGACGCTTCGGACGAGGCGGCGGGCAAGTAGCCCCCAGGGCACCTTTCGGGAACATGCGACCGCCTGCGATGATGCTCAGGCGGCGCCGGAAACGAGGAAGATAAGGAGCAAGACGATGCAGCTTGGTTCCACAGTCACCCTGACCTACACGGGGAAGCTGGACGACGGCACGGTGTTCGGCTACGCCACCGCCGAGAAGCCTATGAAGTTCCAGACCGGCATGGACATGGCCATCGACGGGTTCGAGGCCGCCGTGCTGGAGATGACCGAGGTGGGCGAGAAGAAGACGTTCACCATCAGCGAGTACGAGGCCTACGGCGAGTACCTGGACGACTACACCGCACGCATCCCGATGGAGCAGATCCCCGTGCGCGATCTGGAGCCGGGCAAGCGCGTGTGGCTGTCGAGCAGCGAGGACGGCTCGTCCATGCCCGCCACCGTCATCGAGATCGACAAGGAGCAGGGCGAGGTCGTGTTCGACCTGAACCATCCGCTGGCGGGCAAGGCGCTCACCTTCGAGGTGGAGATCCTGGAAATCGAGGACGCGCCGGAGAACTTCGTGTCGGCGCAGGAGAAGACCGAGCACTTGAAGCAGCAGAGCAAGCTGCTGGGCGCCGACCAGGCGGATTCCTACCGCTAAGCGCGCCGGCGCCGCGGCGGCCTGCCGTCGGCGCTTCGCGAGCCGGACAGACTGACGACGGGGAGGGGCTTCGGCTCCTCCCCGTCGCGTTTTCGGGGGATGGGCTCGTGGGCGATTCGGCACAACGCGCGGGGAAATCGTGTGCTGAATGTCCCTTTCCCTGCCGTGCGGCGGGCTCTATAACGATGGTGGCGCGAAAGCGCGCCGCGTCGTGTGAGGGAGGTAGGGCATGTACGAGTTCAAACCCGTTTCAGAGCGCATCCAGGCGCTGTACGACCGCATCCGCGACCGCGTGATCGAGATCGACGACGAACGCGCGCGCATCGTGACGGAATCCTATCAGCAGACCGAGACGACTCCGTGGATGCTGCGCATCCCGCTGGCCACCAAGGCCGTGTGCGAGCGCAAGACCATCCTCGTGGAGGACGACGACATCTTCGTGGGCAATCAGGCGTCGAGCTTCTGCGCTTCGAACGTGTGGCCGGAGTGGGATGGCCCGGCCTGGGTGCTGCGCGAGATCGACACGACCGACCTGTGGAAGAGGGGCGAGGACGGCCGGCTGCATCGCGACGCACCCAACGTGAAGCTGGCGGTGCGGCCCGATGCTGTGGAGGCGTTTCGGCAGATGGCGCCGTACTGGAAGACGCACCGGTTCGGCGAGACGCTGCTGGCCTGGCAGCCCGACGGCTACCAGACGTTCTCCGATGCGGTGGTGAGCAACTACGAGCCGGGGCTGGACATGGCGGGGCTGGCCCTCGGGCATCTGATCCCCGGGCACAAGAAGATCCTCGAGCGCGGCTACGACAGCATCCGCGAAGAGGCGCAGGGCTGGCTGGACGCCCACGAAGGCGACTTCATGGGCGAGGACATCGACCGCTGCCTGTTCTACACCTCGGTGACCATCGTGTGCGATGCCGCGTCCATCATGATCGAGCGCTACGCCGAGGCGTGCCGGCAGAAGGCGGCGGCATGCGACGACCCAGCGCGCGTCGAAGAGCTGGAGCGCATGGCGGAGAGCCTGTCGTGGATAGCGCACAAACCGGCGCGCACCTTCTGGGAGGCGTGCCAGGGCGCGCTTCTGTACCACCTGCTGCTGTACGCTGAGGCCAAGGAGCCGGCGCTGGCGCTCGGCCGCTTCGACCAGTACACCTGGCCCTACCTGAAGGCCGACCTGGAGGCAGGGCGCCTTGACGAAGAGACGGCGCAGGAACTCGTGGACGCGTTCTTCCTGAAGTCCACCTGCTTCTACAACGCCTGCCCGCCGGCGGTGGCCGACATCGCGGGCGCGAACAACACCTACCAGCACACCACCATCGGCGGCGTGGACCCCGACACGGGCGAGGACGCCACCAACCCCGTCACCTACATGGTGCTGGAGAGCGTGGGCCGGCTCTCGCTGCACGACCCCACCGTGTCGCTGCGCATCAACGCGAACTCACCCGACAAGCTGTGGGAGTGCGCGCTGGCCACCTCGAAGCGCGTGGGCGGGCTGCCGCTGTTCCAGAACGACGAAGTGGTCATCCCGGCGCTGCAGCGCGAGTTGGGCTTCAGCTTGCGCGACGCGCGCGACTACGGCGTCATCGGCTGCCAGGAGTTCGTGGGCTGCGGGACCGACTTCCCGGCGCCCAACGGCATCACGCCGCCGCACGAGACGATCTACTTCAGCGCGCTTCTGGACATGGCCATCAACGACGGCGTGAACCCCAAAAACGACGTGCAGGCGCCCGTGCGGACGGGGCTCCTTGAGGACATGGCCACGTTCGACGAGGTGAAGGACGCGTTCGAGAAGATGGCGCGCTGGGCGATGCGCTGGTTCGTGTCCATCCACAACTACACCGAGTACCTCATGATGCGCCGCACGAGCCTGGCTGCGCTGTCCATGGGCATCGAGGGCTGCATGGAGTCCGGCAAGGACTGCACGCAGGGCGGCGCGAAGTACAACAGCTACGGCGGCACCGCAGTGGGCCTGGCGACGGCGGCCGATTCGCTGACGGCCATCCGCTACATGGTCTTTGACAAGAAGCTGTGCAGCGCCCGCGAGCTGCGCGAGGCAGTGCTGGCGAACTGGGAGGGGCACGAGGACCTGCGCCAGCGGGTGCTCAACGAAGTGCCCCACTACGGCAACGACGACCCCTACGCCGACGAACAGATGCGCTGGGTGACTGACCTGTACTGCAAGCTGTGCGGCGAGTGCCACAGCGTGCGCTCCAAGAAGTACAAGGCGGGCATGTACGGCGCGTCGGACCACATCGCGCAGGGCAAGCAGACCTGGGCCACGCCTGACGGGCGCAAGGACGGCCAGCCGCTGGCGGACGCGAGTTCGCCGGCGCAGGGCCGTGACGTGAACGGGCCGACGGCGGTGTTCAACTCGTCGTGCTGCTTGGGGCATGAGCGCTTCATGGACGGCCTGGCGCTGAACCTGCGCATCCATCCTTCCGCGGTGAGCGACGACGAAGGCGTGGGGAAGCTGAAGGCCATGACGCAGGCCTACTTCGAAAACGGCGGCATGGAGGTGCAGTACAACATCGTCTCCGCCGAAACGATGCGCGCGGCGCAGAAGGACCCGGCGGCCTATCGTGACCTCGTGGTGCGCATCGCCGGCTTCTCCGCCTACTTCGTGGAAATGAGCGCCGACCTGCAGAACGACATCATCAGCCGCACCGAGAACGTGTTCTAAGGCGGCGGCTGGCGAAAGGGAGGGGAGGATCGCCCCTCCCTTTGCGTTTCGGGGAGGGGGCGCCGGTGGAGCGCGCTTCCGCTTCCCTCTTCCAAAAGCGAGGCGCCCGTCCCGGGGTTCCGGGACGGGCGCCTCGTCGCAAGCGGTTGCCGGCTGCTTGGACCGCGCGGGCTTTGGCGGGCCGGGCGGCCCAGCGGCCCGGCGGGTTCCGCAGGTCCTACAGCGACACGAAGCTGTCGGGGAACTGCTTGTTGGCTTCCAGCACGTCGGCGCTGGTGTCGCCGTAGCGCAGCCACTCGGTGTCGGTGGGCTTGCGCTTGATCATGGCGTTCTCCATGATCTCCTTGAGCGCCTTGGTCTTGAGGGCGTACTCCTCCATGGGGGCCAGGCGGCCTTCCAGCTCGATCTGGCGGCGCTTGCGGGCTTTCTCCTGGATGCTCTCGCCGGGGATGATGGCGTAGAAGTCCTCGGGCTCCAGCGTGTAGCCGCGATGCGCCGCGTAGGCGGCCAGGGCGGAGTCTTCCTTCAGGCTCTGGATGGCGCGCTCGCGCACGTCGGCGCGCAGCTGCTCCTCGGTGATGCCGCGCTCTTCGCAGAAGCCCTCGATGGAGCGGCCGCTGCGGTAGACCATGTCCTCCATGCGGTACATGGCGGCGTCGATGGACTCCTCCACCAGGTCCTCGGGGAGCTCTTCCACCAGGCGCTTGGACAGCTCGCGGCAGATGACGTCCTGGTCGGCCAGCTGCTGCACCTCGCGGTTGTCCTTGTACATGTTGTAGCGGATGAAGATGAGCAGCTCGTCAACGCTTCTGAAGTCCTTGCAGTGCTCGTCCACCCAGCTGTCGGTGAGCTTGGCGGTCTCGCCGCTCTTGGCGATGTTCAGCTGCAGCCAGCGCAGGGCCTGCTGCTTGATGACGTCTTCGGGAATGCGCACTTCCTCGCACACGGCGTACACCGGATCGTAGGAAGTGAGCGTGAAAGTGGGGCTTGCCATTTTGTTCGTAACCTCCGTCAGGTTGGATACACGCAACCTCGTATTTTACCGCTTGCGCGCCAGGAATCAGCCGCCGTTGCGGGATTATTTGGAACGGCTTGCGGCGCGGGGGCGGGGCTGGGCGGCGGCCAAGCCGACGGTTTGATAAAGAACATATCGTAATTATGATATAATAACGATATATTGCAACGCTGCAAGGAGGGTGCGATGCCGACCATCATTCCTTCCGCCGACGTGCGGAACCACTATGCGGAGATCGAGGAGCTTGCCAAGCGCACGAAGGAGCCAATCTACCTGACGAAGAACGGACGCGGCAGCCTGGTGCTCATGGACATCGACGCTTTCGAGTCGTACCAGATCGACCTTGCCTGGCGCAGGTACGCCGAGCAGGCCCTTTCCGAAGCGGAGGAGAACGAGCGCGCCGGGCGGTCGGCCTACACCGGCATCGAGCTGGCGTTTGAAGAGCTTCTGTCCGAACCGCTGGGCGAGGGCGGCGAAGACGAGCGGGTGCGCCATGCAAGCGTGTGAGGTGGTCTTGCTTGACGATGCCATCGAGGATCTGCGCGCCATCCGCGCCTATGTGTGCCGCATGTCGCGGTCGCGCCAGGTGGCGGACGCCTATCTGAAGAAGATGCGCACCCGTTTGCGGCCGCTGGATTACACGGCCGAGGCCCAGCCGCGGTTCTTTTACGCGGACGGGTCGGATTCCGGTTACCGGTTCATCCCAGTCGAGCGGCATGTCGCGTTCTTCGCCATCGAGGGCGACCAGGTGCGCATCAAGCGCATCCTCCACCAACGCATGGACAGCGGCTTTTGGATAGGGAGGATGTAGGGGCTGCGATGGGGGTCGACCCGTTGTGTTTGACTCGCCGGGTTCGTCTCTAGGAGAATCATTCAAAACGTTTTGCGTAGTTCAAACGCCAAGTGAAACATGCAAAAAAGCCAGAAGGCAAGGGACGCAGCGCTCGCTGTGGCGTTATGCTCTGACGGACGCTCTCTGCTGCCGAAGCCCTATCCTGCGATGGCGCCGTAGCCGAAGATGGCGGCGGCGACCAGGCTGATGACGGCGAGCACCAGGAACATCTTGTTCTGCTTGCGCTCGTTTTTGACAGAATCGTCGCACCAGACGGTATCGGGGTCCATCTTGCGGTAGTGCAGCTCGATGGTGGGCAGCGCCTCCTTGGGCGGCAGGCCGGTTTCGGACTTGCGGTGCTGGCGGTTCAGCTTGCGCAGAATGCCCAGGTAGCGGTTGTACACCGTGCGGGTGACTTTGACGGTGCTGCGGCGGGTTTCGCCCTTCGCCTCGTATTCGACGTGCAGCAGGTTGGTTGAGTCCTCGATCATCGAGGCGGCGTTCAGACGCTCAACGCCGATGATGATCCCCTCGGTGCTGGCGTTGGCATGGGCGAGCTGCTGACTGCTTTTCTCTTTGTTTTCCTGGCTCATGGTGCCGTACCAGCGCAGGCAGATGAAAGCCACTACCAGGAACAGGACAGCGGTTACGAGATTGGTCACATCCATGGAGAATCTCCTGATCGAACAGCGCCAGCAAGAAGCCGGCGCACATGCGTGCGTTGTTGCGTTCTCCCGTGATGCGCAGTTCGCCGCAAGGGTGGACGGCTTCGCTGCCTGCAACGAATTAGTTTAGATCATGAGCCGCCTCTGGTGCAAGGGCGGCGCGCCTCGAACGTTGAAGTTGGGCAAATGTTGCATTCTGTCCAAGATCAGTCGCCCTCTGTGGGCGCAAACTCAAAGATGCCCCAGCTCCGGACGCGACTTTTGCTCGCGGTACGCGAAAATGCATATAATGGGCGCCAGCAAGCATGCATGCGGGGGCATCGTTTTCTGTGCGCTGCCTTGTCGTGCCTTCAACGCATCGGAGGGGAACGTCGGCATGAACATGGACGAGGTTCGCTATTTCTTGGCGATCTACAAAGACGGCAGCATGTCCCAGGCGGCGAGCGAGCTTTTCATCTCGCCCCAGGGCCTTTCGCGCTCGCTCAAGCGCTTCGAGACGAAGTTGGGTGTGCGCCTGTTCGTCCGCACGGCGCAGGGCATGGTGCCCACCGAGCAGGCCACGCAGCTGAAGGGCATGTTCCAGAAGATGGTGGACGCCGAGGACGAGGCGTACCGCTACCTGGCCGATCTGAAGCATTCCCAGCGGACGCGCTACCTCATCGGGCGCGACTCCATGCTGGGCGACGTCATCTGCGACGGAGCGCGGGCCTACAGCAAGCTGCATCCCGACTCCCCGGTGGAGCCGGTGATGATGCGCGAGCCGGAGGACCGCCTGGCGAAGGTCTTTCTGGAGGGCGGTTACGATTACCGCTTCCTGTCGGTCGAGCTCGATCCGCTGCCTGACCTGCCGCATGCGGTGCTGACCACGAGCAATTTTACGCCGCTTGTGAACCGCGACAGCGAGATAGGGCGCCGCGGCATCTTGCGGGCAGACGACTTCCGCCGCATCACCGTGCTTGCCGAGTACTCCAGCTTCACCTGGGTGCAGATCCTCGAGCAGCGCTGCCTCAAGCTGGGGTTCGAGCTCAAGCTGCGGGAAGTCGACAAGGAGTACATCGCGCGGCTTCTGCGCGAGCCGGGCGACTACATAACGTACATCAGGAGCTTCGACACGAAGCTCTCGCTGTGGCACGACGAGCGCTTCATCGAGCCCGAGCAGGAAGAGCCCCTCGTCACCGACGTCGTGCTGCAGACCACGCACCCCAGCTTGGATGACGAGCTGGTGGAGTGCATCAGGCAGAGCCTGGAGGGCTCCATCTACGGCGACTGATCGCCGTTCGTTTGGTTCTGCGCGCCGTGTCGGGCGCTGAGGCGGGCCCGCGCCGCGTGATCGACTTGCGCGGTGCGGGCCCGCTGTCTTTTCGTTGGCCGGACTTCTCTGTCCCAGGCGTCATTTCGACGTTCCCTCTTCTTCAATTTTCAGCGTAACACCAGTTCAAACGAGGGGTAAACACGTTGTCTCCACATACGGGCAGCAGCTGTTTATTCCGGCCGTCCCTTCCGCTGCCTAGTATGGTGGCGAGGGATAGGCGACGGACAAGGGTGCGCAACGTCGACTCCGGATCACACGTTCGTTTCGCAGTCGCCTCCAACCTCATGCGGGCCTGCGCGGTCGGGCGGCAGAAGGCGGACGCGCCTTGCAACGTCCCTGATCGAACGCGTGGCGGCGTCCGGGCATCCTCCCGTGACCGGGCGCCGTCCATGCGAGCGGGCAGGCTGCGCGCAATATGCAGCCACGCGGCCGTTCCGATGGCCGGGCGGCTGCGAGGGGACAAGAAAAGGGGCCACGCTCGCGCGGGGATACGCGCCACGCCCAAGGGCGCATGTGCGGGATCGGCGTGCGAGCGTGGCCGGGAAAAGGAGTTGCTATGACTCTCACAATGATCGTGGCAATCTTGATGATTGTCGCCATCGTGGCATTGCTGCTCAAGGGCGTCATGAACGCGGGCCTGATCTTCGCAGGCGTGTCGGTCGTCGGCGCCCTGATCATGGGCTTCACTTTCAGGGACCTGAACGGCTTCCTGACCTCCGGCATGACCACTCTGGGAGGCACGATCTTCCTGATGGTCTTCGCCATCCTCTACTTCAACATCCTCGTTGAAGCCAACATCTTCAAGGTTCTGACCCGTTGGGTCATGAAGCGCGTCGGCAATAATGCCATCGTCGTTTCTTGCTGCACCAACCTTCTGGCCATGGTGTCGATCCTCTCCGGTTCCGGTGCTGTGTCCTGCGTCACCACGCTGCCTGCCATGCGCCCGATCTACGAGAGCATGAACATGAAGAACTCCTCGCTGATGATGGTCTACACCTTCGGCGCCGGCGCTCTCATTTACATGCCGTGGTGCATCGCCGTCAACGAGTACTCCGCGTACGTGAGCAGCGACGCCATGACCATGGTGAGCATGCTCATCCCGGTCATCGTCATCCACGTCATCGTCTCGTTCATCATCGCTGTCGGCTCCGGCTTGCGCCAGATGCGTCACTTCAAGAAGCTGTCCGAGGAAGAGTTCGCGGCAATGAAGGCCAAGATCGACGAGGAGACCAAGGTCGAGATCACCAACAAGGGCCTGATGATCTTCGACACCCTCCTCACGATCGCCATCATCGTCCTGCTGTTCACAGGCATCATCAATGCCCAGATCGGCTTCGCCATCGGTCTGATCATCCTGCTGCTCACGAACTACGGTTCCACGAAGAAGCAGGGTGCGTACCTGCGCGCTCAGGGCGGCAAGCTCATCAACATCATCATCACGCTGCTGGGTCTGGCCCTGTACCTGGGCGTTGCCAACGGCACCGGTGCCTTCAACGATCTGGCTGTGTACCTCACCGCTGGTCTGTCGGGTGACATCCTGATCCACCTGCCGCTGGTCGTCTGCGCGCTGTGCATCCCGCTGCAGATCATCCTGGGTAACGCTTCTCCGGCCATCGTCGTGCCCACCATCGGCGCGCTCACCCAGCCGCTGGGCGTGGATCCGGTCGCCTTCATGGCCACCTACTTCGCGGTCCACACCGTCGCGACGAACCTGTGCCTGTTCACCCCCACGCCGTACCTGGCGCTGGAGCTTGCCGGCATGGACGTGAAGAACCAGATCAAGACGCAGTTCGTGCCTTGCATCCTGTTCAGCTGGGTCATCCTGGCAGCCTGCGTGGCCATCGGCCTCATTCCGCTGTAGGATGCATTGACGGCACTGCCCCAGACGCTCTGAAGGACGCCTGGGTGGGGAGACGCCGCCTGCGAGAGCGGCGCCTCCCCGGAATAAACCCCGTGCTCATTCGAGCATAACGTTCAATAGAGGGGAGAATTCTCAATGGCAATTCGAGATTGCGCCAAGCAGAGCAAGGCATTCGCGGCGCTGTACGATGCGTACGCCAACCGCGACAAGGCGGCGCTCGCTTGGAAGGAGCAAGGCGGAAAGGTGGTCGCCGAGCTGGGCACCGACGTGCCCGACGAGATCATCATCGCCGCCGGCATGCTCCCCATCCGCGTGGCTTCGGATCCCTGCAAGGAGCTGAACTACGCGAACATCTACCTGGAGCAGGCTTACGAACCCTCCATCTTCACCACGTTCGAGAAGATCGTGGACGGCACTTACGATGCTTTCTGCGACCATCTGGCCGTTTCGCACACCAGCGACTTCGAGCTGCGCATGTGGCTGTACCTGCGCGAGATCCGCCGTTCCGAGCGCCAGCTGCGCGTGCCGCCTGTTGAGTGGATCGACTGGCTGTGGGTGCGCCGCCGCATGTACCAGGAAGAGAACGAGAAGGTCGTCGCCCGCTTCAAGGACGCTGTCGAGAAGTGGACCGGCCGCCTGATCACCGACGAGGAGCTTGAGGCCGCCTTCGAGGTGTGCAACGACCAGCACGCCGCCTTGCGCGAGGTCCAGGCGCTGCGCCGCGCCGACAAGCCGCGCGTCACCGGCACCGAGGCGCTGGTCATCATCGGTGCGGGCTTCTTCATGGATCGCGCCGAGCATGCCAAGCTGGTCCGTCAAGTGGCGCAGGACGCGCAGGATTGGCCCGAGCTGGACGGCCCGCGCGTGTTCATGACCGGCACGCCGCAGGATTCGACCGACCTTTACGAGGCCATCGAGGCTACCGGCTGCGTGGTCGTGGGCGAGGACCATGACTGGGGCGACCGCTACTTCTCCGCCGACTGCAGCACGGACATCGATCCGATGCTTGCAGTCGTCAACCGCTACATGCTGGCTCCCGCGCGCACCAACCGCACGCTGGTCGCCGATCGCGTGGCGGCTCTGGATGCCGACGCCGCAGCCACCAAGGCAGACGGCGTGGTGTTCTACATGCACGATCGCGACGTCTCCGCCTCCTGGGATTACCCCGAGCAGCGCAAGTCGCTTGAGGCCAAGGGCGTCAAGACGGCGGCGTTCTTCCGCATGCAGTGGCCTGTCTCCAAGAACGAGGACCTGCCCGAGAAGCTGGCCGCGTTCGCCGAGGAACTGAAGGGGGAGAGGGCATAATGGCCGAGACCCAGAACAAAGCGCCCGAAGCGGGCAAGAGCAAGAGCAAGGCGGTCAAGCGCCTGAAGGCAACCGCCGCCGCCAGCGCCTACCAGAAGCAGTGGTTTCAGGATCTGAAGCATCGCGTGGAAACGGAGAACCTTCCGTTCGCCTACATCAACGCCGACGTGCCGATCGAGATCCTGCGCGCCATGGACATCCCGTTCGTGGTCAACCAGTGGTGGAGCGCCATCTGCTCGGCCAAGCGCATGAGCAAGAAGTACTTCGGCCTGCTGCGCGAGGCCGGCTACCGCGACGACCTGTGCACCTACTGCGCCACCCCCTTGGCCGAGAGCCTCGATCCCGACGATCATGCCGTGGACGAGGAAGGCAAGCCTTTGGGCCCGTGGGGCGGTCTGCCCAAGCCGACGGTTGCCATCACGCGTTTGTGCTGCGACTGCCAGAACAAGATCTTCGAGCTGTTCAGCAAGAACTGGGGCGCCAAGCTCTACGTCATCGACGTCACGCAGACCCGCAAGACGCCGGACAAATGGTGGGATCTGGCTCCCTACTACTGGGAGGACCTGCTCGACTCCGACCGTCTGGACGAGTTCGTGCACGATTTCCAGGAGCTCATCCGCTTCCTTGAGGAAGAGACGGGGCATATGTTCGATAAGCAGAAGTTTATCGAGGTCATGCACCTGATCAACCAGCAAGAGGAGTGGTATCGCAAGACCCGCGACCTCATCGCGGTATCGCGTCCTGCACCTGTCACCGTCGTCGACACCATCAACGCGGTCATGCAGGCCCAGTGGCAGCGCGGCACCCAGTGGGCCGTGGATCACGCCAAGAGCCTCTACGAGGAGGTCAAGGCGCTCGCCGACGCCCACGACTACGCGGTGCCCAACGAGAAGTACCGTCTGATGTGGATCGGCCGCGGTCTGTGGCACGACTTCGAGTTCTATCAGACCTTCGAGAAGAAGTACGGCGCCGCCTTCGTGTGGTCGATGTACCTTGCCATGGGCGCCGACACCTACATCCGCTACCACGTGGAGGAGGATCCGCTGCGCTGCCTGGCGGCACGCGAGCTGCCGATGCAGGACGTGCTGCACATGCCGCCCTGGAACGCCCAGTGGTTCGTCAAAGAGGCCAAGACCAACGGCATCGACGGCGTCGTGTACATGGTGCCCGACAGCTGCATGCAGAACATCGAGGGCTCCTACTTCATCGCCAAGGCGCTTGAGGAAGCCGGCATCCCGGTGCTGCGCTTCGTCGCCGACCCGGTGGATCCGCGCAAGCTCTCGCGCGACAACATGATGGCCATGGTCGAGGAGTTCATCGAGACCAAGGTCATCCCGAACTCCGACAAGTAGTTCGCATTCATTGGCATCGAGCGGGATGCGCAAGCCGCGTCCCGCCGGCAAGCCGCACGGCTAAAAGGATCGTGCGGCTGGTTAATCCGACAAGGAGGAACAATCATGGGCAAAGGACCTCTGTCTGGCATTAGGGTTCTGGACCTCACGCAGTTCGAGTCCGGCACGGTGTGCACTGAGACGCTTGCATGGCTGGGCGCCGAGGTGCTGAAGGTGGAGCGCCCCGTCAAGGGCGAGCTCGGCCGCTTCGCCGGTTACGATCCGGAGCATGACAGCTACGGCTTCATCATCATGAACATGAACAAGAAGGGCCTTACCTGCAACATGAAGACCCCCGAGGGCTTAGAGCTTATGAAGAAGCTGCTCGCCAAGTGCGACGTCATCGCCGAGAACATGGGTCCTGGCGCCATGGATCGCCTCGGTCTGTCCTACGAGGAGTGCAAGAAGGTCAATCCGAAGATCATCTACGCCTCCATCAAGGGTTTCTACTCCGATGGCCCCTACGCCGACTACCCGGCGTTCGACCCCATCGCCACCCACACCGGCGGTTTCGTGGCTGCCACCGGCCTGCCTGATCAGCCCATCAAGTCCGGCGTTTCCGTCGCCGACTCCGGCACCGGCATCCTGTGCGCCCTCGCTATCACCGGCGCAGTCCTTCAGCGCGAAAAGGAGGGCGTCGGCCAGAAGATCGAATGCGACATGCAGGACTTCATGATCGGCCTCGGCCGCTCTGGCTGGGAGCCCTACTACAACACCGGAAAGCCGCCGCGCCGCGTCGGCAACGGCATGCCGCTCGAGGACGTTGCCCCGTCCGACACCTATCCTTGCAAGCCGTTCGGCCCCAACGACTACGTGCACATCTACACGTCCCGTCGACCGGGTTCGCCCGACTGGGAGCGTTTCTGCAAGGCTATCGGCCACGAGGAGCTGCTCGAGGATCCGCGCATGGCAACCCCTGCTTCCCGTTTTGAGAACAAGGACGCCCTCAACGAGGTCATCTCTTCCTGGACCGGCCAGCACACCAAGCAAGAGGCCATGGACATCCTTGCGAAGGCAGGCGTTCCCGCTGGCGCTCTGCTTGACATCTCGGACTTCGCCTCCGATCCTCAGTACATGGATCCGAAGCGCCAGATGGTCGTCGAGGTGGAGCATCCCGACCGCGGCAAGCTGAAGGTTCCCGGCTTTGCCGCCCATATGTCCGAGAACCATGTCGAGTACGAGTGCTCTCCGGTTCTTGGCGGCAACAACGACGAGATCTACGGCGGTCTGCTCGGCCTGTCCGAGGAGGAGATCGCCGAGCTCAAGGAGAAGAAGGTCATCTAACCTCTCTCCTTCGCTGTGCGTGCGGGCCGGCCGGGCGTCCCTCCACGCCCGCTGGCCCTCTGGCCTACGGAGTGGCTTTCCGCCTCGTGGGCTGCGGGACGGCGTTGCACGTCCCGCTTGTTTCCGCATCGCGTCTCCCCTTCGCGTTCGCGCGGGCGGCATGGTTGCAGATTCCCGTGCTGCCCGCCTGCGGAATGCCCGAAGCGCCTCGAAGCGCTTCAGGACGCCTCGAAAGGAGCCGATTGCTCTCCTCCTTCTTGCACTCGGCTCCTTTCGGAGCGTTGCCGCGCGGGGCCTGCGGGCGCCGCGCCCCTTACCTAAGCATGTGCTTGGTTGCGCGAAGCGCCGCATGGGATGCCGGCTCGCTGCCGGTTGCTTGGCGGGCGCCGCGCTGCCCGGCCGATTTCCAGGAGGTGCCCGTCCTATGCCGCCGATTGGCATGAACCTGCCCACCGTCGCCGAGTCCGTCCGCACCTGGGGGCTTGAGCAGCCCGACCGCCCGATGCTGCAGGGCGCCTGCCGCAGCATGTCCTACGGCGAGGCGTCCGCCCGTGTGGGTGCGTTTGCGGCGTTTCTGCGCGAAGAATGCGGCGTGGGCCCGGGAACCACCGTCGTCGTGTCGGCCCTGAACTGCCTGGAGATGCCGCTTACCATCGTGGCGGTGACGGCGACGGGGGCGCGGCTGGTGCTGTTCTCGCCCGAGATGACCATGGCGCTGTTCCGCGAGCACGTGGCGCAGGCCCGGCCTGTGGCCGCCATCCTCACCTGCGCGCAGCAGGCGGCCATCGCGCGCGAAGAGGCGCCGGAGGCGCGCATCCTGGCCATCGGTCATGCGCTGGAGGGGTTCGACCAGGTGGAGGATGTCATGGAGGCCCGCTGCGCCGGCTTCTCCAACGGCGGTTGGGAAGCGGCGCCGGACGCCGAGATCGCCGTGCTGTCGTCGGGTACCACCGGCAAGCCCAAGACCATCGTGAACACGGCGTCGTCGTTCGCCTACAACGGGCTGCAGTTCGGCCGCTCGCTGGGCATGGGACCGGGGGTGCCGGTGTATCTGCCCGTCCCGGTGTACCACGTGTTCGGCATCGTGGGCCTGTACGGCACGCTGCTGGCGGGCGCCACGTCGGTCAGCTCGCCGAAGTACAGCCCGCAGTTGGCGCTGAAGCTCATCGAGCAGACGCGCGCCCAGGTGCATCTGGGCGTGCCCACCATGTTCGTGCGCGAGCTGGACGCGGCCGACCACGTGGCGTGCGACTTGAGTTCGCTGCGCGTGGGGCTGATCGCCGGGGCGGGGTACTCGCCGTCGGTCATCGAGGAGTTCGACCGGAGGTGGGGCTGCCGCATCCTGCCGTCCTACGGCATGTCGGAGACGGCGGCCACGCTGACGCTGACGCCTCTCGACACGCCGCTTGAACGGCGCAAGGTGACGGCCGGCGCCGCCATCGACGGCGTGCGGCTTGCCATCGACGAGCCCACGGGCGAGATTCTGGTGAAGACGCCCGCCCACATGCTGGGCGTGGAGCGCGCGAACGGGTCGCTTGACCCCTGCCTGGACGCGGAGGGCTGGTACCACACCGGCGACGTGGGGTCCATCGGGCCCGACGGGCTGCTTTCCGTGACGGGGCGCATCAAGGAGATGATCATCCGCGGCGGCATCAACATCTTCCCGGCCGAGATAGAGGCGTGCTACGCCGATGCGCCCGAAGTGGCGGAGTGCTGCCTGGTGAGCTATCCCGACCGCGAGCTGGGCGAGCGCACCTGCCTGGCCGTAGTGCCCGAGGCGGGGCACGCCATCGACCCGCTGGCGCTGCGCGAGTGGGGCCGCCCGCATCTGGAGAAGTTCAAGGTGCCCGACACCGTGGCGGCGGTGGAGGCGCTGCCGCTTCTGGACAGCGGCAAGATCAACCGCACCGAGCTGCAGCGGCGCATCCGCGCCAGCATCGCCTCCGGGGACATCGCTGCGTTCGGGCACCCGGTGGTCGAGGGGCAGGACGGCTAAACGAGCACGGCGCACGTCCGAGCGCCGGCGGCGACGGATCGCCGTGTGGCTTTCGTCGGGGGCGGTCTGTGCTACCATAGCCGGCATGATTTCTACGCCTTCCCATAGCGAACCTGTGAAGCCTGCTGGCCGCCAAGCCGATGCGTCGGCTGCGTTCGGTGTGCCGGCGGTTCGGAAGATGGAGCTTCTGGCGCCGGCTGGCGGACGGGCGCAGCTTGAAGCGGCCGTCCGGTTCGGCGCAGACGCGGTGTATTTGGCGTGCGATCGCTTCGGCATGCGCCAACGCGCGGAGAACTTCGCGCTGGCCGACATCCCTGACGCCGTTCGCTTCGCGCACGAGGCGGGCGCGGCGGTGCACGTGACGCTGAACACCCTGATGGACGCCGACGACATCGCCGCGCTGCCGGAATACCTGGAAGCGCTTGCCGACGCCGATGTGGACGCGTTCATCGTCAGCGACCTGGGCGCGTTCTCGCTGGCGCAGCGCCATGCGCCGGGCGTCGCCCTGCACGTGAGCACCCAGGCCAGCGTGTGCAATGCCGAAGCGGCCCGCCGCTGGCACGAGATGGGCGCTGCACGCGTGGTGCTGGCACGCGAGATGAGCATCGAGCAGATCGCCCGCCTGCGCGCCGATGCCCCGCGCGGCCTGCAGCTGGAGGCGTTCGCGCACGGCGCCATGTGCGTGGCGGTGTCGGGGCGCTGTTTGCTGTCGGCTGCGATGACGGGGCGCTCCGGCAACAAAGGCCACTGCTCGCAGTCGTGCCGCTGGAGCTACGCGCTGGTGGAGGAGCAGCGGCCGGGCGAGTACTTCCCCATCGAAGAAGACGCGCGCGGCACCTACGTGCTGAACGCGCAGGACCTGTGCATGATCGGCCATCTGGACGACCTGACCGCCGCCGGGGTGGATTCCATCAAGCTGGAAGGGCGCAACAAGAAGGCGTTCTACGTGGCCACGGTCGCGCACGCCTACCGCTCGGCGCTCGACGGCGGCGACCCTGCGGCGGCGATGGAGGACCTGCTGGCCATCTCGCACCGCCCCTACGGCACCGGCTTCTACTACGGCCAGCCCAACCAGACGCCGGAGCGCGACGGCTACGTGAAGGAGTGCCTGCATGCGGCCACCGTCGCCGCCTGCGCGCCCTCGCCTTTGGGCGACGGGTCGCTGTGGGCGGTGGACGCGCTGTGCCACAACCGCTTCGGGGAAGGCGACGTGCTGGAGGCGCTCTCGCCGCGCCGCGCGGTGGAGAAGGTGCGCGTGCTGGGGCTTCTGTGGCTGCCCGACCCGACCGAGGACGATCCGGCTCCCGCGGCGGTGCCCGCAAACGTGGCGAACCGCTCGCTGGGGCGCTACCGCTTCCTTTCGCCCGCGCCGCTGCGCCCAGGGGACCTGCTGCGCCTGCGCATCGCGTAAGGCCGTCCGGCTCCGTATAATAAGTGCGCATCGTCTGAACGCACCGTCGAAAGGAACCGCCGTGAACCTTGCTGCCTCGCACCGCGCCGCCGACGCCCCGGGCTTCTCCGCCTGGGAGGCGCTGCGCAACCCCGACGCCTCTCCGCTGCCCGACCCGCTTGCGAACCGCGCGATAGCCGACGCCCATCTGGAGCGCGTGCTGCGCGGACGCGACCTGCTGGTGCAGGACGGCGCCATCGGCACGCAGCTGCAGGCGAAGGGGCTGGCGGCGAACGGCAGCATCCCTGATCTGGCCTGCCTCACCGACCCCGACATCGTGACCGAGGTGCACCGCGAGTACGTGGAGGCGGGCGCGGAGATGGTGACCACCAACTCCTTCGGCGCGAACGCGCTGAAGCTGGGCGGCGTGGCATCGGTGGAAGAGGTGTGCGCGGCGGCGGTGGCCTGTGCGAAGGCGTCGGGCGCACGCTACGTGGCGGGCAGCATGGGGCCTCTGGGGGCGCTGCTTGAACCCTTCGGCGAGGTGCCCTTCGAGCGCGCCTACGAGCCGTTCTTGCAGCAGGCGCGGGCGTTGGCCGCAGCGGGCGCCGACGTGCTGACCATCGAGACGATGTCCGACGTGCGCGAGGCGAAGGCGGCCCTGCTGGCCGCGCGCGAGGCGTGCGACCTGCCCGTGTTCGCGTCGGTGACCTACGGCGCCAACGGCCGCACGCTGTTCGGCACGCCCCCTGCAGCGGCCGCGGCCATTCTGTCGTCGCTCGGCGCCGACGTGCTGGGCGTGAACTGCTCGTTGGGCCCTCGCGAGCTTCTGCCCATCGCGCGCGAGCTGGCCCGCGCATCGCGCTGCCCGGTGGCGGTGCGCCCCAACGCGGGCATGCCGCGGCTGGAAGAGGGGCGCGCCGTCTACGACGTGCAGCCCGACGAGTTCGCGGAGTGCATGGCGCTCATGCTGGACGCAGGCGTGAGCGTGATGGGGGGCTGCTGCGGAACGAACCCCGCGTTCACGCGCGCTTTGGCCCAGCTGGCCGCCCGCCGCGGCGCCCCAGCAGAGCGACCCTACGAGCCGGCGCTGCGCATCTGCAGCGCGCAGGCCGTCGCGCAGGCGACGGCGGACGGCGACGGCCAGCTGGAGATTGCTGCGGCCATCGACCCTGCCGACGAGGATCTGCTGGACGACGTGCGTGCCGGCGACGCGGAGGCGGTGGCGGACGAGGCGATGGACGCGCGCGACGACGCCGACGCGGTGGAGCTGGACGCTTCGTGCGCCGGCCTCGCGCCCGAGCGGGAGCGCGCGCTTCTGGCGGCGGTCGTGGCGGAGCTGGAAGAGACGGCGCCCACGCCGTTGGTCATCCGCACCGACGACCCCGCGGCACTGGAGGCTGCCGTGCGCAGCCTGGCCGGCAAGCCGGTGGCGGGCCCGGCACGCGGCGGGACGCAGGCGCTGGCGGCGCTTCTGCCCGTGGCGAAGCGCTACGGCTGCGCGGTGGCGGTGCCGGGTGCGGGGACGGAAGCGGAGGCTGCGGCGCGGTTGGCTGCCGAAGAGGGCATTCCTGGCGAGGACGTGGTGTTTTTAGACTAGGGCCCGCTGCGGGCCGCCACGGGTCGCGCGCCGCGGCAGGAGGACGCTCCCATAAAATAGCCCCCCGCTTCAGGTTGTGGGGCCGAACCACCTGCGCTTATTGTAAGATAGGGGCAACGTATTTCCCAAGGGAAAGGGGTTCGCTATGGGAACGAAAGCAGCGGAGGCGCTGGACGTCACGTACGAGGGTCTGCCGACCTACTTGCACGCGAATCATTCCGTGTACATGGAGGTCGACGGGGCGACGTACTACCTCACCGACGTGAACGACCGCTACTGGCGCGTCCAGGACACCACCAAGTTCAACGAGAAGGGCCACTACGTCGACGCGAGCGAGCTCGTGCCCACCATCAGCGAATTCCTGGAGCTTCCGTTCCTGGAAGGGAAGTCCATCAAGGATCTTTTCGAGGACGCCACCTTCTACGCGTCCGAGAAGAAGGCTGAATAGCCTTTTCCGCACAACCGAATAGCATGCGAAGGGCGGCCTGCGGGCCGCCCTTTTCGCGTCAGGAGCTCCGGCTTCGTTCGCAGCCCAGCTCCCGTAGCTTCCGCAACTCCCGCAGCGCCTCTGCGCGCCGCCGCTCGATGGCGGGGCATTTGCGCAGAATGGCGCGGGAGGGCGGGTGCGGGCGCGCCAACTGGTACAATATCAGCAAGGATGGGGAAGAGTGTCCGATGCGGCATTAAGGAAGAGACGTGCAGGATGGCCATCAAACCGACGAAACGCGAGCTGCAGACGCAGGAGACGAAACGGCGCATCGCCACGGCGGCCAAGGAGCTGTTCGGCGAATACGGGTTCGAGCCGGTCAGCGTGAAGGACATCGCCGAGCGGGCGGGCGTGACCACCGGCGCGCTGTACTACCACTTCAAGAACAAAGACGACCTGATCATGGCTGTCTACGGCGAGAACGCGACGCTGTTCCGCGAGCTCAGCGAGAAGTTCGCGCGCAGCGAGGACCCGCTGGGCGACATCGTGGAGTTCCTCGGCGAGACGATGGTGAAGCGCATCGAGGACGACGGTTTCGAGTTCACGCGCTACCGCGTGCTGCGCTTCTACGACTACAACCACAGCACCGAGTTCGACGACTGCTTCGACGTTTTGGTGCGTCGCGGCCTTGAGCTGGGGTGCTTCCGCGAGGGTTTGGGGGAGGACGAGCTTGTGGACTGCCTTACCGCCATCTACCGCGGCGCCGTGTACCAGTACGTCGTCAGCATCCCCGAGGTGGATCTGCGCGCGCTGGTGAAGCGCCGCTTGCGCATGACGATCGAAGGGATCGCCCGCTAGCTTTGCCCGCTTCGTTCCGCTCGCATGGCTTCTTCGCGCGTTTCGGCGAAAGGCCGCCGCGCGCTTGCGGATGCCCCTGCCGGTGTTCAGAAGAGCAGGGGATTGCGCATTCCGTAACGCGTTACGCCAACTGATTCACTATACGCCCTGTTCCGAAGAAAAGAAAGCCCTATCTTGCCCCGTTTCCGGCTGCTATTTTGTCTCGATGACATAACGTGTTACGTAATAATAAACATTCCAGATGATGCGCACTGCAAGGGGAAGGAGCGCGACGAGCCCGCGCCGCCGAAAAGGAGCAGGCGGCGGGCCATCGAGGCGATAGCGGGACGAGGGGTCCCGTCGCAGTTAAGGGCGATCCCGGAGAAGGGGTCGCGCGGAAGAAGAAAGGGGAGACGAACCATGTCCGAGGAAATCCGCTACAACGGGTGGCGGCCCATCCGGCCGCATCGGCCCGACTTCAACGCGGAGGAGCCGGTCGAGCCGACGCGCTTCTTCGACCAGCTGTGTTACATCGGCGACCACAGCGTGTGCTGCTACCTGCTGGAGACGAGCGAGGGCTGCGTGCTCATCGACGCCATGTGGCCGCGCGAGCGCTACGCGGAGCTGCTGAAGGCCGGCATCAAGGAGCTCGGCCACGAGCTGTCCGACGTGAAGCACATCGTGCTGACGCACGCCCATGAGGACCACTACGGCATCGCCGACTGGTTCCGCAGCGAGTTCGGCACGAAGATCTACCTGAGCGAGATCGACAACGCCTACGGCAAGGATCCCGACCAGATCCCCGGCATGCCGCCGCTCGCGCCGCTTCCCTGGGATGCCGACGTGCTGCTGCAGGACGGCGATGTGCTGACCTTCGGCGATGCGACCATCGAGTGCGTGCTGACCCCGGGCCACACCCCTGGCTGCATGAGCTACGTGATCGACGTGACCGACTGCGGCGCGCCGCACAAGGTGATGCTGTGGGGTGGCACGGGCGTGATGCCCTGGACCGACCCCGACGAGTACATGGCGTCGGTGGACAAGTTCGAGGCCGTCTGCGAAAAGCGCGGGGTGGACTGCTACGTGTCCAACCACCCCTTCGTCGACCTTGCCTACCTGAAGCTCGAGATCGTCCGCCGCATGGTGGACGGCGTGAACAACCCGTTCGTGTCGTCGCCTGAGGCCGTGCGCGACTGCCTGGAGATGTTCCGCGGCCGCGCCATCGAGGCGAAAGAGCAGCGCGCCGCCGGCGTTGCGTTCAAGATGTAGCGCCGCTTCCGGAAACTGTTCCAAAGAGAGGGGAAAAAGATGGATCCGGTCATCCTTGCAATCCTTTTGGTGGTGGTCTTGTTCGCCGCGCTGATGTGGAACAAGATCCCCACCCCCATCACCATGATGGTGGTGCCGTTCGTGTTCGCGCTCATCGCGGGCTACAGCATCTTCGACACCGCCACCGCCGTGGCGAACCAGTTCAACAGCCTCATGACCAGCGTCGGCTACATGATCCTGTTCAGCTTGATCTATTTCCAGATCGTCACCGAGTCGGGCATGTTCGACATCATCATCGACAAGCTGCTGTCCATCGTGGGCGACAAGATCAACGTGCTGGTGATCCTGATCCTGACGGCGGTCATCTCGCTGATCGTGTCGCTGACCACCAACATCACGGCGGCCTACCTGGTCACCGTGCCCATCGTGCTGCAGCTGTACAAGCGCTTCAACATGGACCGCATGGCCGCGATCATCATCATCGGCACGTCGCTGGTGGTGTTCTCGTTCCTGCCGTGGTCGTTCGGCCTGGCCATGGCCTCGCAGATGATCGGCGCCGAGATCAACGAGCTGTCCGCTGCGGCCATGCCGTGGGCGCTGTGCTTCATTCCCGTGCTCATCCTGGAGATCGCCTACTTCACGATCATGCATAAGCGCAAGCACGGCACGCTGGCTCTGCCGCATGACGCCGTCGAGGAGTCCGAGGAGCACCAGAAGAAGGAGAACCCGCTGGCCCGTCCCAAGCTGTTCTGGTTCAACCTGCTGCTGTTCGTGGCCGTGGTGCTGTGCCTGACGCTGTCCGGCCTGCCGGCGTGGTTCATCTTCGCCGCCGCCGCGTTCCTGGGCACCGTGGTGAACTACCTGAAGGACTCCGGCAAGGTGTGGAACAAGGCCGCTGCTCCCATCCTGAACATCCTGTTGATGCTTTTGGCCGTGTCCGCCTACATCGCCGTGTTCAGCTACGCGCCTGAGGGCGGCACCTCGCTGCTCAACGTTCTGTCCACGTGGCTGGTGGGCGTCGTGCCCAGCTTCCTGCTGCGCTTCTCGGGCGTCATCTTCATCCTGCTGGCCGTGTTCATCGTGCGCCTGGTGCCCTACCAGATGTACATGGCGATGTTCCCGATGATCGCCGCCGTGGGCCTGTCGTTCGACATCTCGGCCGTCGCCATCATCGCGCCGCTGGCCGTGGTCATGGGCATGGGCTCGGCCGTCTCGCCGATGACCGCCACCACCTACGTGTCCACCGCCGTTGCCGAGGTGGACATCATGGAGCTGGGCAAGCGCGGCGTCATCTACATGGAAGTGGGCGTGATCATCGCCACGCTGTTCGCGACGGTGTTCGGTCTGCTGCCCGTGTAAGGTTTGCCGCAGCCGCGTGACCGGCGCCATGCCGGCGCGCGGCGGGGCTTCCCCGTCCGCCCTTGCGCATCTGCGCAGCCGGGCGGGGAAGGGCCCGCGTTCCTCCGCGAGCCGAAGGCGTCTGCCGCCTCCCGTCGGCGGACCCCTCCAGCCTTCGGCAATGAAGAAGCCCTCGACGGCGCGCTGCCGTCGAGGGCTTCGTGCGTTCGGAGCTGCAGGCGGACCGGCGCTAGTCGCGCTCGCCGGGCTGGCGGACGGTGATCTCCTGGTCCTTCACCGACACGCGCGAATGCGGCGGCACGCTGAAGGTGACGAAGGTGGAGCCGGCGATGACCGAGCCCTCGCCCACCACGGTCTCGCCGCCGAGGACCGAGGCGTTGGAGTATATGGTCACGTTGTCGCCGATGGTGGGGTGGCGCTTCACGCCGGCCAGGCGCTGGCCGCCGCGGGTGGACAGCGCGCCCAGGGTGACGCCCTGGTAGATCTTCACGTGGTCGCCGATCTCGGTGGTCTCGCCGATCACCACGCCGGTGCCATGGTCGATGAAGAAGTACTCGCCGATCGTGGCGCCCGCGCCGATGTCGATGCCCGTGCCGGAGTGCGCCAGCTCCGTCATGACGCGGGGGATGATGGGCACCTTCTGCTCGAACAGCACATGCGCCACGCGGTAGACGTAGATGGCGTACAGGCCGGGGTAGGTGAAGATGACCTCTTCCTTCGAGCCGGCGGCTGGGTCGCCGTCGAACAGCGCCTGCACGTCGGTCAGCAGCACGCGCTGGATGTTGGGCAGCTCTTCGAAGAAGGCGGCCATGATCTCGTCGGCGCGCTTCTGGATGTCCTCGGGCGGGCAGCAGGCGTCGGGGTCGTCGGAGGTGTAGGTGAGCGCCAGCACGATCTGGTCGCGCAGCTCGCGCTCCACCTCGATGAGCGTGCTGCCGATGAAGTAGCCCGGGCTGGCGGCGCCCGAGAGCATCTCCGGGCCGAAGTAGCCGGGGAACAGCACGCGGCGCAGGGTCTTCAGCACGTTCTTCACGGCGGCGCGGCTGGGGAAGCGACGGCCGGGTTTGGTGAAGAAGATCTCGTCAGCTTCGTAGTTCTTCTCGATGGCCGCGACGATGCGGTCGAGGTTTTCTCCGAACATGGGCCCTCCTTGCGGTGCGACGGCGGTGCGCTTGCGTTTCCGAGCCCCATTATAGGCAAAGCCGGCGGAAAGCCCGCGCAGGGAAGGGCGGACGGGGAGGCGGAAAACGAAAACGCCCGCCAACCGGTGGTTGACGGGCGTGCCATTCATGGTGGAGCATAGGGGGATCGTAAGCCGCTCCCTGCGGTCGCGTCTTGGAGACGTTGGGCCTTGCGGCCCTCCGTCGCGAACAGCCCACCGGGCTGTTCGCCCCTCGCGGGTTCGATCCCCTGAGGCGGAAAGCGAAAACGGCCGCCAACCAGGGTTGACGGCCGTGTCGTTCATGGTGGAGCATAGGGGGATCGAACCCCTGACCTCATGGCTGCCAGCCATGCGCTCTCCCAGCTGAGCTAATGCCCCGAAACGGGTTGCTACCGAAGCAGCGACGGATATATTACGCGATTGCCCGGGGGAGCGCAAGACCCAATTTTGAAAAAGTTTCGCGCGACGCCATATGTGGAGTTCTTTTCGAGGTTCCTGCGCGTCGCTGGTGTTGGAGCGCGCTCAAAGGTGTTCAATAGCGACAACGCGTTCGCGCGGTTTGGCGTCGGGCGGCTTTCCGCCGGCCGGGCCGCGCGCAATTGCGCTGAAGAGGGGTTCTGCAAGGAGGTTTCCGTGATCTACCGCGATTTCCAAGACGAGAAGCTGTCCGCCTACGCCATGGGCTGCATGCGCCTGCCCGTCATCGACGGTGAAGAGGGCAAGATCGACGAGGCGGCCGCCACTGAGATGGTCGACTACGCGCTGGCGCACGGCGTGAACTACTTCGACACCGCTTGGGGCTACCACAACGGCACGTCCGAGCTGGTGATGGGCCGCGCTCTGGCGCGCCATCCGCGTGCGTCGTTCAACCTGGCCGACAAGTTCCCCGGCTACGACGTGTCCAGCTTCGGCAAGACGCCGGAGATCTTCGAGAAGCAGCTGGAGAAGTGCCAGGTGGAGCATTTCGACTTCTATCTGGCCCACAACATCTGCGAGCTGAACATTGAGCAGTACCTTGACGACGCCAAGTACGGCACCATCAGCTACCTGAAGGAGCAGAAGGCCGCCGGGCGCATCCGCCATCTGGGCTTTTCCATCCATGGCAGCTACGAGGTGCTGGAGCGCTTCCTGAAAGTTTACGGCGAGTGCATGGAGTTCTGCCAGGTGCAGCTGAACTACCTGGACTGGGAGTTCCAGGACGCCAAGGCGAAGGTGGAGCTTCTGTCCTCCTACGGCATCCCGGTGTGGGTGATGGAGCCGGTGCGCGGCGGCCAGCTGGTGAGCAAGCTGCCCGAGGCCGCCGAGGCCGCGCTGCGCGCCGTGAACCCCGACGAGTCGAACGTGTCGTGGGCGCTGCGCTGGCTGCTGGACCTCCCGCAGGTGGTCACGATCCTGTCCGGCGCCTCCTCGCTGGAGCAGATGAAGGAGAACATCGCCATCTTCGACGCCGCCAAGCCGCTTTCCGATGCGGAGCGCGCCGCCGTTGCCGAGGCGGCCCGCGCCATCACCGCCGGCAGCGTGCTGCCCTGCACGGCCTGCCGCTACTGCACGAGCCATTGCCCGCTGGGGCTGGACATCCCGCGCCTGCTTGAGCTGTACAACGAGCACAAGGTCACCGGCGGCGGTTTCATCGCGCCCATGGCCGTCGGCGTCATGCCCGAGGACAAGCGTCCGCAGGCCTGCATCGGCTGCGGCAGCTGCTCGGCGGTGTGCCCGCAGCAGATCGACATCCCGGCTGCGCTGGCGGATTTCGCGGAGCTGCTGGGAAAGTAGGCGGCTGTTCGGCGGGCGGGGCGTTCGCGGCGTTGCCGCCGAAGCGTCCGCTGCGCGGCGGCTGAGCGCGACGGGCGGCTGAGCGGTTCGGTGCCGCGCCCGCACAAGGTGCGCAAACGGAAACGCCCCAGGCAGATGCCTGGGGCGTTCGCTTTTCAAGGGGGGGGCGGCGGTGCGGCTTGCAGGTGCGCCGCCGCTTGCTTGTCGCTTCGCCAAAGGGCGGCTCTTCGCCCTATGCCTCCTGCTTCTCGCGGTGGGCCTTCTCCACCTGCTCGATGATGGCGTCCAGCGCGCCTTCCACGTCGTAATCCTCAACCTTGCCGGCGTCGCACAGGCGTGCGAAGGCGGGGTCGAGGGGCAAGGTGGCGTGGGAGGGGATGGCGTACTTGCGGGCCACGGCCTCGCCCTGGGGCTGGCCGAAGATGAAGTGCTGCTTGCCGCACTCGTCGCACTTGAAGTAGGCCATGTTCTCCACCAGGCCGATCACCGGCACGTTCAGGTTGTGCGCCAGGTTCACGGCCTTGCCCACGATCATCGCCACGAGGTCCTGCGGCGCCGACACGGTGACGATGCCGTCCACCGGCAGCGACTGGAACACGGTCAGGAACACGTCCGACGTTCCCGGAGGCATGTCGACGAACAGATAGTCGATCTCGCCCCAGTTCGTCTCGCTCCAGAACTGGTTGATGATGCCCGTCACCACCGGGCCGCGCCACGCCACCGGCATGTCGTCGGCGGGCAGCATGAGGTTCACCGACATCACGGGGATGCCGCTTTCGGTGAGGGCGGGGTTGATGCCGTCCTGGTCGGCCGTCAGTTTGCTGACGATGCCGAAGGTCTTGGGGATGGACGGGCCGGTGACGTCGGCGTCCAAGATGCCCACCTTGTGGCCGCGCTTGCGCATCTCGCTGGCAAGCAGGCTGGTGACCAGCGATTTGCCCACGCCGCCCTTGCCGCTTACCACGCCGATGACGTGCTTGATGCTGCTGCGCGCGTTGGTCTGGGGCAGCTGCGGTCCCCCTTCGGTGCGATCGCCGCATCCGGCGACGCCGCAGCTGCCGCACTCGTGCGTGCACTCCTGTTCTGCCATTTCTACCTCCTTGGTGGCGCCGTCTTCCGGGCGGCTCCGCTTTCAACTAGGCGGATGATAGCATATATGCCGATGACAGATAGCCCCCGCATGCGGGGATGGCTACGCTGTTGCGCTTCGCGTGCCGAAAGCGCGGCAAGGACGCGGCGGGCGGCTGCGGAATGGGGTGGGCGCGGGGTGCGGAGGCGGCGTGCAGGGTTTGGCGGATGCGGGGTGCGAGGACGGCATGCGGGGTGCGCCGAGCGCGTGCCGTGAGGGCTTGGCACCCGGCGCGCCTGCTGCCGCGTTTGCGTCGGCTCGCCGAGCGCGAGGGCCTCAGGCTTGCCCGCCGCCGCGCTTCGTGACGCTGCGCTCAAAGTTCTTCAGCTGCATGCCATTATTGGATATAATCCTATAGCAATGAAGCGCCGCCTGCACGGGGAGGGCGGAAACGGAAGCGAGGAAGCGAGGGCGCATGCTTTTCAAGGACATCGACCTGCTGGACGAGCAGCTGGACTACCGCGCGCACCAGTGGGTGGGGGTGAAGGACGGCCGCATCGCCTACATCGGCGACGAGGCGCCAGCCGACGCGGCGGACTACGGCGAGGAATACGACGGGCGCGGCAAGCTGCTGATGCCGGCGCTGTACAACGCGCACACGCATGCGCCGATGACGCTTCTGCGCGGCTTCGCCGAGAACCTGCCGCTGCAGGCGTGGCTGGAGACGAAGTGCTGGCCGTTCGAGGCGAAGATGACGCCCGAGGACAACTACTGGGGCACGCTTTTGGCCTGCGCCGAGATGGCGCGCTACGGCACGGTGGGCTTCTCCGACATGTACTACGCCACCGACGAGCGCGTGCGCGCCGTGAACGAGGCGGGCATGAAGATGAACGTGTGCGAAAGCGAGCTGTTCTTCGAGTCGAAGCCGTTTTCCGACTATGCCATCTGCGCCAAGATGCAGGACTACATCGCGCGCTACCACGGCGCGCTCGACGGGCGCATCCTGGTCGATTACAACATCCACGCCGAGTACACCTCCAACGAGCAGACTTGCCGCGACATCGCCCAGGTGACCAAGGAGGCCGGCTTGCGCATGCACCTGCACCTGTCGGAGACGAAGAGCGAGCACGAGGAGTGCAAGCAGCGCCACGGCGGGCTGACGCCGGCGGCGTACTTCGAGAGCATCGGCGTGCTGGACAGCCCCACCACCGCAGCGCACTGCGTGTGGTGTGACGACGGCGACCTGGAGATCCTTGCGCGCCACGGCGTGTTCGCGGTGTGCAACCCCGCTTCCAACATGAAGCTGGCCAGCGGCTTCGCGCCCATCCCGAAGATGCTTGAGCGCGGCGTGAACGTGTGCCTGGGTACCGATGGCATGGCGTCGAACAACAACCACGACCTGTTCCAGGACCTGTACCTGATGGCGCTCATCTACAAGGGCAGCGCCCTTGACCCGACGGTGGTCACGCCCAAGCAAGTGCTCGCCGCCGCCACGCGCACCGGCGCGCTGTCGCAGGGCCGCGAGGACTGCGGCCTGGTGAAGGAGGGCATGAAGGCCGACCTGACGGTGCTGGACACTTCCGGCCCGTCGTGGCATCCCATGACCGACCCTCTGACCAACGTGGTGTACGCGGGGCATGGCGCCGACGTGGTGCTGACGATGTGCGACGGCCGCGTGATCTACCGCGACGGCGTGTGGCCGGGCGTGGACGTCGAGCGCGCGAAGGCCGAGGTGGCCCAGCGCACCCAGCGCATCATCTCCGAGCTGTAGCGGGCGGGCCGCCGGCAGGGCGTCGTTGCGCCCTGCCGGCCCTGCCTCTCTTTTTGCCTGAAATACTCCTTGTATAAAAATATTCTTATTAATCTATATTGGTATTTAAGGATAATAGCTTTATACTGCGGAAAGGAGAAATCGACGCTCCTTTCCTCCGGCTCCGGCCAGGCGCCCGCCAAAGGGGCTTCTGGCCGGAGCGTCCGCACAGGCGGACGGGCGGACAAGGCGCGGCGATCAAGGCGGATGCGGCGCCGGGGCGGCGTCGCCCGACGAAGGGGAGAGGGGATTTCCATGAAAGCGAATTCCAAGGGACGCGCCACGCTTCACGGCGGACGGATCCTCGTGCTGGCGGCTGCGGCGTGCGCGGCGCTTCTGGCGCTGGCCCTTGCCGGCTGCTCGTCGGGGCAGCCTTCCAGCGCGCAGCAGTCCGAACCCGCAGGGGAGCAGCAGGCGAGCCTTGAGGGCAAGGAGCTCAACATCTACTGCGGCGCGGGCATGACCGATCCGTTCCAGAAGATCGCCGAGGCGTTCGAGGCCGAGACGGGCTGCACGATGAACGTCACCTACGCCAACGCGGCGCAGATCCAGACGCAGATAACCACCACGGAAGAGGGCGACTTCTTCATCGCGGGATCGGCTGACGAGCTTGGGCCGGTGGCTGATTACGTGGAGGCCCAGACCGATCTGGTGCAGCATATTCCCGTGTTGGCGGTGCCCGCCGACAATCCCAAGAACGTGACGGGCCTTGCCGATCTGGCATCATGCGAAAGGGTGCTGGTGGGCGACCCCGAGGCCACTCCCATCGGCAAGATCGCCCAGAACGCCCTGACCAAGCTGGGGCTGTGGGACGAGCTTTCCACCAGCGGCGTCATCACCACCACGACCACCGCACCGCAGATCTCCACCGCTTTGGCCAACGGCGAGGGTGATGCGGGCATCGTGTGGAAGGAGAACGTCACCGACGACGGTGCCGTCATCGTTGACACCGCCGACCTCGACGCGTTCGTGAAGACCATCCCTGCTGCGCAGCTCACCTGCGCCGCCGACGCCGATGCCGTTGCGGCGTTCAACGACTTCCTGCAAAGCGACGCGGCGTGGGACATCTGGGCCGAGTTCGGCTACGAGCGGGTGTAGACGATGCGGGCGCCCTTGGGGCGCCGCCCGCTCGGCCCCAAGGGGCGCGCGAGGAAGCATCGCGGACGCAAGCGCGACGTGTTCTCTGGCGTGTCCATCGCGGCGGCGACGGTGGTGCTGCTGTTCGTGGGCAGCGCCATCGTCGCCATCGTTGCGGGCGGGGTGGCGCACTTCGGGGAGGCGATACGCTCCGAGGAGGTGCTGTTCTCGCTGCGCATGAGCGTGGTCACCTCCACCATCTCCACCGCGCTGTGCCTGGTTCTGGCGCTGCCGTCGGCCTATGCGCTGTCGCGGACGAACATGCCCTTCAAGCGCGTGGCCGAGGTTTTGATGGAGCTGACGCTGTCGCTGCCCTACATCCTTCTGGGCTTCGCGCTGCTGCTGATATTCTCGTCGCCTTTCGGCAAGGCGCTCAAAGAGGCGGGCTTCGCGGTGGTGTTCGAGCCCACGGGCATCGTGTTCGCCCAGCTCATCGTGAACCTGCCGTTTGCCATACGCATGGTGCGCACGGCGTTTTCCGAGGTGAGTCCCCGCATGGAGTTCGTGGCCATGACGCTGGGCGCGACGCCGGGAGAGGTGTTCCGCACCATCATCCTGCCTTTGTGTCGCAATTCGCTCATCAGCACGCTCGTGCTCACCTGGGCGCGCGGCATGGGGGAGTTCGGCGCGACGCTGATGCTGGTGGGCGTGACGCGCATGAAGACCGAGACGCTGCCGGGCAGCATCTACCTGAGCATCTCAACCGGCAACAACGAGACGGCCATGGCCACGGCCATGATCATGCTGCTTCTCTCGGCGGGGACGCTGGTGCTGGCCAACGTGCTCAACCGCCCCGTTGGAGAGGTGCGCGTGGGGCCGCAGCGGCGGCGCAGGCGAGGAGGCGGCGATGGCCGGCAGCATTGAGATTCGCGATCTGACGGTGCACCGCGGCTCGTTCACCCTGCGGGTGGAACGGCTGTCGATAGCCCCGCGGGAGGTGTTCGCCATTCTGGGGCGGACGGGCGCGGGCAAAACCGTGCTCATGGAGGCCATCGCAGGGGCGTTTCCCTTGGACGGCGGCTCGATACTGCTTGATGGCAAAGACGCCCAGACGCTGCCGGTGCAGCAGCGGCACCTGGGCGTGGTCTACCAGGATCACGCTCTGTTCCCTCACATGACGGTGCGCGAGAACATCGGCTACGGGCTTCGGATGAACGGCGTGGCGCGCGACGAGGCGACCGCGCGGGTGCGCGAGCAGCTGGAGCTGTTCGGCATCGAGAGCATTGCGGACAAGCATCCGGGCATCATCAGCGGCGGCGAGTCGCAGCGCACGGCGCTGGCCCGCGCGCTGGTGCTGCGCCCCGAGATCCTCATCCTGGACGAGCCGTTCTCGGCGCTGGATCCCTCCACCAAGGAGCGGATGTACGAGACGGTGCGCTCCATCCATCGGCGCTTCGACTGCACCATCGTGTTCGTGACGCACGACTTCAACGAGGCGGCCATTCTGGCCGACCGCGTCGGCGTGGTGCTGGACGGGCGCCTGCGCTGCGTGCTGCCGGCATCGGGTCTGTTCGAGGTCGAATGCGACGAGGAGGTGCGCGCGTTTCTGGGCAGGCGGTGAGCGGCAGGCGAAGCGCGCGCCGCCTGCTGCGGGTCGGACGGCGGCGTGGGGGGGCGGGGCTTCGAGCGAGGCGCGGCGGCGGTTGGCGCGCTGGGACGTTCTGTCTGGGACGCGGTGCGCGTGGGGTTTGGTGCAGGGTGGTTTCCCTTCTCGAAATGCTTGCGCTTCATTATTGTTGTGAGAGAATTATTCCAGCTAAAGGGAGCGTCTTGCTTGCGGGTTTCAGCCTGTTGGCAGGGCGCCGCAACGGAGGAGGGCATCCGATGGTGAGGTTTCCTATGGGGCGCATCGAGCAGCTTGTCGCCGAGGACGTGCCGTACTGCGATCTGACGTGCGAGATTCTAGGCATCGAGGGCGCCGGCGAGATGGACTACTACACGCGCGAGGACTGCGTGCTGGCCGGCATGGCGCCGGCGCGCCGCGTCATGGACAGCCTGGGCTGCGAGGTGGTGTTCGCGCGGTCCGACGGCGACCGCATTGAAGCGGGCGACACGTTCATGACGGTGACGGGCGATGCCGCCGCGTTGCACCAGGCGTGGAAGGTGTGCCTGAACCTGTTCGACCACCTTTCGGCCGTGGCGACGCGCACGCGGCAGATGGTGGACGCCGCCCATGCGGCCAACCCCGCCTGCGAGGTGCTGACCACGCGCAAGAGCATGCCGGGCGCCAAGGACCTGCTGGTGTCCGCCGTGATGGCGGGCGGCGCCTGGCCGCATAGGCTGGGGCTGTCCGAGACGGTGTTGGTGTTCGACCACCACCTGACCTTCTTCGGAGGCTTCGACGCCTTCGTTGAGCAGCTTCCCGCCATCAAGCGCCGCTGCGTGGAGAAGAAGCTGTTCGTGGAAGCCGGCGAAGAGCAGGCGCGCGTGCTCGCGCGCGCGGGCGTGGACGGCATCCAGTTCGACAAGGTGCCGGTGGAGCGGCTGGCGGCGCTGGTGGAGGAGCTGCGCGGCATCGACCCCCACCTCACGCTGGTGGCGGCCGGGGGCATTGGGCCGCACAACGCCGCCGCCTACGCCGCCACGGGCGTGGACGGGCTGGCGACCACGGCGCCGTTCAACGCGAAGCCGCTCGACATGAGCGTGCGGATGCGCCGGGCGTAGCCTCTGCCGGCGCCGCTCGCGCTGGCCGCGCCGCCCGTGTTGGCTGCGCCGGCAGGGACGGGCGGGCGGTCCGCACTGCTCTGCCGGCTGCGCCTCCGGGCCTTCGGCCTGCGGTTGCACTGCAGCCTCCATTGCCGCTTCTCCGGAGGCGGCGGGGGAGGCGACGGCCACCGTGCGCTGGTCGACGAACAGGCCGTAGCTGCAGGTGACGAGCGACAGGGTGCGCGTCGGGCGCGACGCCTCGTCCAGCTTCGCCGAGGCTTGCGCCAGCCCCTGCTCGTACCAGGAGCGCTGGTCGCGCGCGTCGGCGAAGGAGGTGCGCTTGGGGGCGGTGGCGTTGTCGACGGCTCCCGCGTAGCGCACCTCGTAGCGGACGCGCGCTTGGGGCGTCTGCACGAGGATGGCGGCGTGCTCGCGCGCCCAGGCTTCGTCGGCGTAGGAAGCCGCCTCGGCGAGCATCGTCCCGTCGTCGGCATGGTGCCCGCACACGACGGCGTTCGGGGAGCCCAGCAGGCCTTCCTCGGCGCAGTCGGCGTCTAGGTACACGGCTCCGTAGGGGTTCCATCTTCCGTAGGCGTCGTGGCTCAGGTAGTAGTCCGGGTCGTCGGCAGGCGCTTGCACCACGGGTTGCGACACCTGCGTTCCCGGGATGGACAGCCATCCGATCACGTCGGGGTTCTGCTGCTTCCACCAGGCCCAGTCAACCTCGGGCCACGCCGATGCCCCTTCGGCCGCCTCCGCCGCCGTCCCTTGCGGTGACGGCGGAGGGCTGGCGGCCCGGTCCTTGAGCAGCGCCAGCGTTGCCAGGCCGGCCAGCGCCAACGCCGCTGCAAGGGCGCCTGCGGCCGCCAGCGCCCCGAGCCACGCCGCCCTGCGCCGACGCGCCTTCGTCCTGCGGCGCAGGGCGCCCCTGCGCGAGCGCGTCCGCGTTCGACAGCGCGCAGCAGCCCTGCGCGAGCGCACCTGTGCCCGGCTCCGTGCAGCGGCTGCGCGCGGGCTCACTTCCGCGTTCCCCCGTGCCAGCGCTTGCCTCCGCGCCGCCGCAGCATGGCCGCCCCCGCCGTCGCCGCTCCCAGCACGGCCGTCGCGGCCAGCGCGCCGGCGATGGGGGCGGCGTCGAATCCCGTCTTCCCGAAAGATCCTCCCTGCGGGGCGCTTTCGGCGGGCGGCTCTACCTGCTCGTCCTGCTCGGGGGCGACGATGGCCAGGCGCTGCTCGGCGTCGTCGGCGTCGGCATGCGCCGCCACCACGCGTCCGTCGCAGCTGATCTCCTCGAACACCGCCGCGTCGATGCGCTCCCACCCGGAGGCGGGCAGCAGCAGCGCGCTTGAGGACAGGTCGAAGGAAACCTCCACGACGCCACCGGTCGCCTCGGGCGTGAAGACGGCCTCGCCGCAGATGGGACCGGCGCCCCAGTCGAGCGGCTCGCCCGTGGCCGCATCCACGAGCGTCCCGCGCGCCGTGTACTCCCGCCCGGGGACGAGCCCGCTGTAGAACACGCGGTCGACGGCCGCCGCGTCCGTCCCTGCCGTCACCGTGCGGTCGCCGTCGGCAGCATCGCGCGCCTGCGTCGCCGCGTTGGCGGAGGGGTCGTCGATGGTGCCCAGGTCGATGACCGTCCCGTCGCGCGTCACGGCGATACCCTCCTGCACGACGAGCTGCCGCCCCTCGTTCGCCGCGCACGGCAGCTCTTCGACGGTGTAACGGTCGAACGGCAGCGCGCCGCGCTCGTCGTCAACAGCGGCGCCTTCCTCCTGCGCTCCCGTGAACCAGATGCCCGCGCTTGCGTCGAAGGTCCCTTCGGACGCGTCGTCGTTGGCGTTGGTGTTGCGGGTGTGCGGGTTCCATGCCGACGCAGTGTTCGCGCAGCCGTTCTCGTCGGTGACGACGATGTGGCTCTCGCCGGTGGTTTCGGACGTGATGCGGAAGGGCACGTTTGCCAGCGCGGTGCCGGTGGCGGCGTCCTTCTTGCTGAAGGACACGTCGCCGCGCTTGACGAAGTTCTCGAACGCCTCGTCGCCGAAAAGCTCGACCATCTGGCCGTCGCTGGTGATGGAGAACGAAAGCAGCGCGCCCGAGCCCAGGTACCCCGGCGGGGCGGTGATCTCCTCCAGGGAGTACGTTCCGTAGGGCAGCAGGTCGGCGGCCGTTTCGGCGCGGCCGTCCACCGTGCTTATTTCTGTCACCGTCTCGCCGGGCGCCACCAGTTCGCCGCCGATGCTGACGGGGTGCTCCGAGCGGTTCACGACGGCGAACACGGCGCCGTCCACCGAGGCGGCGCCCTGGGGCTCGTTCAGGCCGGTTTCCGCATCGTTCTTTTCCACGGCCACGCCGCCGCGCACCGGCTCGTCGGAGACGGTCGGCGCGTTGAAGCATTCGACGGATTCCCCATTCCCCTGCGGCGTGACGAGGTGCAGGCTTGCGGGCGAGGGATCCGGCAGCAGGTAGCCTTCCGGCGCCTGGACCTCTTGGACGACCACGGTGCCCAAGGGCAGCACCGCGCGCCCGGCGCTGTCGCGGCACAGCTCGTCGCCTTCCACGACGCTCGCGTCGTCAAGGCGCGCCGCGCCGGCCTCATCGGCTTCCAGCACCCAGGTGCGCGTCGGCTCGCCGGAAGCCTCCGCTTCCTCGGGCGAGTCGTAGTAGCCGTCGTAGCAGCGTACCTCGAAGCGCGCGCCGGCAAGCGAGGCCGCGCCTTGGGGTTCGGACGCGCCCGTCTCCCCGTCGATCTTGCGCGCGGCGACTTCGACGGGGTTGCCCTGCGGCCAGTCCTCCGTCTCCAGCACGGCGGTCTGGCCCGCTTCCACCGCCAGCTCGTGAACGTTGCCGTCGAGCGCATAGCCCTCGGGCGCCTGCGTCTCGCGGACGAAGTAGGTTCCCGGAGCCAGCTCGACCAGCTCGGAACGTCCGTCCTCGCCGGTTTCGAGCTCCGCCACGGCGCCGGTGCCGTCGAGCGCGTCCTGGCGGCTGGCGTAGACGGCGTAGCGCGCCCCGTCAAGGCGGTAGCAGGCGTTGCCGTCGGTGAGGGCGGGGTTGGCGCTCGCTTTCGCGATCTGCGCCTTCCCGTTCACCTTCCAGTCGATGTAGGCGTACTCGCCGCCGATGGTGGCCTGGTCGTAGTAGCCGTAGCCGTGCCCGTTGTCCACCACCAAAGCGAAGCATCCGTGGTAGATGCCGCCGTCTGCCGACCAGGACGAGTTCTCTTCGACGAGGATAAGCCGCGCGTCGCGCTCCCAAGGGACGGTGGTGTCGTTGGTTGCCTGGCCGCACCAGCCCCAATCAGGCAGCGCGGGCAGGGCGATCCCGCGGCTGTTCCCCGTGACGCTCACGTAGCCGTAGCTGAACGTGGAGACGCCCCATCCGGGCCAGTTGCCGCCGCCCTCGCCGCGCAGGAACAGCTGGTAGGCGCTCTGGAGACAGGCGGGGTAGGGGAACGGCCCGGCGCTGCCGGGCCTTCCCGACTCGTAGATGTCGCCCACTTTGATGGAGAGCCCGGAGATGCGGTAGGCCTGCGTGTTTCCGTCCCAGGTCAAATCGCCGTTCTCGAAGGGGTTGCCGACGTTTTCCGTTTCCGCTGCGGCCGCCGTGCGCTGTCCTGCGGCCGATGCGCCCAGCGGGATGAGGCAGGCGGCGGCCACCAGCACGATCGCCGCGCAGGCGGCGATGAGGGCGGCGGGTTGGGGCGTTCTTCTCTTCATGGCGGGCCTCCTGTTCTTCCGGCGTCGCGTTGCGCCTCCGCGTGGCACCGTGGGGCGCGTCCGCGCGCCGAGCCTCGGCGGGTCGGTGCCGGATGCGCCCCCGGTGCGCCTATGCTAGATCCGCGACCTTGCACGGCGGTTGCGCGGGTGTCGCCCGCCGCTGAAGCGGATCTTGCGCCGAAGCTGCGCGGACCTTGCGCGCCCGCCGTCGGACCGTTGCGCGTTTCCGACGCGGATCTGCCGCGCATCCAGCGCCGCCGGCCGTGCGCCGGCCGTGCGCCGGGCGGGCGGCTGTCGCGTTCGACCCCGCAGGCGGCGGGCTTCCTTACGCGCCGGTAACCGATCGGCGCGCCGCTGGGGTCCGCCGCTATACTGAAAGCGCCAAGCGGCCGGCCTGCGCGCCGTTGGCTTGGCAAGGTTTCATGGCATGAGGAACGTGACGCGAGTAGGAGGAAGCCCATGAAGTGCCCCCTGTGCAACGTCGATTTGGTGATGAGCGAGCGCCAGGGCATCGAGATCGATTACTGCCCGCAGTGCCGCGGCGTGTGGCTGGATCGCGGCGAGCTCGACAAGATCATCGAGCGCTCCGTGGGGTCGGCGCCCGCTTCGGCGCGCGAGGAGCGCCGCGACTACGACCGCGACCGCGATTACGAGCGCAAACGCGAGCGCGACTACGATCGCGACTACGAGCGGAAGCGCGACTACGACCACGACTACCGCCACGACCACTACAAGAAGAAAAAGAAGCGTCCCGGCAGCTTCCTGGAGGATCTGTTCGAGTTCGGCGACTAGGCCTTCCGTCGAAAGCGGTTGGCGCGTCACGCGCGCGAAACGTAGCCCGGCAATCTGCCGGGCTACGTCGTTTCCGGGCGGGATCGCGCAGGCCGGGCGCCGCGCCGGCGCGCCCAGCCCAGCCCCGGCTAGGCGCGGCCCTTCTCGATGCGAGCCAGGAAGAAGCCCTCGAACAGCTCCGTCGGGCGCACCACGGCGGCCTCGGGCAGCCGGCAGGGCAGCGCAGGGACGCCTTCCATCAGGTTCGCGGGCAGGGGCGCAAGCTCGGCTTCCGCGCGGCTCGACGGGCTTGCGCCCGCCTTCCGCCGCGCTTTGGCGGCGCGCCCGTTCCATTCGTCCAGCACGCTTTCAACCATGCGCTCGTTCTCGTCGGCCAGGATGGAGCAGGTGGCGTACACCAGGGTGCCGCCGGGCTTCAGCACGTCGAGCGCCTTGCGCAGAAGCGCCCGCTGAGCCTTCACGCTGCGGGCCAGAAGCTCGTCGGAAAAGCCGCCGCGGTAGGTGCCGCCGGCAAGCGACACCGTGCCCGACCCGCTGCACGGCGCGTCCAACAGCACCTTGTCGAAGCTGAAGAAGTCATCGAGCTTGCGGGCGTCGCATTCCATCACGTTCACGCGTGCGGCGCCCTGCTTCGCCAGGTTGTGGCGCAGCCTCTCGGCGCGCACGTGGTTCTTCTCGCAGGCGCAGATCAGCGCCTCGCCGCCCGAGAGCGCCGCCATCTGGCAGGTCTTGCCGCCGGGTGCCGCGGCCATGTCCAGGATGTTCTCGCCGGCCGCCGGCGCAAGCGCCAGGGCGGGCAGCATGGCTGAGAGGCTCTGCAGGTACAGCGCGCCCTCGTCGTAGGCGGCCAGAGCGCGCACGGCGTCCTCGCGCGCGCCACGCACGACGAACGCCGTGCTTTCCAGGGCGCGCGCCGGCGGCCGTCCCCAGGCGATCCCGGCGGCGTCAAGCTGCTCGGCGATGGCGGCGGCATTCGCCTTCAGCGCGTTCGCTCGCAGCGTGACGGGCCGGTGCTCGGCGAAGCCCTGGCGGATCAGGGCCAGGCCGTCCTCGCCGTACTGGTCGGCGAGCCGGCGGGCAAGCCCGTCGGGCAGGTCGCTTCCCAGCGCTTCGGCCGATCGCTTCGCCATGGGGCCTCCTTCCGCCGCGCGCCTCCGTCTGCGCCCAGCATGCCGTGTCCGTGCCCGTTATTGTAGCGTGCATCGGAGGGGCGGTGCCGCTATACTTCCGCCTATGGAAAACGAATTCGAGCGCGCTGCGGCGGGGCGCGCGCCGCAGGTTCCCGCCGTGAACATCCCCGACGTCGCCCTCATCATCGAGGGCGGCGGCATGCGCGCCAGCTACACGGCGGGCGCGATGGTCACGCTGCTTGAGCGCAACCTGAACTTCAGCCGCGTCTACGGCATCTCGGCCGGGTCGAGCCACGCGGTGAACTACGTGTCGCGTGACATCCCGCGCACGAAGGCGTCCTTCGTGGATCTGGTGCAGGACCCGCAGTTCGGCGGCGTGGGCAGCCTCCTTTCCGGCCGCGGCTACTTCAACGCGGCTCATCTGTACGAAGGGCTGGCCGAAGAGCTGCTCGGCGCCGGCGAGGTGATGTCGTTCGACTGGGACACCTTCCGCGCCAACCCCGCCGACCTGCACATCGAGGCCTTCGACTGGGAAACCGGCGAGACGGTGGCCTGGACCAAGGCAGACATGCCCACGGTGCGCGACATGGGCCTGCGCGTGCGCGCCAGCTCCACCATGCCCCTGTTCATGCCGCCCACGGTGATCGGCGGGCGCACCTACATGGACGGCGGCATGGGCACGAGCTGGGGCATCTGCCTGGAGGCGGCGCGCCGCGACGGGTTCGAGCGCTTCTTCATCGTGCGCACCCGTCCGCGCGGCTACCGCAAGAAGCCGCTGTCCGGCGCTGCGGCGGCGGCGATGAAGCTGGCGTTTTGCAAGCACCCGCTGGTGGCGCAGCGCACCATCGAGCGCTGGCAGCCCTACAACGAGCTGTGCGACGAGGTGGAGCGGCTGGAGCGGTCGGGCGCCGCCTGCGTGTTCTACCCTGAGTCGATGGACGTGTCGAACAAGGAGACCGATTTCGCGAAGCTGCAGGCCAGCTTCGAGCGCGGTCTGGACCAGGCTCGGCGCGAGGCCGACGCGTGGGAGCGCTTCCTTAGGGGGTAGCCTTCCCGCGGGCTTCTGTGGAGCCTTTCCGCTTTCAGCGCGAAGAGCCTGTGGCGCGCAGGTAACGGTTGCATGGAGATGCCCTCCTTCCGTCGGGCGTGGGCTATGGTCGGTGTGGGGCGGTCGGGACGCCTCGGCGCCGCCGTGTGGGCTGCGCGCCGTTTCCGCCGCCCGGCGGCGTCCGGAGAGTCGGGAAGGAGGCGCGCTTTGGCTGACGGGTTCGAAGAGGGCGGCTCTGTCTCGTCGCGGCGCGGGAGCGCGCTGCGACGCCTGTTCGAGGGGCTTTCCGCCGCCCAGGTGGCGGCAGGCGCGTTGGCGGCGGTCACCTCCATGCTGCTTTCGTCGCGCATCGGGATCGCGGGATCGGTCATAGGCGTCGCCGTCGGCTCCGTCGTGTCGACCGTCTGCTCGCAGCTGTACAAACAGGCGCTCGCCGCCTCGGCGGAGAAGCTGCGCGGCATGCGCGAGGGCGGCTCGTCCGGCGATGACGCGCCTTCGGCGGTTTCCGACGCTTCGGAGGCCGCGGCATCCGACGCTGCGCCGAAGGACGGCCTCGCCGCATTCGCGTCCGATGCTTCGGAGGCTGTTGGCGCCGCCGCCCCTCCGGGTGCGCCTGTGGCCTCGATCGCCGCTCCGGACGCTTCGTCCGGCGCGGAGGCGGCCGTTTCGGGCGCGGTTCTTGCTGCGGAGACGGAAGCGGCCGCCTCTGCGCCCAACGCCTCTTGCCAGCCGCCCGCCGCTGCCCCCGGCGTCGGCGATCCTGTCGATGCCGTCGCGCCCGCGCCTGCCCGCCGTTCGGCGACGCCCCGTTTCGGCGAGGGTGACGCCTACGCCGATTCGGCCCTGCTGCGCGCCCGTGCCCTGCGCCGCGGGAAGGCGCGCGCCCAGCGCCGGGTTGTCGCGGTTTCGGTGGCGTCGGCGCTGGTCGCGGTCGCGCTCACTGCGCTGGTGGTGGAGGTCGCGACGCTGGGGGAGGGTCTGGGCGCCAAGCCCTCCTACGACGGCGCGCCGCCGGCGGCGCAGCAAAGCGTCCAAACCGCCGATCCTTCCGCTGCGCGGGGCGGGGATTCCCTCCCCTCTGGCGCGCAGCCTTCGGACGGCGCGGCGGAGGAGGACGGCGGCGGCGCGTCCCAGGACGGTTCCGGCGTCTCCGAGGACGATGCCTCATCGGATGCGGGCCAAGAGCCGGGCGACGGCGCTTCGCAAACCGGCCAGGAAGGGGGCGGCTCGAATCCCGCAACGGGCGGATCGGACCTTTCGGGAGGGTCGTCGTCCGATGGCGGCTCGGGCTCGGGTTCGGGCTCCTCGTCGCCCCCTTCCTCTTCAGGCTCGACGGGATCAAGCGGATCGGCTACTGTGGACGAAGCCGCATGAGGAGCGGGCCGTGCACGGGGAGGGGGTCGATGGGCTTGTCGGATGCCGACGAGAAGCTTGAGCTGATCATGGGGGCCGAAGGGCTTGCCCGTTTGAAGGCGGCGCGCGTGGCCGTGCTGGGGCTGGGCGGCGTGGGCTCCAACTGCGTGGAAGCGCTCGTGCGCGGCGGCGTGGGCGGGCTGTTCCTGGTGGACCGCGACATCGTGCAGGCCAGCAACATCAACCGCCAGGCCATCGCCTTTTGCAGCACGGTGGGGCGTCGCAAGGTGGACGTGATGCGCGCCATGGCGGCCGACATCAACCCCGAGGCGCGCGTGGAGACGCGGCACATGCTCGTGCTGCGCGAGAACCTGGACGCGTTGCTGGACGAGATGGAGGCGTGGGCGCGGGAAGCGGGCGGAAGCCTGGACTACGTGATCGACGCCATCGACACCGTGTCCGCGAAGCTGGCGCTGGCCGAGGCGGCGCAGCGGCGCGGGCTGCGCCTGATCAGCAGCATGGGCGCGGCGAACAAGCTGCATCCGGAGTGCCTGCGCATCGCGGACGTGTACGACACGGTGAACTGCCCGCTGTGCCGCATCATGCGCAAAGAGGGCCGCAAGCGCGGCATCCGCAGCCTGCGCGTGCTGTACTCCTGCGAGGAGCCGGTGCGCGTGGCGCCGCGCGAAGGGGCGGCGCGCAGCGAGCGCTCGAACCTGGGCACTGCCTCGTTCATGCCGCCGATCATGGGGCAGATGATGGCCGGCGCGGTCATCCGCGAGCTGGCGGGCTTGGAAGAGGGCCGATGAGCGCGGCGGAGCGCATCGCGGCGGGTGCGCGGCCCACGGCGCAGGACGCGCCAGCCGGGGCGGGCGCGCCGGACGCGGAGCGGGCGGCTTGTGGGCGCGCGGCGGCGGGCGAGCCGGGAGTGCAGCAGCGTGCGGGCGCAGCGGCGGCGGCATCCGAGGCGGCGCCGGCTGCGCTGTGCGACCTCCACGTCCATCTGGGGTTCGCGGCGAACGCGGCCCGGCTTGCGCGCGATCTGGCCGCTTCCGGCACGGGCGCGCTGTGCGCCACGGTGGAGCCCGACGAGTTCCTGCGGCTGCAGCGCATCCTTCCCGACCTGGAGGAAGTGCGCCTGGGCGTGGGGCTGCATCCGTGGTGGATCGCCGACGGGCGCTGCGGCGAGGCGGACGTGGCGGCCTGCGAGCGGCTGGCTGCGCAGGCGCGCTTCATCGCCGAGGTAGGGCTGGATTTCGGGCGGCGCCATGGCACTGCGCGCGACGCGCAGCTGGACGCGTTCGGGCGCATCTGCGCCGTCGCGGGGCGCGCAGGGGGCAAGGTGCTTTCCATCCACGCGGTGAACGCCGCGGCGGAGGCACTCGACGTGCTGGAGCGCGCCGGGTGCGTCGGCGCGGCTTCGGGCGACGGACGCGGCGCGGTCGCGCCGGCACCCTGCGCGTGCATCCTGCACTGGTATTCCGGCCCGTCCGACCAGCTGCAGCGCGCCATCGCGCGGGGCTGCTTCTTCTCGGTGGGCGAGCGCATGCTGGCGACGCGCCGCGGCCGCGCCTACGCCCGCGCCATCCCCGCTAACCGCCTGGTGTTGGAAACCGACCTGCCGGAGGCGCCCTGCAACGCCTACGACGCCGCGCTCATCCGCGCCTCGCTGGCTCGCGCGCTGGCGGCTTTGGAAGAAGTGCGCGACGAGTCGATGGGCGCCGCCGTCATCCGGAACAGCCGGATGCTGCTGGCGTGGGGCGAGGCGGACGGCGGGAGGTAGGGCCGCGCGGGTCGTCCGCTGCTCCAGCTGCGGTCGCCCTCAGCTTCACGTTGCGAGCGGCCGCGGCCGCCCTTAGCGCTTCGGGCGTCCTTTCCCGCCGCGTTCCCGCCCTTTCTCGCTTCGGGTTCCGTTTCGCTTCGAGCCGTTCTCCGGCCTGCCGTGCCCCGTGCTGCCAGGACGCTCTCCTTTCCCCTGGCGCTTCGGCGCAACCGCCGGCTTCTTCCGCACGCTGTAGCCGAACGTGCCCAGGCTGCGGCCCAGATCGAAGTACTCGCCGTGGGAGTAAGCCACCAGGTTGGCGCGCTCCAGGTGCAGCTTCCCCGCCTCGTCGATGAGGCGCTCGTCCACGCGCACCGCCCGCACCTCCGCCAGGAACAGGTGGTGGCTTCCCAGCTCCAGCACGTCGCGCACCGCGCATTCGATGTTCACCGGCGACTCCGCGATGACCGGCGCGTGCTCCAGAGTTTCCGCCGGCTCGGGGGTCAGGCCCATCTCCGCCCATTTGTCCACGTCGCGCCCCGACTTCACGCCGCACCAGTCGCAGGCGCGCGCCAGGGAGCGCCCCACCAGGTTCACGGCGAACTCGCCGGAGTCGCGCAAAAGCCCGTAGCTGAACCGCTCGGGCCGCACCGAGATGGACAGCATCGGCGGGTTGGTGCACACAGTGCCGGCCCAGGCCACGGTGATGATGTTCGTCCGCCCCGCGCGGTCGGCACAACTCACCATGACGGCGGGCACGGGGTAGAGCATGTTGCCGGGCTTCCAGGTCTGCTTGCCCACGGGGCCCTCCTTTCGCAGGGGCCGTCCGCCAGTCAAGGGGCGGGCGGCTGTTGGGAATGGTACGATTCTACTTGAAAGGAACGCGCAGCGGGCCGGCAGCGCGAACGCGGCCCCGCGTCCGCAGCAGGCCGCCGCCCGCGCACAGCACGCCGGGTCCGCCGGCGGGAGCAGGAAGAACGGGAAAGGAAGCGGGTCTCATGGCAGAGGCGGGACGCAGAACGCAGGAAGCCGACATCGTCATCGTGGGCGCGGGCCCCTCGGGCATCTTCACCGCGTTGGCGCTGGCGGAGGCGGGCGCGCGCAAGCGCATCGTGCTGGTTGACGAGGGCCTTTCCGTGGAGGAGCGCCGCTGCCCGAAGGCGGTGACGGGCCGCTGCATGGGCTGCGAGCCGTGCCGCATCACCACCGGGTTCTCCGGCGCGGGCGCGTTCTCCGACGGCAAGCTGTCGCTTTCCGCCGAGGTGGGCGGGGACCTTCCCGATCTCATCGGCTACGACGAGGCGCAGCGCGCCATCCGCGAGGTAGACGGCATCTACCTGTCGTTCGGCGCCGACGAGCATGTGGAAGGCGCCGGAGTGGACGAGGAGGTGAAGGAGATCCGCCGCCGCGCCATCCGCGCGGGGCTGAAGCTGGTCGATTGCCCCATCCGGCATCTGGGCACCGAGCGTGCCCAGGCCATCTACGCGCGCATTGAGGCGCGTCTGCGCGAGGTGGGGGTGGATCTGCATCTGCGCACCGCATGCCGCGACATCGTGGTCGAGGGCGGACGCTGCGCGGGCGTGGTGCTGGAGGGGCCTGACGGCGCAGCGGAGCTGCGGGCCGAACGCGTGGTCATCGCCGCAGGCCGGCGCGGTGCCGACTGGCTGGAAAAGCTCTGCGACGCCCACGGCATCCGCCACGAACCGGGCGTGGTCGACATCGGGGTGCGCGTGGAGCTGCGCAACGAGATCATGGAGCGCGTGAACAACGTGCTCTACGAGAGCAAGCTCATCGGCTATCCCAACCCGTTCCGCGACAAGGTGCGCACGTTCTGCCAGAACCCCGGCGGCTTCGTCAGCCAAGAAAACTACGCCGGCGGTCTGGCGGTGGTCAACGGGCACTCGTACAAGAACCGCAAGTCGGCCAACACCAACCTGGCCATTCTGTGCTCCCACCGCTTCACCGAGCCGTTCGACCAGCCCATCGCCTACGCCCGCAAGATCGGCGAGCTGGCGAACATGCTGGGCGCGGGGCGTCTTCTGGTGCAGCGCTTCGGCGACATCCAGGACGGCAAGCGTACCTGGGCGCACGAGCTGGAGCGCTCGAACGTGCGCCCGACGCTTCCCGACGCCGTGGCGGGGGATGTTACCAACGCGCTGCCGTACCGCACCATGACCTCCATCATCAACTTCATGCTGGCGGTTGACGAGGCCATCCCCGGGTTCGCCGCGGGCGAGACGCTTTTGTACGCGCCCGAGCTAAAGTTCTACAGCAACCGCGTGGCGCTGGGCGCGGGCTTCGAGTGCAGCCTGCCCGGCCTGCACTGCCTGGGGGACGCGAGCGGGTGGACGCGCGGGCTGATGATGGCCTCGGTGATGGGGCACCTGATGGGGAAGTGGCTGGCCGAGCGGTAGCGCTCTGCTCGTTGGCGGCCGTGCGGACGCGGGAAGGCTGCGGGCGCGGCCATCGGAAGGTTTTCCCTTGCGCGCTGGGTGCTGCGCCCTTGCTCTGCGGGACCGGCGCCCGTATGATGGGCGGTGAAGCATGGCGGGAGGGTGCGCCCCTCCCAAAGACCGGACACGCGTCCGGCAGGAAGGCCGCGGCGCCGCATTCGGCGCGCGGCGGAAAGGCGGGAACATGATCGACAAGAAGGCTTTCCACAGCCTGAGCTACGGGCTCTACCTCATCGCTACCGAGGCCGACGGCGCCGCCGCCGGGTGCGTGTGCAACACCTTCCAGCAGGTCACTTCCGATCCGCTGCAGGTGAGTGTGGCGCTGAACAAGGGCAACGCCACCACCGCGGCCATCCGCGCCGCAGGCCGCTTCACCGTGTCGGTGCTCTCGACCGAGGCGACGATGGAGCTCATCGGGAAGTTCGGCTTCCACTGCAGCACGGACACCGACAAGTTCGCCGGCTGCGCGACGGGCCGCGACGCGGCGGGCATCCCGTACGTGGCCGAGCAGGCCGTGGCGCGCTTCTCGGCTCACGTGGTGGGCGAGGTGGACCTGGGCAGCCACATCCTGTTCGTCGCGCAGGTGGACGAAGCGGAGGTGCTGGGCGGCGGCGAGCCGATGACCTACGCCTACTACCACGCCGTGAAGGGCGGCAAGACCCCGCCCAAGGCGTCCAGCTACCTGGGCGAGGAGGCGCCTGCCGCTTTGGCGGAGTCCGGCGAGAAGCGCATCGCTTGGCGCTGCACCATCTGCGGCCACATCGAGTACGCAGACGAGCTGCCCGACGACTTCGAATGCCCCGTGTGCGGCATGGGCAAGGAAGTGTTCGAGAAGATAGAGGTGTAGGCCGCATTGGGCGGGGCGGCCCGCGCCTGCTGCGGCGGGCACGGGCCGCCCCGCCCGTTGCTTGCGATCCTTCAGCCCCTACTTGTTCCAGGCGATGAACGCCCAGCTGATGATGCGCGGGCGACGTGTCTTCAGGCGGCCCTGCGGGACGCCCTTGCGGTCGGGGGCGCCGGCGTTGGGGTTGGGGACGAGGTTGGCGTCAAGCCATTCTTCCAAGCGCTCCAAGGCGCGGGACCGCCGCGCTTCTTCCTCAGGATCCAAGCCGTCCTTCGGCGCGATGCGCAGAGCGCTGTCGATCATGCGGGCGAAGCTTGCCCGGGCGTCCTCGCGCGTGTCGAAGGTGTCGTCGCGGACGCTGCTGATGTAGGACACTTCCGGCATGACGCCCTCGCTTGCCAGGATGTTGAACGCGTACAGGTAGTCGCGTCCCGCCTGACCGGCAAGCCCCAGCTCGGCCAGCAGCGTCTCGTCGGCGCGCGGCGAGGATCCGGTGGACAGCGTGATGCACACGCGTCGCCGCGCGACGGTGGAAAGGCGCCGCAGCGAATCGCGCAGATCCGCCGTGGCGATGGAGCGCGACGCTAAGGCCACGTCTACGCTGTCGGGGCCAAGGCCTTGCGCCTCCCAGTCGTCTTCCCAGCTCATCTGCTTGGTTTCCACGAACCCGCTGCCATGGTCGGCGCTTGCCGACAGGGCTTCGTCAGTGAAGCGGAAGCTGAGTGCGTCGCGCGAAGGAGTGGGCACCGCGCCCAGCCCGATGCCGCGTGCGCGGGCATCGGATTCCAGCACGTCCAGCATGCCGCGGCTGAAATCGGCCGCCACCACGTCGCAGCCCGACTCCGCCAGCGGCAGCGCCAAGGCGCCGGTGCCGCAGCCCATGTCGAGCACCGTTTCGCCTGGTCGGATGCTCGCCAGCTGCAAAAAGCGCTCCACGTAGGGGTTCGGCGCGTCCTTGGTGCCGAACGTGGCCGAGCGCTTGTCCCAGTACGCGGCATCGTCGGCGGTGCGCCGGGCGCGCTGCAGCGCCTTCCATTCCTCGTTCCAGTCAAGTGTGGTCAGCAGCGGGACGAAAGGCTCCGCGCCGGGTGCCGCAGCCGTTGCGCCCTGCGCCGCCGGGCCGTTCGATGGTTTGTTTCCGCTCATGGTTGACCCCCTGCATCCGTCGATGGGATTTCGTATCATACTAGCGTATCGCGGGACGCGGCGAGGAATCATCCTCGCATGCGAATTATATCTTCAGATGAGGAGCAACGATCCATGCACGTCGAACTGCTGTACCACACCCCCGACCCCGAGCGCGCCATCGCCACCGCCGCGCGCCTGTGCTACGCGCCGGTGGGCGCCGCCGAGCTGATGGAGACCATGCCCGAAGAGCGCGTGAAAAGCGTGCTGTCCACCATCATGGGCTCGGGCCATTTCTCCACGCTCGAGCACGCCAGCTACACCTTCGCCATCGACGGCGTGTCGCGGGCGCTGACGCACCAGCTCGTGCGCCATCGCATCGCCAGCTTCAACCAGCAGAGCCAGCGCTACGTGAAGTTCAAAGACGGCGTGGCCGTGGTGAAGCCGGAAAGCGTGGCGGCTGCGCCCGAGACGGAGGCCGTGTTCGACGAGGCCATCGAGGCGTGCGTTAGCGCCTACCAGAAGCTGCTCGACGCGGGCGTGCCCGCCGAGGACGCGCGCTACCTGCTGCCGAACGCGGCGGAGAGCAAGATCGTCGTGACGATGAACGTGCGCGAGCTGCTGCACTTCTTCAGCCTGCGCTGCTGCAACCGCGCGCAGTGGGAGATACGCGCGATGGCGCACCGCATGCTGGAGCTCGCGCGCCCCACGGCGCCGTTCGTGTTCGCCGACGCTGGCGCCCCCTGCGTGCGCGGTGCGTGCCCCGAAGGCAAGATGACCTGCGGCAACCCCTACCCGCGCGTGACGAGGGACTAGCGTGGTGGAGCAGAAGGCGGCGGAAGGCGCCGTGGTGCTTGCGGAGGCGGGCGCCACGGTAGCCGCGGAGGCGGACGGCGCGGCTTCGCCCGCCAAGCGGAGAAGCGAGCTTTCGCGCGCGTTCGCCGAGGACGGCCCGCGCAAGACGCACGTGGGCGGCCAGGCGCTCATCGAGGGCGTGATGATGCGCGGCACGTACAATTGGGCGGTGGGCGTGCGCGAGCCTGACGGCGCGCTGTACGTGGAAGAGCACGACCTTGCCAGCGGGCGCGCGAAGAACGGCTGGATGCACTGGCCCGTCGTGCGCGGCTGCCGCGCGTTCGTGGAGTCGCTGATGCTGGGCTACAAGGCGCTGGAGGTTGCGGCCATCCACGCGTTCGGCGACGAGGAAGAGGGCGAAGGCGGCGCAGGTTCGCCTGCAGCGGCTGAGGCTGAAGGGGCTGCCGAGGTGAAGCGCCCCGCTGCCGGGGCTGTGGCGGCTGCGTGCGGCTCGCCGCGTTCGGACGCTGCGGACGGCGGCGCGGACGACGTGCAGGCGGCCGCTTCGGCAGATGCGCTTGCCGAAAGCGCCGCAGGCTGGGATGAAGCGTCGGAGCCGCTGCCGGAGCCGACCTTGGCGTCCACGCGCGGCGAGGGGCGGGCGTTCTCCTGGAAGGACGACTTCGGCAACCCTGACGAGATGATCGACGCGCTGGGCGCGCAGCGGACGCTCGAGGTGGTGTGCGAGCCGCTGCCGGTGGATGCGGCGTCCGCGGCGCGCGCCGGAGCGTCCGGGACGGACCGTGCGGCGGATTCGCATCCGGCTGATGGCGCTGCCGACGAGGCGGGGGAGGGCGGCTTCGGCAAGAAGGAGATGGCCCTTTCCATGGTGCTGGGGCTGGCGCTGGGCGTGGCGCTGTTCATCGTGGCGCCGGCGTTTCTCACCAACCTCATCGTGGGCGAGTACGACTCCAACGCCCTGGCGTGGAACATCGTGGACGGCATCCTGCGCGTGGCGGTGTTCGTGTTCTACATCTGGCTGATCGGGCGCATGCAGGAGATCAAGCGCATGTTCGCCTACCACGGCGCCGAGCACAAGACCATCCACTGCCACGAGCACGGCCTGCCGCTCACGCCGGAGAACGCGCGGCGGTTCCCGCGGCTGCACGTGCGCTGTGGCACGGCGTTCCTCATCATGGTGATGATCATCGCCATCTTCGTGTACACCGCCATCCCGCTGGACGCCCTCATCGGCGCTTTGGGCGTGCCCGACGGCGCGCCGAAGCTGGCGCTGGTCATCGCGGTGCGCATCGTGTTTCTGCCCGTCATCGCGGGCGTGTCCTACGAGATCACGGTGAAGTGGGCGGGCAGCCACCCGGACAACCCGCTCGTGAAGGTGGTGCTGTGGCCGGGCATGCAGATGCAGCGGCTCACGACGAAGGAGCCCGACGACGGCATGCTGGAATGCGCCATCGCCGCCATGCAGCGCGTCCTGGCGCGCGAGGACGCCGAAGCCGCCCGCCGCACCGCCGCGTAGCCGCCCCGGCTGCGCCGGGAGAGGGTGCCGCGCCCTGTCGCCGCGCCCTGCCGCGGCTGTGCGGTTACAGGTATGCGAGGTAGCCCAGGTAGGATTGGGCGCTTTCGGGGACGGCGAGGGTGACGGTCTGGCCGTAGGCGTTCACGGTGACGTAGGAGGGGTCGGCGTAGGTGGTAAGCGTTCCGTCGACGCCGGCCGCCGCGCCGTCGATGGTGCCGGTGGCCTGCGCTCCCGCCGGCAGGTCGGTCACCTGCCAGTCCCGGACGGACAGATCGTCGATGCCCTGCTGCACGGTCTCGAGGGGAAGGCCGGTGGCGACGGCGATGTCGCCGGCGCGCGCGTCGAGTGCGTCCTGCACACGGTTCTTCACGCCGCTCGCGTCGAGCGCGGCGTTCATGGCGGCGTTCTTCGCTGAGCCGGCCACGTCTCCCAGCACGCCGTCGGCGTTGGAAAGCGCGGTGATGCCGATGATGCCGACGATCATGAGGGCGATGAGCCCGACGAACAGCTTGATGATCTTGCCCATGGGATCGCTTCCTTCCTTCCGCCCGCGGTGCGCGGGGCAGCGGCATGGCGGGCCCGCCGTCGCTGCGATGGTTCGGCGGTTTTCGATGCGTTCGGGGTGCGGTCGTCTGCGTTCGTGGGACGTTTCCCGACGGCCCCGCCGCCTCCAAGCCTACCCGAACCCGCGGCGCTTCATGAAACGTCCGCCGCATCTTCAAAGCTTGCGGATGGAATAACCACCGTATTTCCGTTCTAAAATGCTATGATGCAGCTATCAATTACCGAAGGAAAAGAAAGGGGTGGCGGCGCGATGATGGACAGGTTCCTGCTCAGGCTGCCGGGCGCACGGCCCATGCTGGCGGCGTTGGCGGCGCTGGCCTTGGCGCGCGCGGCGGCCGTCATCGGGCAGGCGTGGATGCTGGCCTGCGCCATCGACGGGCTGCGGGCGGGCGGCGCGCTGGCAGACGCCGCCTGGCATATGGCGGGGTTCTTCGCCTGCTTCCTCGCGCGGCAGGGCGTGGCGTTCGTCCAGGATGTCGCGTTGTCGCGCTACGCCGCCGCGCGCGCCGCCCAGCTGCGGCGCGGCCTGCTGGCGCGCGTGTTCGAAGAGGGCCCGGCACTGGTGGGGCGGCTGGGCACCGGCGGCGCGGTGACGCTGGCGCTGGAGGGCGTCGAGCAGGTGGAGACCTACCTGCGCCTCATCCTGCCGAAGATGGCGTGCGTGGTCGTGGTGCCGCTGGCGCTGTTGGCATTCGTGTTCCCCTTCGACTGGGTGTCGGGCCTGATCATGCTTGTCGTGTTTCCCTTCATCGTGTTCTACATGGTGTTTCTGGGGAAGGTGGCGAAGGCCGAGGCGGGCAAGCAGCAGCAGGAGTTCAAGCGTCTGGCGAACCACTTCGTGGACACGCTGCGCGGCATCGACACCCTGAAGCTGTTCGGGCGCGGCAAGCAGCAGGGCGCCGACATCTGGGAATCGAGCGAGCGCTTCCGCCGCGCCACCATGAAGACGATGCGCACGGCCATCTTGAGCGGCACGGTGCTCGACCTGTTCTCGACGTTCTCGCTGGCGGCGGTCGCCATCATGCTGGGGTTCCGCCTGGTGGACGGCTCCATCGCGTTCTTTCCGGCGCTTTTGGTGCTGGTGCTGGTGCCGGAGTACTTCAAGCCCATCCGCGAGTTCGCCTCGGACTACCACGCTTCGCTCGACGGAAAGACGGCCTTGGCGGCGCTCGTGCCGCTGGCGATGCCGGAGGCGGACGAGGCGGGCGCGGATGCTGACGGCGGGGAAGGGGCCGGCGCGCTTGCGGGCGGCTCTGGCGATAGGGAAGCCGACGGGGTTGCGGGCCGCTGCCCCGCCTGGTCGGAGAGCTGCGTGCTGGAAGCGCGCGGGGTTTCGTTCGACTACGGCGAGCGGCGCGCGCTGGCGGACGCGTCGTTTGCGGTGCGGGGCTTTTCCAAGGTGGGCATCGTGGGCATGAGCGGGTCGGGCAAGAGCACACTCGTCAACCTGCTGAGCGGCTTCGCGGCGCCCGCGGCGGGGTCGTTCTTTGCGGCGGAAACGCGTCCGGGCGACGGCGCGGCTGCGGCGGGGGCCGCGCCCGTTTCGCTGGGCGATCCGTCATGGCAGCGCCAGCTGGTCTACATCCCGCAGGACCCCTACCTGTTCCACGCGACGCTGCGCGAGAACGTCGCGTTCTACCAGCCTGGTGCCGACGACGCCGCCGTTGCCCGCGCCGTTGCGGCCGCCGGCCTCGAAGAGCTGGTCGCCGTGTTGCCGCAGGGGCTCGACACGCCCATCGGCGAAGGCGCCCGCGCGCTTTCGGGCGGCCAGGCCCAGCGCATCGCGCTGGCGCGCGCGTTTCTGGACGAAGGGCGCCGCATCCTGCTGTTCGACGAGCCCACGGCGCACCTGGACATCGAGACCGAGCTGGAGCTGAAGGAGCGGATGCTTCCGCTTATGGAAGGGCGGCTGGTGTTCTTCGCGACCCATCGCCTGCACTGGCTTGACGACATGGACCTGGTGCTGGTTCTGGAGGACGGACGCGTGGCGGAAGCGGGCGAGCCGCGCGCGCTGCTTGCGGCGGGCGGCGCGCTGGCGCGCCTGGTGGACAGGATGGAAGGGGGCTGCAGATGAGCCGGCGGGAGAGCGCGCCTCTGTGGCGGCGCGACCGATGGGTGAAGCCCTTCTTCAAGCAGTACCGCAAGGCGCTGGCGGCGGCGCTGGCGCTGGGCGTGGCCACCTTCGTGTTCGCGGCGGCGCTCATGTTCACCTCGGGCTACCTCATCAGCGGGGCGCCGCTGGTGGTGACGGTGCTGGCCCTGAACGTGCCGCTCGGCCTGGTGCGCCTGTTCGGCGTCGGCAAGCCCTTCCTCCAGTACTTCGAGCGCTTGGCCAGCCACGACTGGGTGCTGCGCATGACCAGCGCGCTGCGGCTGCGCCTGTACCGTGCGGTGGAGGCCGAGGCGCTCTCGCCGCGCGCCAAGAGGCGCACCGGCGACGTGCTGGGGCTTTTGGCCGAAGACATCGGGCATCTGCAGAACCTGTATTTGCGCACGTTGTTTCCGCTGGTCATAGCCGGGGTTCTCTATTTGGTGCTCGTGGCGGCAACGGGCGTGTTGTCCCCGTGGCTGGGGCTTGCGATCCTGGGCGTGCTGGGGCTGGGCGCCGTGGCGGCTCCGCTGGCGTCGGTGCTGGCGAACGCCGCGCGCGAGGCGCGCCGCAAGCAGCTGCGCACCGGCTTGTACGACCAGCTGGCCGACAACGTGCTGGGCGTGGCCGACTGGGTGTTCTCGCAGCGCGGCGCCGACTACCTGGCGGCCCACGAGCGCGCGCAGGAGCGCATCCGCGCCGAGCAGCGCCGCATCGAGCGGTTCGATCGTTGGCGCGACCTGGCGGCCCAGGCGACGTTCGGCGCGGTGGTCGTCGTTCTTCTGGCGTGGGCGGGCACGCGCTTCGGCGGCCTGCCGGACGGGGGCTCGAACTGGGTGGCGGCGTTCGCGCTGGGATTCTTCCCGCTCATCGAGGCGTTCGCCCCGTTGCCTGCGGCGGTGCAGGAGGCCTCGGCGTACCGCGGCTCCATCGAGCGCCTGAACGCCCTGCCCGAACCCGCCGACGACGAGCCGGGCATCGATGGGGACGGCGGCGCGCCCCAGCCGCAACGGCCCCTCGACATCGTCATTGCGGACGCGACGTTTCGCTATCCGGGCACCGATACCGACGTGCTGCGCGGGCTGAGCCTTTCCATCCCCTTCGGGCAGAAGGTGGCCGTGCTCGGGCGCAGCGGGGCGGGGAAGTCCACGTTGGCCGCGCTCATCCGCGGCGACGCGCGCCTGCAGGCCGGGTCGGTCTCGCTGGGCGGCGTTCCCTGCGCCGCGCTGGGCGACGGCATGGCGCGCTATTTGGGCGTCATCCAGCAGCGCACCTACCTGTTCAACGCTCCGCTTCTGGACAACCTGCGCATCGGGCGCCCCGATGCGACGCGCGAGGAAGTGGCCGACGCTCTGCGCCGCGTGGGGCTGGCCGGCCTGCTGGAGCGTTTGCCGGAGGGGCTCGACACCTACGCGGGCGAGGCCGGCGCGCGCTTCTCGGGCGGCGAGCGGCACCGCATCGCGCTGGCGCGGGTGCTTCTGCAGGGCGCGCCCGTCGTGCTCCTGGACGAGCCGTTCGCGGCGCTCGATCCCGTCACCGAGCGCGAGCTGCTCGACACGCTGCTGGACGTGTTCGCCGACCGCACGCTCATCCTGGTCACCCACCATCTGCAGGGCGTCTCGCGCATGGACCGCGTCGTGTTTCTAGGCGAGGGCGGCGTGAAGCTGGACGGCGCGCCGGCCGATCTGGAACGCGAGAGCGCATTCTACCGCCGCCTGCTGGCGCTCGACGCGGGCATGGCGGCGCGCTGAGGCGGGGCGGGGGCTGCGAGCGGATCCGGCGTTGGGTCTGTGTGTGCCGCGCTGGCTTCGCGCAAGGAACGCACAAGGTCCGCGCGCTGCCCGCGCAAGGAACGTGCGGGATGCGCGCACGGTTTTCGCGGCGGTTGCGCAACCGCCGTGCAAGGTTGCGGCGCTATCATCGTCCTGCGGAAGCGGAGGCGTCGTGCGTGCGGTCATTCGGGAAAAGCTCGCCCGTCCGAGGAAAATCGTGTATCCTAGCGCACGTTGCGCCTCGGGCGGCCCGCGCCCGGACGCGCCCTGCGCCCGACGGCGCCGCGGCTCCGTGCCGCAGCTGTCGGCGGCGCCCATCCCCGCACACGCTAATAAACAGGTGGGGCAACCGTGTGAACGCGAACGCGCGGCGCTTCGGACGTTGCGCAAGAAGGAGGAACCCCGTGAAGCTGGTGGTTACCGAGAAGAACGACGCGGCGCAGAAGATCGCCGACCTGCTGGGCGCGACCAAGCCCAAAGCCGACAAGGTGTACAACACGCCGGTGTACCGCTTCAAGGTGGACGGCGAAGAGTGGGTGACCATCGGCCTGCGCGGCCACATCCTGGAGCCCGACTTCACGCCGTCGCTGGTGTACAAGAAGCGCGGCGGCTGGCAGGGCGTCACCGCCGAGGGCGAGGCGGTTCCCGCCGACGTGCCGGCAAGCCTTCCCAAGCCTCCCTTCAAAAAGAAGAAGCCCTTCACCGAGGACGGCGTGGAGCTGAAGGGCTGGAAGATGGACGCGCTGCCCTACCTGGTGTACGCGCCGGTGGAGAAGCTGCCCAAGGAGAAGGACATCATCCGTTCGCTGAAGAACCTGGCGAAGAAGGCCGACTCCGTCATCATCGCCACCGACTTCGACCGCGAGGGCGAGCTCATCGGCTCCGACGCGCTGTCGTGCATCCGCGAGGCGAACCCCACGGCGCCGGTGAGCCGCGCTCGCTACTCGGCGTTCACCAAGGGCGAGATCACGCATGCGTTCTCGAACCTGGTGGAGATGGACGACGATCTGGCCGCTGCTGGCGGCTCGCGCCGCGACATCGACCTGATCTGGGGTGCGGTGCTCACGCGCTACCTGACGCTGGTGAAGTTCGCCGGCTACGGCAACGTGCGCAGCTCCGGGCGCGTGCAAACCCCCACTTTGGCCCTCATCGTGGCGCGCGAGCGCGAGCGCATGGCGTTCGTGCCCGAGGACTATTGGGTCATCCGCGGCCGCTTCGACGCAGGCGCCGCCGCCGGCCCCACGGCAGGCGACGGCGAGCTGGCCTTCGAGGCGCCGCATGCCACCGCCCGCTTCAAGGACGAGGCCGCCGCGCAGGCCGCCATGGCGCACGTCGAGGGCGCTTCCAGCGCGCGCGTGGCGTCGGTGGAGAAGAAGCGCCGCCGCGTGGCCCCGCCCGTGCCGTTCAACACCACCTCGCTCATGGCGGCCGCCTCGGCTGAGGGCCTGTCGCCCGCGCGCACGATGCGCATCGCCGAGAGCCTCTACATGGACGGCTACATCAGCTACCCCCGCGTGGACAACACGGTGTACCCCTCCACGCTCGACCTGCGCGAAACCGTGCAGGCCATCGCCGGCAACCCCGCCTACGCGCCGTACTGCAAGAAGCTTCTGTCCAAGGGCAAGCTCACCGCCACGCGCGGCAAGAAGGAGACCACCGACCACCCGCCCATCTATCCCACGGCGCTGGCCACCCCCGACCATCTGGCCCCGGCCGACTGGAAGCTGTACAACCTCATCGCACGCCGCTTCCTGGCCACGCTGTCGGAGGCCGCCACGGTGGAGGGCACGAAGGTGACCCTCGATGTGGCGGGCGAGCCCTTCGTCGCGAAGGGCGACGTGCTGGTGGAGCCGGGCTTCCGCGCCATCTACCCTTACGGCCTGAAGAAGGACGAGCAGCTGCCGGCCATGGACGAGGGCCAGCAGATCGCCTTCAACGGCGCCACGTGCACCAAGAAGCAGACCGAGCCGCCCGCGCGCTACAGCCAGGGCAAGCTCATCCAGGAGATGGAGAAGCTGGGGCTGGGCACCAAGTCCACGCGCCACAGCATCATCGAGCGCCTGTACACGGTGAAGTACATCCAGAACGATCCCATCGAGCCCAGCCAGCTGGGCATGGCGGTGTGCGATGCGCTGGACAAGTTCGCCCCGCACATCACGCACCCGCAGATGACCGCCGAGCTGGAAGAGGAGATGGACCGCATCGCCGAGGGCGCCAAGACCAAAGACGAGGTGGTCATGAACTCGCGCAACCTGCTGGCGGGCCAGCTTGCCGATCTCATGCCCCACTCCGAGGAGGTGAAGGAGGCCCTGGCCGACGCCGTGGCCGCCGACGCCTACGTGGGCAAATGCCCGAAGTGCGGCAAGGACCTTCAGCTGCGCGCCAGCCAGAAGACCCGCGGCATGTTCATCGGCTGCGCCGGCTGGCCCGACTGCGACGTGACCTACCCGCTGCCGAAGGGCAAGGTGGAGGCGCTGTCCGATCCGTGCCCGACCTGCGGCATGCCCCAGGTGAAGGTGACGGCGTTCCGCTCCAAGCCGCGCACCCTCTGCATCGACCCGAACTGCGCCACCAACAAAGAGCCCGACGTGGTGGTGGGCGCGTGCCCGACGTGCAAGGCGGCGGGCAGGGAAGCGAAGCTCATCGCGCGCAAGAACCCCAAGACCCTGAACCGCTTCATCCGCTGCGAGAACTACGACGAGTGCGGCACGGGCTACCCGCTGCCCCAGTACGGCAAGCTGACGGCCACCGACGAGGTGTGCGAGCACTGCGGTGCACCGCTGGTCATCGTCACCACCAACCGCGGCCCGTGGAAGCTGTGCCCGAACTTCGACTGCCCCGGCAAGGAGAAGAAGGACGAAGGGAAGGCGTCCGGCAAGGGCGCCCGCGGAGGCAAGCGCGCCGCGCGCGGCGGCACCAAGGGCGGTCGGGCCGCGTCGCGGAAGAAGGCGTAAGCCATGGCCGACGCGAACCCCCCGGTGGCGCTCTCTCCCGCCGAAACCCAAGCCGCCGTCGAAGCCGCGGCCGTGGGCAAGACGCTCTCGCCCCTGCCGCGCCTGTTCGTCTCGTCGATGCTGGCAGGCGCGTTCATCGCCTTCGGCGCGCTGTTCTTCTGCCTGGTGTCCTCCGACGCCGCGCTGCCCTTCGCCGCGACGCGGGTTCTGGGCGGGGCGTGCTTCTGCTTGGGCTTGGTGCTGGTCATCTGCTGCGGGGCGGAGCTGTTCACCGGCAACATGCTGATGGTCGGCGCGTTCGGCGCGGGCGCCGTCTCGTGGCGTGCCGTGCTGAAGAACTGGGCGCTGGTATGGACGGGAAACCTCGCCGGTGCGCTTCTGGCGGTGGCGGTGGCGTTCTTTGCCCAGGTGGCCTCCATGAACGGCGGCGGGGTGGGCGAGGCCATGGTCAACGTGGCTGCTGGCAAGGCCGTCTTCGACGTGCCCGCGCTGTTCTTCAAGGGCGTGCTGTGCAACGTGTTCGTGTGCCTGGCGGTGCGCATCGGGTTTTCCGCGCGCTCCATCGCCGACAAGGTGGTCGGCGTGCTCCTGCCCATCACGGCGTTCGTGGCCTGCGGGTTCGAGCACTGCGTGGCGAACATGTTCTTCCTGCCCATGGGCCTTTTGCAGAACCTTCTGGGCGCGGGCGCCGCAGGGGCGGTGGACCCGCTGGCGGTGCTGGTGAACCTGGCGGTCGTGACGCTGGGCAACGTGGTGGGCGGCGTTGTCGTGGGCGGCGCGTACTGGTTTCTGTTCGGCAACCGCCGCACGTCCTAGGTCGTCAGGACCCGCGCCCGCGCCTGCGCGTCAGCGCTGCGGGCCGCTCGGCGCCTTGCTCTCGGCCTGCGCGCCTGGTCGCTCTTCCCGTTTGCGGCGCAGCTTGTGCTGGCAGGCCCACAGGACCTTCCCCTCGTGGAGGAAATGGGCGTGGGCCGTGCAGCAGGGTGTGCAGCCCGTGCAGTGCGTGGCGGGCAGATCGAGCGCGCGCACCTCGTCGTCGGAAAGCTCGCGGGGCTTGATCCGCCCCGTTCCCGTCGATGCCATGGCCGTCCCCCCCCCTTTTTTTTTTTCGCCGTCTTGCCGCTTTGGCGGCGGGTTCTGAACGGATAGTGTAATGCATCGCGCGCACCCGCGCGTTGGGCGCGGCGAGGGTATACAATGCGGAGGTTGGCTTGCGGCGGCAGGGGGCCGCCCGAATGAGGAAAGGCGGAACGCCATGGATCTGAAGGAACAGGCACTCGCGCTGCATCGCCAGTGGAACGGCAAGCTGGACACCGTTCCGAAAATGGACATCGCCACGCGCGAGGACCTGGCGCTGGCCTACACCCCCGGCGTTGCCGAGCCGTGCCGCGAGATCGCAAAAGACCCCGCCTGCGTGTACGAGTACACGCAGAAGGCCAACACCATCGCCGTGGTCAGCGACGGCAGCGCGGTGCTGGGCTTGGGCAACATCGGCCCTCTGGCCGCCATGCCCGTGATGGAGGGCAAATGCGCCCTGTTCAAGAGCTTCGGCGACGTGAACGCCGTGCCCATCTGCCTGGACACGCAGGACGTGGACGAGATCGTGGAGACGGTCGTCCGCATCGCGCCGGCCTTCGGCGGCATCAATTTGGAGGACATCTCCGCGCCGCGCTGCTTCGAGGTGGAGCGCCGCCTCATCGAGGTGCTTGACATCCCCGTGTTCCACGACGACCAGCACGGCACCGCCATCGTGGTGCTGTCCGGCGTCATCAACGCGCTGCGCCTGACGGGAAAGAAGAAGGAGGACTGCCGCGTGGTGGTCAACGGCGCGGGCTCGGCGGGCATCGCCATCGCCAAGCTGCTGCTCACCTACGGCTTCGCGCACCTGACGCTGGTGGACCGCTGCGGCATCATCAGCTCGCGCTCCGAGGGTGTCAACGACGCCCAGCGCGCCATGCTGGCGACGACCAACCTGGAGGACGTTGACGGCACGTTGGCCGACGCGCTCAAGGGCGCCGACATCTTCATCGGCGTGAGCGCTCCGGGCATCGTGTCCGAGGAGATGGTGGCCTCGATGGCCGACGACGCCATCCTGTTCGCGATGGCCAACCCCGAACCGGAGATCTACCCCGACGCCGCCAAGCGCGCCGGTGCCCGCGTGGTGGGCACGGGCCGCTCCGACTTCCCGAACCAGATCAACAACGTGGTGGCGTTCCCCGGCATCTTCAAGGGCGCGCTCGCCGCACGTGCAACGCGCATCACCGAGGAGATGAAGCTGGCGGCGGCCGAGGCGCTGGCGGCGCTCGTGTCCGACGAGGAGCTCTCTGAGGACTTCATCATGCCCGAGCCCTTCGACCCGCGCGCGGTGGACGCCGTGGCACACGCGGTGGAGGCGGCGGTGCGGTAAGAAAAAAGGCCGGGACGCAATCGAAAGGCCGGGACGCAATCGAAGCGTCCCGGCCTTTTCCGCGTCTTGGGCTTTCAGCGCGGTTTTGCTGCGATTACGCCTTCGGCACTGCCTTGGCGATGAGCTCGTCGCACTCCTCGTCGGACAGCTCGTAGCCGTAGAAGGTCTGGTAGTAGCTCTTCGTCACGTCGGCGATCGTATCGTCGAACTGGTCGGGATAAAGCAGGCGCGGCAGCCATTGCATGCCCATGACCTGGTTGACCGTCGGCGGGTTGTTCAGCCAGTTGTACGGGGTGCCGGGCGCCTCGTAGTAGGTGCCGTTGTCGATGGCGGAGATGCCTTCCCACGCCGGGTTGTCGGCCACGGTGTCGTAGACGCTGCCGTAGCCGAAGATGATCACGTCAGGATTCCACAGGGCGATCTGCTCGAGGCTCGATTCGCTGCCCGTGCCCTTGTTGCTGGCGTTCTCCAACACGGCCACGTTGTTGGCGAACATGTCGACCACCTGCGCCTGGTAGGTGTCCTTGCCGATGACGTTGGTGCCGTCCTCGCCGAGCAGGTACAGCACGCTCACGCGCTGACCCTCGGGGATGTTCGCCATCACGGCGTTGACCTCGTCATAGGCGTTCTGGCAGTACTGCGAAAGCTCCTGGCCGCGCTCCTCCATGGCGAGCAGCTCGCCGAGCTTCTCGTAGGCTGCGCCGTAGTCCTCAAGCTTCGTCTCGATGAACACCACGGGGATGCCGATCTGCTCCTGGAGGGCGTCCAGGTCCTCGACGATGCCGTCTTTCATCTCGCCGGTGTCGATGATCACCTGCGGCTCGGCGGCAGCCAGTGCCTCGCGGTTGAGGTCGTCCTCGGCGCCCAGCACGGCGCCGAAGATGGGCAGGCTGGCCACGTCAACCTTGGAGCCCAGGTACTTCTGCTGGGACTCGGAGAGCTCCTGCGACAGGCCCACCATCTTCTCAGGCGCCATGGTGAGCAGCACCTGGTTGGCGGTGTGACCCGACGGCGCGATGCGGTCGATTTGCGCCGGAACCTCGACGGTGCGGCCCGCGTCGTCGGTGAACTGGATCGTCTCGGATGTGGCGGTGTCGGAAGACGCGCTGCTGCTTGCGGACGAGCCGCTGTCTCCCGAAGAGCAGCCGGTGGCGCCGAACGCGATGCCCATGCACAGCAGCGCGGCGGCGAGCACGGCGAGCACCTTCGCCATGCGCTTGTTGAGGATAGTGCTCATTTCCCTTATCCCTTCCTTTCTGTTGACGGATGCGGGTGACGGCCGAACGCGAGTCCGGTCATCGTGCGATCTCGCTTACAGGCACGCATACGCGCACCTTGTCGCCGTACAGTGAGTTCACCTCCACGTCCACCCCGTAGATCGAGCTCACCAGGTCCCTGGTGATGACGTCTTTGGGGTCGCCGTAGGCGAACACGCGCCCGTCGTTGATGACGAGCGTCTTGTCGGAATACAGAAACGCCTGGTCAGGCTGGTGGGTGGACTGCACGATGGACAGCCCCTCCCGCGCCAGCTGCTTCACGCACGACAGCACACGCACGGTGTTGCCGTAGTCCAGCGCGCTCGTGGGCTCGTCCATGATGATGGTGCGGGCGTCCTGCGCCAGCGCGCGGGCGATGAGCACGAGCTGCTGCTCGCCGCCCGAGATCTGCGTGTAAGTGCGGTGCGCCAGGTGCTCCACGCCGATGCGCGCGAGCGCCGCGTAGGCGCGCTCGACATGGCGCGGCCCGGGCGAGCGCAGCATGCCCAGGTCGGTGCCCGTGCTCATGAGCACCACGTCGAGCACCTCGTAGTCGTACACCGGGGCGTGCGACTGGGGGATGTAGGAGATCTCGCGTGCGCGCTCCTTGATGGAGAGCTTGCGCATGTCCTTGCCGTTCACGTGGATGCTGCCCGAATAGCGCGGGTTCAGTCCCAGGATGCAGCGGAACAGGGTGGACTTGCCCACGCCGTTGGGGCCCAGCACGTTGACGAGCGTGCCGTCGGGGATGGACAGGCTGATGTCGTGGAGCACCTCGCGCTTGCCGTAGGAGAACGACAGGTCTTTGATGTCGATGCTCATCGGCTACACCTTCTTCTTCCGCGTGATCAGGTACAGGAAGAACGGCGCGCCGACGAAGGCGGTGAGGATGCCGATGGGAATCTCGGAGGTGGTGGCGAGGCGCGCGATGTTGTCGACGATGAGCAGGAAGCTCGCGCCGAGCAGCATGCTCGTGGGGATGAGCTTGCGGTAGTCGCTGCCCACCATCATGCGGCACAGGTGCGGGATCACGAGGCCCACCCAGCCGATCATGCCCGACACGGCCACGCTCGCAGCGGTGGTGAGCGTGGCGGCGACGATGATGACGAGGCGCAGGCGCTTCGCGTTGATGCCCATGGTGGCCGCCTCGTCATCGCCCATCGTGAGGATGTTGATGCGCCAGCGCAGCGCGAACAGCACCACCACGCCGACGGCCATGGGCGCCACGGCAAGCATGACGTCAGACATGGTGGCGCCGGTGAGGCTGCCCATCAGCCAGTAGGTGATGGCGGGAAGATCGTCGGTGGGGTCGGCCACCAGCTTGGCGTAGGACACGCCTGCCGAGAACAGGCTGCTGATCATGGTGCCCGCGAGCACCGTCACGAGGATGCGGTTGCCCTTGGCGCGGCTGCTGACGAGCAGCACGAGGGACACCGTGAGGAGCGAGAACCCGAAAGCCGACACCGACACGCCGAAGGCCGACGTGCTCGCCAGGATGGCAACCGCCGCGCCGAACGCCGCGCCCTGCGAGGCGCCGAGGATGTCGGGCGAGACGAGCGGGTTCTGGAACGTTCCCTGGTACGCCGCGCCGGCGATGGCAAGGCAGCAGCCCACCATGAGCGCAAGCGCGATGCGCGGCAGGCGCACGTTGAAGAAGAGGGTTGCCTGCTGGTCGGTCCAGGTTTGCTCAAGCTGGACACCGGGGATGGCGTCGATCAACATGGACACGGCCTGCGCGGGCTCGATGGGGTAGCGCCCGAGCATGAGCGACGCGCAAACGGCGGCAACGAGGAAGGCGGCCAGGCCCGCGATGACAAGCGCCGCCCGGCGCGCCGCCTTGCTGGGCCCCGGCCGTCGTCCGCGCTCCGGGGCTGCTCCCGCTCTGTCCCCTCTTCGTTCCATATGCTCCTATAATAGAAATATTTGCATATAAGAATAATACGTGGCAAAGTATATACCATCGCCGCGCCGATGGGCGCAAGATTACCCTTATTCGAGAATCTATCTTTGCTCGAGCGTGAGCATCCGGACCGCTTCGCCGAACAGCTTGCCAGCGCCGTTCTTGACGGCGAAGCGCGTTTTCTCGGGGTCCGCCACGACGCTGCCGGCGAGCATGTTGACGCCCCATTTGAACAGATGCGGGGCCAGCACCACGCTCGGCCCCACCATGACGGTGCGCGCGCTTCGGGAAAGCTCCAGCAGGCGCGGCGCGGTCTTGTTGATGAAGGTGACGCCGGTGATGAACGCGAAGTCGGCGCTGGGCATCACGTATTCGCAGGCAGGGTCGGGCGTGTCGTCGCTTTGGGTGCAGTTGCGCTCGAGGACGGTGAGCTCGGCGTAGTCTTTGATGCGGGCGACGTGGGGGAAATGGCCCACCACGACGACGTTCTGCCGCCGCCCCGAGGAGGCCTCGGCGGCTTCGACGCGCGGCCGCCACAGCTCGAACGCGTCGAGCTTGCACAGGGTGCCGTCGGGCTGCTCGACCGGCTCGTCGTAGGCAGCCCCGAGCGGGTCGAGCAGCGCAGGCTGCGCGTGCCACGCGTTGAGCGCCGCCGTGCCCAGCGTCGCTTCGGCGAAGTTCCAGGACTTGGAAAGCTCGGCGACCTCCCGCAGCCTCTTTCCGCGCAGGTCGCAGGTGAACCGTCGGGGCGCGCCGCCTGAGCAGGTGAAGCTCACGCCCATGCCGCATTCCGCCTCGAGGTAGCTCCAGTGCGTTCCCAGGCAGTAGTCAACGACGCGCGCATCGTCGGGGATGTCGGCTATCAGGCGGTTGTAGAGCCTCCACGGCGCGGCATCGTCGCCGGTTCCGGGGAAGGAGATCGTTTCGTTTTCAGGATGGTCGGCGCGGCAGTCGGTCTGGCGGCTCATGGGACCTTCTTTCATCGATGGCGGTTCGGCGCTCCCTATATTATACTTAAATGAAAATCTTTGCATGAAAGTATAATTGGAGAAGAAAAGGGCTGAAGGAGGGAAGGGCCGTGCTGTTCGCGTTGACGGGAGAGGTGCAGTCGGGCAAGACGCGCTGGCTTGTCCGGCTGGTCGAGCGGCTCGCCGAGGCGGGTGTCCGCTGCGCCGGCGTCGTCGCGCCGGGCGTGTGGCGTGCCGCCGACGGGGAGGGGAGCGGCGGGTTCGAAAAGCTCGGCATCGACAACGTGCTGCTGCCGTGCGGCGAGCGGATCGCGTTCGCGCGGCGGGCCGACCTTGCCCGGAAGGAAGGCCGCTACGACGCTTCGAGCCAGGCGGGGCGCGCCGGACTGGGCTGGGCCATCGACGACGGCGCCATCGCGCGGGTGAACGCGCACTTCTTGGAGCTCGCTCGCGAGGCGGAGGGCCGCGCGCCGCGTCCCGGCTTGCTTGCGGTGGACGAGCTCGGCCGGTTGGAGCTTGTGCGCGGGGAGGGCCTCGCCGCGGCGATGGGCCTGCTTGGCCGGGGGCCGACCGAGGCGTTTCCCCATGCGCTCGTCGTGGTGCGCGCCGATCTGCTGCCGCTTGCGCAGGAGCGCTTCCGGCCCGTCTGGGGAGAGCCCGTCTCCCTTGCACCGGACGATGCGGGCGCGGAAGCGGTGCTGGGGGCGTTTCGGGCGCGGTGACGGCCGCGCGTTGCGCTACAATGGCCGGCATGGAAACCATCATCTCGAAAGAGGCGGTCGCCGCCGCCGTCTACGAAGCCATTCCCCGCCTGGCCTGCGATCTTCCCGCAGACGTGCTGGCGGGCCTTGAGGCGGCGCTGGAGCGCGAGGAGGCGCCGCGCGGGCGCGCGGTGCTCGCGCAGCTGGTGGAGAACGCGCGCATCGCGTCGCGCGACCGGGTGCCCATCTGCCAGGACACCGGCACCGTGTGGGTGAGCCTGGAGGCGGGCCCGGGCGTGCTGGTGCCCGCCGATGTGTTCGCCGGCGTGGATGCGGCGGTGGCGCGCGCCTACGACGAGGCGCGCCTGCGCAAGTCCACCGTGCGCGACGCGGTGCTGGACCGCTCTAACCCCGGCGACAACACGCCCGCGTTCTGCGACATCCATCCCGTTGACGAGCCGGGCGCGGCGCGCCTGCGCATCATGCTGAAGGGCGGCGGGTCCGACAACGCCAGCCGCGTGGTCATGCTGCCGCCGGGCGCCGGGCGTGCCGGCATCGTGGCGGAAGTGGTGCGCTGCGTGCGCGAGAAGGGCGCGAACGCCTGCCCGCCGCTTGTCATCGGCGTGGGCATCGGCGCCACGTTCGACAAGGTGGCGGGCATGGCGAAGCGCGCGCTGATGCGGCCCGTGGACGAGCCGGTGCCCGATGAGCGCGTGCGCGCGCTGGAGGAAGAGCTGCTGGCCGCGGTGAACGCTACGGGCGTGGGCCCGGGCGGGCTCGGCGGCGCGTGCGCCGCGCTGGCGGTGCGCGTGGAGACGGCGCCCTGCCACATCGCGGCGCTGCCGGTGGCCATCAACATGGGCTGCAGCGCGATGCGCCGCGTCACGGTTGATCTGGCGTCGTCGGCCGGGGGGGCGCACGAAGGATCCGCTGCGCCTGCGGAGGGCTGCGCGCCCGGCCGCGCCGCGTCTTCGGAGCCTGCGGTTCCGTGCGCTGCCGAAGCGGCGGGGGCGGCTTCGGGTGCGGATGCGGGGCCGGCGTCCGCCGACGAGCCGGTGCGCCTTTCGCTGCCGCTCGACCGCGCGCAGCTGCGCGGGCTTGAAGCAGGGCAGGCCTGCCTGCTTTCCGGCCCGCTGTACACGCTGCGCGACGCCGGGCACGTGCGACTGATGGACGAGCTCGAGCGCAACGGCGGAAAGCTGCCTTACGGGCTTGAGGGCCAGGCCATCTTCTACGCCGGCCCCACGCCGCCTGCCGCCGGGCGCCCGTTCGGCGCGGTGGGCCCCACCACCGCCTCGCGCATGGACTTCGCCGCGCCCGCCCTGCACCGCGCCGGCATCGCCGCCACGGTGGGCAAGGGGCACCGCAGCGACGAGGTGAAGCGCGCCTGCGCCGAGACGGATTCCGTTTATTTCGTGGCATGCGGCGGGGCGGCGGCCCTGCTGGCGCAGCGCGTGGCATCATCGGAGACGGTCGCCTACGACGATCTGGGCACCGAGGCGCTGCGCCGCATCGAGGTGGCGGACTTCCCGGTGTTCGTGGGCGTGGATGCCCACGGCGACGACGTGTACGACCTCATCTAGTCTCGTCGGCGCTGCCGGCGGGACGCGCCCTTTCGTTCGCGTTCGGCGACGGAAGCGCGCCCGCGCGCCTTTCCGGCAACGGGTGCGGCGCAAGCGGCGGGGCTTTGGTTTCGATAGGAAAGTGGATCGGTGGTTCACGGCGGACAGGACAGCGCGGGCGGCGCCCGCGGCGTTTTCATAACCTTCGAGGGCGGCGACGGCGCGGGCAAGTCCACGCACATCCGCTTTCTGGCGAAGGCGCTGCGCCGCCATGGCCTGGAGGTGGTCAGCCTGCGCGAGCCGGGCGGCACGCCCATCGGCGAGAAGCTGCGCCAGGTGGTGCTGGATCCCGGCAACGGCGAGCTGTCCGACGAAAGCGAGCTGCTCGTGTTCGAGGCGGCGCGCGCCCAGCTGGTGTCGGAGGTCATCAAGCCGGCGCTTGAGCGCGGCGCCGTGGTGCTGTGCGACCGCTTCACCGATTCGACGCTGGCCTACCAGGCGTGCGGGCGCGGCCTTTCCGCCGAGTTCGTGCGCCGCGCCAACGAGTTCGCCTGCCAGGGCGTCTGCCCCTGCCGCACCATCCTGTTGGTGGCGGGGGGCTCGGCTGCCAGCCTCAAGCGCGCCACCCGCCGCGGGGCCGACCGCATCGAGCGCGGCGGCGCGGCGTTCCACGAGCGCGTGATGGAGGGCTTTCTGGAGGCGGCGCGCCGCGAGCCCGAGCGCATCCGCACGGTGGAGAGCGCCGGCAAGCGCTCCGACACCGCGCGCGCCGTGTTCGCCCAGCTGGCCGACTTGTTCCCCTGGATGGCCGACGAGCTTGACGACGGGAGGCTGTTCGCCCAGCTCGACCGCCCACCGCGCCGCCGCAACCGGGGCGGGCGCCCCGCGCGGAAGGAGGGCGGCCGTGGCTGACGCGTTCGAGGGCATCCTGGGGCAACCGAAGGTGCGCGAGTTTCTGCGTGCCAGCGTCATGCACGACCGCGTGAGCCACGCCTACCTGTTCGTGGGCCCGGCCGGCTCGAACAAGACGGCCGCCGCCTACGCGCTGGCGCAGGCGGTCATGTGCCCGAAGGGCCCCACCGGCCCGCGCGGCGGCCAGTGCGGCGACTGCGACGCCTGCGGCCGCATCCTGCGCCGCAAGCATCCCGACGTGGTGCACCTGCGCCCGGAGGGGGCCAGCGGCTACCTCGTCGACCAGGTGCGCGAGCTGGTGTCGGCTTCGGCGCTGGCTCCCATCCAGGCCAAGCGCAAGGTCTACATCGTGGAGGACGCCGACCGGCTGGGAACCCAGGCGGCCAACGCCTTCCTCAAAACGCTGGAAGAGCCGCCTGCCGATGTGGTGTTCATCCTGATGGCGCGCATCCGCGAGAGCGTTCTGCCCACCATCGTGTCGCGCTGCCAGGTGGTGCCCTTCCGGCACATCCCTGCGCGCGAGGCGGCGGGCATCCTGGCGCAGAACACCGGCGCGTCGCTGGAGAAGTGCCGCATCGCCATCGAGTCGTGCGGCGGCTCGATCACGCGCGCGGTGGAGTTCCTGAAGTCCAACGAGCGCTTGGCGTTCCGTTCCCTCGTGCTGGAGGCGATGGACCGGCTGCGCAACGCCGACGACTGGGACATCCTGCAGACCGCCGGAGATTTGGTGGTGAAGTCGAAGGCACCGCTGGACGCGGTGCGCGCCGAGCAGGAGGAAGAGCTGGCGAAAAACGCCGACTTTTTGGCGAAGTCGGCCATCCGCCAGATCGAGGCGCGCAACAAGCGCGCCCTGACGGCGAAGTCCAAGGAGTCGCTGCGGCAGCTCACGGCCATCGCGGCGTCGTGGCTGCGCGACGTGCTGGCCATCTGCGCGGAGACGCCGGAGCTGGTCATCAATGCCGATGTGCGCGCGGCGCTGGAAGAGGCGGCCGCGCACACCGACGAGGCGCGCGCCGCCGAAGCGCTGGTCGCCGTGCGCCGCTGCGACGAGGCGATCTCCTATAATGTGTCTCCGGAAACATGCGTGGACGCATTGCTGTTCGAAGTGCGCGACGCGCTGTTCGGACCGGGCCGCGGTGCCCGGCCGGGCGCGTCGGGAATACGTTAAGCGAGGTTGATGGTATGACGCGGGTCGCACCCGTTAAACTGAAGAACAACCACCGCACGTTGTGGTTCGACCCTGCCCAGGCTGAGGTGGCCAAGGGCGACGAGGTGGTGGTGAGCACCGCCCGCGGGCTGGAGATGGGCGTGATGGTGGACGACGTGATGGAGGTCGACGCCGAGCGCGTCAAGAAGCTGAAGAGCCCGCTGAAGCCCGTGAAGCGCAAGGCGACCGACGAGGACCGCCAGAAGGCCGCCGAGATGCGCCGCCTTTCCGAAGAGGCGCTGCCGGTGTTCAAGGAGATGGCGGCCGAGACCAGCGAGGACATGCACCCCGTGTCGGTGGAGTACCTGCTCGACGGCGACCGTGCGGTGTTCTACTTCGAGGCCGAGGAGCGCATCGACTTCCGCGAGTTGGTGCGCAAGCTGGCATCCCGCTTCCACGTGCGCGTGGACATGCGCCAGATCGGCGTGCGCGACGAGGCGCGCATGGTGGGCGGCTTGGGCCACTGCGGCCAGGAGCTGTGCTGCAAGCGCCTGGGCGGCGAGTTCTGCCCGGTGTCCATCCGCATGGCCAAGGAGCAGGACCTCTCTCTGAACCCGCAGAAGATCTCCGGCGTGTGCGGCCGCTTGATGTGCTGCCTGCGCTACGAATTCGACGCGTACAAGGACTTCAAGTCGCGCGCTCCGAAGAAAAACGCCCTCATCGACACGCCCGAGGGCCCCGCGAAGGTGGTCGATCTGGACGTGCCGCGCGAGACGGTGGCACTTAGAACCGAGGACGGCCAGGTGGCGAAGGTGCCGCTGGCGTCCTTCGAGCCCGCCGAGGACGGCGGGCGCCCGCATGCGGTGGGGCGGGAGGCATGGGACGAGGCCACGGCGCCGGCCGTGCCCTCCGGGTTCGCCTCGACGCTCGTGCCTTCGGCGAACCTGACGGGCAAGGACAAGCTGGCGAAGCCGGGCGCGGTGCGCCATACGGGCGGATCGGGCTCGGGAGGCTCGAAGCAGGGCGGCTCCGGCAAGCGCGGCAAGGCCGCCGCCGACCACGCTCCGACGCAGGGACGCAAGCCGCGCCGCCGCTCGAAGGTGGTCACGGGCGAGGGCGCCGCGGCCGACGGCGGCGCCAAGGAGCAGAAGAAGCGCGGGCAGCAGGGCGGCAAGGGCGCGGGCAAGAACGCCGGCCGCGACCAGGCTTCCAAGCAGAAGAAGCGCGCGGCGACGCCGGGCAAACAGCAGGGCGGCGAGCGCAAGAAGGCCGCCGCCGGCGCGCCGCGTCCCGGGCGGAAGTCCTCGGCGCTGCGCCAGCAGCGGCCGGGCGGGCAGCAGGACGGCGGGCATCCCTCCGATGCCGCGCGCCGCGTCCCGCGCGACGAGCAGGCGCCCAAGCGCGCTTCCGGCGACGGGTCGGGACGCCGCAGCCGGCGCCGCAGCCACAAGGCCCACGGCGGCGACGCGCCGGCGCAGGGAACCTCCGGCCAGGCGTAGGAGCGTGGCCGGGAAAACCGAAAGGGGATCGAACGTCTCGATGGAGATACACGACGCGCTGCTGACGGACCTGTACCAGCTCACCATGGCGCAGGGCTACCTGGATTCCGGCAAGGCGGGCACCCAGGCGTGCTTCCACATGTCCTTCCGCAGCTACCCGTTCAAGGGCGGCTACGCCATCGCCAGCGGCATGGCGCATCTGGCCGATCTGATCGACGGGTTCTCATTCACGCCCGAGGACGTGGACTACCTGGCCTCCCTTCCCGCGCCAGGCGGCGGGCGGCTGTTCAGCGCGTCGTTTTTGGACTACCTGGGCGGCTTCAGGCTGTCGGTGGACGTGGACGCGGTAGCGGAGGGCACGGCGGTGTTCCCCAACGAGCCCATCGTGCGGGTGATGGGCCCCATCATGGAGTGCCAGCTGCTGGAAACCGCGCTTCTGAACTGCGTGAGCTTCGAGACGCTCATCGCCACGAAGGCCGCGCGCGTGTGCCAGGCGGCCCAAGCGCCGGTGGCGGAGTTCGGCCTGCGCCGCGCGCAGGGCCCCGGCGGCGGCATTTGGGCGTCGCGCGCCGCAGTGGTGGGCGGTTGCGCCTCCACCTCCAACGTGATGGCGGGCCGGCTGTTCGGCATCCCCGTGTCGGGGACGCACGCGCACTCGTGGGTGATGTCGTTTTCCGACGAGCTGGAGGCGTTCCGCGCCTACGCGCGCGAGTTCCCCACCAACTGCGTGCTCCTGGTGGACACCTACGACGTGGAGCGCGGCATCGACAACGCCATCACGGTGGGCCTGGAGATGAAGGCGCGCGGGCAGCGGCTGGCGGGCATCCGCATCGACTCGGGTGACTTGGCTTGGCTGGCGAAGATGGCGCGGCGCAAGCTGGACGCCGCGGGGCTTGAGGACTGCGGCATCGTGCTGTCCAACGACCTGGACGAGCACACCATCCAGTCCATCCGCGACGAGGGCGCCCAGGTGGCCTCGTGGGGCGTGGGCACGAAGCTGGCCTGCGCCTACGACCAGCCCACGCTCGGCGGCGTGTACAAGCTGTCGGCTTCGCGCGCTTCGGCGGACGCGCCGTGGGAGGACCGCCTGAAAATCTCCGAGACGGCGGCCAAGCTGACCGTGCCCGGCGTGCTGAACGTGCGCCGCTGCTACTACCCGGACGGCCGCATCGCCGGCGACATGGTGTTCGACGTGAACGCGCCGGTGAACGACGAGGGCGTGATCGTGGACCCGTTCGACTCGCTGCGCCGCAAGAAGCTGGGGGGCATGCGCTTCGAGACGCTGCTCGAGCCCCTGGCCCGCAACGGCGCTTCGGTGCTGGACGCGTCCGGACGCGATGCGTTGGCGGCGCGCGAGCGCACGCAGGCGCAGCTGGAGACCCTCGACGAAAGCCAGAAGCGCATGCTGAACCCCCACACCTACCCGGTGGGGTTGGAGCGCGGGCTTTACGAGCGCCGCCACGCCCTGGTGGCGCGCATGCGCGGCATCGCGTAATATGCTGCAAGGGCCCGCACGGCCCGCGCCGGCGCGCCTTTCGGGGCCGGACGCGGAAGGCGGGCTCATCCCGCGCGCCTGAAAGGGGGCGGCGCGGGCGAAACGGATTCGGAACGGCCAACGAGGCACCCGACAGACAAGGAGACCGTCGTGACCTGCTTGTGCAACCTCATCATCGACTCGTGCTGCGATCTGCCCTTCGAGGTGGTGGATCGCGAGGGCGTGGAGCTGATCGAGTTCCCCTACATCATGGAGGACGGCGAGCGCGCCGACGATTTGTACCGCTCCACCACGGCGCACGAGTTCTTCCAGGCCATGCGCGACGGGGCCCAGCCCACCACCGCGCAGGTGCCCGTGCCGGTGTACCGCGAGGCGTTCGAGCGCGCCATCGCCAGCGGCGTGCCCACGGTGTGCCTGGTGTTCTCCAGCGGCCTGTCCGGCAGCTACGACGCGGCGGCGCTCGTGCACGACCAGCTGATGGAAGAGCATCCCGACGCCGAGCTGTACCTGGTGGACACGCGCCTGGCCTCGGTGGCCGAGGCGCTTTTGGTGCACGAGGCGCTGCGCCAGCGCGAGAACGGGCTGTCGGCCAAGGAGCTTGCCGCCTGGGCGGAAGAGGCCCGTTTCTTCGTGGACGCGGAGTTCATGGTGGACGATTTGGAGTCGCTGCGCCGCGGCGGGCGCATTCCCGGCTCGGTGGCCTACGCCGGTGCGAAGCTGGACGTGAAGCCGCTTCTGACCATCGGCGCGGACGGCAAGCTGTCGCTTTCCGGCGTGGCGCGCGGGCGCAAGAAGGGCATCAAGCAGCTGGCCGACTACTACGCAAAGCGCGTGGATTCCGAGGGGCCGGCGAAGTACGTGGTCATCGGCAACGCCGACTGCCCGAAGGATGCCGAGCGCCTGAAGGAGGCGCTGTCGAAGGTTGACGACTCCATCCTGTTCCTGGAAAGCAGCATCGGGCCGGTCATCGGCAGCCACGTGGGCCCGGGCATGATAGCGGTGGTGTTCTGGGGCGGCGACAAGCGCGAGGAACTGTCGGTGGCCGACCGCATCGCGCGCAAGGTGAAGCAGGGCTAGGCGGCCCGAAGGGGCCTGCTTGCGCCGCGCGGAGGTATCCGTCGGCGGGAAGGGTGATCTCATGGAGAACACGTTCGTGTATTTCGGCAACGCGACGGTGGGCGGCGCGGTGGAGCGCCTTGCGGCCAACGCGGGGTGGCAGCGCGTCGAGGGGCTGGAGGACGCCGGGTGCGTGGTGACCTACTGCACCACCCAGCAGGCGCTTGAGGACGCCTACTTCGACGAGGGCGGCTTCATCCAGGCGGCCCATCCCGGCACGCTGCTCATCGACCTGTCGCCGTCCACGCCGGATTTCTCGCGCGAGCTTTCCGCCGTGGCGACCATCGGCGATCTGCACCCTGTCGAGGCGCCGCTGGCGGTCATCGACCCGGCGCTTGACGACGCGTTCGCGCGGCGCGAGAACCTGCGCTGCTTCGCAGCGGGTGAAGAGGACGACGTGGCCGCCGCGCTGCCGCTTCTGGAGGCCATCGCGGGCGACGTGCGGGAGATGGGGCCGTTCGGGGCCGCCCAGCTGGCGCGGGCGGCGCACACGGTGCAGCAGGTGGGCATGCTGGTCAGCGCTGCGGAGGCCCAGGCGCTCTGCCATGCCGTGCGCCGCGCCGCTTCGGCGGATTCCCTTGCCGCAAAGGCTCCTTTCCCAGAGTCGGATTTCGCGGACGTGTGCCTGGCGGCCATCGCGCAGAAGCGCTTCGAGGGCACCTACACGCTGGAGATGATGATGGGCGAGCTGTCCGCCGCGCTGATGGCGGCCGACGACGCCGACTTGATCCTGCCGCAGGCCGAGGCGTGCAGCCATCTGCTGGAGCTTCTGGCGGTCATCGGCGGCTCGGACAAGGCGCCCACGGCACTGGCGCTGGTCTACGACGAGGAAGCGGCCTGCGCCGAGCAGGGGCTTGACTGGTCGCGCGCCGAGCAGGTCTACGGCGAGCACGGCCACGACCACGGCGACGGCGCGGACGGCGCTGCTGCGGACGGCGCGGACGACTACGACGAGTACGGGGACTACGACGACTACGACGGGTACCGCGGCTACGACAAGGACGGCGTGTACCACGGCGGGTTCGGGGCGTACTCGCAGAACTAGCGGGCGCGGCGAGCGCTGCTGCGGCGGCTGGCGGCGGTCGCGCTGGGGCGGTGCTTGGCGCGTCGCATCGAGCGCTGGGGCGGCGGTGCCGTCGTCCGCAGAAGGGTGCGGCCGCGGCACGGCGTGTGTGCGCGCCTGCCGCGCGGGCCGATTGCCCACAGGTTGGAAGCGAAAGATCGAAGGCGGCCTTCCGCAGCAGGGGAGGCCGCTTGGCGTTTCAAGGAGGACGGGGTGGACGAGGAGACGGAGAAGCCGGGCGCGCTTGGGCCGGCATCGGGCGACGCCGCGCTCCTTCCGGAGTCGTGCGATCTGTGCCCGCGCCGCTGCGGGGCGAACCGCCGCGCGGGGCAGCGGGGGGTTTGCGGCGCAGGTGACGAGCTGCTGGTGGCGCGCGCGGCCCTGCACTTCTGGGAAGAGCCGCCTGTGAGCGGCGCGCGCGGCAGCGGCACCGTGTTCTTCTCCAACTGCCCGTTGCGCTGTTCCTACTGCCAGAACGCCGTCATCGCGGCGGGGCGCGCCGGCGCGCCGGTGACGGTGGCACGCGTGGCGCAGATGTGTCTCGAGCTGGAGGCGCAGGGCGCGCTGAACGTCAACTTCGTCACCCCCACGCACTATGCGCCGCAAGCGCGCGAGGCCGTTCGCCAGGCGCGCGCGGTAGGCCTGGGCGTGCCGGTGGTGTGGAACACCTCGGGCTACGAGACGGTTGCGGCGGTGCGGGCCAACGTCGGGACGGTGGACGCGTACCTAACCGATTTCAAGTACGGCTCGGCGGAGCCCGCGCGGCGGTACTCGAGCGCGCCCGACTACGTTGAGGTTGCCCTGGCGGCGCTGGACGAGATGGTGCGCACGGCGGGCGAACCGCGTTTCGACGAGGTGGACGGCGCGCCGCGCCTTGCGGGTGGCGTGGTGGTGCGGCATCTGATGCTGCCGGGAGGCCTGGAAGACTCCAAGCGCGTGGTGCGGCTGCTGCATGAGCGCTACGGCGGCTCGGTGCTGCTGTCTCTGATGAACCAGTACACGCCCGTGGTCGCCGAGGCGGCCCGTGCGGGCGACCAGCGGGCGCGGCGCGTGCTGGACGCTTGCCCGGAGCTGGCCTGCCGCGTTCCCGACGAGGACTACGAGCGCCTGATGGACTTTGCGGACGACCTGGGCGTTCAAGACTACTTCTGGCAAGAGGGCGGCGCGGCCGAGGAAAGCTTCATCCCGCCGTTCGATCTGACGGGCGTTGCGGGGAAGGGATAGGCGCGCGAAAAGCAGCTTCGATGCGGTGAAGGGCGCCGCGTGGGAAGCGGAAAGCTGGAGCCAGCGACAGGATTCGAACCTGCAACAGGCGGTTTACAAAACCGCTACGCTACCGTTGCGTCACGCTGGCTTTCCAAGAACCGCGTCGGGCTATTGTACGCCAACCCCTTTGAAATGGGAAGAAGCGCCGACGCGCCACGCTTCGCCGTGCCCCGCTCGGCGAGCTGTTTCGCGCGCTTGCGGCGAAGCGGGGCGAACCGCCGCAGAAACGGACTACTCCCAGCGCCAGTCGGCGCCGGTCTCGTTGGCGGCTTCCTCGAAGTTGCGCTTCACGATGCCCAGGTCGATGGCGTTCCATCCGCCGCGCTTGGTGGCCTGGGCGCAGACCGTGCGGCCATCGGCGCGCAGGGTGATGCGGAAGTGCTGGTTGTTCATGGCCGTCGGCGCCAGCTGAGCCGCCTCCAGGGCGGTGGCGAACCAGGCGGGAGCCGGGCCTCTGCCCTCGATCGCGCACAGGGCGTCGGCAGGCTTCGTCCTGCGGGGCGATCCTTGCGTCGTGCCGTATCCCACGGCGATGCCGATGCGCAGTGTCTTGTCGGCAGGCACCTGGGCGCGCGACTTCTTCCGCGCGATGAACGCGACCCAGCACGTGTTAAGCCCGAGCGCCTGAGCCGCCAGCACGATGCGCTGGCCCCAGTAGCCGACTGCCTCGTCTTGCGCGGAGCCGTCCGTCACGAAAGCGATGTGCGTCGCGGCGCCACGGACGAACCCGACGCGCGCGACGAGCTGGAACGCCTCGGGGTTGTCGGTGACGATCTGGATGTCGAGCCCGCTATCCCGCGCGCAGCCGTCCACGACGCGCTGCAGCGCGGCAAGCGTTTCGGGCTCGATGGGGCGCCGCTCGTAGTCGCGCACCGAATGCCGCGCGCGGATGACGTCCATGATGCTTCGGGTCTCAGGCATGGGGCTCGCTTTCGTTTCCAAGGGATGCTGCCGCTCGCATTGTAGCGCAGGCGCGTCGTCATGCCGAAGCTACGGGGCGGACGTTGGCCTTCTGCTGCTTCGCGCAAGAAAGTTCGACTTTTTGGGATTCTCGCTTCATTATCGGATGTTGTACGTTCATGCTAGCGGAAACGGTTTCAAAGCGGCGCGGCGTCCTTCGCTGTGTCGATGCGGGCGATGGGAGGATGGGCATGAGCGACGGCATTGTCCTGTTTGAATCGGCTGACAGCGCGGTGACGCTTGACGTTGCCACCGACGGCGACACGGTGTGGCTGTCCCAGGCGCAGATGGTGGAGCTGTTCGGGAGGGACAAGTCCACCATCTCAAGGCACGTCAACAACGTTTTCAAAGAGGGCGAACTTGAGCGGGATTCAACCGTTGCATTTTTTGCAACAGTTCAAAACGAGGGAGGGCGTTTGGTTGAGCGCCAGGTCGAGTTCTACAACCTCGATGTCGTCATCTCGGTCGGCTATCGCGTGAAGTCGCAGCGGGGCGTGGAGTTCCGCCGTTGGGCAACCGGCGTGCTGCGGCGCTACATCATCGAGGGCGCGGCGGCCAACGAACGCCGGCTGGCCCAGCTGGGGAAGGTAGCGCAGGTGATGGCGCGCATCCCCGACAGCTTGGAGACGCGCCAGGTGCTCGACATCGTGAGCAGCTACACGGCGGCGCTCGACTTGCTCGACGACTACGATCACCAGCGCGTCCGGGTGCCCGAGGGCAGCAAGGCCACGCACGTGCTCTCGTACGGGGAGTGCCGGGAGGTCATCGACGGCATGCGGTTCGGTAGCGAGAGCGATCTGTTCGGCGTGGAGAAGGACGAGTCGTTCAAGGGCACGCTCGGCAGCATCTACCAGGGCTTCGACGGGCAGGAGATCTACCCGAGCCTTCAGGAGAAAGCGGCCAACCTGCTCTACCTGGTGATCAAGAACCATGCGTTCCTCGACGGGAACAAGCGCATCGCGGCGACCATGTTCCTCTACTTCCTCGACCGAAACGGCGCGCTGTTCGTCAATGGCCGCAAGGCGATAGACGACAGCACGCTGGTGGCGGTGACCGTCATGATCGCCGAGTCGAAACCCGAGGAGAAGGACATCATGATCGCGCTGGTGGTGAACTTCATCACGATGGGGAGCTGACCGGGGCGCTTGCTGCGTCACGGACCAAAGCGCGGTACTCTTCCAGCGAGAACGGCTTGTTCTTGTGGCACTTGCATTCGCCGTAGAACGCCCTTCCGCTGTCGCGATCGAACGCGCACACGTCCAGCTCCCATTCGGAGGTGCGCGTCCAGTACGATCCGACGCGCAACGGCTGGAAGTCGATCTTCCCTTCGGCGCACAGACGCGTGAACGCTTGGCGGGACAGGCGCTCGAAGAGGAACGGAACCGCGTCGCTTTCAAACGTCTTTTCAAGCGCTTTGAGGCTTGGGCGGACGTTTCCCATCTCCAAATCGCTTGCGAACGGCTGCACGTAGCGGAACCAGAACGTCAGGAACTCGTCTGCGACGTGGTAGAGCCCGTTCTTGCTTCTTTCCGGAGCGTCTTCGTTGGACGGCACCTCCCTCTCGATGTTGCCCAGGTCGATGAGCGTTTTAAGGTAGACCGGCAGGGCTGATTCCTTCATTCCCGTCGTGCGGGCGATCTCTGCGGCGCGTCGGCTTCCCCGCGCGATGACCGAGACCAGCGAGAGGTGGCTTGCAGGGTCGCGCCCTTCCTGCGCGAAGAGGAAATAGGGTTCCTCGTACAGAAAACCCGAAGGGGAAAGGACGTTGCGCACGATCCCTTCCTCGAAAAACAAGGCGGCTTCGGTTTCGTTGGCGCACGCCGCGAGTTCCGCAGGGTCGAGGATATCCAGGTATTTCGGCACTCCTCCGGTGATCGCGTACAGGCTCGCCAGCTGCTTGTAGGGAATCATGGGGTACGCCTCGCGCAATTCGGAGAAGGCGAGGGGTTTGAGGCGGAGCTGTGCCGTCCTCCTTCCGTACAGAGGGCTGTCGTGGGAAAGGACTTTGTCGCGCTTCGGCGTTTGCAAAAGCGATTATCGGCGGCTTTGCGGTTTTCGTAGATCCGTCACGCGGATTGCTCGAGCGGGAGCATGTAAACGTTTTCGGAGTCAGCGAGGATTCGTGTGGGCTTGTTGTAGATCACATTGACCGACGCCAGGCTGTCTGAGAAAGCTTTCACTTCGGGGGTCTTCGCAAGGCGGAGCTTTTCGAGCAGTTTTTCGGTTTGACTTTCGTTGAAGGAACCGATGCTCTCTCCGGCACCTTCGAGCGCTTCGTCGATGGGCGTGAGGTTTCCAAGGGGCGTGTTCTTGATGAAGCCGCCAAGTGTCTTGCCGGCGATGGAGAGGCCACCAAGGACGGTGCTGTCCAAAGCCTTTTCGGAACTGCTTTCGATGATGTTGTAGCATTCTGTGTATACCTGGCGGTATTGAAGAGAGCGTTCTTCGATTTTGTTGGCGATGGCTTTGAGGTAGTCCTCGTCGAAGTTTCCCAGCATCATGACCTCAGCAAAGGCTGCGAACGCATAGAGATACAGCGACAGTTGATACTCCTTCAGACGGTCAAGCACCTCATTTAAGCGCCGGGAGATCTCAAAGCGATTTGCTATCGGGCTTTTCTCGGCGAGTCTCGTTTTGATCTGCGCACGAAGGTGAATGATGGACTGCTCGGCATCTTGTCTGATGTCCAGCGCTTTGGCGTGCTTGTTCTGTCGGAACGTCGAGTTCTCCCAGTTGAATCGGTAGCCATCCATCATGTCGACAAGTGTCTGGAGGTCAGCGCGAAGCTTCGCTTTGTCCTGCTGCTTTAGATAGTCGAACATCTCCTGTTGAGTTTGTTGGATGGTGTCGAGTTTCTGATTGATCTGCGAAAGCGCGACCGCCATGGCGATAGTTGCGGGGTTGATGGGGGCAGTGAATGGTGCGCCGGGGGCTTCGCGGAGTCTCGCCTGGTGAAAACCGGTTGCATCTCTTAGCGATCCGAGGCTGCCGGAGCCATTGTTGAACTTTTGGAGCTCCGACAAGTTCAGCTGTCTTCCGGACTTGTCGAACGCTTCCATTAGGGTGCCGCTGTTTTGCATGGTGATCGTTCGGAACCGCTCCGGAATCGATGCGAATCCAGTGCCGAGTGAAGCTATCTGATCCAATGGCACCTTTACGGCGGGCGCGAGGTCGATGTCGATGTCTGCGGGTGCTAGACGGACGATTTCGCCGGCGATCTGCTGGGTGATTTCAACCTTGCTTGGAGTCATGGGGGTCAGCTTGGTTTCCTGGGTGCTTTCGGACATGAGGCGCCTCCGAATCTTCTGCAAAAAGTGCTGCTGGAAGGGCAGCGAAACGGCTAATCTCTTGGTTCATTTTAGGTTATCCGCAAGGTGGCGTTGTCCGTCAGCTTCGACGTAATGTCGAGACTGAAGAAGTGATGCGGATTGAGCTGAACGTTTCGATAGCCGAGGTTCTTGCTTTATGATGCGACGCGGCATTTGGTGAGTTAGCGTTAGATCCAACGTTGCAGTAGCGGACAATGCGGTTTGCTTCTATGGGGTCGTTGGCAAGGAATCTATGGGTCTTTCTTCCTGGCTGACTCTCGTTTCAATGCAAAGAGCAATCTGAGTTTGACCTGACTTAGCGAGTTGCGCCTGGGAATCGAACAGCGGCCTGGAGCCCTTTGCTGAGGGCGTCCTCAAGTCGGCCAACACGTTTTTCTCTGGGCTTGACCCCGCTTTTGGTCTCAAAACGGACATATTCCGCGCGTGCGCGATCGGTTGGGGAGTCCCGCCCCAATACACTTTGCGCGACTATCAAAACTGCGCGATAAGCACTGCGCTACGTGCGGGTGCATAATAGCAGGGGGATGCAGAGCGTCGCGCTGGCTTTCCACGAGGTCTTTTCGTTGACATCAGCAGCGGGCTTAGCCGTGGAGCCTAATGCCTCTACTCCGATTCGGTCTCGAAATAGTCGCGGTCTACGCCCTTTATCTCGTAGCGGTGCTTCACGGATACGCCTACGCCGTGCGCGATCATCAGCTGCGCGAGCTCGTTGCCGTCGACCAGCACCAGCTTCACGGCGTGTTGTTTCTTCGCGTACTCTTTTGCGCCTGAAGAAAAACGGGCTGTGGTGATGAACAGGCCCTTGTTTGCTCCAGCTCCGGTAAGCGCGCCGACGAACGCTTGAAGTTCGGGGGAGTTGACGCTTTTGGCGGGGTCCCAGCGCTTGGCTTGGATATAAATGTTGTCGAAGCCGAGCTTGTCTTCTCGGATGATGCCGTCAATCCCTCCATCACCGGAGCGCTTGGTGACCGTTCCTGATTCTGAGCGCGAATCGCCATAGCCCATTGCGAGCAGGAGGTCAACCACGAGCTTTTCGAAGAACTCGGGAGATTGCTGCATGACGAGATCAATGAGATCACTAGCCAGCGCATTGTTGATGTCCTCGAAAGACTGGTCGATGACATCTTCGGGAGTGGTGTCTGACTGCCGCTTGCTCCCTTCGTTGACGATTGTGTTTTCCGAAGGCTCAGGACCAGTTTTCTTTCTTCCTTTGGTGGCGAACGCTTTGAATTCGGGGAACTCCATAAGATCGTTTTTGCTGATCTTGGTTTTCCCTCTATCGAGGTATTGTCGCCCGCGTTCGGTTATTTGGAATGCGGCCCGTTTGGGCGACTTTATAAGGTGCGCCTGTTTGAGGTAAGTGCATGCCCATTGTGCATTGTTCATGTAACGGGCGAAGCCGCTGGGTATAGCTTCAGCTCGATCTTCCTCCGTGAGGTGGAAATAGTCGACCACGAATTCGCGGATCTGCTTTGACGAAAGAGCGTCGTCGTCCTCGTTCTGTCCAAGGCGTTGAAGAATGGGAAGCATCATTTCGTTGTACTTGGGGACGGCCATAGGCGAATCCTTTCGGAGCAATGGGGGCTGTCGCAATTCTAGCAGTGAAGTTTGTTTTAGTGGCGCAATGATCCAGGGATTTGGTGATAGGGGACGCAATCGCTGCTGTGCCGTTTGCGACGTGCGGCGAGGCGGGCAGCCGGCTTCCTTTTGGACGAGCGCGGTTCTCGTCTCATCGCCTCGAGCGAATTGTGCTCGGAAAGCGGGCGTCTGGTATTGATTTGTCCGGTTTTATCGTTGTGTTAGACCGCTTTGGATACTGGGACTTTTCCTATAATCTTTCTTGCTTAGATAGCAGGCGAAAGCGAAGGAGCTCCTATGGTCACCAAGGATGATGCGTGTTGGATAATCGGCCTTTCCGCAGG
>DVIW01000002.1 GCA_018710945.1 Candidatus Aphodovivens avistercoris | reverse complement strand
CGATCTCGTCGATGAAGATGATGGAGGGCGCCGCTTCCTTCGCGTCCTTGAACAGGTCGCGCACGCGGCTGGCGCCCACGCCCACGAACATCTCAACGAAGTCGGAGCCCGAGATGCTGAAGAACGGCACGCCCGCCTCGCCGGCCACGGCGCGCGCCAAGAGCGTCTTGCCGGTGCCCGGAGGGCCCACCAAAAGGCAGCCGCGCGGGATCTTCGCGCCCATGGACTGGTACTTCGCCGGGTTCGACAGGAAGTCCTTGATCTCCTGCATCTCCTCGACGGCCTCGTCCACGCCGGCCACGTCGGCGAACTTCACGTTCGGGCGCTCTTCCAGCGTCTTCTTCGCCTTGTTCTTCCCGAAGCTCATCTGCGAGTTGTTCGCCTTCATCATCTGCGAGAAGAAGAAGAACAGCAACGCGCCGATAAGCAGGATGGGCAGAAGCGACGACAGGATGCTCATCAGGCCGCTGGGCAGCTGCACTTCGTAGGGGATGTCAGGGTGCTGTGACATGAGGCTGTCGAGCGAGCCCACGTAAGTGGAGGTGTAGCGGTGCTCCTCGCCCAGCTGCGTCTCGTCCAGCGCGGTGGTGCCGATGCCCGCCGGCGCCTGGCCGGTCTGCCCGTCGCGCATGGTGGACATGCGGGCGTTCAGGGCGCTGAAGGCGTCGTTGAACGCGTCGGCCGCGGTGGAGCCTGCGGTGACGGCCGGGTAGTAGGTGCCCGACACCATGTAGTCGCCAGCGCTGTACACCACGCGCGTCACGCGGTCCTGCTCCACGGCCTGGACGAACTCCGAGGTGATCAGCGAGTCAGTGGTCTGCTGCGTGGCGTTGCTCATCGTGAAGAACTGCTGGCCCACGAAAAACGCGATGAGCAGGAACAGCACCACCGAGATGATGGTCACGCGCGGGTTGGGCTGGATGTCCTTGTTGCTATTCTTGTCTGCCATATACCCTCAGGTTTTTCCTTTCCACTGTTCCGGCAGGCGGCCGGTTCGCGCCACTAAAGGCTCGCGCCGCGCCCGCTTCGGGTCCGGCGCGCGGGGGCTACGAGTACAGCTCCGGCTTCAGCACGCCGATGTAGGGGAGGTTGCGGTAGCGCTCGGCGTAATCCAAGCCGTAGCCCACGATGAACTGGTCGGGGCATTCGAAGCCGATGTAGCGGCAGTCGATGTCGGCCTGGGCGCGCGTCTTTTTGCGCAGCAGCGTGGCCACCGCGATGGACGCCGGATGGCGCGACGCGAGGTTCTTCAGCAGGTAGCTGAGCGTCAGGCCCGAATCCAGGATGTCCTCCGCCACGATGACGTGGCGTCCCTCGATCTCCGACGAGAGGTCCTTCAGGATGCGCACCACACCGGAGCTCTTCGCGCCGTTGCCGTACGACGAGATGGCCATGTAGTCCATCTCCACCGGCAGCTTGATGGCGCGCGCCAGATCCGCCATGAAGATGGCGGCCCCGCGCAGCACCGACACCAGCACGATGCCCTCCTGCGCGGCGTCGGCGTAATCGCGCGTGATGGCGGCGCCGATCTCTTCCACGCGGCGGGCCAGCTCGTCCTCCGTGAACAGCACCTCTTCGATGTCTTCGTGCACGATGCGACTTCCTAACCACTTCGACGGCGCGCGCCTGCGCTCGTCGGCCGGCTTCCGGGCGACGAGGCGAGGGCGCCCCGCAGTTTCCCTCGAATTCGGACAGTGTACCATTGCGGTTTGGAAGATGGCTTAACGAGTAGGCAACGCCGGGCGAAGTGCACTCTTTTTACATCTGCCTGCGGGCCGAGCGGTGGCGTTGCGGCTGATGGAGGGCGGGTGCGGCGCCGAGCGCGAGGCGGGGGGCGTGGAGCGCGGAGGCGGACGCGGAGCGCGGGTGCGGCGGTGCGGCGGCGGAAGCGGCGAGGACGTGCGGATGCGGCGGCAGCGCAGGCGAGGCGCAGCGGGGAAGCCCGGCGCAGGCGGCACGGGAAGCAGAAGCGGCAAGGTCGTGCGCGAACGCGGACGAACGCAACGGGCCTGAAACACCGGGCGGATGCGCAAGCGCGACCCGCCCGGCAGGTTGCACGGCTAGCGGGCGGCGGCGAGGTCGGGGAACTCGCGCAGCAGACGGGTGACCGGCAGGCCGATGACGGTGTCGCGGTCGCCCTCGATGCGCGCGATGAGCTTGGCCCCCTCGCCCTGGGCGGCGTAGGCGCCGGCCTTGTCGAACGATTCCCCGCACTTCAGGTAGGCGGCAATGCGCTCGTCGGTCAGCTCGTGGAAGGTGACGTGCGCCTCGTCGGCGAAGGTGCGGAAGCCCAGCGACACCTGGCCCTCGGCGTTGGTCGCCACCATCCACACCGACACCGCGGTGACCACCTGGTGCGTATCGCCGGACAGGCGACGCAGCATGCGCGTGGCGTCGGAGAGGTTGCGCGGTTTGCCGAAGATCTCGCCTTCGTGCACCACCATGGTGTCGGCGCCCAGCACGATGAGCATCCCGGCGAACTCGGGGTCGGCTAGGATCTCCTGCACCACGGCGCCCGCCTTGCGCTCGGCCAGCTTCTTGCATGCCTCGGGCGGGTCGGCCAGAAGGTCGGGCTCCAACGCCTCGTCCACTTCCGACGCATGCACGATGAAGCGGATGCCCTCGCGCTCCAGCAGCTCACGGCGGCGCGGCGAGCCGCTGGCCAGCACCACCTTGAACGCCGGCGGCTGAGCGGCTTCGGACTCGGGCGCGGACGCGGCGGCACCGGGTTGCGGCGCAGCGTCAGACTGCGGCGTGGCGGCGGGCTGGGCGGCAGCCTCAGCCTGGGAGGAAGCGGCGGACCGCTCGTGCGCCGCCGCTTCGTCGATGGGAGCGTTCTGTTCGTTATCCATGCGCGGCATTGTAACGCAGCAGCGACCTTTCCGGAACCTTCGCCCTACACCGCGTCGGCGCGCAGGGCCTCCACCACGTTGGCGGCATGGCTCTTGCGCAGGGCGAACACCACGCTTGCGGCCAAAACCACCAGCACCAGCGCCACGGCAGCGCCCACGTAGGCCCACGGCAGCGTGAACGCGACGCCCTGGAACGCCACGCGCATGGCCAGGTAGAGCGCAAGCGCCACCAGCACCGCCAGCGCCAACCCCACCACCAAGCCGCGCAGCGCGTAGCTGGCGCATTCGCACACGAGCATCCGGGCGAACGCGCGCTCGCCCATGCCCGCCGACTTCAGCACCACGAACTCGCGGGTGCGCAGGATGATGCTGTTCGTCAGTGTGTTGAACACGTTCGCCACCGCAATGAGCGCCATGATGACGGTGAAGCACAGGATGAACACCTGGACGGTCTGCGCGGCCAGACGCGCGGTAGCGGCCTCTTCGGCAAGGTCGGTCACGTTGACCTGCAGCTCGGGGTGCTCGGCCGCCAGCGCGGCAAGGCTTTCCGCCGCCTGCGCATGGTCGTCCGCCGTGTAGGAGAGCGAGGCCCACCAGAAGGCGAAGGGCGTGGGGCTCGAAAGCAGCCCGCCCCTCCGGGGCTCGGGGGCCTCTCCGCCATCCGCGTCCGCGCCCTCGCCCGGCAGCGCGCCGGCGATGCTGGCCGGCAGGAACAGCACGGGCACATGAGACGAGGCGGCCATCGTGTTCGCGGCGGCCGGTTCCTCGTCGGCCAGCGCCACCACCTCGATCTCAACGCTTTCCGCCACCTCGTCGGCATGGCGCGTCTCCAGCTGCGGGTTGCCCGAGGATTCGGCGGAGGACTGGTCGAGGAAGGTCGCCTCCACCCCGTCATCGCCCGCCCGCACGCCCAGGTCGGTGACGCCCTCAGGCTCCTGCGCGCCGTAATACGCCCGAACAGTACCGCCTGCGGCGAAAGGCTGCACGTCCACGTAGGAGGCGTCCGAAGCGATGCCTCGGTAGCCGTTCAGCGCGATGGCGCGCGGATGCGACGGGTCGTCGAAGTCGAGGCCGCCCACGCCCAGCGACTCCGCCAGCGCGTTCCACGAGGCGTCGTCCAGGTAGAACGCGTAGACGCTGCCGTAGTAGCTGCCGTCGGCGCCGAAGGGCTGGGGCACCCAGGACGCCGAGGTCTGGTCGTGGTCGTCTTGGATGGCCGCGCGGCCCACGTCCGTCAGCATGGCGGCGGGAATGACCGCCTCCATCTGGCCCTGCGCCACGGAGCCGGAGAATTCCACGCCCTCAAGCTGCGCGGCTTCGCGCACGAACGCCTCGTAGCTTTCTTGCTGAAGGTACAGCTCGTCGTGGGACATGTCGGAGGTTGCCAGGGTGACCGCCACATCGGCGTCGGACGCGCCGCCCGCCATGCTGCCGGCACGGTCGGCGTAGGGGTTCATGACCAGCGCGACGCTGCCGGCGGCGACCACCAGCACCACGCTCACGGCCAGCGACGCCACCACGACGCGCCCGCGCGCAACGGCCCGCGACAGGTTTCGGTGCGCGATGATGCCCGGAACGCCGGCCACGATGCCCCACAGCCCGCCGTCGGCCCGCCGCGAGAACGGCGCTTTCGCGCCTGCGCCCGCGCTCGCTTTCGCCGCGCGGCGGCGGGCACGCCTCGAGAGCTGCACGTCCTGCACCTGCCGGATGGCGTCCACCGCCGACACGCGCCCAGCCCGCAGCGCAGGAATCCACGCGCTCACCAAAAGCGCCGCCAGCGACAGCGCGGCCGCCGCCAGAAGCGGCAGGGGCTCCACCGCAAGCGAGAGCCCCTCGCCCGTGCTCAGCAGCGCGCCGAAGCCCGCGCCCGTGAGGTTCAGCACCGCCGCTGTGCCCGCGATGCCCAAAACCAGGCCGCAGGGGATGCCCACCGCGCCCAGCATCAGCGCCTCCATCAGCACCGAGCGGCGCAGCTGCTTCTTCGACGCGCCCAGCGAGGCCAGAAGCCCGAACTGCCGCGTGCGCTCCGCCACCGAGATGGAGAACGAGTTGTAGATGAGCGACACCGAGGCCGCCGCCACCACGACGGCCAGGACGGAAGCCATGATCCACAGCGAGTCCTGCAGCAGGCTGCCGTCGGAGATGCCCTGGTAGCGCATCAGGTTGCCGTGCACGAAGACGGCCGCCTGGCCGCTCGCCGGCTGGCCGGTCACCAGGCTTTCCACCTCGGAAACGCGCGAGAGGCCCTGCGTGGATGCCCACGCTTCCATGTAGAAGCCCTCCGCTGCGCCGCCGGTTGTGGAAGGGGCGCCCGCGCCATCGGTTGCGCTCGCATCGGCCGCGCTCGTACCGGCCGCGCCGGCTTCGGCCGTCGCCTCGCCGTCCAGCGCGCCCGGCATCATGACGGCCACGGCCAGGCCGTTGGCCGTCGCGTCGAAGTCGTTGCCGTAGAAGTGAGCGCCGATGCCGTCGTAGAAGCCCACCACCGTGAAGGAGCGTGTCTCGCGCGCAGCGAGCCGCACGTCAGAGCCGCCGAGAGCGCTGCCGGAAGCGCTGGAGCCGCCTGCGGAGTCACTCGCAGGCAGGTCGCGCGTGCCGCCGTAGCCTTCCACCACCGCGCCGGAAGCGTCCAGGACGCGCCCGCCCGCAAGGATCTGCGACACCGCGTCGTCGTTGGACACTACGCGGTAGGCCCCTTCGCTTTCGCCAGCCGACGCGTAGCGGCACACGTCCAGCGAGAGAACGCTGCCCAGCCCAAGCGGGCCGTCGGTTGCCGCGCCGTCCTGGCCGTCGGCGCCCAGCGTCGCGCCGCGCAGGTAGTCGGGCAGCATGACCTCGCCCGGAGCCTCGGGGGCGCGCCCTTCCTCCACCTCGGGGATCAGCGTGATGCCCACGCCGTCCTTTTCCGCCGCGCCCTTCACCGCGGTGGGCAGCGACTTCACCACCACGCCCGTGCCCAGCGTCTCGGCCTCGTCCTCCGAGAAGAACGCCACGCCGCCGTCGCGCGCCACGGCCAGGTCGGTCACGTTGTCGCTGGCGGCCAGGCCGTCGATGGTCTCCTGCGCGGCGTTTCGCGCATACGCCTGCCACCAGCCCTCGGTGGCGATGGTGCGCTGGCACAGACCCTGCTGCAGGCTGGCGACCGTCAGCCAGATGGCGGTTATCAGCGCCATCGAAAGCGTGATGCCCACGATGGACACCGCGGTGCGCACGCGGTTCTTCGCCAGCGAGCGCCGGGTGAAGGACGTCATGGCGCTCATCGTCGGATCCTCTCGTCGCGGGCGATGCGGCCATCCTCGATGGCGATGACGCGATCGGCCGTGGCGGCGATGTCCTCGTCGTGGGTGATGACAACCAGGGTCTGGCCCATCTCTTTGTTGGACGCGCGCAGAAGCGCCATGATCTCGGCGCTGTTGCGCGAGTCCAGGTTGCCGGTGGGCTCGTCGGCCAGCACCACCGACGGCGCGTTCATCAGCGCGCGCCCGATGGCCACGCGCTGCTGTTGGCCGCCCGACAGCTGGTTGGGCAGCGCGCCCTCGCGTCCCTCCAGGCCCAGCGCATGCAGCAGCAGGCCCAGCCGCTCGGTGTTCACGGGGCGGCCGTCCAGCGCCACCGGCAGCGTGATGTTCTCCACCACGCTCAGCACGGGGATGAGGTTGTAGAACTGGTAGACCAGCCCCACCTCGCGGCGGCGGAACACCGCCAGCTGCTCGTCGCTGCGCGCGTAGATGTCTTCTCCGTTCAGGAGCACCGTGCCGGACGTGGGACGGTCCACGCCGCCCATCAGGTGCAGAAGCGTCGACTTGCCCGAACCCGACGAGCCCACGATGGCGCAGAACTCGCCCTCTTCGATGGAGAAGCTCACGTCGAAAAGCGCGCGAGTGGCCGTCGGCCCCTCGCCGTACACTTTCGTGAGGTGGTCCACTGTCAGGATGTCCATGGCGTTCCGCCTTTCCTTGGGTCGGGTTGCCCGCGCCGGAGGCTGCGGGGCGGGTGCGGTGCGGGCCGTGGCGCTGCGGCGGTGCGGCCGGCCGCTGCGGGCCGTGGGCGCAATCGCGCTGTGCGCCGCCGGCCACACACGCAACTGCGCATCCTCAGTATGGCAAGCCCCGCTTACCGTCCCCTGCCGCGCAGCTTACGGGTTTGTAAGGCGGCCGCAGGCGCGGCAGATCGCAACGCGATGCCTGCCTGCCACGGCAAAGGCGCTCACTCGCCGAGAGGAACGGCGAACCGCAGCGCGCCGATCCCCTTCGCGCCTCCTACACGTTCATCTTCGGAAACACCAGCTCGAAGCAGGCGCCGCCCTCGGGCAGGTTGCGGGCGCGCAGCGAACCGCCCTGCGCGCTTACCAGCGCTTGGGACAGCGAAAGGCCGATGCCGAAGCCTTGCGGATTGGCCGGGTCGGCCTCGTCGTGCGCGCGCGAGCCGCGGTAGAAGCGCTCGAACAGGTGCGGCAGGTCCTCGGGCGCGATGCCCGGCCCGTCGTCGCGGATGCGGATGCGCGTGGCCAGGGCGCTTTCCTCCGCTTCCACGCGCAGCCGGCCGCCAGGGCCGGTCGCCTCAGCGCAGTTCTTCAGGATGTTCTCCAGAGCCTCCGCCGTCCATGCGGCGTCTCCCAGAAACGACGCGTCGCCCACCTCCACCGAGCAGACGACGTTGCGCACGTCGAAACCCAGCTCCAACGGGGCGAGCGCACGGCGCACCGCGTCGGCCACGCGCACGGGCGCGCGCTCGAACAACACCGCGCCCGCGTCCAGGCGCGCGAGCTTCAGCAGGGTGGACACCAGCCAAGAAACGCGCTCCATCAGGCCCTCCAGCTCGCGCAGCGCCTTGCTGCGCGCTGCGCCGTCCTGCGCGCGCTCGGCCACGGGCACCAACAGCGACATGGCGGTGAGCGGCGTGCGGATCTGGTGCGACACGTCCGCCAGCGCGTCGGCCAGCGCGCCCTTCTCGTGCCGCAGCTGCTCGGACGTGCGCGCCAAGCGCGCCACCATCTTCGACACCTCGGTGCGCAGGATGGCCACGTCGCCTTCGCGGCAATCGGAGAACGACACCCGGCGCCCGCCGTGCAGCACCTCGTCCACCTCGGCCGCCAACTGGGCTATCTCCCGGTAGCGTCGCCGCGAGAACAGGGCGAACAGCGCGCAGCACACCGCCCCCGCGCCCGCTGCCCACGCTGCGGCCGACGCCCCGCACGAAAGCCCCGCCGCCGCCGCAAGCGCAACCGAAGCCGCCGCCATCGCCGCGAACTGGCGGGCGAAGGCCCCGTTGCGCCACAGCCCGCCCGCGCGCGCCGCCATCACGCACCCGCCTTGTAGCCCATGCCGCGCACCGTCACGATGAGGCGCGGGTCCGACGGATCGTCCTCGATCTTCTCGCGCAGGCGGCGTATGTAGACGTTCAGCGCGTTGTCGCTCACGTACTCGCCGGCGTCGTCCCAGATAGCGTCGCGCAACGCGTCGCGCGTGACCAGGCGCCCGGCGCGTTGCGCGAAGCACAGCAGCAACCGGTACTCAAGCGCCGACAACTCCAGGTCGGCGCCGTTCTTGCGCGCGGTCGCGGCGGCCAGGTCTATCTCCACCGGACCGAGCGCCAACGTCTGGGCAGCCGCGCCCGAGCGCCGCAGCGCCGCCCGAATGCGCGAGAGCAGCTCGCGGACGCGGAACGGCTTGGCCACGTAGTCCACCGCGCCCATGTCCAGACCCATCACCGTGCTGTACTCGTCATCGGAGGCCGTGAGGAAGATGATGGGCATGTCCGGCGCCGCCTCGCGCGCCGCAGCGCACACGGCGAACCCCGTGCCCTGCGCCAGGGTCACGTCCAAAAGCGCCGCGTCGAAGCGCTCGCGCTCGACCAGCCGGATGGCGTCGTCCTGCCGCGACGCGTCGGCCACCTCGTAGCCTTCCGTCCGCAGCAGCTCCGACAGCGCCCGTACGATGGCGGCGTCGTCCTCGACCAGCAAAATGCGCATGGGACCTCCGTTTCCGCAGACCACCGAGCCAACGCGGCAGCGCACCGCAGACGCCGGCGCTTCGCCCCGCAGGCGGCAACACCGGCTCGCAGCGCCCTGCGGACACCAACGGCCGCGCGCAAAGCACCGCCCCTTTGCGCCCAGTATAGGCCACCCCGCCGCCCCGCCCGCCTTACGGTTCTGTAACCTGGAAGCCCAAGCAGAAAGACTCGTTTGGCGGAGCTTCCAAGGCGCTTGCTCCGTGAACATCCTTCTGACCTGCGCTTTGCAACTGCAGGGCGCCTGTGCGTTGCCGAAAAAGCAGCCGCAGATTGGTAGAATGGACGCACCCGCTACCGCATACTGCAGGTGCCGGCTCACCGAAACCAACCCAATGCGCAGGCGGCGCCGAGGCGACGACGCAGCGAAGCCCACCGCACAGAAGCGCCCGCCCGTCGCGCACCCGAAAGAAAGGCCCCTCATGAGCTTCCGCGACAACCTGCAGCACCTGCGCGCGACGCGCAACATGACCCAGGAGCAGCTTGCCATGCTGCTGGGCGTCTCCCGCCAATCCGTGACGAAATGGGAGGCTGAGCGCTCCTACCCCGAGATGGACAAGCTGCTGAAACTCTGCCAGATCTTCGACTGCACGCTCGACGAGCTCGTCACCGGCGACCTCACCGACCGCGCCGCCGCACCCGCCGAGGCCTCCGTGCCCGCCGGCCCGCCCGCCGACGTGTGCGGCTACGACGAGCACCAGCGCATGATGGCGTGGAAGATCCCCACGGGCATCGCCTGCATCCTCGTCGGCATCGCACTCGGCTTCTTCTTCGAAGGAACCCTCCCCTTCATTGGCTCGCACAACGGCCACGACGGCCTGTTCATCCTCATCGTGCTGATGGGCGTGCTGGCGGGGCTTGCGTTCTTCGTTCCTGCGGGCATGGCGCACACCGCCTTCGTGAAAGCGCACCCCTTCGTCGAGGACTTCTACACCGAGGACGACCGCGACCGCGCCCGCTCGCGCTTCTCGTTCGGGCTCCTCGCGGGCATCGCCTTCATCATCGTGGGCATCGGCTTCTTCCTCGTGCTGGGAGAGCAAGCGGAGAACTACGCGCTGTTCTTCCTGCTGATCTTCATCGCAATCGGCACGTGGAACATCGTGCACTACGGCATGCTGCTCGGGCGCACGGACATCACCGGGTACAACCGCGAGGCCGCCAGCGAGCTGGAGCTCGAGGACATCGTGAACGCGCAGCTGGATGCCGAGCTCAAAAACGCGCTCGTCAGCAAGAAGCACCGCGCCACGAAGACGGGCGCCGTCTGCGGCTCCATCATGATCCTCGCCACCATCGCAGGGCTGGCGGCCCTGTTCGTGCCGATGTTCTCCGCGCCCGACCCGTCGAACTTCGACCCCGAGGGCACCTCTGCCATGTGGTTCTGGGTCGCGTGGCCCGTCGGCGGCATGCTCTGCGGCGTCGCATCGCTGCTCATGAACGCGTTCGGGAAGAAGGAGTAGCGCAGCGGGCGCTGCGCGAAAGGAGCCCCATGAAGCTGCTCGTCATCGGAAGCAAAGCTCGCACCGAGAAGTACCTCCCGGATCTCCCCATCACGCGTGAAGTCGAAACCGTCGTCGTGGAGCGAGGCGCATCCGATGACGAAATCCTCGGCTTGGCGGCAGACGCCGACTTCATCATGGCAGACGCCATATCCCCTGTCAGCGCCCGCCTGATCGCGGGGATGCCCAACCTCAAGCTCATCCATTCCGAAGGGGTTGCGTACAACGCCATCGATTTGGATGCGGCGCGCACCCGCGGCGTCTTCGTCTGCAACAACGCCGGAGCCAACGCCGTCGGCGTCGCAGAGCAGACCGTCCTGCTCATGCTTGCCTGCCTGCGCGATGCGATCAACGCGGATTCGGCGGTGCGGTGCGGACGGCAGATCCAAACCAAGGAGCGCATGATGCTCGAAGGCGTTCGCGAGCTGGGCGATTGCCGCATCGGCTTCATCGGATTCGGCGCGATCGCCCAGGAGACGGCACGCCATCTGGCAGACTGGGGATGCGAGATGCTCTACAACAAGCGGCATCGGCTTTCCAAGGAGGACGAGCGCGCGCTGGATGTCCGCTTCGCCAGCGTGGAGGACATCGCGAGCGCGTGCGATATCGTAAGCATCCACGTGCCGGTGACCGAGGAGACGCGCGGCATGGTGGATGCCGCGTTCCTGGCGCGCATGAAATCCGACGCCATCCTGATCAACACGGCACGCGGAGAGATCGTCGACACCGAGGCGCTTGCCGCCGCGCTCGAGGCGGGAACCATCGCCGCAGCCGGCTTGGACACCGTGGCGCCCGAGCCGGTGCAGCTCGACAACCCCCTGCTCAACCTGAGCGAGCAGGCATCGCGGCGCATCGTGCTCTCGCCCCACATCGGCGGCACGACCGTCGGGTTCTTCCGCCGCGCGCACCGCGCCATCTGGGAGAACATCGCCCGCGTGGCAGCTGGCGAAGAGCCGATCAACATCGTTTCGTAGCAAGCGGCGCCACGATGGGGAAAGGGTCCGCCTCTTTCCCCATCCCCACAGGTGCCGATGCGAATAGGCGCTATTCGCATCGGGAATAGGCCGCCTTGCAGCCCGCCCCGGCAATCGAAGCATGGAATAATGAAGGGGCGGCACCCAACCGCCATCCCGCAGAGGAGGAACGATGAAACACGGCATTCTTCTCGTCAATGACGGAGTCCCCGCCGAAGACTCCCCCGAAGCCCTCCGTCGCTACGCGGAAACCATTCTCGGAACGGACCTGTTCACCGAGGGGCTGGGCATAGTGAACACCGGCATGTTCAAGAAGATCACCATCCCGGCGAAGGCGAAAGCGTGGCGGAACCATTTCTTCCCCGGCGATCGGGACGTTGTCGGAGAATACCGCGCAACGGCGGAATCGCTGCGAAGCAAGCTTTCGGCTTATCTGGCAGCGTCGTCCCGAAAGGACTGCGCGGTCGCCATGGGCTTTCGCTGCGGAAGCCCCTCCCTTGGGGACGCGGCAACCCGTCTGAAAGAGGAAAAGTGCGATTCCATCCTGATCGTTCCCCTGCACCCCCTCTACTTCAAGCCTTTGGTGGATCCCTTGCTCGCCGACGCTCGGCTCGCCATCGAGCAGGCAGCAGACGCCCACTGGTCGCCGAGAGTTAAAGAGCTCCTTTCGTTTTGCGAAGCGCCGGGTTTCGCGAAGACGCTCGCCGACCGCATCATGAAGGACTGGCGGCCAAAAAGCGTCTCGAGGCTGCTTCTGCTGATGCCCTCCCAGCCTCGCTTGCTGTCCGACTCCGACAACGCGTTCGCAAAACAGGTCGAGCATCTGAAAACTCAGCTTGAAAAGCTCTTGAACCTCGGTTACGAACGCATTCACGTCGCCTACGTATCCGACTTCGACAACTCGAAATGGACGGGTCCTTTCGCCGAGAAGACGCTGATGGGCTGGATCGGCGGCGCCGTCAAGGACGTAAGGACGGCAAACCCTGTATTCTGCGCAGCGGATCCGTTGGGAGAATACGACGCCGGCTTCAAGATAGGCGAGTTCTTCGTGGCGAACTCCGCCGGCAAGCGGCCGGAATACCGCTTCGTCCCCAGCTTCGGCGACGATGACGGGTTCGTGAAGGTCCTTGGCGGCGCGATTGCCAAAGCACTTTAGCCGATGGCCCCGATCGCCATCCAATAGGGAATGCTGATCAGGCACGACGTCAAACTGCATGCAACGTACAGCAGCGCTCCGGGGAAGGTGTCCCTGTACGCTACCGCGCCCTTCGTCGACTCCAGCGCGATGATGTAGGTGGGGTTCTCGTACGGCACGACGAAGCTGTTGCAGGCGAGCATCAGCACGAACCCGATGATGAACGGGCTGAACCCCGCAGGGGCAAGCGCCGCGATGAGCGTCCCCATGAACACCGAGATCACCACGACTTGCGACGTGAGGACCAGGTTCACCAGGACGGTCGAGAGGAACAGCAAGGCAAGGAGCGCGAAGGGGTTGACGAAACCCGCCAGCGCGGCCGCGATGTAGTCCGACAGCCATGCAGAAACGCCCAGCTCCACCAAACGGGCGCCAAGGCTGAGGATGCATCCGATGAACACGAGGAACGTCCAGTTGACGTGCTTCCCCAGCTCCTTGGGATCCAGCACCCCGCAGATGTACATTGCCAAAGCGCCCAAAAGGGAAACCTGCGTGACCGAAAGCCCCACAAGTCCCTCGAAGACCCACAGGAGGACGCACGCGACCAGGATCGCCGATGCCGCCTTCGCTTTCGGGGAAAGGCGACCGAGCTCCTTCCTCCTATCGGAGACGAACGAATCCGGAAGGGAGCTTCCCTTTGGGTTGTACAGGAGGATAAGCGCCGAAAGGTACAGCACGAGGAAGCAGAGCAGCCAAACCCACGTGTTAGAGAGCCAGCCGATCCACGAAAGCCCCGAAACCGCATCTTCGGGCATGAGGCTCCGCGTCAGATAGACGATCGCGCTCGAACTCAGGATGGCGGGGAAAACGCAGCTGTAGCCGGCGATGCTCGCCAGATACAGCCCGGTGCGCCCCTTCGACCGCTCATCGAGCTTCATGGCGTCCGACACATCCATGGCTATCGACGCCCCGAGAAGCGATTTTGCGGCGATGGCGGGGATGATCGGCGTCGAAACCAGACCCGACACGCCCATCGCCATCACCTGCCCCGGATAGCTCGTCCCGAACAGGCCCATGCACCGAAGGGCGATCCTTTCCAAGATCCCCGTCTCCTTCGCCGCGCTCGCCAGGACGAAGATGCCCGCGAGCTGCCAGACCATCGTCTCGGAAAAGGGCGCAAAGGACTCCGGAAACGGCGCCGCGTCGAAAACGGTCCAGCTCAGCACGATGATGAGCGCGGGAACCCACGTCGGCGCCACCGCGCCGACCCACCAGACAACAGCGAAGGCCAAAGACCCCAGGCAGCGCATGGCTTCCTGGCTGGAATGGCCGCAGGAGCGCACGACCTCCGCAAGGCTTTCCGGGCAGGGGATCAGCCAGCCTACGATGACGAAGGCGATGACGCCGACGCATCCCACGATCAGACGCCGCATGTCGAGCCCGGCTTTCACGGCAGCATCGCCGCCAAGCGCACACGGGACACGGGTATGAGGATGCCCATCGACATGAAAGGTCCTCTCTGCGGAAAGGCTCGCGACCCAAAAAGGGCTGGAACCCGAATGAAACCTCATGAAGGGTGCGAAACGGTTCGAATATAAAAGCGCCGAGGGGGATCGCTCCCCCTCGGCAAAGGAGGGATGAGGCATCGCCGGGGCCTGCGGCAAGCGCCTCAGACGTTCTTCCGGCTAGACCAAGCGGCTTAGACCAAGCCGACGATTCCAAGCGCGATAGGCACCCAGAGGCCGGCCAAGATGCACATGATGATCTCCAGAGGGATCGAGACCTTCGGCAGGTCGGTCATGCCGTAGTAGCCGGGCGCGTACGTGATCGAGGGAACCGTGTCGAACGGGAAGATGATGACGCAGCCGGCATACATGCTCAGAGGCATCATGAGCAGAAGCGGCGACATCCCTGAAGCAACGGCAAGCGCTGCAATGGGTGAAGCCAGCAGGTTGATGATCGCCGGAGCGGAGGGGATGATGACCATCAGGACGAAGATGATCAGCGAGACCACCATGACCGCGAACGGGATGGGCATGTCCAAGCTGCTGGGGAACACGAAGTCGCACAGCCATACAGTTACACCATTGGCTACCAGCATCTGGCCAGCCATGATCATCGTTGAGATGATGATGTAGGGGGTCCAGTTAACGCCCTTGATGTATTCCTTATAGGTGAGGATTTCGATGCCCGGGATGAACATGAGGACGCAACCGATGGCGGCGACCAGGGTGACGTCCCAGAACGGGAACCAAGAGGAAGCGATCCACAGCACGAACATCAGGATCAGGATGCCGATGGTGTAGAGCTCCTTTGCGGACATCTTGTCAGGAATGGACTCGTGCTTCAGGTTGTCTTTATAAGCGGTGATCGTCTCCTTGCTCAGCTCGGGGAGCTTGAACATCTTAGATGCGATGAACCATGCGACGAACGTGCTCACATAGCCGATGGGTGCGCCCACGACGATCCACTGGACAAACGTGACGCGGATGCCGGCCAAAGACTCGATGAGGTTGATGCCCAGAAGATTCAGCGAAGAGCCTGCGGGAGTGATCATTCCGCCGACGGTGGCGGCGATGGCGATGCACACCATGAACACTTTGCCGGCCTGCTTTTTGGCAGCCTCGTCATCACCGTAGATGTCGAGGAACGAAATGCAGATCGCCACGAAGATGGCGGCGGTCGCCACGTTGGACATGAAGGCGGACAGCGTCGCGATGGTAAGCATGAACGCAAGCAGGATGCCCTTCATGGAACGCCCGAACAGGTTCATCATGAAGAACAGGATGCGGTTGCCGATGGGCATCTTCGTGATGGCGATGGACAGGGCGTAAGACACGATCACGAAGAACGACGTGGTATTGGTGAAGCCTGCAAGCGTTGCGGCAAAATTATCCGTTGCGCCGAAAAGGTACATGATGATGATGCAGATGAAGCAGGTGATCGGGATCGCGAACGTCTCGGTCATCAGCAAGACGATGGTGATGAGCAGAACGCCCAAGGTGCGGACGCCCTTGACATCGGCCATACCGATCATTTCAGGCGTGAGAACGAACGAGAGGATAGCGAGGATAATGGCGATGGACAGGCCGGCTATTTTCTTCGGGCCTAATTTGGCAGCTGCCGCCATTGCGCCCTCCTTTCAGACAGGATCGGTGCCCCGAAGGGTTACAGGTCGAGCTTGAACAGATCGATGGCGGTGTCGCGGGCGATCTTCTTCTTGTCCGTTTCCGAGATCTGTAGGTTGTCGAACCACACACATGCATCCGGAATCTCTTCGAAGGGGTAGTCGGTGGCGAACATGATGCGGTCGGAACCCATCTGGAGCATGGTACAGATCAGCGGAGGAAGCGTGAACTGGCCGGACGTGGTCACCCAGAAATTCTCGTTGAAGTAGTCGGGCAGGGGCCGCTTCGCCGGCATGCCGCGACGGCGCTTGTTCAGGTGGTTCTGGGAGCGCCAGATGGTGAACGGCAGGGCTTCGCCCAGATGGCCGAGAATGATCTTCAGCTTTGGGTACTCGTCGAACAAGCCGCTGCACATGAGCCTGAGCGCATGCGTGGCGGTTTCAACGCCAAACGCCCACGGCGCACCCATGATCCAGTAATGCCCGTCGAGCGTATGGGCATTGCAGGGCATCGGCTCGCGCGGATGCATGTAGAACGGAACGTCCAACTTCTCCATCTCGGCCCAGAAGGGACGATAGCGCTGGTCGTCGAGGTAGACGTACTCGTCCGGGGTGCCGATGTTGGAGTAGCCGTTCGCCAGAACGCCCACGAAGCCGAGCTCCTCGATCGCGTAATGGAGCTCTTTGATGGCCAAGTCTGGATCCTGCAGCGGCAGCGCGGCGAAACCGCGGAAGCGATCCGGATGCTTCTGGATGGCAGTCGCCAGATCCTCATTTGCCTTGCGCGCGATGGTCGCCGCCTTCTCCGCATCATAGATCTCTTGAATGGCGGGAGAGTTCAGCGACATGATCATCATATCCATGCCGTACTCGTCCATTTGCTCGAGACGGATGTCGGCAAGATCGAGAAGACGCGTGGAGCGAATGTCCTTCGCGCCCGTGTTCTCGAAATAGACCGTCGATCCCCCCATGGTCTCCGGAATGGCGAAATGCTCTTCAAGGCCGATTTTGCTATACATCCCCATCTCCTTTTCTCGAGGGACACTTGCTCTGGCCCTCTGGGCCCGTTGATGAAGACTATAGGGGGTTGGGAAGGACTATAAAAAATGATGTTTACGCATGTTGATCAGCTTAAACGTGCAATATGCGGATTCGTTTGCCAGAAAGCTCCTACCCGATTTTGGAATAGGCGATCTGCTGTATTTCCCGCGTCGGAGGAAGCATTATGCTGTTACGCTAATCGGGTATCGCCCTGCGCAAAAGGAGGCGCTTATGGACATGCAGGTGCTCCGCGAATTCGTCGAGTTCTCCAAGCATCTCAACTTCAGCGCTGCAGCGCGGTTTCTCCACATGTCCCAATCGAGCCTCAGCAAGCACATCGCCGATCTCGAAAAAGAAGTGGGATTCCCTCTTGTTGACAGGGACGGGGGCGTCGCCCTGACGGTTGCCGGCAGGCACTTTCTTACCAGCGTCGAGGACATCCTGTACAACTACGACCAATCCGTCGAGAAATGCCGCAGGATCAATCGCGAGAAGGCCATGCGCATCGTGATCCAGGATCCCATGATCGACTCCACTATCGGCAATCAGGCCATACCTGTCTTCATGCACCTTTCCGAGCACCATCCGAACATCGAAGTGATCCCCCATACCATTTCCGGGCAGACTATCACGGAATCGCTCAAAGATGGAACCGTCGACATCGGCTACCTGATGGCATACGGCCCCATCGAGGAGGTTATCGCAGAGCGGGCATCCATCGGCATCACCGCCGTGCCATTGCGCAAGAGGCGCTTCTCGGCATGGGTGAGCAAGGATCGCTCGATCGCCAACAAGGACACTTGGCAGGTCGAGGATCTGGAAGGAATGAAATTTCTCGTCGCTGCGGACAGGCTGTTCGATGATTGGCGCATCGTTTTGGAAAAGCTCTGCCGCGCTCACGGTTTCGCGCCGCGCATCCAGATGCGCGTCACGCCCACGATAAACGGCTACCTTACCGGGAACCTCAGCGAGGGCGTGGTCGTCCTCAGCGACGCATGGGTGAACGACCCGCGCTTCCTCATGCGTCAAGACATGGTCGCGAAGGTCCTCGAAGGCCCCGACGCCTACTACCACCTGTATTACGTGTACTGCACCGATAACAAGAACCCGGCACTCCCGATTTTCACAAAGGAGCTGAAGAAGCAGGCGATCGATGTATAGCCCATCGCATGCAGATCGGATGCACGCCGCAACAAGACCCCCGAGGAGCAGCCCATGTTAACGGTCATCGCAGTATTAGCCGCCATCTTCACCGTGAGTATCGTCCTGTGCCTAGCCGCCGTGAAGCTCATCAGCGGCAGCGAGAAGATCTCTTCCTCGCTCGCCTCCATCATCATGAAGGGCGGCGGGCGTTAGCCCCTTCCCGCACAGACGGCAGGCTTCGCCATCGTTTCGGCCGACATCGGCGGATGGGAGCCCCTTCCCCTTTTTCTCACCCCCGCTTGCGGCGAGCACGGAAGGCCGACATCGGCTCGATGCGCACACCGTGCTTGTTGGCGCTGACGGCGAGGTTGCCTTGGATGTTCGTCACGTAACCGCCGCGCGGCACGCCCGACGCGTGGTAACCGGCAAGGACCGCCTCGACCGATGCCGTTTCGATACGGGCGTCGATTCCCAGCATGTCCCGGAGGATCGCGGCGACCGCACGACGCAGCAGGGGAACGGGCGCTTCGCCGAACGCCGGCTGCAGCACGCACCCTTCTGCCGGCGAATCGGGCGCAACCCATTCCGCCGCAGATTCGATCAGCGCCTGCGCCTGCTTCTGCAGCATATCGTCCTCGTCAGCGATCAGGTTCATCGTGCGCGTAAGCGTCGCCAGCAGATGCGGGTTGCGCTCCTTGGCACGCGGAACGATCTCATGGCGCACGAATGCGCGGAACCGATCGGTATGGGCGTTGGTAGCGTCCTCGCGCCAGAGCGCGCCGGATTCGTCGCGAACGACGGGAAGCCCGGCGTCGGCACGTTCGCCCAAGCAGTCGCGCAACGCATCCCGTCCCACATCGAGCAAGGGGCGGCACACGCGTCCGTTGCGATAGCGCATCGCGCGGAACCCGCCGGGGCCGGTGCCCACGATGGAGCGCATGTAGAAGTTCTCCGCACGGTCGTCCGCTGTATGCGCCGTGAAAATGCTCCCCTCGGAAACGGGCATGGCGGCGCGGCGGCACAGCTCGGCAAGCGCCTCGTCGGCGGCACGGTAGCGCTCGCGCCGCGCGACCGCCTCGACGTTGCCGCCTTCAGCCGCCGCCAGCGCTCCAACATCAACGGAATGCGCGAACAACGGAATGTCCAGCAGCGCCGCCAGCTGGCGGACGAACCCCTCGTCAGCATCGGCATCGGCACCGCGCAGACGATGATTCACATGCAAAACTCCGAGCGATCCCAACACGCCGCGCCCATGAAGCTCGGCGGCCAAGTAGGCCAACGCAGTCGAGTCAGACCCCCCCGACACCATAAGCAGCACCGGAGTCTGAGGATCCGCAAGCCCCCGCTCGGCGATGCAGCGCTCCATGCTCTCCCAAACTTCCACGCGAACCCTTCCTCAGCAGATGCGGCATGCGGCATTCTCCCGCCGCGTCGAGATCGGCTACTCCCCGGCGAACAGCGGCGTCGACAGGTAGCGCTCGCCCGTGTCGACCGCGAAGGTGACGATGGTCGCGCCGCGCGCCTCGGGATGCTCCGCCACCAGCTTGCGCGCGCCAGCCACGTTCGCGCCGGACGAGATGCCCACCAGCAGCCCCTCGCGCTGGGCCAGCAGACGCGCTTCCTCGTAGGCGCGCTCGGTGGGCACCGCCAGCGCGCCGTCCAGCATGTCCAGATCGAGCGCCTTCGGAATGAAGTTCGCCCCGATTCCCATGATGCCGTGCGGCGCCGGAGCAAGCGGCTCGCCCGCCAGCGTCTGCCCGATAATGGGGCTCTCTGCCGGCTCCACGGCGAAGAAGCGCGTAGGGGCACCCTGTTTGCGCAGGTAGTGGGCCGTTCCGGAAATGGTGCCGCCCGTTCCGGCGCCCGCCACCACGAAGTCGGGGAAGCGTCCCAGCTGCTCTGCGATCTCCGGGCCGGTGGTCAGCTCGTGCGCCAGCGGGTTGTCGGGGTTGCCGAACTGGTCGGGAATCCATGCGTCGGCCGAGGCCGCGGCGATGCGCTCCGCCTCGGCCACCGCACCCGCCATGCCTTCCGCCGCCGGCGTCAGCACCAGCCGCGCACCGTAGGCCGCCAACAGCATCCGGCGCTCGCGGCTCATGGACTCGGGCATGGTCAGCACCACCTCGTAGCCGCGCGCCGCGCCCAGCATCGCCAGCGCCACGCCGGTGTTTCCGCTGGTGGGCTCCACGATGACGGTGCGGCCCGGCGCGATGTCGCCGCGTGCTTCCGCACGGTCCACCATGCTGCGCGCCGCGCGGTCCTTGATGGAGCCGCCCGGGTTCGCTGCCTCGTATTTCGCGAACACCTCCGCGCCCAACTCTTCCGACAGCGCCGCCAGCCTCACCAGGGGCGTGGCCCCCACGATACGCGAAACCTCATCAGACATACGCACACGCTCCTTTCGGGAACAGCGTTCGAGCAGCCGCCTAGTGCCCGGCACCCGGCTTTCGGGTCAGGCACGCCACCGTCTCCACGTGGTCGGTGTGGGGGAACATGTCCACCGGCTGCACCGTTTCCAGCTCGTAGCCATGGTCGCGCAGGCGGCGGCAATCGCGCGCCTGCGTCTGGGGATTGCACGAGATGTACACCACGCGGTCCGGCCCCAGCTGCACCAGGGAGTCCAGGAACTCTTCGCTGGAGCCCGCGCGCGGCGGGTCCATCAGCACCGCGTCCACGTGCTGGCCTTCCGCCGCGAGCCGCCGCATGAACACGCCGGCGTCCTCGGCCACGAAGCGGGCGTTCTCTACCCCGTTGTGCCGCGCGTTCTCGCGCGCGTCGCGGATGGCGCTGGCCACGCTGTCCACGCCGATGACCTCCGCCGCCCCGTGCGACGCCGCCACCAGCCCGATGGTGCCCGTGCCGCAGTACGCGTCGATGACGCGCTCGCCGCCGGAAAGGCGCGCCAGCTCCACGGCCTGGCGGTACAGCACCTCGGTCTGCACGGCGTTCACCTGGTAGAACGACTGCGATGAGATGCGGAAGCTCAGCCCGCACAGCTTGTCCAGGATGAATCCGGGGCCGTACAGCGTGCGTTCGCGCTCGCCCAGGATCACGTTCGTTTGGCGCTCGTTGACGTTCTGCACCACGGTGGTGACGAAGGGGCAGCGCCGCACCAGCTCGCGGCAGAACGCGCGCGAGGCGGGGAATTCCTCGCCGTTGGTCACCAGCGTCACCAGCATCTCGTCGCTGGTGTGGCCCACGCGCACCACGGCGTGGCGCAAAAAGCCGGTGCCGGCGTCCTCGTCGTAGGGCGCCAGGCCGAACTTGGGCATGAGCGCGCGCACCGCCAGGACGACCTTCTTGGCGCGCTCGTTCTCCACCAGGCACTCGTCGGTGGCGACGATGCGGTGCGTGCCCGCCGCATACATGCCGCAGAGGATCTCGCGCACGGGAGCCGCGGCGCCCTTCCCCTTCCCGCCGCCGCGCAGCGGACGGCCGTCCTTGCCGTAGCGGCGCCGGGATGCAGCGCCCTCGCCCGCCGGGCGCGCAAGCTTGCGGCCCGGCGCATAGGGCGAGATCACCTTGTTGCGGTAGTGGTAGGGGTGCTCCATCCCCAAGATAGGCAGCACGCGCGCGCTCTCGACCTCGGCGAACAGCTGCGCCATGCGCTCGTTTTTGCGGGCAAGCTGCGCATCGTAGGGCTCGTTCACATGCTGGCAGGCGCCGCAAGCGCGCGCATGGGGGCAGCGGGGGAAGCCGGGGGCGACGAGCGCCGGCATGTCGCCGCGCGCATCGCGGGAAGAGCCGGCGACGCGGGAAGCATGGGGCTCAGCCGCAGCCGCGCTCGCAGCCGCGTCAGCCGGCGCGCCCGCAACTGCCCCGGCCACGTCGGCCGCAGCCACCGCCTGCCCAGACGCCGCCGCGCGTCGCGCGCCGTGCACGCGGCCCTTGCGCGCCAGATGCTTCTGCTTGCCCTTCGCCATCGTCCCTCCTTGCCGGCCCTGCGTTTCCTCCATAGTAGTACAGCACGCCATGTGGAGAACGCGCCGCGGAACCGAACCCGAAAAAACGCAACGCCAGGCCGCTGCCACGCAGGGCGAAACGGAACGGAGGGGCGGCCGCGCCGCAGCAGGTCGCCGCAAGTCGCAGCGGGCCGCAAAGGCCACCGAAAGCGCCAACCGGAGCCAAACGCTGCGGGCGCACCAGAAAGCCAGCAAGCCGCCGAACCCGAAGCGCGCCGCAAAAAGCGCCCGACCACAGCCTATGAAGGTTCGCCAACCATTCGGCAACGGATGGCCCAAGCGGCCAGCACAAGCGCGCCGCGCCTGGTAAGGTGGCAGGGCAAACTCAACCGCCCGACGGCGCACACGCGGGAAAGAGCGTCCGCCTGCTCCCGCCGAAGCGCCGCCGGGCACGCCTTCGCTCCGCCACTCACGCAGCGCCCCGGCATCCGCGCCGGCGGCGTCCCGGACCGAAGGACGCGCGAAAGGACCGCCCGTGAACTTCATCATCCGCTGGCTCGTCACCGCCCTCGCCGTGGGTGCCGCCGTGTGGATCGTGCCCGGCATCGAGGTGTACGGCGCCGAAGCCTGGGTGGCCGTGGCGCTGGTGGGGCTTATCCTGTCGCTTATCAACATCAGCATCAAGCCCATCCTGCAAGTGCTCAGCCTTCCCGTCACGTGTCTGACCTTGGGCATCTTCTACTTAGTGGTGAACACCGCGATGCTCTACCTGGCCGGCTGGGTGGCCGAGGGCATCTTCGACGTGCAGCTGCACATCGCCACGTTCGGCAGCGCGTTCGTGGCCTCCATCGTGGTGAGCATCGTCTCTGGCCTGGTGAACTCCCTCATCGGCAACGAGAACACGCGCTAGCGGCACAGCGCGAACGAGGCGCGGCCCCGCGCCTTCCGCGCTGCCGCCCCACCCTCACACCGCAACGCGCGCAACGAACGACGGCCCGCGGCAGGCGAACTCCATCGCCTGCCGCGGGCCGTTCGCCGCACGGTCGTTTTCCGCAGACGCCGCTACAGCGCCAGGCGGTAGATGGCGCGCGCGTCATCCATGGTCAGCCTCTTGAAGCTGCCGAACTCCCCGCCCTGGTTCTCCTGCAGCGTGGGGATCATCTTCTCGATGTCGTCCTCGCGCACGTCCAGCTCGGCCAGCGTGGTGGGCATGCCCAGCGAGGCGAAGAAGCTGCGCGTGGCGTCGATGGCGTTCAGCGCGTCGTCATCGGCGTCTCCGGTGGGCGCCAGGCCGAACACCTCGCGGCCGTAAAAGGCGAAGCGCTCCGGGTTCTCCTTGTGCACGTAGGTCATCCACGCAGGGAACATCACGGCCAGGCCCGCGCCGTGCGTGATGGCGGGGTTCAGCGCCGACAGCTCGTGCTCAAGCCCGTGCGTCGCCCAGTCCTCGTGGCGGCCGCAACCCGCGTAACCCTGGTGGCACAGCATGCCCGCCCACATGATGTTGGCGCGCGCGTCGTAGTTCTCCGGCTCGGCCAGCACGCGCGGCGCCTCGGCGCGCACGGTGCGCATGAGCGACAGGTTCAGGTTGTCCGTGACGGGCACGGCGGGGGTTTCGTCGAAGAAGCGCTCGAGCAGGTGCGCGAACATGTCGGTGGCGCCGGCGGCCGTCTGGTAGGCCGGAAGCGTGAACGTGATCTCGGGGTTCATGAACGCCAGCTCGGGGCGGATGGCGTCGCTGCCGTAGCCCGCCTTGCGCTGCAGTTCGTCGTTGCTCACGACTGTGTTCATGGACGCCTCGCTGCCTGCGGCGGGGATGGTCAGCACGCAGGCGATGGGCAGCACCTCGCCGGCGGGCTTGCCCTCGGCGAAGAAGTCCCACACGTCGCCGTCGTAGAAAGCGCCCAGCGCGATGCCCTTGGCGGAGTCGATCACGCTGCCGCCGCCCACAGCCAGAATCCAGTCGACGCCCTGCTGCTTGCACAGCGCCACGCCCTCGCGGACCAGGCCGATCTCGGGGTTGGGGCGCACGCCGCCCAGCTCCACGTAGCCGACGCCCGCCGCATCGAGCGACGCCTTCACGCGGTCGATGAGGCCGCTTCGGATGGCGCTCTTCCCGCCGTAGTGCAGAAGCGCCTTCTTCGCCCCGCGCTCGGCCAGCTTCACGCCCGCCTGGTTCTCCACGCCGCGGCCGAAGATGAAGCGCGTCGGCGACACGAACTCGAAATTATCCATGCTTGGCTCCTTTGCAGATAAGGGGAACGGCCTGCGAGCCAGCGCGCCCGCGGCCCTCACACGCGACCAGTATAGGCAGGCGGGCGCGAGCAGCGCGCCCAAACCTTCCCACGTGAAAGGGCATTTCGCACCGCGGCGTCGCGGGATGCGCCGCGCGCCCGCCGAGCGCCGTGCAACGCGCCAGTCAGCCGTCGGCGCATCGTGCAGAGTGCACTGCGTGCCGTCGCAGCCCCTTTTTCGTTACCGGCTGCTTACGGCTCGGTAAAAAACCAGATGGACGCACCCCTTACTTCGTTCCGCCATAGTAGAATGAGCACCTCCGAAGGCTCGCGCGACGGGCGGCGGGTCAGGCGTCCGCGCAGATTCGCCCCAAAGGCGCCCCGCACCGCAGCGAGCGCTCGGAAGCACCTACGCGAAAGGAACCATCATGCAAACATCGCGCACCAAAACCATCAAGGGTCTTAACATCGCCACCATCGTTCTGTCCGCTCTCGGCATCTTCGGCATGCTGGTGTGCCTTCTGTTCCTGGCGCTGGGCGGGGCGGCCGTCTCCAGCCCCGGCTTCCAGGACGCCGTGAACTCCAGCATCACCATCGACCCGGAGTCGGCTCGCGAGCTTGAGGCGGCGGGGCTCACCTCCAACGACGTGTACGGCCTGATGGGCTTCGTGCTGGCCATCGGCGGCGCCTACGTGGTGTGGGCCCTCATCTGCTGCATCGTCAGCCTGGTGGCCGGCATCATCGGACTGCGCAACTGCACGGAGAAGGAGAAGCTGGGCAAGGCGTTCGGCTGGGCCATCGCCGGCGCGGCGCTGTCGTTTCTGTACGGCAACATCGTCACCACGGTGCTGCTGGTCATCTCTGCGGTGTGCCTGAGCAAGGACCGCAAGGAGGCCACGGCCATCCCCTACGGCCAGCCCGCCGCCTACACGCAGACGGCCGGCCAGGCCGGCTACTACGGCGCGCCCCAGCAGCCCTACGGCGCCCAGCCGCAGCCGGGTTACGCTGCGCAGCCTTACGCCGCCGGCGCTGCCCAGCCGCAGCCGGGCTACGGCGCACAGCCCTACGGCAGCCAGCTTCCCCAAAGCCAGCAGCCGATTCAGACGGCAGCCCAGCCCGTGCAGCAGACGCAGACCGTCGACGCCACGCTGACGGCCCAGCCCGTGCAGCCCTCCGACAACGGCAACGCCGACGAGCCGAAGCAGCAGTAGGCAGCAGACGACAAGCGGCTCGGCCGCATCAGGCGAAGCGAGCCGCAAACCGCGCCCCGACGCGAGCGCCCGGAGCAGGAAGCACTCCTGCTCCGGGCGCTCGTTCGCTATCCCAGCGCCACGTCCAGGATCATCATCACCAGAAAGCCCGCCATCACGCCCAGGGTGCCGGCGTTCGAATGCTCGCCCAAATGCGCCTCGGGGATGAGCTCTTCCACCACCACGTACATCATCGCGCCGGCGGAAAACGCCAGCATCCACGGCATGTAGGGCGACACGACGCCCGCGAACAGCACCACCAGGATGCCGAACACCGGCTCGGCCAGGCCCGACAGCGCGCCCAGCCCGAACGCCTTCGGCGCGCTCATTCCCTCCTGCAGAAGCGGAAGCGCCACAGCCGCGCCCTCGGGCACGTTCTGGATACCGATGCCCAGCGCCAGCGCGGTGGCCATGCCCATGAGCGCCGGGTCGCCGCCCGACTGGGCCGACATCGCGAACAGCAGCCCCACGCTCATGCCCTCGGGGATGTTGTGCAAGGTGACGGCCGTGAACAGCAGCGTCGGCCGCTTCCAGTTGCTCGGCAGTCCCTCCGGCTTGCTCTCGCCTGGATGCAGGTGCGGCAGCAGCTGGTGCAGCGCCATGAGGAACGCCACGCCCAGCACGAACCCGCCCGCAGCGGGGATCCATCCCACCTGACCGGCCTCCTCGGCGCGCTCGATGGCTGGGATGAGCAGCGACCACACCGACGCCGCAACCATCACGCCGGCGGCGAACCCTAAAAACACCCGCTGCATCAGGGCGCCTCCGCGCTTGCGGAACACGAACACCGACGCCGCGCCCAGCGTCGTCATGAGGAACGTGAACCCCGTTCCCGCAGCAGCCCACAGAAGCGCCTGTCCCATCCGATCCTCCTTGCCATCCTGCATCGGCCCCGTCCCCTTCGCCTGCCCGCATCGCGCCCTTTTGCTGCGGCAAGGCGAGACGAAGCGAAGGAAGAAGCCGTGCGAAAAAGCCCCCGCGAAGCGCGCCGCCCAGCCCGCCTGCAGCGCGAACGCTCGGTTCAGCGCGCAAAGCAGAAGGCGGCTCGCGCTCCCACGGGGGCACGATGCCTGGCGCGACGGAGGCCGCCGCGCCCTTTTCGTCAGCGCTTATTCCGCAGAAGCCAGCGGCGAAGGCGTGGCGTAGGTGCGGGAAGCGCACTCCTGGTCCAGGTCGTAGAGGGCCTTGGCGTCAGAGCCGAACAGCTTCATGCGGGTGATCATGGTGTCGGCGGTGTCCTCTTCCTCCATCTGCTCCTCGATGAACCAGTCGAGGAACTTCATGGTGCGATAGTCCTTGGCCTCGTGCGCGGCGGCGTAGATGTCGTTGATGAGGCTGGTGACGTACTTCTCGTGCTCCAGCGCCGCCTCCAGGGGCTCCAGGTGCGACGAGAACTCCTTGTCGGGCTGGGCGATGGCGAGCAGCTTCACCTTGCAGCCGTTGTCATGCAGGTAGTTGCGGAAGATCAGGGCGTGGTCGCGCTCTTCCTGCGCCTGGATCTCGTACCAGTTGGCGAAGCCCTCGAGACCTTCTTCCTCGTAGTAGTCCGCGAAGGACAGGTACAGGTAGGCGGAGTACAGCTCCTTGTTGATCTGGTCGTTCAGCAGCTCGTAGACTTTCGCGTCCATGGCGGTCCCCTTTCGCTTCCGTGGATGGCGGCGGTAGCGGCCGACGCCGTGCCGCGGTTGCGCGGCCAAGGTCGGGCTGCAACGGCGGTCGAAGCCGCGCCCCATCCGTTTTCGTAACGGCTTAATGATACGACTTCTCATTAAGCGGAAGAATCCGGAACCGGTCGCTGCAGCCAAACACCACAATCCGGGACGCGTAATGCGCTGCCGGCGGTGGGGCGAGCTGGCGGCAGCGCGAAACGGCGACAGCGCCGGCGGTTCGAACTGGCGGGCGCGGAGCCGGCAGCAAGCCGCCAGCAAGCGCGCACCGGGCGCTGAGCCCAGCGCCGCCTGGCCCTACGCGGCGCTCAGCGCCCAGAGGTTGCGGCACTGCGACAGCAGCGTGTCCACATCCCAAGAGCGCGCCGTGCGCTCGGCGCTGTTCGGATCGCGCACAATCACGTTGCCGCTGTCGTCAAGCCCGGCCAGCACGATGAAGTGGCCCGCCGTGGTGAAGTCGCCCGGCCCCATGCTGCAGATGACGGGCTCTCCCGCCGCAAGCGCGCTGCGCACCGCATCGGCGCTGGCCGGCAGCTGCTCCGACGAGAGTCCCAGCTGACGCGCGCCGTCGCTCATCAGAAGCCAGGAGGTGTCGGAGCCGTCCACGTAGCCGCCCTGCTCCGCGAACGCGCACAGCGCCGCAGGGTCGTAGTCGGTCGAGCCGGTCAGACACACGTAGGCCATGGCCAGGCACGTGGGACCGCAGCCGTTCTCGGCGATGGTTCCGCCCGCATAGGGTTTGCCCGCCCACGCCGGGTCGGCCTGGTACAGGCAGGGCACCTCGCCGCGGCGCCACTCCGATACCGGCGTGCTTGAGGGCCCCTGCTTGGCGGAAAGCCCGCTGCTCGTCGGCGCCTCATCGACCACCGCGGCCAGCGACGACCACGCCCACCACCCCACCAGGGCAAGCGCCAGCAGCCCCGCCAGCACGGTGGCCGCCAGCAGCAGCGGCTTGCGAACGTTCCGCCGCCGGAACACGAACCGACGGCGCGGCACGTAGGCGTCGCGGCTGAAGCTGCGCGGTCGGCACCCGCCCGTCTCGCAAGGGCGTTCGCCTGCCAGGTTCCTGCCGTCCATAGCTGCCTCCTTCATGCTGCGTTTTCCCTAAAGAGCGAAGCGCGCCTCCGAGCAATGGGCGGCGGCTTCGCCTTCCCCTCAAGCTTAGGCGGCGGGCCGGGCGGCGTCGCTTAAGGGCGCGTAACGGAGGGCGCGCTTCTCTTACCTTTTCCTTAACAAACCTTGCGGAAGGCCCCGCGTCCGCCGCTGCGCGCGTACAATCGCAGCATGGAGAAACCGACCGACAACGCACCGGGAAGAGCCCGCGCCGCTCGCGCGGACGCGCACGGCGCACACGCCAGCGGCCAAGGCGTCGCCCACAGCGGCACGGCGCCCCGCCCGCACGTCACCACGCGCGCGGCCGCCGCGGCCGCCCCAGCCGCCCCCACCGCAAGCGCCCCGGCGCCTGCCGCAGCCGCCCCAGCGTCCGGCCCGCGCATCCTCGTGGTGGACGACGAACGCACCATCGCTGATCTGGTCTGCACGCTGCTGGCCGCCGAGGGCATGCGCACGCAGGCGTGCCATTCCGGGCAGCGCGCGCTCGACCTTCTGGAAGCTGAAGCGTTCGATCTGGTCATCCTTGACATCATGATGCCGGGCGTCGATGGCTGGGAGGTGTGCCGCCAGCTGCGCCGCCGCTCCGAGGTGCCCGTCATCTTCCTTTCCGCGAAGGACGACGAGGTTGACAAGGTGGTGGGGCTGACCCTGGGCGCCGACGACTACGTGACCAAGCCGTTCAAGCCACGCGAGCTGGTGGCGCGCGTGAAGGCGCGCCTGCGCCGCCGCGAGCGCGCCGCCGCCGACGCCGACGACGGCATCCTGCGCGCCCGCGGCATCGAGGTGGATCCGGCCGCACACACGGCGACGCTGCACGGCCAGTCGTTGTCGCTCACGCCGAAGGAGTTCGGCATGCTGGAGCTTCTGGTGCGCTGCAAGAACGCGCCGGTGCCCGCGCAGCGCCTTTACGAGGAGGTGTGGGGCGACCCCTTCGACGCTTCGGCGGGCAACAGCGTGATGGTGCACATCCGCCACCTGCGACAGAAGCTGGCCATCGTCGATTCGTCGGAGAAGCTCATCGAAACCGCCTGGGGCGTGGGCTACCTCATCCGCACGCTTGACGAGGGCGTCCGATGACGGCGCTGCGCAGCCAGCAGGCGCGCCACCTGCGTCGCCGCCTGTTCGCGCGCATGGCCGCAGCGACCGTCGCCTACGTGGCGGCGTTCCTCGTGCTGGCGGTGGCGCTGGACGCCGCCGTGCTGCCCCAGCTGGGCGAGCAGACGGCTGAACGCCTGGCGCCGTGGTCGTACCTGACGTCAGAGGAATACAGCGCGATGCTGGAAAGCCACGGCATCGGGCTTGACGGCTCGACGCCCATCGACTCGTCGTACTACGAGAACTGGCAGGTCATCATCCAGCCCGACGGCACCTATGCCGTGCGCAACCTGCAGGCCTACAACCTGCTGAAGAGCCTGAAGATCCCCGTAGCGGTGGCGCTGTTTCTCGGCGGGCTGGCGCTCATCGAATTCGCGGCGCTCAACCGCACGCTGCGCTACTTCGACGAGCTGGCGACGGCCGCAGGCGGCTTGCTGGAAAACCGCAGCAAGCCCGTGAAGCTGCCGCCCGACCTGTCCATCGCGCAGGCCGACCTGGAAGAGGTGCGGCAGCGGTCGCTGGCCGACGAGCGAGCCAGCCGCGCCGCCGAGCAGCGCAAGAACGAGCTGGTGGCCTACTTGGCCCACGACATCAAAACGCCCCTCACGTCGGTGACGGGCTACCTGGCGCTGCTGGCGGAATCGCCCGACCTTCCCGCCGAGCAGCGGGCGCGCTACGCGGGCGTCGCGCTTGAGAAAGCGGAGCGGCTCGAGGAGCTGATGGACGAGTTCTTCGAGATCACGCGGTACAACCTGCAGGCCATCCCCATCGAGCGGGAGCGCATCGGGCTGGCGCTGCTGTGCCAGCAGGTGGCCGACGAGCTGTTCCCCGCCGCCGCCGAGCGCAGCGTGGGCATCCGGGTGGAGGCGCCGCAGGACGCGCAGGTGTTCGCCGACCCGGAGAAGCTGGCCCGCGCGCTGGGCAACGTGGTGCGCAACGCCGTGGCCTTCGCCGACGCCGGCAGCGAGGTACGGATAGAAGCGCGCCTGGAAGCCGGGCCGTCCGCCGCGGGCGCGCCAACCGCCGCGAGCTCCGGAGCCGCCACCGCAAGCGCCGCCAGCTCCGACGCCGCCGATCCAGCCCTCCGCACCGCCGCCATCCGCGTGACCGACCGCGGGCGCGAGATCTCGCCCGCCCACCTGCAGCGCATCTTCGAGAAGTTCTACCGCGAGGACGCCGCGCGCCAAAGCGGCACCGGCGGCGCGGGCCTGGGGCTGGCCATCGCACGCGAGATCATGCGCGCCCATGGCGGCGACATATCCGCCGCCTCGGCCGAAGGCGAGACGACCTTCGTCCTGACCTTCCCCACGCGCATCTGGCCGGAAAACGCGAGCGCACGCAAGGACGCCAACGCGCTCCCCGCACCCGACCCCGCACGCCGCGTTGGCTAGCCGACCAGCCCCTGCGCCAGCTCGCGCGCCATCTCATCCTGGCGGGCGAGGCCGTCTTTCAGCAGCAGCGTCACGCGGGTGCCCTGCCCCAGCTCGCTTTCCACCTCCATGCGCGAGCCCTGGCCGAAGTAGCCCACCAGGCGGTCGTGCACGTTCTTCACCGCGATGCCCATGCCCTTGCCCGACGCGGGATGCAGGATGTTCCGCCGCGCTTCCTCGGTCATGCCCACGCCGTCATCGGTCACGCGGATGAGGATGTCGTCGCCCTCGATGCGGCCCGACACCGTGATGATGAGCTTGCCCTCCGCCGGCATGGCGTGGCGCACCGCGTTCTCCACCAGCGGCTGGATGAGGAACGGCGGCACGAGCATCTGCCCCACGCGCTCGTCGATGCTCTCGCGCAGCTCCACGCGGTCCGCGCCGAAACGGGCTATCTCGAAGGTGAAGTAACGCCGCGTCTGCTCCATCTCGCGCTCGAACACGATGAGGTCGGCGGAGTCCTCCAGCGTGCGGCGGTAGAACACGGCGAACTCGCGCAGCAGCACGCGCGCGCGGGCGGGATCGGTGCGCACCAGCGAGGCGATGGTGTTGATGGTGTTGAACAGGAAGTGCGGGTTGATCTGGCTCTGCAGCGCCTTCAACTCCATGCTGGCGGCCAGCTTCGTCTGCACCTCCAGCGCCGAGGCGGCCATCTGCGTGGACAGCAGCTGCCCGAAGCCCTCGGCGATGGACTTCTGCGTCTCGCTGATGTCGCGCGCATGGCGGTAGTAGAACTTCAGCGTGCCCTCGATGCGGTCGCTCACCACCAGCGGCACGATGATGGCGGCCTGGATGGTGGAGCCGGGCTGGAAGCCGATGTCTTCCGGCGTGCGCAGGATGCGCAGCTTGCCGTCGGCGATGGTGGCGAAGGTGGCGTGCGTGCGGATGATGCTGCCGGAGGGGTTTTCGGCCTCAAGGAAGCCGGCGTAGCCCAAGATGCACTGGCGGTCGGTGATGGCGACGGCGATGCCGGCGGTAGAGGGCAGAAGCAGCGAGCAGATGGTCTGCGCGGCTTCGCTGGTCATGCCGTCCTTCATGCAGTCGAGCGTCTGACTGGCAAGCCGCAGCATCGAGTCCGACTGGCGCGCGCGCACCGAATCGGGGTCCATGACCAGACGGATGACCACCACCAGCGACAGCGTGAACACGGCGCCGGAAACGGCCGTCACCACGATGCTGTAGTGCGGCGACGCCAGCGTCCACACCAGCACCATGCCGGACAGCACCACCAGCGTGAACATGAGCATTTCCAGGTTGAAGAACCGCGGCATGCGCGAGCGCTCGTCGTTGACTTTGGCGGGCATGGACACCCCTTTCTTCCCCCGCGGCTTCGCCAGCCGGCGGAGCGGACGTTTAGCCCAGTATACCGAACTCGTTCAAGAACAACACGACCGCCGCCACGATGAGGAAGCCGCCGAACACGAAGCGCAGCGCGCGCTCGGGCACCATCGACACCAGCCGCGCGCCGATGATGGCGCCGGGGATGGAGCCCACGGCCACCGACAGCCCCACCACGTAGTCGATGTTGCCGGCCAGGCCGTTCTCGACGGTGCCGGGAATGGCCAGCAGCAGCACGGCGATGAGGGAAGTGCCCGATGCCAGTTTCATGGGAATGCCCACGAACGACAGCATGAGCGGCACCATGATGAAGCCGCCGCCCAGGCCCACGTACCCCGACGCCAGCCCCGCGCCCAGCCCGATGCACGCCCCGATGACCAGCTGCTTCCTCGTGAGCTTCGGCGCGGCAGGGGCGGCGGGGTCTGCGGCTTCGGGGGCCTCTCCCCCCTCCGCTCCGTTCGCAACGCCATCCTGCTTGGACGGTTTCGGCGAAACCTTAATAGCTTTCCCTAGCATGTTCACGGCCGAATAGCCGATGCACAGCGCGGCGCCCAGCATCACCAGCCACGACGGCGACAGGCTGGCCAGCCACACGCCGATCGGCGAGGTGACGGCGCCGCCCAGGCCCATAGCCAGGCCCAGGGAAGGCACGCAGGTCTTCCCTTTCAGGTGCGACACCGCGCCGGATATGGACGTGGGGATGATGGTGAACAGCGAGGTGGCCGTGGACAGAAGCGGGCTCAGCCCGAAGCCCAGGCGGAACACGGGCACCATGATGGTGCCGCCGCCGATTCCCAAAAGGCCCGAAAGAACGCCTATGAACAGGCCCACCGCCGCCGGCGCCCCGAAAGTCGCCAGCACTTCCACCGCTTCCACGCATCCGTCCTTTCCGTCGTTTTCGCCTTCCCCATCTTACACGTGGCGCAGGCGAAGGCAACGGCGCTTACGCGAGCGGAACCGGACGGCGGGCCGGCAGGGCGCGGCAGGCGCAGAGCGTCCCGCCCCCTATTCCGCGACGTTCAGCTGGATTTCCCCGGTCATGCCCGGGTCGATGCCGGCGGCCTGCGCGGCAATGCGCCCCTCGCGGCGCGGCGCTTCGACCTCGGCGTAGCGCTGCGTGACCGATTGGATGAGCGCGGAGCGCAGCGCCTGGTCGTTCTCGAGGCGCGCCATCACCTCGGGCCAGACGAACTGGAACTCGAAGTACTTCGAGCAGTTGCGCTCGGCATAGGTGGCCGCCTCGCCGGTTGCCGCCTTCGCCGCCTTCCGGTACGCCTTCTTGTCGGGACGCGCGAAGCTGCGCAGAAGCGCCGTCAGGCGAATGCGCCGGCGGATGCCCGGCTGGAGGAACGGCCCCGGATACGGCTCCAGCGACGACGCGCGCACCTGCATGAGGTCGATCTGCGTGCGGCTGTACTCCATCTTGCGGTACTCGTAGAGCCAGCGGAAGATGTCCTGGCGGAAGCGCGTGCCCTCGCTTTCGGTCTCGGGCGGCAGGTGGTGCAGGTTCCAATGGTTGTCGAACCAGATGTCCGAGCCGTACATGCGCAGGTTCAGCAGGTAGTCCAGGTCCTCGCCGCGCGCGATCCACGGGTCGAACGACAGGCGCTTGAACGCCTCTTTGTGCATGGCCAGGCAGCCGCCGCACACATGGTTGCTGCGCGAGAGCCTGGGGCCGCGCATGGCCTTCGAGATCCACGCGTTGAATGCCTTGCCTTGCTGCCAGAAGCGGTTGTACCACTTGTCCTGGCTCTTCGAGAGGAACGAGCCCTCGGAGTTGAAGTAGTAGCCCGTCTTCACCAGAATGGGAATGCCCTTCTTCGTGAGCTTGCCCAGGCCGTACATGGCCTTGCGCAGAAAGTCGGGGTCGTCGATGACCTCGTCGTCGTCCAGGAACACCACGGCGTCGAAGCCCAGCACGTTGGCGATGGCCAGACCGAAGTTGCGGATAGCGCCGTAGCCGGCAAGGCCGATCTCCTTGTTGAGCCTGCCCATGCCCAGCTGCTCCAGGCGCTGCTGCAGCAGCGCCTGATCGGGCGCGCCCATCACGGCGATGGACAGCTGCGGAAACTGCGCGGCCACCTGCTGCACCTTCTCGTTCGCCTGGTCCTCGATGGACGGCTCGCTTGCCACCAGCAGGATGATCTGCCCCACGCCCTGCACGCCGGCAAGCGACTCCAGAAACCGCGGCAGCTCGCCGGGCTGCGAGAGCGGGGTCATGTGGTCGTAGGTGGTCAGCACGCCGCTGCCGGCGCCTCGCCGGCGGGCGGAAACGAACGTGGGAACGATGATGACGGGATTCATGCGCTTCCTTCGTCACGGGAACGGATCTCGAAAAGCGCGGCGGGCGGCCTTTCGCGGCAGCGGGCGGCGCGCTTTTCGGCGATTATCCATTGTAACGGTTTATCAACAACCCCGCCGCCCCCGCACCGAAACAACAGCGCGAGGCGGCGCGGGCAAGAGACGCGCGAGGTGCCGACCGGACGGGTGGGGGCGGGTCTAGGCGGGCAGGGCGGACGCCCGATGTCGCTAGCGCGAGAGGCGCCGGGCGGATGGGGCGGCGGATATATGGGAGCACGGGGTCCGGCGCTCGGATGAGCGCCGGACCCAAGAATCGCCCCTTTTAGCGCACGTCTCTTCTGCGAAGGGCCGCAACCGCCACCGCACCTGCGAAAACAGCCGAAAGCGCTGCCATCCCCGCAGCAAAGCCCAGGCCGTCGCCAACGTTCTTGAGCCCTGCGTCGGATCCGGAGCCTTCGGCAGAGTCGCTTTCACCCGAGACCCCAGAACCGCTCGCACCGCCTTCGCCTTCCGAACCGCCGCCATCGCCAGCGTCGGAGCCGCCGCCTTCACCGGTGTCCCCGCCGGGAGTTTCGGGGTCGGAGTCGCCGCCGTCAGGATTGTCGGGATCCGTTCCCGGGTCGGGGTCGCCCCCTCCCGGGCTATCGGGATCAGGGTCGGGATCCGGGTCGGTGCCCGGCCCGACAGGCGGCTGTTCGTCCGCCTCCCAGCCGGCATACGCCGTAGCATCCGAGTTAAGCGGTGCAGCGAAGTCGAAGGGCTGCGTACAGTCCGCGTCAGAAAACCAGCCGGTGAACACATAGCCTTCGCGCGCAGGATCGGCCGGACGCGAAGGGGCGGAGCCCGCAACCACCTCCTGCGACGGCACGGCGCTTCCGCCCTGCGCATCGAATGAGAGCGTGAACGTCTGGGTGGAAAGCTCGCCTGCCATCGTGATGGGAACCTCAACGCTGCGGGCAATGCCCACTTCCTCGTAGGATACGACCACGGTGTTTTCGCCCGGAACCGTCAGGTCAAGCTCGCCTAGATTGGTGGTGTACTCGCCCGGAGCCAGCACCTTTTCCGCGCCGTCCTCGTACACGGCTTTCAGCACCATGTCGCGGGCGGGGTCGAACCCTTCGTTGACGTCGTAGGTAGTGGTCGCCAGCTCGGCTCGCAGGTGGTCGAGAGTCCCCAGCACATCATCGCCGATGTAGACCGTCGTGGAGTTGTCCGTCAGGTACGCCTCGGGCAGATCGCACGACACCTCAACGTACAGCGCTTCGGCTCCCGATTCCTCGATCTCCTTCAGCTCGTCGCCCGTAAGGCTGAAGGAATAAGAGCGCCGAAACTCGACGGGTGCGTCCGAGGCGCGCTCCAGCAGCACCTCGCCATCGGCGTTGTTCGCACGCAGGCGCACCGTCATGTCCGTGCGGTACGAACCGTCGTTGTACGCCTCGACGAACAGCTGCCCGTAGCCGGTTTCGCTGGGCGTGTAGTTCACCCGAGAGAGCGACACGTTCGTCGCGCCCGCCGTGATGGACAGCTCCGAGCCTGAGCCCTGTTCGGGTTCAGCTACGAAGGTGTAGGTTTTGCCCAATGCGTCTGAGTCGCCGTAATACAGAGGCACCTCCACCACGGCGCTTTCGCCAGGAGCGAGCGTCGGCAAATCGTCGTCAAGCCAACCCACGTGCCCGTCTTCGTCTTCGCGGTACAGCTCCAACTCTCCACCGCCGCCAGACGCAAGGCCGGTGTTCTTCACCGTGACGGAGAACCCGCCGCCAATATATTCTTCATCCACAGGGACGGCATCAACGATGGAGATCTGCGCCGAAGGGGCGACCTCCAGCGTGCACAGGTCGGCGTCCTGCAAGACGCGGCCGGCATCGGAATCCACCTGCACGTCGGAACGCAGCAGCGCCACCGTCCATCCGTCATCGTCCGCCACGCCCACGGCGTCGGAGGCGTACCCTTCCGCATCCGTCAGAAGAGCGGGACCTGTCACCCCATCGTCTTCCACCAGGTACGCTACGACATCGGCGCCGTCGGGGGCGTCCTGCGCGTCAGCGGGATCAAGAGCCGCATCGGCCTTGTCAATGGAGCAGAGCACCAGCTGGCCCGCCGCTCCGGCATCGGTGAGCGCGTAGTCGGCGGTGAACGACGCGCTTTCTCCGATAAGATCGAACGGCTTGCCATCCGCCTCGGTCAGCGCACGCAAACTGCCGCCCTCTTCTCCTTGTGCGTACCACAGAAGCGTCTCGGCTTCCCGCACCGTAGAGAAAACGGGGCTCGCCACGCCAGAGGCCACCGCCACGCAGTTGGCAGCGCCCTGCTTGAGCATCAGCGTGCCGGAGCCCGCCTCGGCATCCTCGTCCTGATCGTCGACCACGAACGCCACGGCGACCTGGCCGCCAAGGGCGCCTGCCGCCACCGCCGTCACGGGAACGTCGCTGCGGTACACCTCCTGGGCATCGGGCGCATCGGCATCGACGCGCGCCAGCATGACCGCGTTCTGCCCGCTCAACTCGAACGGCGTGCCGTCGGCATTCGAGATCCACGCCACCTGCGGCGCGCCATCCACCACGGCGACGCTCGCGTCGGCGTCGTAAGCTTCGTCATCGGTCACCTGATGAAGATCGACCTGCCCCGACGCCGCGTCCAGCTTGGCGCACACGATGTCGCATGAGGACGCAAGCGTTTGCGGGAAGTCGGCGGCGGCCACTTCCTCGGGCGAGAATTCCCTCGACGCGTTGCTCCAGGCTATCCACACGTTTTCGCCATCGACGGCGACCGACGGCTCGAAGTCGGCGGTCTTGTCGTCGTCCACGATGACGGGCTCCGACCATCCGCTTGCCTCGTCGTAGACCGAATACGCAACGGCAGTGTGGTTGCCCTCCGACCTGTCCGGCACGTCCTGGGTGAGCACCATCACCTTCGCCCCGGACTCGGTCTGCACCAGCTGCGGATCGGTGCCGCTGTACACGGAAGATTGCAGCGTTTCCAGCATGGCGGACGAAAGCGCCGCGCTCCTGCCGTTCACGTTTTCCGCATTGGCCGCCATCGCCGCCGCAGCGGGCTCGCTCCCGCCGTTCCACGCCGACGACGACACGCGGTTGATGCCGAACCAGCCTTCGGACGCCCCCTGGCCCGACGCATCGGAGCTGGCAGCGGACAAGGCGTTCGCTGCGCGCGCCCGCGACGGCGTGCCGGAGTAGTACGTCCACGTTCCCTGAAGGAACGGCTTCTCGTACTCGAAGAACAGGGCTCGCGCCCGTGCGCCCAGCTCGCCCTCCAGCGACGCCTCGACGCGGTTGTTGCCGCTGTTCGTTGCAGCGTGCACCGTCACCGCGTTCTTCGCCGACCCGTACACGCCGATGTCCGCAACCCACGCGATGCCCGCTCCGCCCGTGAGCTTCATCTTCGGCAACGTCAGCTCCACATCGCCGCTCAGGTACACCTCGCTTTGCGGGAAGTCGAAGCCCACCTTCGCCGTGGCGTTCAGCCCCACCTCGGCCGAGAACGTCACCACGACGGGAACCACCACAAGGACGGCCTGCCACTCCTGCGTCCCTTTGACGCTCATCCCAAAGGAGATCTTGCCTGACACCGACGTCACGCCCGAGCTGTTCATGGTGCCTTCCGCGTAGCCCCACACGCTCAGCTTCGGCGCGGCCTTGAAGCCCTGCGTCACCACGGTATCGTAGGTTTTCGCCAGATCGAGGCCGCTGAACCCGGTCACCAGCGATTGCTTCTGCGTTTCCACGAACTTCTTGAACGAGGTCCAGCCGCCCGAATCCACAAGCTCGCCCACGTCGTTGGTGCCGATGCCGATGCGGAAGGTGTTGCCCTCGCGCTCGAACTGCACGGGAACGAAGTCGAGTCCCAGATCCACGCTGCCGCCGCCGATGAGCGGAACGCTGTCGGGAATGCCGAAGCTGACGGAGGTTCCCAGCTTGAAGCCGCTTCCGGTGGGCGTGTTGGGGCCGTCGATGACGACGGTGTCGTAGATGGCCGTGAGCATCTGGACGGGGGTAGAGACGATCCAGCTCATGTCGGTGCGCTGGGTGACGCCGCTCACCCACAGCGATCCGTTCTTCTTGATGAACGCCAGCGAGCCCAAGCCCATCTCCGCGGACGACACGTTCTCTTGCGCCAAGCTCGGCCAGAGCTGGTCGGACTGCGATCCGGTGCCCAACTGCCCGGAATCGCCCGCGCCCCAGGTGTACAGCACGCCGCCCTGACTCACGGCGGCCACGCTCCCGTCGCCCACCGAGAGGTCGACGACGTCCATCAGACCCAGCTCGGCGGGCGTGGTGACCCACTCATCGCTGGTGTTCGCGTTGTACGAGGTGCCGTTGCCCATCTGGCCGCGGTCGTTGAGCCCCCACATCCATGCGCGGCCGTCCGTGCCCACGATGCCCACCGTCGAGCCGTCGGTGGCCACGCGCGAGACGCGTATGCTGGGCAGCACCTGCTCAAACGCATCGTGCGCGCCTTCATCGCCCATCAGCAGGCCGTGAGCGTTCGAGCCGCACGACCACAGCGTGCCATCGGGCATGATCGCAAGGATTCCGTCGATGCAGCTTACCGCCGAGACGAAATCGTAATCGGCCAATTGCTGGAACGAGTGCCCCGAAGGAATGCCCGTTGCCTCCTGGGTGCCGCTTACGTACAGCCAGCCGTCGGTCGTGATCGCCAAGCCATGCGCGCCCATGTCCGCAACGCCAACGTTGTCCATCACCTTCCGGGGCTGGTAGACCGAGGCGGTATCGCCGGTGCCCAGCTGCCCATTGAGGTTCATTCCCCACACGTACAGCGAACCGTCGTTTTTGACCGCCGCGAACGAGCCGTCGCCGCCGCCGGTGAGCTGCTTCACGTCGTCAAGCACCGCCTGCGGGTCGTTCACCCAATCCACGTCCGTTCCGGCACCGCATTGCCCGAGCTTGTTGTCGCCCCAGGTGTAGACGACGCCCGATTCGGTGAGAGCAGCGAACGACGTTCCGCTGGACGACACCTGCACGACGCGCTCGGTGACGGCGCGCTCGCCCGCCGAAAGGGCGCGGGGCTCGATGGATGCGTCGGAAGGGGCAGCCGCTTCGGGCGAGGCGCTCAACGCAGACGAACCTTCGTCAAAGGAGGGTTCGGCAGGCGTACCGGCAGCCGCCACGTCGGATGCGGCAGTCGATGCGGTGGAGTCCGTCGAATCGTCGGCGAAGGCTGCTGCGGGAACGAACCCCACGGCCAACGTGACCGACAGCATCAGGCAGAGCGCCTTTGTCACCAAATGCTTACGGGCCGAAACGCTCAAGGAGGGGGGCAGGACGCTTTTCATCGCGGCTCTCATTTCATCCGGGGCGACCAGGCGAAGCGCGCTGCCGCCTGTCCCGGGCGGATGGCGCTTCGCAAGGCCAACTCATCGGAAGAATTCTACTGGCAGACCCTCCCCTTCGTAAGGGAAGGGCCTGGCCGCGGCGCCGTTTTTGCTGTTTGCAGCTTCGACCTCGGGCACGTTTGGCCGGCGGATGGCGGGCTGGGGAATCGAGCGGAAAGCCAGACCGCCGGACTGCTGAGCCGCCAGCCGGCCCCAGACGGCCGGGCGGCGGCCCCAACGGCGTTAGCGCGAGAGGCGCTGCGCCACGCCGGAGCGCTTCAGCGCCGCCAGCAGCGGCAGGCCCAGCACATACATCACCAGCGCCTCGCCGATGCCCGTTGCCACCAGGCCGAACAGGTACATGGGAACATAGGCGCCATCCAGCGCGATGGAAGTGAAGGGGATGGTGTAGAAGCCCATGCCCTGCAGCATGAGCGGCAGGTACGCCGGTACGATGAGGGCATTGGCGATGACCGGCCCCAGCAGCGCCAGCTTCGGGCGCTTGCGCATCTTCCAGCACCACAGCGCGCCCAGACACGTGGCAAGGCTGCCGAACACCACGTCCAGCAGGCCGAGCGCGCCCGCGCCGTTCACAGCCAGCGCGATAAGGTTCGCCAGCGCGCAACCTGCGGTAAGGCCGGGGACGGCCGCCGGGGTGAGCACGGCCAGCACGCACACCGCCTCCGAGATACGGAACTGCACCGGGCCCCAGGCCAACCCCTGCAGCGCGAGCAGCGCCACCAGCGTGGCCGCCGCGTACACGGCGGCGATCATGCCCGTGCGCGCAATGCGGGCCGTACGCCGCGAGGCCGACGCGGACGCGGCAACCGGGTCGGCACCGCCTGCGGCGACGGGCGCGTCGGCGGCGACGCGCGACGCAGACGCGGCGGCATCCGACGCGGACGCGCCAGCGGCAGCGCACGAGGACGCAGCAGCATTCTTCTTCAACATGGTCTCCTCCTCTCCACACGGCGAAAGCGGCGGAAAGGATGAGGAAGCGAATGGCTCGGCAAGACCCGGGGCTCGCATTCCGCAGCGTCGCCGCGGCGGCGAACGCCGCCGTGCAGCCCGCGCGCCGCACGGCGCACGCCGTGGGATGCAGGGCGCAGGGTGCACGGCGCAGGGCGCAGGGTGCGCCGGATCGTTCCCTTCCTTCTTTTCCGCACGGCTGACGCCGCGGGCTATGGGCAACGGATAGAGCCGCGAGTGCAGGGCCCAACGATGCAAACGCGGGGCTTTCGGCAGATATCCGACCGCTCTCCAAAACGGAAAGCGGACGCGCTCGCCAAACGCCGGATGGCAGTATAGCAAAACGCACGCGAATCGACCGGACGTTTTCTTCCTCCCCCTCTTGCCCGTCACCCAAAGAAGCAGCCGGAAAGAGGGGTCGTCAACCGCGGCGGCCCTTTTTGCGATGCGGCGCGGAGCCTCCCCGGCCATCCACTCCCGCGCCGCGAGCACTGCGGGAACCCTTTCCCCGGCCTTTGCCCACCCCGGCCCCTGCGCCGGCAGCGCGCTCGGCGCGGCGGGTGGACGCTTTCTCGCCGCGGGCACGGCGCGCTTCCTCGCGGCGGCGGCCCACTTCTTCGAATTCGCGCTTCAGCTCCTGGTAGGACGCGAACCGCTCAGGGGCTATCTCGCCGCGCTCCACGGCGGCGCGCACCGCGCAACCTGGCTCGTCGCCGTGGCGGCAGTCGCGGAACCGGCAACGCTGCGCGGCTTCCTCCACATCGGGGAAGGCCGCTTCCAGGCCCGCTTCGGCATCCCACAGCCCCAGGCCGCGCACGCCCGGCATGTCGACGATGCGGCCGCCGCCGGGCACGTCCACCATCTCGCGGCTCACCGTGGTGTGACGCCCCTTGCCGTCGCCCTCGCGCACGTCGCCCGTCTCCAGCAGCTCTTCGCCCGCCAGCACGTTCACCAGGCTCGACTTCCCCACGCCGCTTTTGCCCACCAGGATGGCGGTGGTTCCCGCGGGGATGAGCGCGCGCACGGCCTCCACGCTGGCCGGATTCTCCGACGACACCACGAGCGTCTGCACGTCGCCAGCGATGGCCGTCACGCGGCGGCGCACTTCCTCCACCTGGCGCTCGTCCTCGGCCAGGTCGGCCTTGGTCAGCACCACGGTCACCTCGGCGCCCGTCTCGTGGGCCAGCACCAGCTCGCGCTCGAGGCGCTTCAGGTTCACGTCGGCCAGCGGCTGGGCCAGAAGCACGCGGTCGAAGTTCGCGGCCAGCACCTGGGGCAGTGCGCGCTCGGTGGGATCTTTCCGCACGAACTCGCGCGTGCGCGGCTCGATGGCCGCGATGATGCCCTTGTCGTGGCCTGTGGGAACCTGCACGTCAACGAAATCCCCAATGACGGCGCGGGTGCGCGCGCCTTTCACCAGCGCGGTGGCGTGCTCGCAGCGGATCAGCGCGCCCGCGTCGCAGCGCACCAGCGGATAGCCGCGGTCCAGCTTGACCACCTGCCCGCGCACGAGGCCGTCCGCGTCCGTCTGCGCGACGCCGCACGCAGCAGCCGACGCGCCATCCGCTTCCGCAACGGCATCCGCTTCCACGCCCACACCCGCAACGCCGCGCTCAGCGCCCTTTGCTTCCGCAGCATCCTCCGTGCGCAACGCTTCCCGCGCATCCGCCGCCCTCATCGCTGGCGCTCCCGCAGGTAGTAGAACACGCCCATCATCGCCAAGCCCACCAGCACCACGATGGCGCCGGGGATGAACGCCTTCGGGTCGAAGCCGTCGGCGTGCGTGCTGCCCTGGTCGACCACCGACACCACCTCGGCATGGATGTCGGTGATGCCCTCGTGGTCGGGGCACACCAGGTGGAACACGCCGCGCACCTGCAGCGAGGTGCCCGTGGCGCCGTAGCGGCCGAAGGTGTCGATGCGCGAGGCCTGGTCGTCGGTCATGTACACCGACACGGACGACGTGACGCCCTGCTCTTCGGCCGAAAGCGTGATCCACTTCTGCGAGCCGTCCGCCTCCGCGTTCACCGCGTCGCCGATGGCCTCGCCCACCACCTGCACGGTCTGGCCGTCGTAGTAGGTGTCGGCGCTGCCCAGAGCCGACAGCGGCGTGTCGTAGATGAACGAGCTGTCCGGACGCTGTTGCGGGTTCACCACGTTCTCGTCCGCCGCGAACGCCGGCATCGCCAAAACCGCAACCAGAACGAGGGCGGCAAGCGCCGCCGCCAAAGCGCCAGCGGCAGCGGCCGCAAACTGCGGCGGCGTCAGAAACCGGGCCGAATCCTTCCGCATCATCGGTCACCTCCTCGTGCGGCGGCGCGATGGCGCAGCGAGTCGGGCACCACCGACACCACCAGCTCGACCACGATGGCGATGAGCGTGACGAACTCCAGACGGCCCGCCCACATCTCGAAAATGTAGAACACCTCCAGCGAAAGCGGCATGTCGGGCGCAACGATACCCGAGGTCAAACCGCCGTTGCTGGCCATCGACACCGACTCGAAGATGGCCTGGATGGCGTCGTAGCCGTGTGCGATGCCCACCAGCGCGCCGATGGTGTAGGTGGACACGTACAGCACGAACACCGTCATGGCCTCTTTCACAATGTCGGGCGACACGCGGCGGCGGCCCAGACGGTAGTACGTCACCACCACGCGCGCCGAGTCGGGCGCGAGCGCCTCCTTCACCGTGGAGACGATCGACTTCGCCATGATGCCCATGCGCAGAAGCTTCAGGCCGCCGGCGGTGGACCCGGCGCTGCCGCCCACAGCCATGCACACCGCCAGCATGATGAACGCGCCCGACGAGAACACGCCCACCATCTGGTTCGACGTGATGTTCTGGAAACCGGTGGTGGAGAACGACGACAGGATCATGAACACGCCGCGGCGCAGCATGGAGGGCAGGTCGTTGAACGAGAGGCTGACCGACAGCGACGCCGCCAGCACGCAGGTGACCACCGCCAGCCACACCAGCATCGTGCGCACCTCCAGGTCGCGAAAGAACGCCATCACGCGCCCGCGTCGCAGCTCGGCATGCAGGGTGAAGCTGACCGAGCCCGCCAGCATGAGCAGCATCAGCACCACTTCCAAGGGGAAGGAGTGGTAGTACATCACGCTTTGGCTCATGGGCGTGAAGCCGCTGGTCATGAACGCGGAAACGGACAGCCAGCAGGAATGCAGGAACGCGCGCACCGGCTCGATGCCCGCCAGTGACAGAACCACGGTGAGGATGGCCGTGGCGATGATGATGAAGAACAGGGCGAACTTCGCGATGAACTGGGCCGTTTGCACCACGTTGGGCACCAGGTGGTCGCTGCGGCCCTCGGAGTTGTACAGGCTGGCGCCCGAGCGCTTCCCGAACAGGCCCAGCGAGAGCGCCACCACGATCAAGCCCAAGCCGCCCAGAAGGTGCATCATGAAGCGCCAGGTGTTGTCGGCGTTGGAGAGGTGGTCCAAGTCGATGGTCAGCGAGGCGCCCGTGGTGGTGAGGCCCGACACGCCCTCGAACAGGGCGTCCATGAAGCGGTTGTAGTGGCCCGACATAAAAAGCGGGATGGCGGCGATGAACGCCAGGACGATCCACGCCAAGCCGGTGACCGCGAGGGCCTGGCGGCGCGTGAGGCGGGCAGGCGCGATGCGCAGAAGGCGCAGCGCCGAGCCCAGCACCAGCGAGATGCCCACGGCCAGCAGGTAGTTCGCCGCGGGCTTCCACTCCTGGAACACGCAGGCCACGGCGAAGGGGACCGCCAGGGCCACCGCCATGAACAGGATGAGGACGCCCAGGTAATGACCGATGGTGCGCAGGTCGCTGAGGGTGAATCGCTGCCACATGATGCGCTGCCGCCTTATGCCGTTTTCGCGGGAACGTTCACGGCGCCGCCCCTACCCGACCAGCGCCCGCACGGCGATGACCAGCGCCCACAAGAAGATGAGGAAGCAGCCGAAGAACAGCAGCACGATGGTGTAGCCGATGAACGGCGTCTCCGGCGGCTTGCGTATGTCAACCCTCTTTTTGCGCATGGCGCTAGTCTACTACACATTGGACGGGTCGCGGCCGTGGCGCACCCCGGTTGTCCGCTGGCTGTTGACGGCTTCGAACTTCAGGTTGAAAGCGACCCCGCCAATCGAATTCGCATTCTCGCCGCATCCCAGGGGCTGGCCGGAAGAGAAGTGAAGCGGTGTTTCCAGCCGCGCAGGAAAGACTCCCTTTCGGCGAAATGAGCCCTTCGGCATGGAGAGCACCCGTCTGCCCCCTATCGTTGTATCAATAGTGAATGTATACTATCGCTACAACGATAGTTGAAGGGAGGCGCTATGGCCGCATCGCCTTTGACGATCTACCATGGATCGCAACACGTCATCGAGCGCCCGGAGTTCGGCGTCGGCAACCCCAAAAACGACTACGGCCTTGGCTTCTACTGCACCGAAAGCATCGAACTCGCCAAGGAATGGGGGGCGTCGGAAGGGCGCGACGGGTTTGCGAACGAATACGGCTTCGACGTCGAGGGGCTTTCCGTCCTCAACCTCAACGGCGGCGACTACACCATCCTCCATTGGCTCGCCATCTTGCTGGAGAGCAGAACGTTCCGCGTTTCCGGAGACATCGCCCCACTTGCACGAGCATTCCTTTTGGAACGGTTCTCCGTGAACTACCGCGCGTATGACGTGATCCGCGGGTACCGAGCCGATGACTCCTATTTCTCGTTCGCCAGCGCCTTCCTCAACAACGCCCTGTCCCTGAGCAGGCTGGAAAAAGCGATGGCCCTGGGAGACTTGGGAGAGCAGGTCGTCATTCGTTCGCGCGACGCCTTCGAGCGCCTCTCGTTCCGAACAGCGCACCTTGCGGAAAGCTTCGTGTACTACCCGAAAAAGGCGGCGCGCGACCACCAGACGCGATCAATCTACCGAGAAGAGCTTCGGCTGGGGGACCTGCAGAACGAAGTGACGATTCGCGACATAATGCTTCAAGATTGGAGGGCGGACGATGCGCGCCTACGACGAATCGTATCTGCATGACGCCATGGACGCCTTGGGGGAGATGCTCAACTACGCCGTGGCCGATTGCGGGCACGATGCCGACAAGTTCTTCGAATGGTTCATCGTCTCCGGCGTCGCAACGGGCTTCGAAAAGGGAAACCCCCGCTTCGTAGCGGGCATGTCCGGCATAGAGCTGGCAAGGGAGGTCCGCTACCGCATCCTCGGAAAACGCAGCCATCCCGAAGCGACCCAGCCCCTGGACAGGGGCCCCGAATACTGGGCGGGCTGGATCATAGCGTACTACCAGTGGTACCGGGCTCTTCGTTTCGAAGACATGCTGCGCGGCGGCCTTGCCCCTTCGCGCGTGATGGCAAGCTACCGCTACCACGAGGCAGACGTGAGCAGCTTCGTCGCGTTCGCCGACGAAATCCTGAAGCGGAAACCCGACGCTCCGACGCCCCTCGCCATGATGCGGAAACGCCGCGGCTTCACCCAAGCCGAGCTTGCCGACGCAGCGGGAGCGTCCACGCGCATGGTGCAGCTGTACGAGCAGCGTCGCAACGACCTGGCGAAAGCGTCCGCCTCCACCGTGATGCGCCTCGCCCGTGCGCTCGGCTGCGACGCGGAGGACCTCCTGGAGCCGGAGGCGTACCGCTAGGAGTTCGGGCGCGGAGGCACCCACCGATTCACCTCCGGACGCCCGCCAGTATAAAGCCGGCAGGCGTCCGGAAGGAGCAAGCTTCAGCAGAGCTGGCGGCAATGCGCTTTCGCCAGCTCTACCATCGATTCAGGCTACAGCGGATAAGTATAGCCCAGGTAGTGGAAACGGGCGCCGCCGTACAGCACGCCCATCAGGCACGCCACCGTGCCGACGAGCAGCGCGCACAGCCACAGGTTGCCCGTCTTCTTGTAGATGAACGTGGAACCCGCTGCCGCCACGGTCATACCCACCGGCATGCCCCAGATGCGCTGCGTGTCCAATCCCATCGCCCAGATGAGGTTGGTGTCCGCAGGGCTGCTGATGGTTTGCAGATACCACTTCACCGCCACGATGATGATGACCATGGTTGCCGCCACGACCACGTTCACGACGATGGCGATAACGAGGTCCTTCGTCTCATTGCCCGTGGAGGGGAGGCGACGGATAACGTTCATGTCTATCGAGAGGATAAGGAAGCACACGATGAAGACCGCCAAGTAATTCAGGAAATACGGGATCTTCTCGATGGGCATATCCTTCACGCCGAAGAAGAACGAGTAGAAATCGGTTCCAAGAACGACAGTCTGCAACTGGAGATACGACCAGCCGATGGCGATGGTGATGGCGGCAACCCCCAGTGTGCGCAGGATCATGCTCGCAATCGCACGCGCTTTCTTGCTGGCAGGGGCGGAGCTATCGTAGCCCTCGGGAGTAACGCCGAAATCTGCCGGTTTCAAGCCCTTCTTCTTGCGCTCGGTGAGAATGTAGGCACTCGAACCGATGATGCACACGATAGTCAAGCCGATTATCACGCCGAAGCCCATGTTCGAGTAGCCCATGTCGAACCCGAGGCTCCACAGGTTCTCGTAATTGTTGCCGCCCACGATGCCGAACGCATCGGTCTTGATGACCAAGTACGGTGCCAAAATGCCGATGAGCGTGGCGATAACCAGACCCGTTCCGCGGAAGCCAACGTTTCTCGCAATGGGCCGACGCACCTTGGCGAACACTGGAACCTCCTCGATGAGCAGCAGCGCCGTCGCCATAAGGAACGCAGCGAAAGCAAATATGCCCGCAAGCCCTGTGTAATCTTTAACCATCCACACCTGATCGGCGGGATCGATATAGTTCGGCACCGCGTCACCGATCATATCCTGACCGTATTCCACCAGATGCTCGATGCAGCCCTGGTCAACGAACGCGCCTTCATGGATGCGTTGGTCGTATGTGAGCACGATGCCATCGCCGTTGGCAAACGATCCGTACACTTTTCCGGTTTCGATTTCGGTCATGTCCGCATCGCCGGTATGCGCTTGGAACACCTCCAGCACGCCTTCTTTTTCGGGAACCGTCTCGGGAGTGTTGCCCATGTCGTTGGTGCCGTACACGAACGCAACGTTGCCCTTATAGTTTACGACCAGGTCCCATAGTTCCGGATGAGCGTCGATAACCAGCTTGCGCGGCGAACCGGATGCCGACAGAATGCCCTTGACATCATTCTGCGCGCCTATGATCAGCGCCGCACCGCCACCCATGGAGTGCCCCGATACCAACACGTTGTCGGCATCGACATAGGAAAGCGACGTCATATAGTCGAAGAACAGATTCGACTCCTCGGTGATGCCGCGCACCGAACGCGCTCCCGTGTCCGCCCGCTGGCCGGGTCCGCCGTTGAAATAGCCCAGCGAATCGCCGGCGCCATACAAGTCGGGGACCACCACGACGAAGCCGCGACGAGAGAACTCAACCGCCCACGATTCTTGGTTGCGGGCATTGCCCGAATTGCCATGCAGCATGATGATGGCAGGTGCCGGCGTGCTGTCTGTCGCGTTCGCCGGACGGTACACGAGCCCGCTGAATTTCGCGCCGTCGTTGCCCGATAGGTTGATGCGCTCTATCTGCACATTGCCCCAACCCGACACGACGCCCCAGTTGATCACCGAGCAGATGAGCATGATGGCAAGCGTGATGCAGAACCCGATGCGGACGTTCTTGCGACGACGCTTGCGAGCTTCGGGATCGTAGTAATCGCGTCGAAGTTTCTCGTCCATCGCGCGGTCGCGCTCGGCTTGAGCCAATGCACGAGCCGACGGCTCCTTCTTCCCCATATTCCACCTCCTAGTCGAATGCTTCGCATGCGCACCGCGCCACCAACGATGCGCGCAGGTCCTTTCTGCGCATGCCTTAAATCCCTTTTAGCGGCAGGAGATGGTACGCGCATCGATCAAACGCGCCCAATGGGTGTATTTTGCTAATCCTTGATTCGTAAACCGTTGTTTTATCTGGGAAAACGTTGCCGTTCTATCGGGAGCCACCGTCCAGAAGCGATATCAGCTCCTTGCGCGAATGGACGTCCAGCTTCGTGTAGATATGATGCAAGTGCGCTTTAACCGTGCCCTCGGAGATGAACATGTCGTGAGCTATCTCGATGTTCGACTTGCCTTGAGCAAGCAGGTAGAACACCTCTTTTTCGCGATCGGTGAGGTTACGCAAATCGCCCAGATTGCCGATGCGCGCCAAGAGGTAATCGGCGTCTTCGTCACCGGACGCGGAACCGTCGCTGCGAAAACGCCAGAACGAGAACAGGCTCTTCTCCGACATCAGCAATACACTGGCAATCACCACCATCACGATGGCAACAACGCTCACCAGCTCGTATCGATGCGGCACGCCCAGCACAGCACCTAGCTCCATACCGAGCCACACTCCCGCGGCACGCATCAGCGACTGCGTGGCGCATAGAACCCCGAACAGCCATAAGCCCGAAGTTCCCGTGCTGTAGGCGATCGTGCACACCATGAACAAGAGCAGCATCTCCATAGTGGCGAATCCCACATTCACCACAACGGAAGCGAAGGCCCCGTAGGCTGACGAAGCTAGAAACACCAGCAGGAAACCTGCAACCATGAGAGGGAAAGCGAACCTCAGCAGAACCGATACATTGAAACGCCGATCGTTTATGAATAGGAAGCATATGACGATAACACTGGGAACGACTGCGGCGTAGCGAGCGTTCAGAAGGTCATCGCCCATGCGCGCGAATCCATAAGCGAAGGAATACGCCGCGATGAACGCAACGGCTTTGTACGGAAGCATGAATCGATCCTTCGGCGCGCAGCGCGCAGAATCCCCTTCATTGCGCGGTGCAGCGATGCCGGCCCTTTTCGCCTCGCCCCGATCCTCGTCTGCCTTGCCCTCTCGCTTCAATCCGACCTCGGCACCGCTTTCGCCCGAGCGAATCGCAATCAGGAAGCACACCAGCGAAAGGAGCGGCGCGAAGGCTAGCGCGATGAAAACCCGGTAAAGGGCATTGCCCTCCACCAGAAACACGATCGCCTGGGAGACAAGCAGCGCGACCGCTCCGCACCACACAGCGCGAACCGGATTGAGACGGGCGTACAGGTCTATCCACAGCGCCGATAGGCATGCGGTGGCGAACGAACCCAGCACACCGCTTGCGAGGGCAACCGCTTGGCTGTCAATCGCCCCGTAGTACACAAGAGCCACCAAGAGGCTGGCGACAAGCTGCGAAGCCACTCCGATGGGCAGCGCCGCCTTCCTCACTCTGTCAGATCCGGCAACGAACACCGCCACCGCAATGAGACAGGCAAACACCCCGACGAAGATCCCGAAAGACGGAATGAAATGGCCCTTATCCACTAAGGCGAAGGGAACTTGGAATAGCGACGTGGAAACGCGATGGAACGCATAGCCATAGAAAGCAAGGGGGATGGCGGCCATCGACTGATACACTGCGCTGAATCTGCCCAAAACTGCCCCCCTCCCCACGCAAGCGATGGCGGAAGTCGCCGTCGCTTCCCGGTTCTTCTCCTCAGTGTCAAATCATATCACGATACATTTCACGCTACTTTAATTACGAAGAGGAGCCGCCGGCATCACGAACACCGACCAGCGCCATAAGCTCTTTGCGAGAATGGACGTCCAGCTTTCGGTAGATGTGGCTCATGTGGGCCTTCACCGTGCCCAAGGAGATGAACATGTCCTGCCCTATCTGGCTGTTGGTCTTCCCCTGCACCGCGAGGAACACCACTTCAACCTCCCTTTCGGTCAGACCGTGCGATGCCGCAAGAGAATTAATGCGGATGGCGATGCTCCCGCTCGTCTCGAAAGCGCCACGGTCCTTCCCACCGTCCACCTCCTTGCCGGAAGACCCCCCGGCCTCCCTCTGAGAAGAGCCGAGCATCTGGACCCCTTTCCCCAGCCCCACGCCCCAAAGCGAGAAAACGTCCTTTTCCGCCATCATGGCGAAGCCCGTAAGCACAACAGCGACAACCGCCGCTATGCACAGCGCGATATAGCCGCCTTCCCCCGCGACTGCGACAACATGGGTTCCCGCCAGCGACCCTACGCTCGTCGAAAGGAACTGAGTGCCCGCCAGCATGCCAAAAAGCCAGTATCCGGACGTGTTCGATCCGTATGACACCGTGCAGACAAGCATCACAACCATGATTGACATCGCCCCGTACCCCGCCTGAAACGCAGTGCCCGCCACTCTTCCCAAGAAATCGGGGAGCAGCGCCACCAGAAGGAAACCGACCAGCATGAGGGGGAACACCATCCTGAACAACGAAGCCACGCTGAACTTCTTCGTGTCGACAAGAAGCAGGATCAACAGCAGCACCGCAGGAATCGCAGAAGCGTAGCGTTCGTCTAGGACAGCGAGTTCGCTTGATGCCACCCGATAGGCAAACGAGCACGCCGCCACAAACAGCACTGCGCGGATGGGCAGAAACCGATTCGAACCAAGTCGCTCGACACGCATGCCGGCATCGGGGCAGCTTCTCAGAGAGGCGAACGCGCATCCTGCGGACAGCAAGGGGAGCACTGCGAGGATCACGAGCATTCGGCCGGTCGAGGAGTCTTCGGAAACGAAAACGAACGCCTGGGCAAGCACGATGCTCGCGACATTGAGAAACGTCGCCCGAACCGGGTTCAGCTTCGCGTAAAGGTTCACCCACAAAGACGAGAACGCTACAACCCCGGCAGACCCCAAGTACGGCTGCAGGAAAACCAAACCGCAAGCATCGGCGCATAGTGCGCCTGCCGTTATGCCGACGCACGCAAGCTGGCAGGCAAGCGCAACCGCCGTCACGATGACGTTCAGCAGCTTTTCTCGCACGAAAAGCGCCATCAGCGCCAAAGAAAACGCGATGGCGGCATGGATTATGCCGTAGGAGAACACGTCCAGATCAATGCCGACGCTCGCGGAGGGCATGCTCCTCAGAGAAATCCAAGACTTGAGGAATGCATAGCCGTAGAACGCTGCCGGTATGGCGGCTATCGACCCGACAACCGCCCTATAGCTGGATGCCCCCATTGGCGCTCCCCCTCTGCACCGCCCTCCTCGGAGCGGCAGACGCGATGACGTTTCACATGGTAATGCGCCGAACATCAAAGAGCGGATTATATCAGGGGGATTATGCAAATAACCCCCCTTTGCAGCATTATGCCCGATGCGCGCAAGCCTCTTTGAAGCCACAATCCCCTCTACAGGCAGCCAGCGCAATGCGGCCGAGCATCGCCAATGGGAGGGATGAACGGACGACGGCCGCCAACAGGGGAGGCGCCTCTTCGGGGGCGTCGCACGAAAACCACTGAGGAGGTGTTTTGATGGCAACTACATCAAACGCATCCATCGCCCGATCCGAAAAGGACCGGGCGATGGATGAAAAGCTCTTGCACGATTACAAAGATCCCGACAAGCGGAGACGACGCCGCAGGAACGTGCGCATAGGATTTTGCGTCACGTTCGCCATTCTGCTCATCACGTCGCTGTTGAATTGGGGAGTGGTATCCAGCTGGGGCAAAGTGTCGATCGACCGGATAACGCTGTCGGGAAGCGACGGAGCGTCGTTCAGCGGACTGGTGTACCGGCCGGACAACGCTACAGACGCAACCCCCGCTCCTGGCATCATCATGCTCCACGGAAACTCAGGAAACGCGCGCAATCAGGAATCCTGGGCGCTCGAATTCGCCCGAAGGGGCTTTGCCGTCGTAGTCCCCGACCTTTACGGATCGGGAAACTCCCAAGGCTATTTCAATGCGGGCGCAGGCACCAGCAAAGGCTCCGGCATGAGCACATCGCGCGCGCTTCTCGACGAATCGAAGCTTTTCTACGAATACATGCTCAGCCTGCCCTACATCGATTCTGAAAACATCATCGCATCGGGCCACTCCTTGGGATCCTCCGCCGCTGTCATCATCGGAGCGGAGTACGACTCGAAGGGCGTTCTTGCCGCTTCCGGCTCTCCCGCACGTCGCTTCAAGGACAATCCGGAGGAGGCTGCATCAGTGCTTTCCTATCAAGGAAACGTGGCATTCTTGTATGGCAGCTACGATCTGGGCAACACGGTGGAGACCATCCCCGAAGCCGAAGGCCTTCTGCAGATTTTCCAAGCGCACACCGGCGATTCGGGCATGACTGAAATCGAGCCCGATCATGTTTACGGCTCATTCGAAGAGGGAAACGCGATCATCCTCTCCTACGACCAGCGCGTCCATGAGGGAGCGTTCGTCGATGGAGGCTGCATCCAGCACCTGCTCGAATACGGACAGGACATGATCGGCGACGCGGTTCCCAACTACATCGACTCCCACAACCAGATTTGGCAGTATAAGGACTACATCGGATTGTTCGGCATCTTCGCATTCGCCGCATGGCTGTGCGCAACCGCCCTGCTACTGATCGAGGAAGTCCCCGTCTTCGCACGCGCTAGGCGACCGCTTGCCCGCAACGTGGGATTCCGAGGCCCTGGCCTCATCATCGCCTGCGCAGTCGGGCTGCTAGCGCCGTATCTGGTGTTGAAAACCGATGCATTCGGCATCATTGGCGGAGGAACGTACTCCAACCTCTACAACCTTGGGTTCAACATGGGGTACGCCAACATGGGATTCGGCGTCATCATCGGCCTGACCATCGTGTGCATCATCGGTTCAGCGGTTTACATCCTGACCGAACGCAAGAAGAAGGGCTTGAAGCCCGCCGACTTCGGCATCACGCCCGCAGACTACGATGCATCCGCATCTTCCAAAGAAAAGGCGAAGTCTATCGCGCTCATGATCCTCAGCTCTTTCGGCGTGGCACTCGTCACCATCGCGCTGGGTTGGGCGTATCTGCAGTTCCAGTCGAGCGTTCTGGGAACCGACCTGTACGCATGGTTCTTCGGGGTTAAAGACATCCCGCTCGACAAGATCCCGTACTACTGGAACTATCTGATCGTCTTCATCCTGTGCTTCCTCGTCCTGTCCATCGACATGAATGTCATCCGACGCCTGCCCACGACCGGAAATGAAACAAAAGACCTCGTTATCGCCATCGTCGTGAACGTTGCCCTAGCCATCGCTGTCGTCGTCGCCGTCATCGCACTGAAGTGGTTCTTCGAAACCACCGTCAATCTCGAAGCAGACAGCAGCTGGCTGCTTACCGTCGGCGTCGATTGGAGCCGCATTTGGGGGCTGCCGGTGGGCATGACGGTTGCCGTCGCCGGCTCGACCTTCATCTACAAGAAAACGGGTAACCTGTGGCTGTGCGCTTTGCTCATCGGAACGGTTGCTTGTCTGATGGGCATGCTATACGGCAGCACCCGTTTCCACTACCTCACGTTCTTCTACGAGTAACCGCCTCGCAGAACCGCGAACCTCAACCCTGCCGCCCGATTTGCTCGCACTTGAGCGGCAGGACAAGAGGCAAAGGCCGGACCCCACCCTCCAGGGATCCGGCCTTTTCGCATCGCGATGGAAGCTTGGAGCGAGGCGGCGAAAGCCCCTCTCCGCGCGCAAGCATCCCCCACGAAGGCCAGCTACGCGACCTCGAACGGATTCAGCACCTCGATACCCAAGCAGTCGAAATCCCGTACGTTGCGCGTGACCAGCGTCGCGTCGTGGCAAACGCACAGCGCGGCGATCATCAGGTCCTCGATGGCGGGCGTGCGCCCCTTGCCGATGGCAAGGCAATGCAGCCTCGCGCACTCTTCAGCTGCATGCGCGTCGAAGGAAAGGATGCGCGACGCGTACACGTCGACGATGCGGTCGATGGTTTCCGAAAGCTTCGCGCGGCGCTTTCCCTCGGGCAGCATCAGGCAGCCGAACCGCATTTCCTCGATGGTGATGGCGGTCAGCAGCGCATCGGCGGCATGGCGGGAGATCCATGCGACCGCCGAGGCATTCGGCTGGGCTTTCGTCAGCTCCGAGACCACGTTGGTGTCGACAACGTAGCGCATGGTTACAGCTCCACCGCAGTGAGGCGCGAAGCATGGCGGCGGGGAGGCTCGAACTCCATGCCCCCGACGCTACGGGAGTTTTCAATCACCAGATCAACCCAGCTTTTCGGCTCATCCAGCAGCGCTTCCCTCAGAATGGCCAAAGCTTCTGCCTGCTGGCTGCGCCCGTTCTGGGCCGCCCTCACCGCCAAAGCGCGCTTCGTTTCCGCATCGCAGTTGCGAATGAGAAGATCCGCCATGTCGATCCTCCTTGCCAGCAAGATATCTATGCTATCGAATATAGCATAGATATCTTCCGCGCTCATCGGCAGAGCCGATAAAGCTTCGCCGATGCACTGATTGCACGATATGGGACTCCGCCGAACATACCGCAAGCATGGCAATGTGAGGACAGTCGAACCGAAAGGGACGAAGCGGAGGGGCTGGCGCCGCCCCTCCGCCCATTCTCCGGAAAGCTTGGCATTTAGGATCCGTTCCCCGATCGCGTGCGACGCGGACAGGACCGGAGGTGCGGCGCGCCTCGGAGAGCGCGCCTTAAGGCGCGCTCGAACCGTTGCTGCAGAGGGAACGGCAGCTTGCCGCTACTTCAGCAAATCGTCCCAGTTGGCGTCCAAGTCCATCGGGGGCTCCACAATGCACTCGTAATCGCCGGTCGCCTCGTTTACGCCGATAAGCACATGCGCCCGGTCGGGCAGCTTGCCCTCCACGATCTTCTGCGCGATGCGGTCCACCACTTCGCGCTGGATCAGGCGCTTCAGCGGACGTGCTCCGTACACCGGGTCGAAGCCGTCGATGGCCAGATGTTCCAGCGCGGCGTCGGTCACATCCAGCGTCACGCGGCGGTCGGCCAGACGCGCGCGCACGTCTTTCAGCTGCAGCTTCACGATGGGCTCCATGGCCTCGATCGACAGCCCGTTGAACGTGATCACGTCATCGATGCGGTTCAGGAACTCGGGGCGGAACGTCGCGCGCAGCGCATCCTGCACCTTGTTCGTCAGCTCCGCCAGCTTCTTCGCACCGGACTCGATGTCGCCGGAGGCGATGTCCTCCATCATCTTGCCCATGGACTGCTTGCTCTCCTCCGCCGCGTACTCGCGGATGTACTGGCTGCCCACGTTGGACGTCATGATGATGATGGCGTTCTTGAAGCTGACCACGCGGCCCTGGCCGTCGGTCAGCCGCCCGTCGTCAAGCACCTGCAGCAGCACGTTGAACACGTCCGGGTGCGCCTTCTCCATCTCGTCCAGCAGCACCACGCTGTAGGGGCGCCGGCGCACGGCCTCGGTCAGCTGACCGCCCTCGTCGTAGCCCACGTACCCCGGAGGCGCGCCGATCAGGCGCTGCACGCTGAACTTCTCCATGTACTCGGACATGTCGATGCGCACCATGGCCCTCTCGGTGTCGAACAGGTACTCGGCCAGCGCCTTGGCCAGCTCGGTCTTGCCCACACCGGTGGGGCCCAAGAACAGGAAGGAGCCGATCGGGCGGTTCGGGTCGGACAGCCCCGCGCGGTTGCGCCGGATGGCGCCGGCCACTGCGGCCACGGCCTCGTCCTGCCCCACCACGCGCTCGTGCAGCTTGGCCTCCAGATCGACCAGCTTCTCCATCTCGCCCTGCATCATCTTGCTCACGGGGATGCCCGTCCACGTGCTCACCACTTCGGCGATCTCGTCCTCGGACACCGCCTCCTTCAAGATGGCGCCGTCGCCCTGCTTGCTGTTCAGCGCCTCCTCGGCTTCCGCCAGGCGCTTCTTCAGCTCGGGGATGCGCGCGTAGCGGATCTCGGAGGCCAGCGACAGGTCGCCCTCGCGGGTGGCGCGCTCTTCCTCGGTCTGGGCCGCCTCGATGTCGGCCTTGAGCGTCTGCACGTTCTCGATGACGTCCTTCTCGTTGCGCCATGCGGCCTTGCGGGCGTCCAGGTCCTCCTTGGCGGCGGCGATGTCGCGGCGCAGCGCCTCCAAGCGCTCGCGGCTCACCTCGTCGCTCTCCTTCATGAGGGCCTGCTCTTCGATCTGCATCTGCGTGAGCTTGCGCTCGGCCGCGTCCACCTCCTCCGGCATGGAGTCGATCTCAATGCGCAGGCGGCTGGCGGCCTCGTCCATCAGGTCGATGGCTTTGTCGGGCAGGAAGCGGTCGGAGATGTAGCGGTTCGACAGCTCCGCCGCGGCCACGATGGCGGCATCGGTGATGCGCACGCCGTGGTGGATCTCGTACTTCTCCTTCAGGCCGCGCAGGATGGCGATGGTGTCCTCCACCGTGGGCTCGCCCACCACGACCGGCTGGAAGCGGCGCTCCAGCGCGGCGTCCTTCTCGATGTACTTGCGGTACTCGTCGAGCGTCGTGGCGCCGATGGCGTGCAGCTCGCCGCGCGCCAGGGCCGGCTTGAGCATGTTGCCCGCGTCGATGGAGCTGTCGCCCGACGAGCCCGCGCCCACGATGGTGTGAAGCTCGTCGATGAACAGGATGATGCGTCCGTCGCTCTCCTTCACCTCGCGCAGCACGGCCTTCAAGCGGTCCTCGAACTCGCCGCGGTACTTCGCGCCCGCCAGCATGGAGGCCATGTCCAGCGACACGATGTCGCGGTCCTTCAGGCTGGACGGCACGTCGCCGGCCACGATGCGCTGGGCCAGGCCCTCCACGATGGCCGTTTTGCCGGTGCCCGGCTCGCCGATGAGCACGGGGTTGT